>JAZUAC010000029.1:0-21343 GCA_045637775.1 Acutalibacteraceae bacterium | reverse complement strand
GTGTCGGTAAAACCGAACTTTGTAAAGCACTTGCGGAGGCTATGTTTGGCAGTGAAAACGCAATTGTACGCCTTGATATGTCAGAATATATGGAAAAACACACGGTTTCACGTCTTATTGGCTCGCCTCCGGGATATGTGGGTTTTGACGAAGGCGGTCAGCTGACCGAAAAAATTCGCCGTGCACCTTATTCAGTGGTTTTGTTTGATGAGATTGAAAAAGCTCACCCTGATGTGTTTAATATTCTTTTGCAGATTTTAGAGGATGGACGCTTGACCGATTCTCAAGGCAGAACTGTTGATTTTAAGAACACCGTAATTATTATGACATCCAATATCGGTGCACGTCATCTGACCGAGAAAAAGCAATCCTTGGGATTTGGTGATTCTATCGAAGAAACCAACCAAAAGGAAAAGGTCTTAAATGAACTGAAATCAGCCTTCAGACCCGAGTTTTTGAATCGTGTCGACGACATTATTGTGTTCACCAAGCTTTCTAAAGATGAAATTTGCGAAATAGCCGAAAAGATGCTCGGACAATTGAAAAAGAGATTGCTTGACCTTAATATTACTGTCGAATTTGATGCGTCTGCCGTATCGGAAATTGCTGATTCGGGATTTGACACCGTTTACGGTGCGCGTCCATTGAGAAGGGCAATTCAATCTCGCATTGAAGATATTTTGAGTGAGAAAATACTTGACTCAAGCATTAAAAACGGAGACTTTGTTGTCTGTGAATATTCAGACGGCGAGTTTAAGTTTAAACAAAAGGCAACAGTATAAAAGCAAAAACCACCTTCGCGCATAAAATGTGTTGAGGTGGTTTTTGTGATTTCTGTTTTGATTCTGGGAGGATATTCCGACCCGGAAATGTGTTTGGATTCAAGTGTTTTAGTTGAATTGAGCGATATTTACATTCCTCTTCTTAAAGGTATTTTGCGTTACAACAGCATAACGTGTGAAAGCATTAAGCCTTCATCACCCGAAAAGATGTATTCTATAAACGGTTGCACGACAGATAATCTGATCTATGTGCCGTTCTTTTCGTGTTGTGATATAAAATCGTCAGATATCTCATTCATCTATACCGATTCAACCTCTAATGCTTCGGTTTCGTTTCGAATAGCATCACGCTTGCGCAATAAGAGGGAAGAGGACTTCAAAAAGATTGTGTTTGTAAATGGGCTTGACGATGGTCATTTCTTGAAGAAATATTCGCCGGTTGTTGTGGATAATATCAGATTTTCAAACTCTTTGGGAAGATGTGATAATTCCGAAAACTTATATAAATTTGCTGTTACGACAGCCAAATGTATTTGCGATAATTTCGGAATAATTTTCCGTGACCCTGCGTGTATTTAAAATAATAAATATATTTGAAAATTTACTTGAATTGTAGCACAATAGGTGGTATTATAATCATGTATACTTATGCCTATTTTGTGGAATGATAACATAAAACAATTTTTTTGGAGTGGTTTTATGTTTTCACAAAATAATAGCCCCGATAACTCAAAGTCCAATCCCACTGCACCTGAAAATAATGATGTTTGGGATCAAATAAAGCGTTCCGGGTCGGTTACTCCCAACGGAGGAAAGCACTGTATCCATTGTCTTACCGTGATAGGGCAGATTGAGGGTCACGGATGCTTGCCTGAGGATACTAAAACAACCAAGTATGAGCATGTTATCCCACAGCTTGTTGCTGTTGAGGAAGACCCGAAAATAGAAGGTATGATGATCATACTCAACACTGTTGGTGGCGATGTTGAAGCGGGTCTTGCTCTTGCCGAAATGATAAGTACCATGTCAAAACCTACAGTTTCTTTGGTTTTGGGCGGAGGTCATTCAATCGGTGTACCTTTGGCGGTATCGGCAAGGTGTTCATTCATCGTTCCTTCGGCCACTATGACGGTGCATCCCGTCAGAACAACCGGATTGGTACTTGGAGTTCCGCAGACCTTGAACTATTTTGAACGTATGCAAAAGCGTATCACTGATTTTGTTGTTAAAAATTCAAAGGTGTCGGAAGAAAAATTCTCAAAGTTTATGATGAACACCGATGAACTTGCAACCGATATGGGTTCGGTGCTTGACGGCAAAATGGCGGTCGATTGCGGTCTTATTGATAAAATAGGCGGTCTGTCGGATGTTATCGCAGAGCTTTACAACATGATAGAAAAGGCGTGAAAACGCCTTGTACATAAAAGATTTTTTAATTTAAGGAGATTCAAAAGAATGGCAAAAAAATCCAAAAAGAGCACATCGGCTAAAATAAGTACAAACAAGCAAGCCGAGGTTAATGTAGAGTCGTCATCTGCAAAAAAACAAGTGATATCTGTCCTTATGTTTACTGTTTCATTATTGTTGTTTATTGCGGCAATAGTGCGCGGTTCGGGAGGTTGGCTTGCAATACATAATTTTGTTTTGGGAACATTTGGATTTTTTGGATATGTTGTTCCTGTTTTGTTGGCGGTTACTTCAGTGTATTTGGCACTTGATAAACTGCGCGGAAAACCGCTTGTGTACATAATTGAATTGTTTGTTTTTTTGATGTTGGTTTCAACCTTTGTGCACATTTTGGCTATCGCACCTAATGTTGCAACATACGGTCAAAGCTTTAAAATTGCATGGTTTAAGGGTCATGCCTCAACCGGTGTCTTCGGTGCTTTGTTGGGTTATCCCATGTTCGCACTATTTGATAAACCCGGTGCTTGGATAGTTTGCTTGCTTCTTATTTTCGCAACGCTTATGCTTATGACAGGAACAACTCTTATTTCTCTTTTCAAGGCTGTTACCGATCCTGCCAAAAAGCTTGAGAAAAAGGTTGAAGAGGCTTATGAGCAGCGTGCTGAAAGAAGGAGAGTTAATGTCGATATTCCGCTTGATTCCGATTCCGAACCTGATGATGAGGACGAGCTTTCTCCCGAGGAGCACCGTCAGAATGTTATCGCCAAATATCGCGGGCTTGATAAAGAGACTGCGCCTGTTGATATCCGTTCAAGCTCTAAAAAATCTCCCGTAAAAGCAGCAGCTCCGACCAAACCTGATGTTGAAGCAACTGCTGCCGCTGTTTCTGAGCGTGCCGACGAAGAAATGCCCGATGAGAATAATAGCGGTGAGCTTTTGGATCTTATTAGTAAAGTCAATAACACGACCGAGGAAAAGTCAAAGCCAATTGAGTTTACTGTGCCTGAAGGCAGTGCTATTACTGTCGATACAGGTGCTATGGAGTATAAGTATCCGCCTATTTCTTTGCTTTCCGAGGTTCCGCCCGAGAGTGCACAGAATATCACATCTGAACTTGAGTCAACTGCAACACTGCTGGTTGACACCTTGCGTAGCTTCGGTGTTGAATCAAGAATTATTAATATCAGCCGTGGACCTTCGGTAACACGATATGAGCTTCAGCCTGCCGCAGGTGTTAAGATTAGTAAGATTACCAATCTTGCCAACGATATTGCTATGAACCTTGCTACCTCAGGTGTCAGAATTGAGGCTCCTATCCCCAATAAACCTGCCGTTGGTATTGAGGTTCCCAATAAAAACACAAGTATTGTTAAGATCAGAGAGATTATCGATTCGCAGACCTTCTCGGCATCTAAATCCAAGCTTTCGGTTGCTTTGGGTAAGGATATTTCGGGTGAACAGAGGATTGCCGATATTGCAAAAATGCCTCACGGACTTATTGCAGGTGCCACAGGTTCGGGTAAATCGGTATGTATCAACTCAATTATTATGAGTATTCTCTACAAGGCTTCTCCCGATGAGGTCAAGCTCTTGCTTATTGACCCCAAGGTTGTTGAATTGGGTATTTATAACGGTATCCCTCACTTGATAGTTCCTGTTGTTACCGACCCGAGAAAGGCCGCAGGTGCACTTGGCTGGGCCGTTTTGGAAATGGAAAAGAGATATAAGCTCTTTGCCGAAAATGATGTTCGTAACCTTGCAGGCTTTAATGAGCTTGCCGAAAAGCGTGACGATTTGATGAAGATGCCTCAGATGGTCATCATCATCGACGAGTTGGCCGACCTTATGATGACCGCACCCGGTGAAGTTGAAGATTCTATTTGCCGCTTGGCTCAAAAGGCCCGTGCCGCAGGTATTTACCTTATTGTTGCAACCCAGCGTCCGTCGGTCGATGTTGTTACGGGTCTTATTAAGGCTAATATTCCCACACGTGTTGCATTTGCTGTTTCCTCGCAGGTTGATAGCCGTACCATCATTGATGTAGGTGGCGCTGAAAAACTTATGGGTAAGGGCGATATGCTGTTCTTCCCGACAGGTGCTATTAAGCCCGAGCGTATTCAGGGTTGCTTTGTAAGTGACTCCGAGGTTGAAAAGGTTGTTCAGTACCTAAAGAGCGATCACAAGAACGAATACGACGAGGATGTTATTAACGAGATTGAGCGTCAGGCAGCCAAGGAAAAGGCGGCTAAAAGCGGGCTCCCTGAAGATAGAGTGGATGATGACGCAGATCCGATGCTTGATGATGCTATTGAGTGTGTTGTTGAAGCGGGACAAGCATCAACCTCGCTTTTGCAGAGAAGATTGCGCTTGGGTTACGCCCGTGCCGCACGTATCATTGATATGATGGAGGAAAGGGGAGTCGTAGGTCCTTACGAAGGCTCCAAACCCCGTCAGGTATTGATAACCAAGGAACAGTTGTTAGAGAGAAAAGCAGGTAGTTCGGACGATGAATAACGGTTTTCTTCCCGTTTGTAAAAAAGATATGTTAAATAGAGGGTGGGATGAGGTCGATTTCGTCATCATTACGGGTGACGCTTATGTCGACCATCCTTCCTTTGGTACTGCCATTATATCCCGCGTGCTTGAAAGCAACGGTTATAAGGTGGGTATTATTTCACAGCCCGATTGGAAAAATGAACGCAGTATTACTGTTTTCGGTCGTCCTCGATTGGGCTTTATGGTCAATTCCGGCAATATCGACTCTATGGTGGCACATTATACTGCCGCAAAAAAGCCGCGTAGCGAGGATATGTATTCACCCGGTGCGAAAGCAGGTTTAAGACCAGACCGTGCCGTTACCGTGTACTCAAAACTCGTTCGCAAGGTTTATGGGGATATTCCGCTGATTATCGGCGGCGTAGAGGCTTCTCTGCGCCGTTTTGCTCATTATGACTATTGGTCGGATAGCGTAATGCCGTCGGTTTTGATTGATTCCGATGCCGATTTGTTGAGTTTTGGAATGGGCGAATTGCAAACAAAAGAAATTGCCGACCGATTGGCGGCAGGTGAGCATATATCACAGTTGACCGATATTGACGGTACGGCTTATAAAACCGATTCGGTGGTTGGTATCAATGCCTTAACTGTTCCGTCTTTTGAAGAATGTAAGTCATCAAAACGCAGTTATGCCAATGCTTGCAGAGTTCAGTATGACGAACAGGATTCGGTAAGAGGCAAACGCATTGTTCAAAAGCATGGCAATATTTATGTTGTGCAGAATAGACCTATGCGCGTGCTGACGACCGAGGAATTGGATGCCGTTTACGCATTGCCGTATGAGAGATACTATCACCCGATGTATGAGTCAATGGGCGGTGTTCCTGCAATTAAAGAGGTTGAGTTTTCGGTGACTCATAACCGCGGTTGCTTTGGTGCCTGCAATTTCTGTTCAATAGCCTATCACCAAGGTCGACAGATTGCGGTCAGAAGTGAAAAATCAGTGTTGGATGAGGTTGAACTTTTGACTAAAAATCCTCATTTTAAGGGTTATATTCACGATGTTGGTGGTCCTACTGCTAATTTCCGTCAAGTGTCTTGCCAAAAGCAGATTGAAAACGGTCTTTGTAAGGGTAAAAAGTGTTTGGCACCGACACCTTGCAAAAACTTGGAGTGTGACCACACCGAATACCTTGAAATGTTGCGAAAGATTAGAGCTATCAAAGGTGTTAAGAAGGTTTTTATCCGTTCGGGAATCCGTTTTGATTATCTGTTAGAGGATAAAAACGACGAATTTTTCCATGAATTAGTCCAGCACCATGTCAGCGGTCAGTTGAAGGTTGCTCCCGAGCATTGTTCCGATGCGGTGCTTGATAAGATGGGAAAACCGCATATCGAGGCATACCGCCGATTTGTTAAAAAATTCTATAATATAACCAAGCAAATAGGCAAGGAGCAGTACCTTGTTCCTTACCTCATGTCAAGCCATCCCGGTTGCAAAATGAGTGATGCTATTGAGTTGGCTTTGTTCTTAAAGCAAAATAAAATGCGACCCGAACAGGTGCAGGATTTTTACCCCACTCCGGGTACTATTTCAACCTGTATGTACTATACCGAGCTTGACCCATATACAATGGATCATGTTTTTGTGCCTAAAACTCCTTCACAAAAGGCCGAACAAAGGGCACTTTTGCAGTATTTCAAGCCCGAAAACAAAGCCATTGTTTTAAAGGCTTTGAAGGATTGCGGAAGAACCGACCTTATCGGTGCAGGTCCCGATTGCCTTATAAATGTACCCGGTTACGGCAATCGATCCAATAATCAAAATAATAAAAAACCTCAAAAAGGAAAGGTTCAAAAGCCAAAAGCTTTCAAGGCCAAGGGCCGATGGGAACCTAAGAGGTAGTAACATTATATCTATATCGTTTAAAGGCCCCCTTGTTAAAGGGGGCTGGCAAACACTTAGTGTTTGATTGACGGGTTCTTAGCGCGAACCGCCGGGTATAGGCATATCCATATCGTTACTGTCTCCGGCTTCGGTGTTGTCGCGGAACAAAAGCGAAATGCACCAAACTGCCGAAAGGGCAACAAGTGTGTAAACGATTCGGCTCAAAAGAGCATCCTGACCGCCAAAAATCCATGCAACTAGGTCAAACTGGAAAAGTCCGATTCCGCCCCAGTTGAGTCCGCCGATGATTAAAAGAATAAGACACAGTTTATCAAACATTTTTTATCACTCCTTTTCGAGTTTATTTTTGACTGAAGATACTTTTTTATTCAAAGGATAATTTATGAAAAAGAACGATTTAATCAATTTAAAAATTATTGACACAACCTTACTCGGTGCCGGTGTCGGCAAGTGCGATGGGTTGACTGTTTTTGTCGATTCCGCTGTTACCGGTGATGAGGTTGAGGCACATATTTTGAAGGTTAAACCCAACTGTGCTTTTGCCAAAATTTCTAAAATCATCACTCCTTCAGAGTGCCGTGTTGATGCGAATTGCGGTTCATACCCCAAGTGTGGAGGATGCAGTTTCCGTCATATTGATTATAAAAAGGAACTCGAAATAAAAGAAAACAATGTCAAAAATAATCTTAAAAGAATCGGTACTGTTGAGCCCGAATTTGAGCCTATTGTCGGTCTGTCGGAGTCTGGTTATCGCAACAAGGCACAGTATCCCGTGAACTTGGAAAAAGGTGAACTTAAAATTGGCTTTTTTGCAGGACATAGCCACCGCGTAGTGGATTGTCCCGATTGCGCTTTACAACCCGAAGAATTTTCTAAAGCTGTTGCTGTTTTCAAAGAATTTTTGCTTAAAAACAACATCTCGGTTTATGACGAGGAGTTAAATAAAGGTCTTGTCCGCCATATTTATTTCAGAAAAGCTGTCCAAACGCGTGAAATAATGGTTTGCCTTGTTATAAATGGTGATAGTTTGCCGAATTTGTGCGACTTTATCGATGGTATGAAATCGGTTTTTGGTGAAAATCTTAAATCGGTTGTTCTTAATATCAACAAGGCCAAAACCAATGTAATAATGGGTGATAAATGTCATACCGTTTTTGGAAATGACCATATCACCGACATTCTTTGCGGCGTAAAGGTTAGAATCAATCCCTTGTCGTTCTATCAAGTCAATCACGATGTTGCCGAAAAGTTATATGAAAAGGCGGCAGAGTATGCCGAGCCAAACGGTAAAACGGTGCTTGACCTTTATTGCGGTGCAGGTACTATTGGTCTTTCAATGGCCGAAAAGGCAAAGAAAATTATCGGCGTTGAGATTATTCCCGAAGCTATTGAGGATGCAAAGTTCAATGCTGAAATCAACGGTTTTGAGAATACCGAGTTTTTCTGTGGTGATGCGGCCAAGGCTGCCGAAAAACTTAAAAATGACGGTGTAAAGCCCGATGTTATCATAGTTGACCCTCCGAGAAAGGGTTGCGATGCCGATCTTATAAAGACTATAACACAGGACTTTGCACCGAAAAAAGTTGTCTATGTTTCGTGCGATCCTGCAACCTTGGCAAGAGATTGCAAGCTGTTCAAGGAAATGGGATACGATACCGTAAAGTGTGCAACCTTTGATATGTTCCCAAGAACAGGACACGTCGAAACCGTTGTGCTTTTGAGTCGGTAAGAGGTTTAATAAGTTCAAAACTGATTGTCGGGCAAATTATGATTTTCGGCTTTTTAGGAGATATAAATGATTATTTTGATTACAGGTGCATCCCACACGGGAAAAACGGCTCTTGCTCAAAAATTGCTTGAAAAATATAAATATCCTTATCTGTCTTTAGACCATTTGAAGATGGGATTGATTCGCAGTAATAACACCAATCTCACCCCATACAGCAGTGACGAAGAACTCACCGATTTACTGTGGCCGATTGCACGCGAAATGATAAAGACAGCTATTGAAAACAATCAAAATTTGATTGTTGAAGGGTGTTATATTCCGTTTGATTGGGCGGTTGGTTTCACAAATGAGTATTTGGAAAATATAAAATACATCTGTCTTATAATGACCGAAAATTATATCAAAAATCATTTTGATGATATAAAGAGATATGAAAGCGTAATCGAAAAACGGATGTTTGACGATTGCACGGTTGATGATTTGGTTCGGGATAATAACCGTATTTTAGAACTAGCCCAAGAACATAAAGTGAACTTTAAACTTATTGATGATACATACAATGTTGATGTTGATTTGTTCTAAGAAGTTTGAGAGGATAATATGAGCGAATTGAATTTAAAATGTCCTCACCGTAAAAAATGCGGTGGGTGTCAGATACAAAATTTGACCTACGAAAAGCAGTTGAGCTTTAAGCAGGTCAAGGTTATAAAATTATTGGGTAAATACCACCATGTTAATGAGATTATCGGCATGGAAAACCCTTATCATTACCGCAACAAGGTGCAGGCGGCTTTCGGTGAACGCAAGGGTGAGATAATTTCGGGTGTTTATCAATCGTCAACTCATAATATTGTCCCCGTTGACAGTTGTCTTATCGAGGATGAAAAGGCCGATGAGATTATTGTGACTATCAGAAAACTGCTCAAAAGCTTCAAGCTTCGTGCCTTTAATGATGTTACAATGAAGGGCTTTTTGCGCCATGTTCTTATTAAAAGAGGCTTTTCAAGCGGCGAGATTATGGTGGTGCTTGTAACAGCTCAAATGGAGTTTTCGAAAGAATCGCAGTTTGTCAACGCTTTGCTTTCTCGCCATCCTGAGATTACTACTGTTGTTCAGAATGTGAACAATAAGTTCACGAGTCTTATTTTGGGTGAAAACAGCCGTGTGCTTTATGGTAACGGTTATATTGAGGAAGACCTTTGCGGTTTCCGTTTCAGAATTTCACCCAAAGCGTTTTATCAAATAAACCCAACACAAACCGAGGTTTTGTATAACAAGGCTCTTGATTTCGCAGACCTTAACGGCACCGAAAAGGTGCTTGATGCCTATTGCGGAACGGGCACTATCGGTATAATTGCTTCTCAAAAAGCAGGCAAAGTGGTCGGTGTTGAACTCAACCCCGATGCGGTAAATGACGCCAAAGTCAATGCCGAACTGAACAATGTCAAAAACATTGAGTTTTTTGAGGATGACGCAGGCAAGTTTATGGTAAAGTCTGCACGCAAGGGTGAGAATTTCGATGTTGTCATAATGGACCCACCAAGAGCCGGTGCAAGCCTTGAATTTTTGCATTGTTTGGTTGAATTATCGCCCGAAAAAGTTGTTTATGTTTCCTGCAATCCCGAAACCTTGGCACGCGACCTTTCTTTCTTGACAAGAAAAGGGTATAGAGTGAGAAGAATACAACCCGTTGATATGTTCCCGCACACCGAGCATGTTGAATGTGTTGTGAAATTAGTTAGATGCGAAAACGAAAAAATTTAAAAAGAGAGTGCTACGATTTGAGGATTATACTTTGAAAAGAGTTAAACTTGATTCATATAACGAAATACCGGAAAGATTTAATAATATCTTAAATAATAGTACTGTTTACGATAGTTCGTGTTCGCATGAGGCTAAGGTTTATTTCATTGATAAAGATTGTGGGTTTTATTTGAAAACCGCACCTAAAAGCACTCTTTTTAGAGAGGCTTTAATGACCGATTATTTCCATAAGAAGGCTCTTGGTACTGAGGTTGTTGACTATATATCAGAGGATAAAGATTGGTTGCTGACCGTAGCTGTAAAGGGTGAGGATTGCACTTTTAGGCATTATCTTGATGACCCTAAAAGACTTTGTGATACTTATGCCGAAATCCTGCGTGAGCTTCACGAAACTGAGTGTTCCGATTGTCTCGTAAAAGACAGAATTTCTGAATATATAGCATTAGCAGAGGAAAACTATCGCACCGATAATTTTGATAAATCAAATTTTCCCGATAGCTTTGGTTACCATTCAGCCGAGGAGGCTTATAAGGTGCTTCAAGAGGGTAAACATCTTTTGACAAACGAAGTGTTGATTCACGGTGACTACTGCCTGCCGAATGTTGTGCTTGATAATTGGCGCTTTTCGGGCTTTATTGACCTTGGTAACAGCGGTGTGGGTGACAGGCATATTGATTTGTTCTGGGCGACCTGGACTTTGTGGTTTAATCTGCACACCAACAATTATTATGATCGTTTCCTTGATGCTTATGGCAGGGATAAGCTTGATAGTGACAAATTGAAAATTGTCGCCGCAGCAGAAGTGTTCGGGTGATGGATTTGGGAGTTTTTATGATAATAAGAAAAGCGTTAAAAAGTGATATAGACCGTTGTCTTGCAATCTATGCAAATGCCAGAGAATACATGAGGCAAAACGGTAATCCCAACCAATGGGGAACAGAATACCCTTATGAGCACCTCATTCGTGAGGATATTGAGCTAGGACGACTTTATGTTGCTGATTGTGATGGCTCGGTTGAGGGTGTTTTCTTAATGGAATCTGGACCCGATGAAACATATTTGGAAATTGAGGGTGAATGGCTAAACAACGAACCTTATTATGTTATTCATCGCATTGCATCCTCGGGAAAGGTTAAAGGCGTTGTAAAAGCAGCGGTTGAGCTTGCATTGAAGTACACAAATAATGTTAAAATTGATACGCATGAGAAAAATATAACTATGCAAAAGGTTTTGACCAATTTGGGCTTCAAATATTGTGGCACGATTTATGTTTTTGCTCCGTGGGAGGGCAAATCTCCTCGAATGGCGTATCATTTGAGTGTGTAACCGTTTTACGGTTGTTTTAATTAAAATTTTATTGAAAGGAGACCGTTATGACCGACGAGCGAATTAAGCGATTGCGCGAAAAATCGATGAAATTGCCGATGTTACCCGGTGTGTATATTATGCACGCAAAATCGGGTGAGATAATTTATGTCGGTAAGGCTAAAAAACTCAAAAATCGCGTTTCTCAATACTTTGGCGCGGGTAATCAACATAGCGATAAGGTCAGACGAATGGTCTCTAATGTCTTCGATTTTGAGTATATCATCTGCGACAGTGAATTTGAGGCTTTGGTGCTTGAATGCTCTTTGATAAAGCAACATAAACCGAAGTACAACATACTTTTGAAGGATGATAAAGGGTATCATTATATCAAGGTCACAAAGGGTGAGTGGCCGACCGTTTCGGCTTCTTTTGATACCGATGATAAAAACGCCGAGTATATCGGGCCTTATGTTTCGGGCTTTGTGGTAAACCAAACGGTGGATGAGGTGCGAAAAATCTTTCGTTTGCCTCACTGCGGAAAGAGTTTTCCCGAGTGTATCAACAAAAAGGGTAGACCTTGCTTGAATTTTCATATTAAGAACTGCTCTGCACCTTGTTGCGGTAAGCTTTCGGCGACCGAGTACCGTGAGTCGGTGAAATCAGCGGTCGATTTCTTAAAGGGTGGTTCATCGCAGTCGGTTTCGGTCTTGCGTGAAGAAATGGAAAAAGCTGCTGAGAATCTGCAGTTTGAAAAAGCGGCAAGATTGCGTGACCGAATTACCGCTATTGAAAAAATCAACGATCGTCAGAAGATATATAGCTCGGTTTATAAAAGGCAGGATATTATTGCCTTGGCTTCGGCTGATACTGCCGCTTGCTTTGAGGTATTCCAATTTCAAGATGGCAAACTATGTGACCGTGAAGAATTTATAATTGATTCGCAGGATGACCTCGCATCTGCAAGAGCAGAGTTTTTGCGCAGATATTACACCATGCGTGATAATATACCACCTCGTGTTGCTGTTGACGGTGATATTGAGGATAAGGAATTGCTTGAAAAATGGCTTTCCGAAAAACGAGGCACAAATGTTATGATTGCAGTACCTGAACGCGGATCGCAAGAGCATCTTGTAACCATGTGCCGTAATAATGCTTCGGAACGCTTGGCACAGCATCTTGGCCGACACTTGGGTCAAACTGCAGGTCTTGATGAGTTGGCAAGGCTTTTGAATTTGCCGAAACCGCCTAAATTTATTGAATCTTATGACATTTCAAACACCGCAGGTGAGGATAATGTTGCGGGTATGGTTGTGTTTAAGGACGGCAAACCTTATAAACCTTCGTACCGCAAGTTCAAAATAAAATCTTTTTCGGGGCAGGACGATTTCCGTTCAATGGCCGAAGTGGTTGAACGCCGTTTCACCGAATACAAAAATACCGAAACCGAGGACGGCTTCGGACAGTTGCCTGATTTGATTTTGCTAGATGGCGGTAAGGGTCAGTTGTCGGCGGTGCTTGAGGTTTTAAGCCGAATGAACATTCAAGTGCCCGTCTTTGGTATGGTCAAGGACTCAAAGCACAAAACACGCGCCATAACCTCGGGCGGTGATGAAATTGCAATAAAGGGAAATCGAAGTGCTTACACACTTGTTTCCACGATTCAAGAAGAGGTGCATAGGTTTGCTATCGGCTATCACCGTCAGCAAAGGTCGAAAAATTCTCATGTTTTGAAATTGACCGAAATTGAGGGTGTGGGTGAGAGTAGAGCCAAAAAACTGCTTGCAAAATTCAAAACAATATCGGCAATATCTAAAGCGACCGAGCAACAGTTGATTGATGCCGGAATGCCTAAAAACATTGCCGAAAATATTATAACTTATTTCAGTTTTTCTTAATCCTTCTTAACTATTATCCCGTTTGTAAACTCACTTCCGCAAGGCTCGGGTACGGCTTGGGATAGGGAATAGATGTCACTCGCTTTTGTTTCAAATTCAAAAACTACATTGTCTTTGAGTGATGTGGAACGCATTATTAAAGGGATTTTCGTGGTTTCTCTTGCCGATTTCAAAACCTCGGCACCAACTGCGTTGCATCCCAAAACTCGGATATAGGGCACATGATTTGGTATTTCTTCTGCTTTTGCTTTTAAAAATGCTGAAAGTACAAGCCTGCGAAGGCGTGCATTAGTGTATCGTTTGGTTGCGGCATAGTCGAATAACTGCGGTAAAGAACTGCTCATTCTTGCGGCCGAAAATAAACGGTTTTCAATACCTTCACTAATGTCGGGTAGTTGTTTCAATTCGTTTGGTTGTGTTGTTCTCAAAGCGGTCAGAATCGGTTTTTCAAGTGTCTTAATGTCCGAAATTCTGCCGTTTTCAAACTCATTGTAAAGTATCTCGAACGATTTTTCGGGCATATATTTCTTTGCATCGCTCAATTTATTAGAAAGTATCATTTCGCGCAAAGTGCTTGCCGAGCAAAACTCACCCGAAGTAATATCACTGTCGTGTGCCGTGCCTTGGCGAGTGACGGCAATGAATTTACATTTTGAATTAAGCGATTTTGCGGCACTGATGTATTCAACCGCTAATGTATCGTTGGGTGATCGCAGTAATTCTCCGTTACCGCAAAGTGTCTGAACAGCCGATTCGCGTGCCTTGGCAGGTGTCATTCCGTTGTCAAGATTTTCACGCATAACTTTTGAAAACTCACTTGAACGAACACAGTAGGCAGTTTTTATCAATCTTTCAACATCACCGCATTCACTTCCGAATATAAGTGTGTCAATACCAATGTTTTCGAGTATCTCCAGTGAACCTTGAGCAAACTTTTGAGCCGTTGCCATTGCCCAATGGGTGGGCAATTCTGCAACTAGGTCAACACCGCATTCCAAAGCTTGCTTTGTGCGTGCAAATTTGGATATAACGGCGGTATCTCCGCGTTGAACCCAGTTTCCGCTCATGACAACCACAACAGCATCAGCTCCGTGGCGTTTTGCTTCGTCAATTAGATACATATGACCGTTGTGAAACGGATTATATTCGGCAACTATGCCAAATACTTTCATTTTCTCACATTCTTTCGTAAAATCACTTGAAAAATACATCGAAATGATGTATTATAATTATTTGGTAAGCTATTACTAATATATTTTACAATAAATCGGTGCGGATTGCAATACCGTAAACCGTTTTTAGGAGGAACATTAAATGAAAATTCTCGTAGTTAATGCAGGAAGCTCGTCTTTGAAGTATCAGCTTATTGATATGGACAACGAACAGGTAATCGCAAAAGGTCTTTGTGATAAGATCGGTCTTTCCGACAGTAACATCAAACATAAGGCAGGCGACGGCAGAGAGTATGCCGCCCAGATCGCAATGCCTTCTCATTCTGAGGCTTTCGAGGCTTTGATGTACGCTTTGGCAGAAAGTGATGCCAAGGTTATCAGTTCTCCCGATGAAATCGGTGCTATCGGTCACCGTGTTGTTCACGGCGGTACCTACTTCAGCAAGTCTTGCCTTGTTGATGACGATGTTGCAGAGAAGGTTGAAGAGCTTAAGGAGCTTGCACCCTTGCACAACCATCCTCACTACCTTGGTATCGTAGCATGCACCAAGACCTTTGGTAAAGAGGTTCCTCAGGTTGTTGTATTCGATACTGCTTTCCATCAGACCATGCCCGAAAAGGCTTACATTTTTGGTATTCCTTATGAGTATTACGAGAAGTATGCTGTTCGTCGTTACGGTGCACACGGTACCTCTCATAAGTATGTTAGTGAGCGTTGTGCTGAAATCATGGGTAAGGACAAGAAGGATGTTAAGATCGTTACCTGCCATATCGGTAACGGTGCTTCTATCACTGCAGTTGACGGCGGTGAGTGTGTTGATACCTCTATGGGCTTCACTCCTCTTGATGGTTTCATCATGGGTACCCGTTCCGGCGGTGTTGACCCCTCTGCTTTGACCTATATTGCTAATAAGGAGAACATCACTCCCGACCAGATGAGCGATCTTCTTAATAAGAAGTCGGGTCTTTTGGGCATCTCCGGTGTATCCAGCGATAACCGTGATGTTTCGGCTGCAGCAGCTGAGGGTAACCATAGAGCTCAGCTTGCAAATGATATTCAGCGTTATCAGATTGCCAAGTTTGTTGGTTCTTACATTGCTGCTATGAACGGTACCGACGCTATTGTATTTACTGCAGGTATCGGCGAAAACGATCCTGTTCTTCGTTCCGAGGTTTGCAAGCACTTCGGTTATATGGGCGTTAAGATTGATGAGGAAAAGAACCTTATTCGCGGTGAAGAGGTTGAAATTTCTACCCCTGATTCCACCGTTAAGGTTTATGTTATCCCCACCAATGAGGAGCTCGCTATCGCAAAGGATACTTTGGAAATCGTAACCAACCTTAAAAAGTAATTGAGGTAGTAATATGATTGCTATTAAGAACGATATTTTAAACGGCAAGTTTGATAAAACGTTTGAACTTCTTTACGGTGATGTTGAGTTTGCCCGTAAGCGTTACTGTGATGCTGTTGATAGCTTTGAGGCAATTTACGGCGAACGTGAGGTAAGACTTTTTTCTGCACCCGGACGTACCGAAGTTGGTGGTAACCATACCGACCATCAGCATGGATGTGTCTTGGCAGGAAGTGTTAACTTGGATGTTATTGCAGTTGTTGCCGCAACCGATGACGGTGTTATCAAGGTTAAGTCTGAAGGCTATGATGAGGACGTTTTGTCAATAAACGAGCTTGACCCATCCGAAAATGAATATGGTCGAGCATCGGCACTTATTCGCGGTATGTGCGGCGAGTTCAAGAAGGACGGCTATAACATCGGAGGTTTTGTGGCATACACAACCTCTAATGTTCTTAAAGGCTCGGGTCTTTCGTCTTCTGCTGCTTTTGAAGTTCTTATCGGTAACATTTTGAGTGGTCTTTATAACAATAATACCGTTGACCCGGTTGAGATTGCTAAAATCGCACAGCGCGCCGAAAATATCTATTTCGGTAAACCTTGTGGACTTATGGATCAGATGGCTAGCTCGGTTGGTGGTTTTGTCGGTATCGATTTTAATGACCCTTCAAAGCCGATTATCGAGAAGGTTTCATTTGATATTGGTGCACACGGTCATAAACTTGTTATTGTGAATACAGGCGGTAACCATGCCGACCTTACACAAGACTATGCCGATATTACCATTGAATGTAAAAAGGTTTCCGAGTTCTTTGGAAAATCTTTCTTGCGTGATGTTTGCGTAGATAAGTTCTACGAGTCTATTGCAGACCTTCGTGAAAAAGTAGGGGACAGAGCCGTTCTTCGTGCTATCCACTTCTTTAACGATAATCAGCGCGCCATAGATGAAAAGTTGGCTCTTAAAGAGGGAAGATTTGATGATTTCCTCCGCATTTCCAAGAATTCGGGACGGTCTTCGTTCCAATACTTGCAGAATGTTTATTCACCTTCCAATCCTTCCGAACAGGGCTTGTCTTTGGCTTTGTCATTGGCCAGCAAGGCTTTGGAGCATAGGGGTGCTTACCGTGTTCACGGTGGCGGCTTTGCGGGAACAATTCAGGCATTCGTGCCGGATGATCTGCTTGAAAACTACCTCAGTATAATGAGTTCTGTATTCGGCAATGATTCTTGCTATGTTCTCAATATCCGTCCTGTCGGTGGTACTGAGATTAAAGCTTAATAGTTAAAATAGAAACCTTCGATGTCAAGGTTTCTATTTTTTTATGCCTTAAGATTTTAGCATCATAAAATAGTTTGCAAAATGCTTAACAAAGTTGTTGCAATTGAATTGAACATTTATTATACTATTAATAGCGGAGCTTTTTGAATGATTTTTGATTGAATTCACATTGTTTTATGATTGTTTGTGCGATTTAATTCTAAAATTTGATAATTTGTTGACAGCTTTGCTTTGTTATTATAAAATATAAAAAAATAAATACATAGGAGTATTGAAATGAAAAAACTGTTTTCTATTATTTTATGTTTGCTTTTGATGTTAACATTATTTGCTTGTGGAAGTGAGGCAAAAAAGGACGATAAGTCCGAAAACGCCGGTGCAGACGTTTCGAATCAGGACATTACTAATATAAACGGCAATGGCGGAATTTCACATCAGGATATTACTTACATAAACGGCAATGGAGAAAGTGTTTATACCATTGTCAAACCTTCGGAAGGTAAGCTTGATGAGGGTAAGTGTTCAAGCGTAATTTTTAAACAGATGAAGGATAAGTTGGGCGTTAATGTCAGAAATATTTCTGATGAAACCGATGGTACCGATGCTTATGAGATTTTGATTGGTAATACTAACCGTCCTGAATCTGCACAGGCTTTGGAGATTCTTGATACTAAAACAGGTGGCAGATACGATGATTACATTATCTGCAGTATTGGTAAAAAGATTGTAATTAATGCTTATAGTATCACAGCTCTTAATAAGGCCTGTGATTACTTTGTGAAAAACTTTGTACTTAAAGAAGGTGTAAAAGGCGGTATTGATTATGCTTTTGCTAACCCCGGTGAATGGCAGAATTATACCGTAAACGGCACAAATATCAGTAAATTTACTATTGTTAGACCTCATTTTAACTCGTCGTATCTCACACAGCTTGAAATGGAAAAGATGGTTGATACCGTATATTCTAAAACCGGATATATGCTTCAGATAGTTGATGATGCTTATGTTAAAGAAGGGGAGTACGAGATTGTTGTCGGTGAGACCAACCGTGAGGGTGTAAAAACCGTCAGCGGTTATGATTCGTACGATATTACTATAAGCGGTAAAAAGGTATACCTCAACGGTGGCAGTGCTCATGCAACCTCTATGGCTGTTTCCGAATTTGCAAAAATGCTTTATGCGGGTTCCTTGACTGATACAAACTCTGTTAAAAACGCCGATTATAATACTGCTCTCAATGGCTATGATAAATCAATAACCTACCGTCCTGTGTATTATGATAATTTCGACGGTGATGCTATTGACACAACAAAATGGCGTCTTATGACCGGTTCTGAGTTTAGAAAAGACGGTCAGAACGGCAAGCTTTCGGGCATGACCGATAACCCTAACTTTGTATTTCAGAAAGACGGTAAGTTCTGGATTTACGGTCATGAGGATGAGTATTCTTACTATGGTGGTACCTTGGTAAATAATAAAACTATGCGATTCCACTACGGATATGTTGAGCATAGTGTTATCTGTCCTGACGGTGACGGTTTCTGGTCATTGCTTTGGTTTGATAACCGCGGTGATGCCGAAAATGATCTTTTTGGTGCCGAAATCGACCTTAATGAGTGCTTTGGTAATGGCACTGTAACTCAGCCTAACTGTCATAAATGGCCTACCGCTAAAGGCACTCAAATGGGTTATGAACACGTATCTCTCGATAAGGAATTCGGTTCTCAAAAGAAATATTATCATCCTGACGGCGGTACTTGGGCTGACGGATTCCATACCTTCGGTTTCCTTTGGGATGCAACCCAGATGTCGTTTACAGCTGACGGTAAGATTTTCTTCTCTTACGATATCACTCGTACGCCCGAGGATATCGATGCATTTGTAAATGCAAATCTCTACATGAAATTATCTTACTCGGTAGGTAGATATAATAACAACCTGCTTGTTGAAAATCTTACCGATTATGAGTGGCAGAACACCAATGTTCTTTGCTGTGATTGGATTTATCTGTATCAGTTTGATGACGGTGTTCAGTTTATTGAATACAAATAATTTATAAAATGTTTTATAATGCCTGAAGCTTAAAGCTTTAGGCATTATTTTTTTTGAAATCCTTGGAAATAATTGTTGAATTTAGATGAAGAATATAGTATAATGCTAATTGTATAATGGCATGAAATGGTTTTTTGTGCTAATTGTTTTTAAGTGAGGTATTTTTTATGAATTTTATTACACTCGCAAGCGATATTATGAATAACATTAAGGATTACGGTGTTAACGTAACTTTTAGTGGATTGGTTATTGTTTTTGCTATGCTTATTTTGCTGGTGCTAATTATTTTTATCTTTGGTATGATATTTGGTGGCAAAATCAGTGCCAACAAAGTTAAAGCTCCTAAATCCGAAAAGAAAAAAGAATCCACAAATGTACCTGTTGTTACTGCCGCTGCAAGTACAGAGGATGAAGATGTAATTGCTGCTATTTCAGCTGCAGTAATGATGATGTACGAAGGAACAGGGAAGACTCCCATAATTCGTTCTATCCGTCCTGCTCAAAAGGGTGTTCGTTCTGCTTGGGGCATGGCAGGTGTAATGAATAATACACGTCCGTTCTAGAAAGTTTTGGTGAATTATGGAAATTTTTAATACTATTGGTGGAATCTTAAAGGATTCCGGTTTTGCAGCTTTCTTTGATGGTGACGGATATAAGAACCTTATAATGCTTGGTGTTGCTTGCTTTCTTTTGATACTTGCAATTCATCCTAAGTTCCAATTTGAGCCTTTATTGTTGGTCCCAATTGCTTTTGGTATGCTTCTTGCTAACCTTCCCGGTGCAGGTATCTACCATGCTGAGATATGGGCTATACCCGAGGTTACCGAAGGTGTACCGCAAGCTTTTGAATATTGGAACTATGACGGCTCGGCGTTTCATATTTTAGCCGGCAAGGTTTTACAGCACGGTGGTTTGCTTGATATTCTTTATCTCGGTGTTAAGCTTGGTATTTATCCTCCGCTTATTTTCCTCGGTGTTGGTGCAATGACCGACTTTGGTCCGCTCATTGCTAATCCCAAGAGCTTCCTTTTGGGGGCTGCTGCACAGCTTGGTATTTTTGCTGCTTTCCTTGGCGCTTTGGCACTCGGTATGGCTCCCAACGAGGCAGGATCAGTTGCTATTATTGGTGGTGCCGACGGTCCTACTGCTATATTTGTCGCATCCGATCTTGCTCCTAATATTCTTGGCGCAATCGCAGTTGCTGCATATTCTTATATGGCTCTTGTTCCGGTTATTCAGCCTCCTATTATGCGTGCACTTACAACAAAGAAAGAGCGTTCTGTTAAGATGGAACAGCTGCGCAATGTTTCCAAGACCGAGAAGATTATATTCCCTGTGCTTGTAACATTGGTTGTTTCCTTGCTCTTGCCTGATGCCGCTGTTTTGGGTGGTATGCTTATGCTGGGTAACCTCTTTAAAGAATCGGGTGTTGTTGATCGTCTTGCCAAGACGGCACAGAATGAGCTTATGAATATCGTTGTTATATTCCTTGGACTTACAGTAGGTGCAACCACTAATGGTGCTACCTTCCTCCAGCCCAGCACCTTGAAGATCCTGGTTATGGGTATGGCTGCATTTGCTATCGGTACTGCAGGCGGTGTATTGTTCGGCAAGGTTATGTATGTTATCACCAAGGGTAAGATCAATCCTCTTATCGGTGCCGCAGGTGTTTCGGCAGTTCCTATGGCTGCACGTGTTGCTCAGAAGGTCGGTCGTGAGGAAAACCCCGGCAACTACCTGCTTATGCACGCTATGGGCCCCAATGTTGCAGGCGTTATCGGTTCGGCCGTTGCCGCAGGTGTATTATTGAAAATTCTCGGTTAAGGAGTGTTTTATAATGGTTAAGCATATTATTTTATGGCAGCTCAAGGATGAATTGTCCGACGCTGAAAAAATTAGCGTTAAAGCAGGTATCAAGGAAGGACTTGAAGCTCTTCAAGGTAAGATTCCCGGTCTTTTGGAAATCAAGGTAGAGACAGTCGGTCTTGCATCTTCCAACTGTGATGTAATGCTTTATTCGGTATTTGAGGATGAAGCTTCGCTTAAAGGTTATGCTGTTCACCCCGAACATGTTGCAGTTGCTGACGGAAAGGTTAGACCCTTTACTAAAACAAGACTTTGTCTTGATTTTGAAGCTTAATTTTATAATAACAAAAAAATCCCGAACCATTTGGTTCGGGATTTTTTGTTACTGTTTGT
>JAZUAC010000028.1:0-9142 GCA_045637775.1 Acutalibacteraceae bacterium | reverse complement strand
CAGTGCCGAAGCCGATAAGTTTGTAACCTCGGTTACCCACGGGTATGATAGTGATTTGGGCCAAGGCGGTTCAAATGTTTCGGGCGGTCAGGAGCAGAGGCCTTGTATTGCCAGAGCACTTTTGAAAAAACCGAAGATACTTATTCTCGACGACTCTACAAGTGCGGTCGATACCGCTACCGAGGCAAGCATCCGTCGAGCCTTCCGTGAGGATATTCCCGATGCAACCAAGATAATCATTGCACAGCGCATTTCCAGTGTTATCGAGGCTGATAAGATTATCGTAATGGATGACGGTCGTATTACGGGTGTTGGTACACATTCTGAGTTGCTTGAGTCTAATGAGGAGTATCAGGAGATTTATTACTCACAGATGGAAAAGGAGGTAAAGAACAATGGCTAAACGTACATTGGAAGACCTCCAAAAACAGTATAATATGAAGGCGGCCGCCGAAAAACGCGGTATGCCTATGGGTCCGGGTCCGAGAGGTGGCAGGGGAGGCCCAATGCCTCACGGTAAGCCCAAAAACACGGGCGCGACCATAAAGCGTTTGTGGGGTTATGTTTCGGTTTATAAAATAAGGCTTGTATTGGTCGTGCTTTGTATGATAGTCAGCACCTTGACCTCACTTATCGGAGGATATTTGCTGGCACCCATCATAAACCGCATCACCATTGCAGTCGCTCCAAATGCCGATATAAGCTTTACTCCTGTCGGTAAAATTGCAGATAAGGTCATCTCAAAATTCAGCGAGATACCTATTTTTGCCGAGATAGTGTCTTGGGGTGATTATGCCGAGGTTTCGGTATATGTTCTTGCGGCGGTATTTATCATGTTCTGCGTTTACCTGCTCGGTGTTTTGTCAAGCTATTTCCAGGCAAGAATTATGCTTACCGTTTCGCAAAATGCCACCGAGAAGATAAGAAATGAGTTGTTCGAAAAGCTCATGAGGCTTCCTACAAGGTATTTTGACTCAACCCCCACGGGCGAGACTATGAGCCGTTTCACCAACGATGTTGATAATATAGATGTTATGCTCAACAACTCACTCACATCGCTTGTTTCGGGCTTTATCTCCATTTTGGGAACGCTTGTTTTCATGGTTACCACCAATATTTGGCTGACACTTGTAACTATTGTGTTTATCCCGATATTCGTAAAGGGCGGTGCGTGGATAGGCTCGAAATCGAGAAAATACCACTCGGGTCAACAGGCGGCTTTGGGCGCAGTTAACGGTTATATTGAGGAAACCGTTACCGGTCAGAAGGTCGTCAAGGTATTTAACCACGAAGAAACCTGCGTCAACGAGTTTGAATTACTCAACGATGATATGCGTGACAAACAGTTCAAAGCACAGTTCTACGGCGGTATCATGGGTCCTATCATGCACAACACAAGCATGATAAGCTATGCATTTACCATTGGCATCGGTGGTATTTTGATGTGTACAACCGGCTTTGGCCCCGGAGACCTTACGGTTTTTGCCAACTATTCGCGCCACTTCTCAATGCCTATCAATCAACTTTCAATGCAGGTCAATACCATATTTGCTGCTTTGGCAGGTGCAGAGCGAGTTTTTGGTATAATGGATGCCGAACCCGAACTGCCCGACAGTGAGGATGCCAAGGATGCGACCGAGATGAAGGGCTATGTTGAGGTGAAGAATGTCACCTTCGGTTATAATCCCGACAAGGTTATACTCAAGAATATTTCGCTTTATGCTAAGCCCGGTCAGAAGATAGCTTTTGTTGGCTCAACAGGTGCGGGCAAGACAACCATAACCAATTTGCTTAACCGTTTTTACGATATCGATGAAGGTAGTATTACGATAGACGGTGTGGATATCAGGGAATACAACCGAGATGAACTGCGTAAGAATATAGCAATGGTTCTGCAGGATACACATTTGTTCAGCGGAAGCGTTATGGAAAATATCCGTTACGGACGGCTTGATGCGACCGATGACGAGGTTATTGCCGCTGCAAAAACTGCAAGTGCTCATAGCTTTATTATGCGTTTGTCAGACGGTTATAACACTCAAATCGAGGGTGACGGCGCTAATCTTTCGCAGGGGCAGAGACAGTTGCTTAATATCGCACGTGCGGCTTTGTCCAAAGCACCGATACTTGTTCTTGATGAGGCTACAAGCTCGGTCGATACACGTACAGAACGCCATATCGAGCACGGTATGGATAGGTTGATGAAGGACAGAACGACCTTTGTTATTGCTCATAGGCTTTCGACTGTACGTAATTCAGATGCTATCATGGTGCTTGAAAAAGGTGAAATCATCGAACGCGGCACTCATGATGAGTTGCTGGCACTAAAAGGCAGGTATTACGAGCTTTACACTGGCCTTAAGGAGCTTGATTAACCTTAAAGAATTAAGCAAATCGACGTTTTCTGCTCAAAAAATCAAATTTCATATGTGTTAAACTTCTAACAAACTTAATATTATTAAGTTTTAAGGTGATAAAGCGGTAAAATTTGAGCGAGTTTGCTTTTGATAGTGTTTTCAGCGCCTAAAAATGACAAAAAACGCTTTGATTGCAATATTTTTCATTGACAGAGCAATTTAATTAAAGTATAATTACACTGTTAACAAACTATTGTTTGGAGGAAATAAAAATGTTTAAAAACGAGTATCTTAACAAAGTATACGCTGACATGGAAAAGCGTAATCCCGGTGAGACCGAGTTCCACCAGACCGTTAAAGAGGTTTTGGAGTCTATCGAGCCGGTTGTAGATGCACATCCCGAGTACGAGAAGCTCGACATTGTCGGAAGAATGGTCGAGCCTGAAAGACTTATCAAGTTCCGTGTATCCTGGGTTGACGATAACGGTCAGGTTCAGGTTAATCGCGGTTTCAGAGTTCAGTTCAACTCTGCTATCGGTCCTTACAAGGGCGGTTTGCGTTTCCATCCCACCGTTAACGAGAGCATCATGAAATTCCTCGGCTTCGAGCAGACCTTCAAGAACTCTCTTACCACTCTTCCCATGGGCGGCGGTAAGGGCGGCTCCGACTTCGATCCTCAGGGCAAGTCCGACGGCGAAGTTATGCGTTTCTGCCAGAGCTTCATGACCGAGCTTTCCAAGCACATTGGTGCTAACACCGACGTTCCCGCAGGTGACATCGGCGTTGGTGCACGTGAGGTAGGTTACCTCTACGGTCAGTATAAGAGACTTCGCAATGAGTTTACCGGCGTTCTCACCGGTAAGGGTCTTTCTTACGGCGGTTCTCTCATCCGTCCCGAGGCTACCGGTTTCGGTGCTGTTTACTATGCAGTTGAAATGCTCAAGTATTTCGGCGATGATATCAAGGGTAAGACCTTTGCAGTTTCCGGTTTCGGTAACGTTGCTTGGGGTACAGTTAAGAAGATCAACGAGCTCGGTGGTAAAGTAGTTACCATTTCCGGTCCCGACGGTTACGTTTACGATCCCGACGGTGTTGCAACCGAAGAGAAGATTAACTTCATGCTCGAGATGCGTGCATCCTGCCGCAACAGAGTTGAGGACTATGCCGATAAGTTCGGTGTACAGTTCTTCAAGGGCGAGAAGCCTTGGGGCACTAAGGTTGACATTATTATGCCTTGCGCAACCCAGAACGAGGTTGACGTTGAAGAGGCTAAGAAGATTGTTGCTAACGGCGTTAAGTACTATGTTGAGGTTTCTAACATGCCTTCTACCAACGAGGCTATTGCATACCTCAAGGCTAACGGTGTTGTCGTTGCTCCTTCCAAGGCAGTTAATGCTGGCGGTGTTGCAGTTTCCGGTCTCGAGATGAGCCAGAACTCCATGCGTTACAGCTGTTCTACCGGAGAGGTTGATGAAAAACTCCATACCATCATGAGCAACATCTTCGAGAGCTCTATCAAGGCTGCTAACAGATACGGCCTTGGCGATGACCTTGTAGCAGGCGCTAACATCGCAGGCTTTGAGAAGGTTGCCGAAGCAATGATCGCACAGGGCGTTGCTTACTAATTAACCATAAATACATAAACAAAAAGCAGAGGTTTGACCTCTGCTTTTTTTGTTGTAGGGAAGGCATTTATGCCTTCCGCGGAACGGATAAATCCGTTCCCTACAATAACAATATTAAATTTTAACAGTCTGTCCTGCGGGGATATGGATGATTTCCTTTTTGTCTCTCTCAACCCAAACGTCAATGGCGGTGGGATTATAGAAGGTGCGCTCGTCAACCGAAATCTGCAACTGCTTTTGCGCGGTCATATAGTTGTAAATCTCAATGTTGGTGGCGTACCAAATTTTATCATTGTTGCCAAGCTTCTGAAGTATGGTTTCTATGTGTGCCCAATGTTCTTCAGTTGTCAATTCGTGTGCGTGACCCCAAATGTAAAACAAAGGATGTGTCCATTCCGAATCAAGATCAGCAATAAATCTATCGCAAAGCGGCAACGCATCTTTGTGATGGCAGGTGGGATTCCAACTTAAAAAATCCTCGGGCAAAAGAAATCTGTTGGTTGAAATGGTTGTTCGTGAGTAAACAATACCGCATGCTTTATGTGCCGATTTGACATCGGCGGTATCGTTGTAAGCACCCGAAGGGTAGGACATTCCGACTATTGGGTGTCCCATAACTATTTCCCAAAACTTTCGGTCTTCGATAATTTCCCGCACTAAAGATGCCGAAGGCATTCTTTGGGGCCAACCGTGGCTTACGGTATGGCAGGCAAGCTCATGACCTATGTATCGCTTTTTTACTTCTTCCAATTGTTCATTTGAAAGATGATTAAAACGGCCTGAATTAAGGTGAAAAGTGCCCTTAACACCGTATTTGTCAAACAGCTTGACCAACCTTATATCATTTGGATGTCCGTCGTCATAGCTGAATGTGACAATTCGTTTTTTGCCGCCGGGGTAAACGTGAAATTGTATCATGCTAATTCCTCATTAAATATTATTTTATTTCACCTGTACCCATACTATCATATCACTCTCGCCACGGTTGGCAAAGGCATAATAGGGGATAAGCCTGGCGGTAAAATCAATGAATTTGGATGTTTTGATGCGGTAAAGGGTGTCAATCTGCTCGCGTCGGCAGGCCTTGGCGGTCATTACGGGAATGCTGAGAGCTTCATCCAATTTCATCTCAAAGTTGTTGTTCTCATAAATAGCAACGTCACGAAGATTTTCACCATTGTCAACGCCTTCAAGACAGTAAACAACAGGCCCTCTCATAACGGCATATCGGCCTGCATCGTCCTGTACGTTGGGGTTTGCCTCGATGAAATGAACATTCATAGGTAAATCGACCGTTACGGATTCACCGTCTGCAAGGTTGTAGGTTGCAAAGCCGTGTTCATCACGGTTGCCCTCAAACTCAACGCACCATTCTGGTACTCTGACCTTCAAAGTGATGGGCTCACCATGATATGTAAAATTCACAACACCGTTCTCGGGATATGCAGTCTCTTGCATTAAAGTCGCAGGCTTGCCGTTTATTGTAAGGTCTGCGGTGCTTTCCATAAACTGATGGCAGTAAACCGTATTACCGTCAACCGAGTACAGATACCTCGCAACCGAGCCGACAAATCGGACAACGTTGGGAGGACAGCAGGAACAAATGAACACCTTAACACGGTTGGGCGAGGGATACCATTTCTTATCGCGTTGACGCTTTTTAAGGTCAATTTCGGTGGGGTTAGTGTAGAAAAAGTGGTCACCCGAAAGTGATACGCCCGACAAAAATCCATTGTACAGCACCTTTTCGATAACGTCGCCATACTTTGAGTCGGTTTGAATCGACTGCATACTCTCAGAAAATAAAGCCAAAGCAATCGAGGCACAGGTTTCGTTATATGTTTCATCGTTGGGAATGTCGTAAGGATAGGTAAAGCACTCACCAAAGTAGTTTGTACCAATACCTCCCGTAACGTGCATTTTAGTGGTTAAAATATCCTCAAAAATTCGGTCGCAAACCTCTTGAAGTTCTTTATCATCGGTTTCTTTGGCAAGGTCGGCCATTGCAGAGTAAAGATAACAGGCGCGCACTGCGTGACCGACGGCTTCCGATTGTTCTCGGACGGGAATATGAGATTGGAAGTTTTTTGGACTCCATTCCCATTCCTCGTTCACACCGCGCAAATCAATGAAATATTTTGCAAGGTCCAGATACTTTTTATCACCGATATAGCGATAAAGCTTAATCAAAGCAAGCTCGATTTCCTCGTGACCGGGTGTTATGAAATCGGCACTTTTTTCAATATAGAAAACCTTGTAAATATAATCTATGTATTTTATCATAACGTCGAGGAATTTGCGCTTGCCGGTTGCTTTATGGTAGGCAATGGCGGCCTCAAGAAGATGACCTGCACAGTAAAGCTCGTGGTTATTACGGTTCTTAAAGCGCACACCCTTTTCAACCGTCAGATAATAAGAGTTAAAATATCCGTCCTCGGTCTGATTATTGGCAATATCTTGGACTGCCTCGTCAACCTTTCGCTCGAAATCCTCATCAGGTTCAAGCTCGGTCAGGTAAGCGGCTGCCTCCATCTATTTTGCAACGTCAGAATCCCAAAAAATGTGGGGTTTAAACTCGGAACCTTCGGTCCAAAGGCATTTCAATGCATCAAAACGTCCCGTTTCCTTAAATCTGTCATAAACGCTGGGCATTGTAACATGGCGGATAAGGTCCTGCTTTTGTTTCCAAAAGCCGTTTGTGATTTTAACGCTTGAAAAGTCAATATTTTTCAAAATTCAACACCATCTTAAATTTTAGAATTTCATTTATTATAACAATGGAATTAGCGGTTTTCTTGCGATATATTGCACCAAAATAGCAGAAATTTGGCTTTGAATTATTCTGAATCGGTGACTACGGGTGTTTTTCGTCTTCCTGCTTTTTGGAAAGACGGCTGTAAAGGAAATATCCGCCAACGGCAACTAGACCCGTTACACCAAAAATAATTATTGATTGAAGATAATTGCCCTCGACAATAGCGGCGCCTGCCAATGTTGATGTGAGAACCGAAGGGATACGTCCGACGGTGCTTATCAGCATAAATGTTCCGAATTTTATCTTGGTAACACCTGCAAAATAGGTGATAAGGTCTTTAGGTGTTCCGGGAATGAAGTAGAGTAAGAACAAAATAAAGGTCAGTTTCTTTTCATCATTCAAAAAATTGAGTCTTTTAAGGTCTTTTGAGTCTATCATGATATTGGTGAACTTGCGACCTAAAAGCCTTGTTAAGCTGAAAATCAAAAGGGTTGCAACGGCAACACCGACAAGGCAAAGCAAGGTTCCCCACAACCAACCAAAGGAGTAGCCTGCACCAACCTCAACAAATTCACCTGGTATAAAGGCAAACAAAACCTGAACAAACTGAATACCTAAAAAGATAAGCGAGCTGTCTATGGGATTAGAGCCCAAAAATTCATGGAACTTTTCAGGATCCTTAGCGGCTGATACAATGTGTTCGCCAAATACTAAAGTGCCTATTATCATAAGCGTTATGGCAACAGCTATTGAAATAATAAGATAGATATTGCGTCCCGAAAAAAACGAACCCTTCCGCTTGTTCAAACCCTCATCTCCTCACATTTCAGTTTAACTAAATTTGAGTATATCATGCGATTCGAGTTTTTACAACATAAAATTACAGTATCTTTGCTTGAATCACAAGGAATTTGTGGTATACTTATTATATAGATTAAAACAGTAATTTTGGAGGAACATATGAAGCTGAATTACAAACGTACCGTGCTTATCGGCTTGAGCTTTATGGCGATATTATCATTCTGGCAGTTTTATGACCAGGTAGTACCGTATTTGCTTGAAAATATTTTCGGACTTAAAACCTTTGCCGCCAACGCTATTATGTCAATCGACAATGTTTTGGCGATTTTTATGTTGCCGCTGTTTGGTGCTATTTCTGACCGCACCAATACACGTTTAGGCAAGCGTACACCATACATTCTGTTTGGCACAATAGCATCGGTCATATTGCTTGTTGTGTTAGGCGTGTTTAATGAAATGCGTAATTTTTGGGGCTTTATGTTCACACTGATGGCTGTGCTCATAGTTATGGCAATCTACCGTACACCTGCAGTTGCCTTTATGCCTGATGTCACACCCAAGCCTTTGCGAAGCAAGGCCAACGCTATTATAAACCTTGTGGGTTATCTCGGCGGTATTTTTGCTACCGTTGTCATGATGTTCATGTTAAAATCTGAAACAAAGTCCGACGGAAGCTCGGTCTATTCTGAGGATCAATCTTTCCTTCCTGTGTTTCTTATTATTGCGGGATTTATGCTGATCGTCGTGCTTATACAGACCTTTTCAATCCGCGAAAACAAGCTGCCTCATGTTGAAGATACCGAGGAAGTAGTGAAAGCAGGCGGTAAAATGGCAAGCGATGTCAAGGTTAGCCTTGTTCTTATTCTTGCTTCGGTTTTCCTTTGGTTTATGGCATACAATGCCGTGACTACCGCGTTTTCACGTTACTGTGTTGAGGTTTGGGATACCGACCTTGGAACCTCGTCAAGCTATTTGTTGGTTGCCACCGTTTCAGCTATTGCTGCATTTGTACCGTTGGGCTTTTTGTCCTCTAAAATCGGCCGCAAAAAGGCGGTTTTGCTTGGTATAACCTTAATGACGGTGTGTTATGCGATTGCTATTTTTATCAAGGTGCAAACGCCTTTTATGTATGCAATATTCGGTCTTGTTGGTATAGGTTGGGCTTCTATCAATGTCAATTCATTCCCCATGGTTGTAGAAATGAGCAATGGCTCAGATGTTGGAAAATACACGGGTTTTTATTACACCTTCTCCATGGCGGCACAGATAACCACGCCGCTTTTGTCGGGATTGCTTATTGATAACCTCGGTTGGGGATACGAGGTGCTTTTCCCATATGCTGTTTTGTTCTCGGCACTGTCTTTTGTCACCATGCTGTTTGTTCGTCATGGCGACTCAAAACCTATGAAGAAGGCTTCTGTGCTTGAAAGCTTTGATGTTGACGATTAATTGAATATTTGAATTTTAACCTCTTACAGGGTGGTAATTACTCTGTAAGGGGTTATTTTTTTGCAATATGTCGGGGAATGTCCATATTGAAATGGTATATTATCGTCTTGCCGGGAGGGAATTGCTATGAAAGAGAACGACAAGCTACTTTATAA
>JAZUAC010000027.1:0-49061 GCA_045637775.1 Acutalibacteraceae bacterium | reverse complement strand
ATCAATCCAAGGATTGGGTTAACGGTGTATTCGTAGGCTCTGCTATGGCTTCTGAAACCACCGCTGCTGCTGCAGGTGCTGTCGGCGTGGTTCGTCGCGATCCTATGGCTATGCTTCCTTTCTGCGGCTATCATATGGGTGACTACTTCAAGCATTGGCTCGAAATGGGCGAAAAGCTTGGCGACAAGGCTCCCAAGATCTTCAATGTTAACTGGTTCCGCACCGATGATGAAGGCAACTTCATCTGGCCCGGATTCGGCGACAACATGAGAGTCCTTAACTGGATTATCGACCGTTGCGAAGGCAAGGCAGACGCTACCGAAACTGCTATCGGTTACGTTCCCAAGCCCGAAGATATCGACCTTACTGACCTTGACATGGATATGGATACCCTCAAGAGCATCCTTACCGTTGATAAGGATATGTGGGCAAAAGAGTGTGCAGAGATTGAAGAGCACTACAAGAAGTTTGGCGACAAGCTTCCCGCAGAGCTCAGAAAGCAGCTTGACGCACTCAAGGCAGCTATCAACTAATAGCAATATCGCATAATTTAAGCCTTCGGATTTATTTCCGAAGGCTTTTTTATTGGTGCCTTTAGGTGTGGAAATAACCCCCGGTTCTACCGGTGGTTTTAATTATACTCTGCAGGGGTTATTCATGTTGTTTCTTTGAAAAATATGACTTAAATGCAATAAATGGTACTGAACAAATAATTTTTAGAGGACATGGTTCTACAATCGTGTCCCTTTTTAAGTTGACTTCGCACAAAAGTTAAAGTATAATTTTTCTAAAGATTCTTATATTTATTTCATGACGATTTGGTTATATTTGTATTGACTTTTGTGGGATTGCAAATTATAATTAAATCATAAACTCGGGGGTGCAGTATGAAAAGAATTGTATCATTTATTTTTGTTTTAGTTTTAACATTTGGACTGCTTGCAGGCTGTGGTAGTGACGGCGAGACCGCAAATACCGATGCGCAGAGCGTTCCAAACACGCAAAACACTTCTTCGCAGGCTGATAACATGATTTCAACCGAGGCTGTAAAATATGCCAACGAAAATAAAGAGGCTATTTACACCTTTGTTCGCGCCGAAAGTCTTTCGCCCGAGGCATCGGGAAAGGCCATGGAGATTTTTTCTGCATTGAAAAACAACTTGGGTATAAACAAGATGAAGAATGTGAGCGACACTGCGTCCGACGGCACCGATAACTATGAGATACTCATAGGTCATACCAACCGTCCCGAATCGGCAAAGGCTTTGGATCATTTGCGTTCACTTAATAACGGAAGAAGCCGTGATTATATCATTTGCACTATTGGTAAAAAGATAGTTGTAAACGCTTTTGCTGATACTGCGATAATCGAAGCGGTTGATTATTTTGTTAAGAATTATATCAAACCGACTATTGATTCGGGTATCAACTACACTTATCTCACAACGGGTGATTTTGCCGATGTTAAGATAAACGGCACACATCTTGGTCGTTTCAAGATTGTCCGTCCCGAATATAACTTCTCATATCTTTCACAGATGCAGATTGATGAGCTTATCAAGACTGCCGAGAAAGACCATGCTTATCTGCTTGAATGCTGTAACGATGTTGAAGCAGCTACCGACTATGAGATAATAGTTGGTCCTGCCAAGCGTGACGGCATCAGCGGTGTGGCAGGGTATGATGATTATCAAATCAAGATTGCCGGCAACAAGGTTTACCTCAACGGTGGCTCGGTGGGAGCCACTGCTATGGCTGTCTCCGAATTTGCAAAAATGATCAAAAAAGGCAATATCACCGATGCTGACAGCACCGAAGGTAACTATGCACAAACTATCGACAGCTACGACAAGGCGAACTATTACACCATGTCGTGGGGTGACGATTTTGAGGGCAACGAGATAGATACAACCAAATGGGTCGTTGTACCCGACGGTCCGTATAATAACCCCGGTATGAACGGCAGACGTTCGATTCGTACCACCGACCCGCAATATGTTTATGTTAAGGACGGTAATTTCCACATTGATGCAGGATATACCCAAAATGAGTATATCGGCGGTATGCTTTACACCTATAAAACAATGGTTTTCAAGTACGGTTATGTTGAGATGAGTGGAATACTGCCTCACGGTGACGGATTCTGGACTGCCTTGTGGGTCGACTCCCGTGGTCACAATTTCCCGCTTCAAGAGGATAACGGATTGATTTATGGTTCGGAGATAGATGTCAACGAATGCTTCGGAAACGCTACTACCATTGCTGCCAATGTCCATAAATGGCCTAACGAATTTGGTACCGAAGTCGGCTATACGCACACCTCGCTTGATGATGCTTATGGTAATGAGAAGAAATATTCACTCGAGGGCGGCAAGACATTTAATAATGAATTCCACACCTTCGGTCTTTTGTGGGATGAAGATGAGCACACCTTCACCTGCGACGGTAACGCATATTTCAGCTATAAAAATGATGATACCACCGAGGACCGTGATGGCTTGCATATCCACAGCTTCTTGCGCTTGAGTGCCGCAATAGGCTTTGAATCGCAGGGCGTTGTTGAGCCCGATGATTCACCTGCATGGATTTCGACAAACCAGTTGATTGTCGACTATGTTTACATTTATCAGTTGCAAAACGGCAGTCAGACAATTCACACAAAATAACATATAGTAAAAAACACCGCAACTCCCTAAATGCGGTGTTTTTTTTATTGTGTCTTGAAAAGTTCATATTTTGGTGGTAGAATAACACTTGAACCAAAGGGAAACGGGTGAAAATCCTGTACGGGCACGCCGCCGTGACCGCGTTAAAACTGCTTTGTCTATCTTTCTGCCGCAAGAAAGAGAAAAGCCATTGAAGCCAACGCTTTGAGAAGGTTGACAAAGCTTTTGTGGAAGTCGAAAGACCTTAGTTCAAAGATACAAGGTGAAAAATCTTGCGAGCGCCGAGAGTTGCCTTGAATAAAATTTAAGGAGCAGACAAAATGAAAAAGACAAGTATTTTTACAAAACTTTTGTCGGTTGTTGTTTGTATCGTCCTTATTGCGGCTATGGGACTTGTACTTACATCATGTGGCAGTGAAGGAAAGAGTGGAACTCTGAATAAACCGCAGTCGACCGTTCAAAACAGCGGTTCGACCGTTCAAAACAGCGGTTCGACCGATGCGACTTCTTCTGAAGACCCCTATGGCGGCAGTATTGCCAATATCGGTTCAGGCAGCGTTTCGTTTATCTTTAATGTAACCGATAAAGACGGTTACACCAGCCTTTACAGAATACGCACCGATAAAAAAATGGTTGGCGATGCACTTTTGGAGCATCGACTCATCGAGGGTGAAGATGGACCTTACGGCTTGTATGTCAAAAAGGTTATGGGCATAACCGCCGACTATGACAAAGACCAAACCTATTGGGCTTTTTATATCGACGGTGAATATGCCATGACCGGTGTTGACAAAACCGAAATCAAAGAAGGCACCGAATACGCATTTGTTATAGAAAAATAATGAGCAGAACAAGATTGATTCTGTTCCGCATTGCGTTGTCGGCTTCGTTCGGCACCTTGATGTTTCTGTCCGATATAGTGATGGAGGCATTGCCTAACGTTCACCTTATCGCCATGTTTATTGTGACCTTTACAGTGGTCTATCGGGCATGGGCGTTGATTCCCATTTATGTCTATGTGCTTTTAAGCGGATTTTATGCAGGCTTTTCGCCGTGGTGGATACCGTATCTCTATGTGTGGACGGTGCTTTGGGTGTTGGTTATGCTCATCCCTCGAAAAATGCACCCTGCGATTGCCGCTGCAGTGTACATAGCGATTTGCGGTTTGCATGGAATTGCTTTCGGCATGCTTTACGCACCTGCACAGGTGTTGTTGTTCTTCGACGGCGATTGGAGTAAAATGGTGCCGTGGGTAGTGGCAGGCTTGCCGTTTGATATAACCCATTGCATAGGAAACCTATGCGCGGGAACACTTGTATTACCGCTGGTTAAAGTATTGATGCGACTGCCGGGCGCTGTGCCCATAAAACAAAAAATCAACCCTAAAAAGGAAGAAGCTTGATGATATATCGCCAGATAACCGAGCTTGTCGGCAACACGCCGATGCTCGAACCGTTGAATTATAAAAAAGAACACGAACTTCAGGCAACATTGCTTGTGAAATTGGAGTGCTTTAACCCTGCAGGCAGTGCTAAAGACCGTGTTGGACTCAAAATGATACTCGATGCCGAGGAAAAAGGGCTTTTAAAACCCGGTGCTACCATAATTGAACCCACAAGCGGCAACACAGGCATTGGACTTGCCTCGTGTGCTGCAGCCAGAGGTTATAAGGTGGTACTCACCATGCCCGAAACCATGAGTATTGAGCGCCGAAATCTGCTCAAAGCCTTTGGTGCCGAAATCGTGCTGACCGAAGGTGCAAAAGGTATGTCGGGTGCTGTTGCGAAGGCCGAGGAGTTGAAGGCACAGATAGAGGGAAGTATTATCGCGGGGCAGTTTTATAACCCCCAAAACCCGCTTGTGCATTATGAAACAACGGGTCCCGAAATCTGGCGTGATACTAATGGTAAGGTCGATATTTTTGTGGCAGGCGTCGGTACGGGCGGTACGCTTTCAGGCGTCGGCAAATATTTAAAGGAACAGAATAAAAATATAAAAATAGTTGCGGTCGAACCGTTTGATTCACCGCTTTTGTCCGAAGGTAAGGCAGGTCCTCACGGGATTCAGGGCATCGGTGCCAATTTTGTGCCCGAGAATCTTGACCGCAGTGTCATAGATGAGGTCATCACCGTCAAAACCGAGGACGCCTATCAAAAGGCTAAACAAATGGCACGGCTTGAGGGTGTGTTGGTGGGGATATCGTCGGGTGCGGCATTGCACGCGGCAACCATTCTTGCCCAAAGGCCTGAAACACACGGTAAAACCATAGTAGCGCTTTTGCCCGACACGGGTGAACGCTACCTCTCAACGCCAATGTTTGATTGAAACTCGTGTCTTAAAGTAGGGAGGCAAAGGGAACGGCAAAAACGCACCTTTGTCTCCCGAATTGATTTGGAAAGGATACTGAATATGAAAAAATACCGTTGTCCGCATTGTGGTGAAAAAGCGTTTTCAGCGTCTCAATATAATTTTATCAGGTTGGTGAGCGATTATTATACAATGTTTGGTGACGATCATTTTGATATATTGCACTGTTCGGTATGCAGTCAAGCCAGCAAATTCACAATGGCGAAGCAATCTCTTCGGTCGATTGAAATAGGTTTGGCATTTATAATATTATTGACGATTATTTTTGCAATATATTTCTTTACAGTGAATATTTATATCGGTATAGCATTGCTTATACTAATGCTGTTGGAAATGATTTTTGAAATACTTGCTAAAATTAGCCGTGTATTATTGCCCTGCGACAAGGACCATGATTTTTATAGAGTAGAGTTGCCGTTATCCAACTGCCGTGTTGAGTTTAATGACATCAAATATCTCAAAGCATATGGTACATATGCAATAAAATTTAAAGAGACGACCAATGATTTACATTTCAACGAGACGTTCCCCGACGGATTGGTGCCGATACAGCTTTATCAAAAAATCGGTGATTCAACGCGATTTGAAGCCCGCATAATCAATAAGAAGTTTGTCAGTTCAGACCTTTTGTATGATGGTGCAAAATTTCTTATCGAGGATAACGATGGAATTTTTGTCGCCAAGGGGAGTTTTATCAAGGCTTATTTTGAAGATGAACTTAACGCTTCCACACTCTGATATAACGAACATGTAACACAAAAGATGGCTTCTTATGTTTTCAAGCAATTATGAACAGGAAACAAGAGACAAGGGGACTGAGACAAGAGCCCCGTCCCCTTGTCTCCCAGGCGAACTACCATGGGGAGTACTAATTAAACTGCGAGGATATTTGAATGACTTTTTCAAAACTGATATATAAAATAATTTTATGTGTTTGGATAGTTGGTGTTTCTGTTGCGACACTTATATGTTCTATTTCTAATGCTTTTGTTATTTCGATACTTCCAGTTGGTATTGCCGGTCTTGTAACGGTGTTATTGTTACCGTTGCTTTATAAAGTTACGCGTCGTCCTATCGGCTATGCGGTTATTATCACGGTTCTTGTACACCTTGTTTCATATGTAACAACGTGTTTTTTAGCTGCAGAAAAACCTAATGAATCGATCTTTTGGGTTAGTTTAATAGCAACAGTTATATCAATCGGAGTTAATTTAGTGCAAGTAGTTATTGTTTTTAAACCTAAAAGCATTATTCCCACAATAGGAATAGTGCTTGCGGGGTTCGCTTTGCTCGCGGTGGTAGTATGTGTCAAACATATATTTTTCCCCACAACATGGCATTATTGTGACATGATGATAATAGGAGAAAGTCAGGAAGAAATAATCGAAGAATACGGTGAATTTGATAAAATATTTTATTTTATGGATTCTGACAGGATTTCCTATGCGGGATATTATCTGTATGAAAAAAGCAATGTACCATACTATTATATGATAAGTTTTGATGATACAGGCAAAGCTATATCAACAGCTATTGATGGCGGTTGGGGCGGATAGGCTGAACTGTTAACAAAAAGGCGTTACTTTTACCGAGAAAACTAAAAACTGCAGGTTTACCGAAAGGTAAATCTGCAGTTTTTTAGTTCTATAATGGATTAAATTTAATTAAACCAAAAATCAATCCCGTCGTCTTGCTCCGCCGACTATCAGCAACAGTCTTAACAATTGCATTACCGACACTGCCAAGGCGGCAACATAGGTCATGGCGGCGGCCGAAAGCACCTTTTTGGCACCTTCGATTTCTCTCTCATCCAAAATTCCGTTGGATGATATGGCGTTGATTGCTCGGCGGCTTGCATTAAACTCGGTAGGGAGTGTTACAAGCTGGAAAACAACGCAAAGGCTGAAAAGTGCAATACCGATATAAGCAATTATGCTGTATTGCTCGCCGTAGTAGGTCAACAAAATACCGATAATGATAAGCGGCATTGCCAAAGCCGAACCGATGTTGGTGATAGGCACAATGGCGGTACGAACCTTGATGGGGAAGTATCCAACGGCGTGCTGAACGGCATGACCCGCTTCATGGCAGGCAACTCCGATAGAGGCGACCGACGAAGAATCGTGAACATTTTCCGAAAGTCTTATTGTATTGGTTCTGGGGTCGTAATGGTCGGTTAAATGACCTCTCACACGCTCGATTTTAACGTTAGTTACACCGTTATCCTGCAGTACGCGGCGAGCCGCATCGGCGGCAGTGAGACCTCTTCTCGAAAAGACCTCAGCATACTTTTTAAAGGTGGAATTTACGTTTGCGCTTGCTACCAACGAAAGTATGACAAACGGCAAAACCAAAAGATAGGTCCAGTCAAAAAAGAACATCGGTTACCTCCAAATTTTTGCTTAAAACTATTATTTCCGCAAAATGCGGTTTTAATTATCTCTGAACGCGTCCGCTGGCATTTCCGCCTGCCAAACTTTCAACTTCAGAAACACTCATCATGTTATAGTCTCCCTCGACCGAGTGCTTGAGACAACTTGCGGCAACTGCAAACTCAATAATATCCTGTGCTGTTTTGCCCTCAAGCATGGAGTAGATAAGACCGGCACCAAAGCTATCGCCACCGCCGACACGGTCAACAATGTGCATTCTGTACTGACGGCTGAAATAGCACTCGTTTCCGTCATAAAGCATGGCTGCCCAATCGTTATCGTTGGCCGAAATAGAGCTTCTCAATGTGATGGCAACATATTCAAAGCCAAAACGGTCTTTAAGCTGGCGTGCAACATCCTTATATCCGTCGTGATTAACCTTACCGCTGGTAACATCGGTATCGGCAGCCTTAATGCCAAATACGTCCGAAGCATCCTCTTCATTGGCAATGCAAACATCAACATAAGGCATCAATTCGGCCATAACCTGACCTGCCTTCTCACGGGTCCAAAGCTTTTTGCGGTAGTTAAGGTCGCAAGAAACCTTGATGTTGCGAGCCTTGGCGGCCTTACAAGCCTCAAGGCAGATAGCGGCAACATTGTCGCCCAAAGCGGGAGTGATACCGGTGAAATGGAACCACTCAACGCCTTCAAAAATTGCATTCCAATCGAAATCCTCAACCGTAGCCAAAGCAATAGCCGAATAAGCGCGGTCGTAAACAACCTTGGAAGGACGCTGTGAAGCGCCTTTTTCAAGATAATAGATACCAACACGCTCACCGCCGCGGGTGATTTTAGAGGTATCAACACCAAACTTACGCAACGAGTTTACTGCCATCTGACCAATCTCGTGTTTAGGAAGCTTGGTTACAAAAGCGGCATCGTAGCCGAAATTGCAAAGCGATACGGCAACGTTAGCCTCACCGCCGCCGAAGGTTGCACCAAAAGTGTCGGCCTGGACAAAGCGGAGATAGCCCTCCGGAGCTAAACGAAGCATTACTTCACCAAATGTTACTACTTTTTTCATTATAAAAAGACTCCTTTCGAAAAATCGAAAATTTTTACGAATACATTGTAGCACAAGGTTTAAAAAAGTCAATCATTTTAAAACAAAAATCACAATAATGCCTCGATATGCAAGTAAACATATTGTAAATCTGTTCAAAACAAATCTAAATGTGAAAATTTGATATAATTTTGATAATTAGGGTTTTAAGGTGAACACTATTCTCAATTGAAAATAAGGAGAATAGTATGAAGACCGAAACACATTGGAAGCTGGCATTAAAGATTTTGAAAAACGATATGACCGAAGCACCCTTAAAAAGCCGAGTGGCATTTGCATTTGGGTGCATAAAGCCCGATTTTGATATGCTTTCGTATTTAAGAGGCTTTAAAAATAAACCTTTTTACGGACATAATTGGAGCAATGCACACAACTATATTATGCGGTTGAGCCACAAAGCCGAGCAGGGGATTTTAGGCAGTTTTGGGTTTGGACTGCTGGTGCATTATTTGTGCGATGCCTTTACATTTGCGCATAACGACGGGTTCAACGGCGGACTAAAGGCTCATGCAATGTATGAAAAATTACTGCACACATCAATTTTTGAAAAATGCAAAAAGACAAATGGATTTTACTCGGACACGCACCGAAATTTATCAAAGTTTATTGAAAATGTGCATCTTCGCTATATGGCATTGCCCAATGCGATTTTTAAAGATATTGAATTCATAGAGCTTGCGGTAGAGGTTACTGTGGCTGCATGGAAAGACACGGTTTATTCAGAACGCGAAGTTGAAAAACGATGTTGTGCTGCGCGATATGCTTCACGTCCGTAAACGGCAAGCGACGACAGAAAATACGGTGCAACAAAAAGTAATGGAAGAATAAAAAACGACAGTATAAACCAACCGAAAAAGCTTAAAACAAATGTCACAAAGTTAAAGCGCAACCCGCGTGACATTTTGGTGGCTTTTTTGATGGTTTTGTGTGCCGAAAGGTCGGGCTCGTAAAACAATACTGAGTAAAACAAAGCAAAAGAACTCACCCAGAGTACCAAAGCGGCAAATCCTAAAAATTCAAGTATTCCGACAACCGAGTTGAGACTTTCCATTACAATGGGCATATCAAAGCCTAATTCATTGTAAATATCGGGTTGGGTAAATATTGACATAAGAATATATGGCAGAAAACACACCACAGTGCCAATAACCAACCTCAAATAAATACCGATGGAAATTTTGAACGATTTAAAGAACTTTTTCGGTTCGGAGAAAAAGTGAAATATTTCGCCGACATCGGGGTCGCTTCCGCCCGTCACCATCCAAAACCAACGCATAACGCCGAATATAAGCGGGAACATGACACAAAGGCTGAAAAGCGCCGAAAAAACGGTTATTCCAACACTTGCAACAACACTGTATAACGGTAGGTCGGTAGGCGTGAAGGGTGACCAGACATTAGTCACCTTAAAAATAACCATTAGCATATATTGCATCAAAATATCAAGCAGCGCAGTTGCAGCAAAGACAAACGAAACGGCAATACCTTCTGCCCAACGGTGCTTCATCGAAGCTTTGGCGGCATATTTTATTTCAGCAAAGGTGGGTTGCATTACTGTCCTCCCAAGTGAATTTTTTCTTTTATTGCTTATCAAACTATATCACCTTCAGATTATACCATGTTATTTTTGAAAAGTAAACAGCGACCCGCATTCTGTTACTGTTTATTTACATATTTTTAACAGTAATATATCAAATATTTGGCTAAAAAGCCGTTGCTAAAACTGTGATTATAAGAAAATCACAAAGCGAAGCGCAAACGTGTATACATTTTAATGCATAATTATGCGAAAATAATGTATAAACGTTTTGGTTGCAATATAAGTCAAAACCTTGCATCAGCTCTTTGATTTTACGGATTTTGTTGTTTTTCTACATATACAGGGGCAATTTTTATGGGATTTTGGCAATATAAATAAATTTTTAAAAAAGACTTGATTTTATTCATTTTTTGTGTATAATTATTTACTGTTAAAATGCCGTAGAATTTTTATTGCACGGAGGTGCCGTTATGTATAAGGTTTTTATTGACGGACGAGAGGGCACAACAGGTCTTCGAATTATCGACCGTTTGAGTGGCAGACAGGATATTGAGCTTATGCTTATCCCCGAAGAATTGCGCAAAGATCCAGATGAGCGAAAGAAATATCTGAACGCTTGCGATGTTGCTTTTCTTTGCTTGCCCGATGCCGCCGCTATTGAGGCTGTGTCCATGGTCGAAAACGAGAATGTCCGAATTATCGATACATCAACTGCGCACCGAACCAATCCCGATTGGGTCTATGGTTTCCCCGAGTTGTATGATGATTTGGCACAAAAATTGCCCACCGCAAAGCGAGTTGCAGTTCCCGGTTGTCACGCAAGCGGATTCAATGCGATTGTAGCACCTTTGACCGAGGCAGGCGTTTTACCGCACGATGCACTTGTTACCTGCTTTTCTCTGACCGGTTATTCGGGTGGCGGCAAGAAGATGATTGCCGAATATGAGGGTGACGATAAGGGCAATGAGCTTTATAGTGCACGCGTTTATGCTTTAGGTCAAAGCCACAAGCATTTGCCCGAAATGGCCGCCATTTCAAAGCTCGACAATAAGCCGGTGTTCTCACCGATAGTTGACGACTATTACAGCGGTATGCTTGTAACCGTTCCGTTCTTTGGCTCTGGGGTCAAAGGCGGTATTGAGGCCGTGAAGCAAGCTTACATAAACAAGTACAGCGGTAAAAAGTTCATAGATGTTTCGGATATAAACGGAGAAAAGGCTGCAATGCTTGGTTCAAACAACCTCTCGGGCAAAGATAATATGCAGATTTTTGTCACAGGTAATGAGGAACGCTTCACCGTATCGGCAAGATTTGATAATTTGGGCAAGGGTGCTTCGGGCGCTGCCGTCCAGTGTATGAATATAATGCTCGGTTTTGATGAAACCGAGGGGCTCGACCTTTAAGAAAGTGAAGGGATTAAAATGATTAAAGTTGAAGGCGGAATTTGTGCCGCAAAGGGATTTAAAGCAGCAGGTGTTCACTGCGGAATCAGAAAGAATAAATCTAAGAGAGATTTGGCTCTTATTGTGAGTGAGGTCAAGGCTTCAGCAGCCGCAACCTATACAACCAACCTTGTAAAGGGCGCTCCCATCACCGTAACCAAGCAGAATATTGCTGATGGATACGCTCAGGCGGTTATCTGCAACAGCGGTAACGCTAACACCTGCAATGCCAACGGTATCGAAATTGCCGAGGCTATGTGCAGTTTGACCGAGCAGTTTACAGGTGTCGATGCCACCGATGTTATCGTAGCATCCACCGGTGTTATCGGTCAGCCTTTGGATATTAAACCTATCGCCAACGGTATGGAGGCACTTGTAAACGACCTCACGGCTGACGGCAGTTTGCGTGCCGCAGAGGGTATCATGACTACCGATACCCGCGTTAAGGAAATTGCTTACAAGTTCAATGTTGGCGGCAAGGAGTGTACAATTGGCGGTATTGCCAAGGGCTCGGGTATGATTCACCCCAACATGGCAACCATGCTTGTTTTCATCACTTCGGATGTAAATATCGCTCCCGAGGTTTTGCAAAAGGCTTTGAGTGCCGACGTTCAGGATTCGTTCAATATGGTTAGCGTTGACGGTGATACCTCGACCAACGATATGTGTTGTGTAATGGCCAACGGTATGGCCGAAAACGATGTCATTGACAGCGTTGATTCTGAAGGCTATAAAGCATTTTGTGAAGCTTTGTTTGCAGTGACCTCTTACCTTTGCAGAATGATTGCTCGTGACGGTGAAGGCGCAACAAGACTTATTGAGGTCAATGTCAGCGGTGCCGAAACCAAGGAAATTGCAAAGACCGTTGCCAAGTCGGTTGCTTGTTCTTCGCTCTTGAAGGCTGCTATCTTTGGTGCCGATGCCAACTGGGGTCGTGTGCTTTGCGCTATCGGTTACAGCGGTGCAGACCTTGATGTTAATAAGGTTGGCGTTTTCTTCGAGTCCGAGGCAGGCAAGATTGAGGTTTGCCGCAACGGTGCAGGTGTTGATTTCAGCGAGGAAATCGCAAAAGAGATTTTGCTTAAAGAAGAAATTAAAATAAACGTCACTCTTGATTCGGGTGACGCAAAAGCCACCGCTTGGGGTTGCGACCTTACATACGATTATGTAAAAATCAACGGTGATTACAGAACCTGATTAAGCGGTGAATCCCTCCACCGCCATTCGGCGGTCCCCCTCCCTTTGACAAGGGAGGCAAAATAACAAGGACGGTAATTAAATAATGGAAATAAATAACGCTCAAAGAGCCCAGATTTTAACCGAGGCTCTGCCTTATATTCAAAAATATTCCGGCAAGATCGTCGTTGTAAAATACGGCGGCAATGCCATGATAGATGATCAACTCAAGTCGGCAGTTATGCACGACATCGTGTTGATGTCGCTTATCGGTGTCAAGGTTGTTTTGGTTCACGGCGGCGGTCCCGAAATTTCGGGAATGCTCAAAAAAATTGGCAAGGAGTCGGTTTTCAAAGACGGACTTCGTGTGACCGATGCCGAAACCGTTGAGATTGTTCAGATGGTGCTTGCAGGTAAGACCAACAAGGACCTTGTAAATCTTATCGGCACAGTCGGTGGTAAGGCTGTTGGCCTTTGCGGACTTGACGGACAGATGATCAAGGCCGAAAAGTTGGACGATGTTCACGGCTATGTCGGTGAGATTACAGGCGTTGATACCACCCCCATTCTTGACCTTCTTGAAAAGGGTTACATCCCCGTAATTTCAACCGTTGGTTGCGATGATGAGGGCAATGTTTACAACATCAATGCCGATACTGCCGCTGCAAGAATTGCAGGCGAGCTCAAGGCCGAAAGTTTCATTTCGATGACCGATATTTCGGGTCTTATGAGGGATAAGGATGACCCCGATTCGCTTATCAAAAAGATCAACGTCAGCGAGGCTACCACCCTTATTCGTTCGGGTGTTATCCAGGGCGGTATGATTCCCAAGGTTGAATGTTGTATCGATGCTATCCGTCAGGGTGTTCAGAAGGTATTTATCATTGACGGACGCATTCCTCACGCAATTTTGATTGAAACTCTGACCGATGAAGGTATCGGTACTATGTTTGTAGGTTGATAATATGTTGAGTTTTAAAGATAAAGACAAACAGTATGTAGCCAATACATACGGCCGTTTTGATGTCGAACTGGTTAGCGGCAAGGGTGCTGAACTGTACGATGTGAACGGCAAAAAGTATATAGATTTGGGCAGCGGTATTGCGGTCAACACCTTTGGTGCGGCTGACGATGAATGGAAAAACGCCGTTATTGCTCAGCTTGGACTTATCCAGCACACCTCTAACCTTTATTATACCGAGCCTTGCGCCCGTTTGGCCGAGTTGTTGTGCCAAAAATCGGGCATGAAAAAGGTGTTTTTCGGAAATTCGGGTGCCGAGGCTAACGAATGTGCTATAAAAACTGCAAGAAAGTATTATTCTGATAACCACGAGGGACGCGAGGGTAAGATTATCACCTTGGTAAACTCCTTCCACGGACGCACCGTTACAACCCTTGCGGCCACGGGTCAGGATGTTTTCCATAAGGACTTTGGTCCCTTCCCCCAAGGCTTTGAGTATTGCGAGGCCAATAACTGCGAGCAGTTGATGTCACTTGTCGGTGATGATACCGCCGCCGTTATGATTGAGCTTGTTCAGGGTGAGGGCGGTGTCAACGCTCTTGAAAAAGAGTTTGTTGATTGCATTAAGTGTGCCGCCGAAAAATATGGATTCCTCATTATTGCCGACGAGGTGCAGACCGGTAACGGCAGAACAGGTAAGTATTTTGCTTGTGAGCATTTTGGCCTTTTGCCCGATATTCTTACCACAGCCAAGGGTCTTGGTGGCGGATTGCCCATCGGTGCCTGCTTGCTAGGTTCTAAGGTTGAGTTCACCTTGGGTGCTAGTGACCACGGTTCAACCTTTGGCGGCAACCCTGCCGTTTGTGCAGGTGCTATCTCGATAGTTGAGCGTGTTGATGACGCTTTACTTAAAGAGGTCACCGAAAAGGCCGAATATATAAAAGAAAAGTTGTTGAATATTAAGGGAGTCAAGTCGGTTTCGGGACTTGGACTTATGATAGGTATTGAAACCGAAAAGCCCGCTAAAGAGTTGGCAGTTGCTTGCCTTGAAAACGGTGTACTGATACTCACCGCCAAGACCAAGCTTCGTATGTTGCCGCCGCTTAACATCACTTATAACCAGTTGGATACAGCACTTGAAATTTTAAAGGAGATTATTGAAAAATGAAGCATCTTTTGAAATTGGGTGACCTTTCACCCGCCGAAATCGAGGAGATTTTGAACCTCGCCGATCAGTTGAAATACGATCAGAAGCACGGTGTTGACCACCGTTATTTGAAGGGCAAGACCTTGGGTATGATTTTCCAGAAATCGTCCACCCGTACCCGCGTTTCGTTTGAAACCGGTATGTACCACTTGGGCGGTCAGGCAATGTTCTTGAGCTCTCGTGACCTTCAGATTGGTCGCGGCGAACCCGTTGAGGACACTGCACGCGTACTTTCCCGTTATCTTGACGGTATTATGATTCGTACCTTTGCCCAGCAAGAGGTTGAGGACTTGGCAAAGTACGGTTCTATCCCCATAATCAACGGTCTTACCGACTATTGCCATCCCTGTCAGGTTCTTGCCGACCTTATGACCATTCGTGAGCATAAGGGCGAGCTTAAAGGCTTGAAGCTCACCTTTGTTGGTGACGGTAACAATATGGCCAACTCGCTTATCGTTGGCGGTATCAAGACCGGTATGGAGGTCGCTGTTGCTTGTCCCAAGGGTTACGAGCCCGATGCCGACATTATGAAGTGGGCTGCAGAAAACGGCAAGTTCACCTGCACCGATGATATTGCCGCCGCAGTTAAGGATTCCGATGCAGTTTATACCGATGTTTGGGCATCCATGGGTCAGGAGGACGAAAAGGCCGAAAGAGAAAAGGTCTTTAAGTCTTATCAGGTAAACGAGGAGTTTATGGCACTTGCTCACAAGGATGCAATGGTCATGCATTGCCTGCCTGCACATCGCGGTGAGGAAATCACCGCCGAAACCTTTGAAAAGCATGCCGACGAGATTTTTGACGAGGCCGAAAACCGTCTGCACGCACAAAAGGCTGTTCTTGTTCTCACCATGGGTGACAAGAAATAATATCTTTATATCATAATTAAAACCGTCCGAAAGTTTTACTCTCGGACGGTTTTTGTGTATTCAGTAAAGCAAAGAACCTCCCGCTGACGAGGGAGGTGTCACGGCATGGCCGTGACGGAGGGGGAGATAGGGCCGATCCATGACTGGCCCGCGGGCGCATCGTGATGCGCCCCTACTTACTTGTGCATGGAGTGGTTAGTTTGACCTTATTTTACAGTCTCAATTTCAAAAATGAATGAGGTAAAGGGCGGTACGGTGTGGGGTAAAAGTAAGCCGATTTTATCCAAAGTTTTACCGCTTAAGGCAAGGTCGGTGTTGTTGCCTTTTACGCGATATATCTTTTCAGGATCGAGCCCCTTAAGATGTACATAGTAGTTTTTGTCAAGAATAGATATATCTTCGGTTACGGCGAAAACAAGACTGCGCGATTTGTCCTTTGAAACAAATTGCCATGCACTGAAAATATCGCTGTCATCAAAAGAGGAAAGTCGATAATAGTCACCACTGAAGATGATTTCTTGATTTTTGCGGTAAATCTCGGTTTGCTCTGCACATACCGACATTTCTTCATCGGTCATTTTTGCGGGGTCAAGCTCGTAACCAAAGGTGCCGTGCATAGCAACGGCGGCTCTTGTCGCCCAAGGGAACACCCTTTTGGTTTTTTTGTTGGGGCAGGCCGAAACATGAGCACCCATTGTGCTCACAGGGTATGCAAACGAGGTGCCGTACTGCACTGTGAGTCGCGACTCGGCATCGGTGTTGTCACTGCACCATATCTGCGGATGATAGCACAGCATCGCACCGTCAAATCTTCCGCCGCCGCCACTGCAGCCCTCAAACAAAATATCGGGGTGAGTCTTGACAATGCCGTTAAGCAGTTTGTAAAGTCCCAAAACATAACGGTGGTATATTTCACCTTGACGGTCGGCAGGATAGCATGCACTGTACACATCGCAGACATAACGGTTGTAATCCCATTTAACATAGTCGATACAGCCCAAGTCAAGTACGGTGTTTATTGCTTTGATGAGATGATCTGTGACCTCGGGGTTGGCAAGGTCAAGACACAACTGATGACGGCTTCTTGAGGGCGCACGGTCAGGCACCTTAAGACACCAATCGGGATGTGCTTTGTAAAGATTTGAGTTTTCATTGACCATTTCAGGTTCAAACCAAAGTCCGAATTTTAAGCCCATTGCGTGCAGCTTATCGGCAAGACCTTTCAATCCGTTGGGCAATTTCTTGGGGTCTTCGGTCCAATCTCCAAGACCGGCCTTTTCATTGTCACGGGCAAATTCACCCTGACCGAACCAACCGTCATCAAGCACAAACAGGTCAGCACCGAGCTTTTTGCCCAATTCAGCGGTTTTCAGCAGCTTTTCTTCGTCAAAGGTAAAGCGGAAAGGCTCCCAACTGTTGAGGATAACGGGTCTTTCGGAGTTCACGAATTTTGAGTCGCAGGCGTTGTTGCGGAAAATGTCATGGAAATTATGAGAAAGCTTTGAAAATCCCTCTTTAGAGAAGGTCAGCACCGCCTCGGGAGCTTCAAACGACTCACAGCAATCCAGCTTGAATTCAAACTGCTTGTGATTTATACCCAAGGCTATGCGGGTTTGCGAATAACCGTCTACCTCGGCCGACAATTCAAAATTGCCGCTGTACATCAAGAGGAAACCGTAGGCATCGCCACAGTTTTCATTTGCTTTTCGGTCGCAAAGTATGGCAAAAGGATTATGAAAATGTCCTGATGAGCCACGGGTTGAACCGATTTCAAAAACACCGTGCTTTAAAGCGTGACGCTCAGGTCGACGCTCAAAATAGTGGTGGCCGTAAAAGTGCATAATGTCAAAATCATCGGTCATAAAGTCAACGCTTGCTGACAGTAGCTTTTGTAAACGCAAAGTGCCTTTTTTGCCGTTGGTGAGCTTAACCGCACGGGTGATAACATCCTTTTCGGCAAAAACACCGTAGTAAAGTGTTACCGAAACACCTGTGATTTCATCTATAAGCTCGATCTCAAGGGTTTCAACATCTTCATCGGTTGATGCAAACAAGCAGGGCAGAGTGGAAAGTCGGTATTTACCTTTGTATATTTTGTGTGAACGGTATTTACCTACAAAAGCATAGCTTCCGTCAGGATTAACCAGTTCTATCGAACTGACACGGTAGTCGCCAACATCGTTAGAAGAAAACTCCTGCGGATAGGCACAAAGCGAGTATACACGGTTTTCGCCAGCTTCTGAAGGGTTGGATTCATGGCTTCGGATGACGCTCGGTATCAAATACGACACATCCGGATCGGCAATTTTTTCACCATAATACAGGTGCAAAAGGTGACCTAACTCGGAAACCTTCATTTGATAGGTGGTGTTTTTGGTGTTAAGAGTAAAGGTGTTATGTGACTCATTAAAAATTATCATTGACTGTATCCTTTCGTACTTCTTAACTCAAAATATGCGGCGGTGGGTACCGCCGCATATTTAAGTGGTCAATTATCGTTTTCTTGCGATTTTTCTTCGTCCTCATCGGGTTCGGGCAAACGCTCAACCAAAATACGGACTATTCTTCGCTCATCCATTTCCTCAACGGTGAACGAAAAACCGTCAAACTCGACTACTGGGTGCTCGTCAGGATCGGGAATACGTCCCAAAACCGACATGATATATCCTGCGATGGTATCATATTCGCCCTCGGGAAACTCAATATCAAGCAGCTCGGCAACCTCACCAATAGCAGACATGCCGTCGATATTGAAGATATCTTCGCTTATCTGCTCTATCTCTTCTTCCTCGTCGTCGAACTCGTCCTGAATATTACCTACAATGGACTCAATAAGGTCCTCAACCGTAACGATACCCGAAACACCGCCATATTCATCCGAAACAATAACCATCTGCAAATGCTTTTCGGTCATTTCGCTGAACAGATCGCGACATTTTTTAGATTCGGGAATAAACATCGCCTCACGCATGATATCGCCCGGTTTTAAATTTTTCGGCATCTCGTTTCCGATATATTTCAAAAGATCCTTTACATAAAGAACGCCCTTGATGTTGTCAAGCTCGTCCTCGTAAACGGGGATTCTTGAGCAACCTGCATCGATGGCCTTTTCTATAACTTCGTTCAGATCATCATTAACCTCTGCGGCAGTCAGATATGTACGGTGAGTCATAACTTCACCTGCGGTGAGGTCACCAAATTCGAAAATGTTGTTTATCATTTCCTTTTCGATTTCCTCTAAAACGCCGGTTTCTTCACCTTCATCGAGAATTGAGAGAATTTCATCTTCGGTAACGGGAGCTTCGTCTATATGCGGGTCACCGCCGAAGATTTTAACCAGAATTCTTGCAATGCTTGTGGTGATGAAGCTTACGGGCAGTACAAGTATCTTGAAGAAACTCAAAACACCTGCCATTTTAAAAGCAACCGAGTCGGCATTCTGTTTGCCGATTCTTCGGGGCACAAGTATGCCGACAATTGCAAAAGCTGCACCGGATACAAGAAGTATCACAAAGGCGGGGACAATTACACTCAAAACCCATGCTTTGGTGTCGGTGTAGCCGTTGGGCAAAAGGCCAAATGTCGCATATTGAGGTAAAAACCATAAAAGAGCACTGCCTGCGGCAAACATCGAACAAAGCGATGTGTAAACACCCATGGTGTCGGCAGGCTTGGGTCGGCGGTCAATAAGCTTGGAAAGCTTTTTGGCGGTTTTGTCGCCATCCTCTGCCAAATCGTGAATCTTTTTCTCACTCACATCACGCAAAGCCGATGTGCCCATTGTCACAAGCATTGTTACAAGTGTTGAGACAATAAAAATGACAATAAAAACGATAGTGTTAGGATCAGGTTCGGGGTCGTCCATTTTTTATAACTCCAATTCAATTTTTTCGGAACACAAATTTCCAAATATATAATAATAGCAAACCGCATAATTGTCAATATATTTTAAATTTATTAAAAAAAGTTCTTTATTATTGTAAGGGTTTGTGATATAATTATCCTGTGTTTTTGTCGATTGTTAATCGAATGTTTACACATTGATACAATTAGTTTGTTAAAATACCATGTGTGTCAAAATATTTTGTTTGGAGGAAACTGTATGATACAGGTATCGAACCTTTCCAAAAAGTACGGTTCGCATGTTGCGGTAAACAATGTCAGCTTTACTGTTAACGACGGTGAAATTTTAGGCTTTTTGGGTCCTAACGGTGCCGGCAAAAGTACCACGATGAATATTGTCACGGGTTATCTTTCGGCCACCTCGGGAAGCGTATCTATCGACGGATACGATATTCTTGAAAATCCTAACGAAGCAAAAATGAGAATCGGCTATCTTCCCGAAATGCCGCCTTTGTACCTCGATATGACGGTCAAGGAGTATCTCTATTTTATCTATGACCTTAAAAAGGTTAATTTCCCCAAGGCTCCGCATATTGATGAAATCTGCCGTCTTGTAAAGATCGACCATGTTAAAAGTCGACTTATCAAGAACCTTTCAAAGGGTTACCGTCAGCGTGTCGGTATTGCTCAGGCCTTGGTCGGCAACCCCGATGTACTTATCTTGGACGAGCCCACCGTTGGTCTTGACCCCAAGCAGATCATTGAGATCCGCACCCTTATCACTGAGCTTGGTAAGAACCATACCGTTATTTTGAGCTCGCACATTTTGTCTGAGATTCAGGCGGTTTGTGAGCGAGTTATTGTTATCAACGGAGGTAAGATCGTTGCCAACGACACTCCCTTGAACCTTTCAAAGCTCCTTTCCGACGATCACACTCTTACCATCCGTGTCGGCGGTCCCAGAACCGAGGTTTTGAAGCTTCTTTCCACTATTCAGGGTGTTAAGAACGTTACCTGTATTGGTATGCAGGAAGCCAGCTCCAACGACTTTATTGTCGAACCCGACGGTGTACGTGATGTTCGTCGCGATATCTTCAACCGTCTTTCCGACCGTAAATGGCCCATTATGCTCATGCAGTCAAACGAGCTGTCGCTTGAGCAGATCTTCTTGCGCCTGACCGAAATGACCGAGGAAGAGCAAGAGAAAATCTTCGGTAAAAACCTCAACAAGTCTGCCGAGACCGAAAACAAAGAGGAGGATGAAAAATAATGGTTGCTATATTTAAAAGAGAATTTAAATCATTCTTCATCACTCCTATCGGATATGTTTTCCTGGCAATGATGCTTTTTGCACAGGGCAACAGCTTTGTAGATTTGTTTTCAGTAGGAAGTCCCGATATCAGCTACATATTCAGCAGCTTTTTCGGATTTGCGGTAATCTTTTTGCTTATTCCCGTTCTCACCATGAGAACCATGAGTGAAGACCGTCGTCAAAAGGTCGATCAGGTGCTTATCACTTCGCCTGTCAGCCTCTATTCCATTGTTTTCGGCAAATTCTTTGCCACCCTTGCAATGTTCATGTCGGGCTATTCCATGACCTTGGTCTTCCAGATAATTATTCATTTCCAGGATGTTAAAGTAAACTGGCTTATCTATATCGGTAACATTCTCGGTGTTTTGATGATAGGCTCGGCACTCATTGCTATGGGTATCTTCATTTCTGCATTGACCGAAAGCCAGATTGTTTCGGCTGTTGCCAGCTTTGCGGTGTCCATTTTGCTTTATATGTTGGATACTATTGCCGAGAGTATTGGCAACAATGTTGTGACAAAAATAGTTGAGAAGATTTCCTTTGTCGGTCGTTATGAGACCTTTACTCACGGTATACTCGACTATTCAAATGCGGTATTCTTCTTGGGATTTGCTGCAATATTCATTTTCCTGACCGTTCGTGTGCTTGATAAGCGCCGTTATTCTTAATGAGAGGAGTGTTTTATTATGGCTAAAAAGAAAACCGATTCAATAAAAAACACTATCGCTCTCAAGAGAAGTATTTATGCAGTGATTTTGTCGGTGATATTCATTGTTGCCGTAGTGTTGCTCACCTGGCTGTCGACCGTTTTGGCAGAGCGTTATCCGCTTGAGCTTGACCTTACTACCAACAAGCAGCACAGTATAAGCAACGAAAACTTTGACTATATCAGCAAGGTTGATAAAGAGATCAACATTTATGTTCTCATGACCGAGGATGCTTATGCATGCCGTACCGGTTCAAAGTACGATATGGCCTACATTGCCGCAGGCAGTGAGTTTGTTGCGTACACAAAAGAAAATGCCGACTATTATATTCAGACGGTTGAGCTTCTCCAGAAGTATGAGGATTACAACGATAAGATCAATGTAACTTATCTTGACCTTTATAACGATAAAAACGCCAATACTATAGCAAATAATTTCTACGATTATAGTATTGTCGAGGGCGATATCTGTGTTGAGGGTATCTTCACTGTTGACGGTAAGAAGGTTACCCGCAGAACAGTTGTCCGTTTCACCGATATTTACACTTTGACCGACCCCAACGGCTTTGTAGAGGTTTTGCAGAGTGACTACGGTTATATGTATCAAATGCAGGGCTACACACCTTATACCGGCTATGGTTATACTATCTCTGAGAACAAGATAGAGACCGCAATTTCTTCGGCTATCTATAAGGTTACATCGGCTTCTACTCCTATATTCCTTGTACCCGAGACCTATACCAATTCCGAAAAGGTAAAGGCAGCTTTGCAGGAGATTTTGGAGATCAACAACTATGAGATCGAGTATAAAGAAGGCTCATTGGCCGAGATCTTGACCGAGGAAAACTGCAAGAAGTATGCAGGTGTCATTCTTGCCGACTGTAAATCCGATATAACCACCGCCGATAGCGATGCTTTGGATAAATTCCTTGAAAACGGCGGAAAAAAGGAAAAGTCGTTGTTCTATTTTGCAGGAACCAACTCGCACGACTTGGTTGGTTTGTGTGATTTCTTGAAGAACTGGGGTATTGGATTCGATCCCGGTATCCTTTATGAGACCGATGAGGACTTCCATCTTTCAAAGGCACCCAATACCATCAAGCTTGAAATTATGGAAAACGATTATACACCTACTGCTTTGAAGCTTGGCGGATATTACTATGCCAAGAACCTCACCTATATGAAGCAGCTTTGGCAGACCAATAATGACTTTATCCACCTCCGTGAAACCGAAGCGATTTTCAACACAGGAAGTTTTGGACAGACTGCTGTTATGCCTTCCGATGCAGATATCAACGAGTGGACTCCGACCGAGGAGACCCAGATGGACAAATTCTGTGTCGCGTTGCTTGCGCAGGATACCGCAACGGTTGATAACAAGTTCTTAACGAGCTATGTTGCAGCTTTTGCTTCGGCTGATATAATTTCTGCAGATTGGAAGCAGAATTCTGTTGGTAACTTCAATGCAGTGCTTGACCTCTTTAACACTGCCACAGGTCAGGATGAAAACGCTTTCAACTTTGTTCCCAAGGCTATTGAGGTTACAAGCTACCGTTCATTGGTAACCGAGAATAAGGTTACTGCTTTGAAGTGGATCTTTATGGGTGCAGTTCCCGTTGTTGTTGTGGGATTGGGCCTGTTCGTTTGGATCAGGAGAAAGAGAAAGTAAGTTTATTAAACACAGAGGAGGTTTTATGATAATGAAACCCGCTATTGTTGTGTTCAAAAAAATTATTGTGTGTTGTATTGTTGCGTCGGTTTGCGTTGCTTTTATGTTGCCGATGAGTGCATCGTCACGTAGCTTAAGTCAAATTGACGCAAAGATCAACATTTACGTTCTTATGCCCGAGGATGCTTATGCTTGCAAAACCGACACAAAGGCCGATATGGCTTATGTTGCGGCAGAACAGGAGTTCGTTGCTTATACCGAGGAAAACGAGAAGTTTTTTGTCAAAACAGTTGAATCGCTGAAAAATATTGAGAATTGTAACGAGGAGATAACGGTAACATTTCTAGATATTAACATCGACAAAAACTCCGGAACTGTAAAAAATGCTTTCCAAGGATTTAATATCCAGGAGGGAAATATTTGCGTTGAGGGTATCTTCACCGAAAACGGCAAAGAGGTTACACGTAGAACGGTTATCCGCTTTACCGATATATATACGCTTTCTGATCCGGAAGGCTTTGTTGAAATCTTGCAGAGTGACTACGGTTATATGTATCAAATGCAGGGCTACACTCCCTTCAACGGCTATGGTTACACCATTTCCGAAAATAAGATAGAGACCGCTGTTTCTTCGGCAATTTATAGGGTTACTTTAGCTGAAACTCCTGTGTTTCTTGTGCCGGAGAGCTATACCAATTCCGCTAAGGTGAAAGAAGCCTTGCAGGAGCTTTTGGAAATCAATAACTATGAGCTTGAATATAAAGAGGGCTCATTGGCTGAGATACTTAGCGTGGAAAACCACAAAAAGTATGCAGGCGTCATTCTTGCTGACTGTAAATCCGATATAACCACCGCCGATAGCGATGCTTTGGATAAGTTCCTTGAGAATGGTGGCAAAAAAGAAAAGTCTTTGTTCTATTTTGCAGGAACCAACGCACACGATTTGGTTGGCTTGTGTGATTTCTTGAAGAATTGGGGTGTAGGATTCGATCCCGGTATCCTCTATGAAACCGATGAGGGTTTCCATGCCAAAAATGAGCCTACAAAAATCGCGCTTGATATTTATGAGAATGACTATACACCCACTGCATTGAATCTTGATGGTTATTACTGTGCCGACAATCTTACTTATATGAAGCAACTTTGGCAGACCAATAATGACTTTACTCACACACGTGAGACGGATGCAATTTTGTGTACTGCAAGTTTTGGACAAACTGCGGTGATGCCTTCTTACGCATTTGTGGATGCGTGGACTCCGTCTGCGGATGCGGTATTGGATAAGTTCCATGTTGCTTTGCTTACACAGGATTCTATAGAGGTCGAGAACAAAACATTATCGAGCTATGTTGCTGTATTTGCATCGGCTGATATCATTTCTGCCGATTGGAAGCAGAACTCTGTCGGCAACTTTAACGTTGTTTTAGATTTGTTTGGGTTAAGTAAGCTGGATTCGGACGGTATGGTTAAGCTGTCAACCTCAGCTGAAGACAAAAATTCGGCATCGGAAGATGAGCGATCTTCAAATCGTGATAAAAGCGAAAAGTTTTTTAATGGCGATGTGGTAAGCATCGTTATCGCGGCAGGTATTGCGGTAGCCGTTGTTTGCGGTGCTGTAATAGTTATCGTAATGATCAGGAGAAAGAGAAAATGAGTTTAACTGACGAAAACAAAATAAAGTCGGATTTGGAAGAAGAAAAGGAATCCTCAAACATCAAGCCTGAGGAAAACGCCAATACCAAAGAATCGAACGAGGTAAAAGACTCGGTCGAAAAAAAAGCGTCGACCGAATCCACCATTTTTGTCAAACACACCTATAACACCAAAAAACCCGCCCAAAACGGAACCAAAAAGAGAATCATTGTTTGTATAACAGCAGTGGTCTTGTGCCTTGCAATTCTTTTCGGCATTTTTGCCTCTAACGGATTCACATTTAAAGGTTTGTTCAAAAAAGATGAGGTTGCTCAAATGCCCAGTGGTCCGGATGGCGTAATCAGTGGTGTCATGAGTACAACCGAAGACGAAGGCAGCATTTCCCTTATGAAAAAGGGAGATATAATCAAGCCCTCAACCGTAACCGTAGACGGTCAATCGGTTGAGGTTGATACCAATATTGAGTCGGTCCACTTTGTAAACGGATTGGACGAGTTTACCTTCAAGCCTTCGTTTGTCGAGGCTAAGAAGGATGATACAACATCGTCTGCTGCCACTTCGAGTGAGGGAAAGACATACCTTTACGATACCGAGTGGTACATTGAGGGAATCGACAAGGAACTGACCGTGTCGAGCGCTATTTTGAAAAAGATAGAAGAATGCCTTACACTTTCGGCTGTAAGAGAGGTTGAAAATACTTATTCCTCGATTGAGGAGTATAAAAAGGCATTTGGTATGCAGGAAAAGCTTGTTGCAGGTTTTGTTGTTAAGTTTAATGACGGAACGCCCGATATCACCGTTACGGTTGGAAGTTCTTTGGCGGTAGGTGATGCCAACTATATGATGACCACCTACGGTGAGCACGCAGATAAGATATATGTTGTAAAAACAAGCTATGCTGAGCATTATGTTTGCTCAACCAAGGAGTTTGCCAATGGCACGATGATTGAAGCTATCAATAAAGAGGATGAGGCATTTAAATCTTATCTGAATCACAATAAAAACCTTGCAAGATTTGACAAGATCAAGATTTACGGTGAGGTTTTCAGCGGCAAGACCTATGAGTTTGAAATGAGCACCGGACTTTCGGCTGACTATATGCCATACAAAATGATAGCGCCTTATGCCCGACCTGCAAACGACGAATTTATAAGTAAAATCCTCGGATTTGCTGACAAGGGACTCGAGGCAACGGCGCTTTACAGCTATAAGATCGACGAGACCGATATAAAGGAATGTGGATTTGACAAGCCTAAATGCGTTGTTGAACTGACCATCAAGGATTATAGCTTTAAGCTTATAATCGGCGGTTCGCGTAACGACGGAACCGAAAGTATGACCGCCATGGTTGAGGGCAAACCGCAGGCATTCGGCATTGATGTCGACGATATCGCTTTCTTGGTAGGCGCTTCTAACGATATCACAAAAATGTTCAACCAGAAGTTTATAATGGAGGATATTTACACTATCAAGAGTGTTGAGATTGAGACTGCCGACGGTAAGAGCTTGTTTGAGCTTGAACACATCCTCCGCGAGGGTGAGACCGATGTTTACGATACAGTGGTAAAAAAGGGTGGTAACATTATGCAAACCCAGTCCTTTAAGCTGCTTTATCAGCGTGTTATCGCACTCTCTATGCTCGAGTTTGTAACCGAAGCACCAAAGGTCGATCCTGTTTTGAGGGTTACCTTCAACTATATTGAGGATTATGAACCGAGGGTTGTTGAAATCACCGAAGATCCCAACGACCATTATCATTACGTTGCTTGGGTAGACGGTACACCTTTGGGTGAGGTCTTCAAGACCAGTGTACAAGATATAATTGATAGCCTGCAGGTTTATCTTGAAGGCGGCAATCTTTCCGACAACGGTTAATCTGATACAAAAAAAGCTTCAACCAAGCGGTTGAAGCTTTTTTCTTGCATATATGTGTCAACTATCACCCAAAAGATAACCGTAATAATCGGTTTCGATTATACCTGCCGAAACGCGGAAACGGTTGTTGACAATGTTTTTCACGTTTTTAATGTAGTTTTCTTTTTGCTCGTCCGTTTCAAACATCTTTCCTTCATGCAGGGTGAATTCTTGTGTGGTTGCACTGTATTTACCCATGCTTGTGATGAACGAACGATCGTTAAACTGAACAATGCATTCAGATGTGGAAAGTATATCGGTACCCATAAGCAGTCGCGAATCATACTCAAAGCCGAAAAGATTCAGTATTGTGGGAAGGATATCAACAGCTGAACAGTATTTGCTTACCGTTGGTGCGTTTTCGACGCCTTGGCAATAGAGAATGAAACTGCTTTCGTACAGTTCAAAGGTGGTGTCAACATCGTGGCCCAAAAGCTCACGCCATACAGAATAGGTATCAACGTCCTGCTCAAGACCGTAAGGGTAATGGTCGGGTGTTATGGTGATAACTGTTTTGTCGGCAACACCGGCCGCATTTAATTCGGCAAGCAGCTTTTCCAAAGCACGGTCAAGCTCGATATTGCAGGCATAATAAGCTTTAAGTGCTTCGGAGCAGTCAAGATGTTTTACAAGGTCGCGGTTTTTGCTTGACATACTGTTACCTGTGAAGCTGTACTGTAAATGACCGCTGACCGTCATATAGTAGGCATGGAAAGGTTCAGAATCGGAAAGATAGTCCACAACCGAACCGGATATCATCTCAAGGTCAGATTCGGGCCAACGCCTTGTTACATATTCCTCAACGCCGGTGCCCATTCCTTTATATGTATATCCCATATTGGGGTGCGACACATCGCGACGGTAGTAATCATAATAGTGGTTGTGGTAGGCAAAGGTCTTATTTACTCCAATGCTGCGGAACATATTGCCAAGTGTGAACGGCATGGAATTGGAGCCCGAACGGTAAAAGCTCCACACACCCGATTTAGGGAAAAGACCTGTGCAGGCGACATACTCACCATCCGAGGTCGAAACACCCCATATCGGTGTATAGAAATTCTCAAATTTAAAGCCTTCCTGACTCATTTTGTAAAGAGTTGGTGTCAGCTCGGGGTCAATGGCATAGGGCGAAAAGCCTTCCGCGGTGATGGTTATAAGGTTATACCCTTCAAACATACCTGTGTAAGCATTTTTGGCGGTAGGCGCCTTGGTTGCGAAATACTCATTAAGAGTTTTTATCGATTTTTTAGGCTCGGCTGCATTAAGTTTCTCAAAATCAATATCCATGATGTTCGGCGAGGTATCAATCGGCTTTTCGGGGTCCTCGGGCACCATTGGTGCTACGGTGTCTACAAAAATAGGTTGCTCAACCTCAAGCTCAAGCTTCTGCTCAACACCAACAATATTATACTGTATATCCAAAACCTCGGTGCGGAGAAGACCGAATTTTCCTACTGCAAGATTCGGGTCAAACTCGCCCGATTGAAGGACTGAAAGTGTGCTTGAACACGATATAACCAAAACAACAGCAACATGAATACATACCGCTATCAGGATATCAAAAACAATATAGCGAGCACGTTTTCTTTTGTAAACGATGCGCTTTTTGCCGAAAATGCCGTATAAAACAATCGGGATAGCCAAAACGAGCACCAGTGGAATGCTGCTGATTATGGCATCAACGGTTGAACCGAGCATACCTTCACCCGTTATCTGTGCGGCACCGCCTGCAAAAAGTGAGTAGAATATGAAATAACTTCCAAAAAAGCCATGGTATATTACCTGCGCAACAAAAAGGATGAATATACAAAACAGTATTCCGAAGGTAGTCCATTTTGCGGCACGAGGACTCAGCCTTCTGCAAAGTGCGGTAACGCAAAGTGCCGGAATACACGAGAATAAAGGCATTATCAAAAGACCCACGTTGAAAAATTCATCGCAGGTGGCAATTTTCAAAACGCACTCCATATACACTATTGAGAGCGCAACGAAAAGAGTGGTATTTATTTTGAAATTCTTAAGAAAAGCTGTCATAAAATGCACGACCTCAAACACAACAAATACTATAAACATTATATAATTCGTTGTGTCGAAAGTCAAACAGATTTGTAGTGATTTGTCGCTTGGTGTAAAATAAAAAACAAAAGAACCCACCTGAATGTGGGTTCTTTCGTTTTTGAGGGTTGTTTTGAGGAGGGTAGAGCATAGTTCAAAGAGATTGCGGCTCCTCTTTTGAACTGTTTATATTATAAGGTATTCTGCCGCAGATTGTGTGGACGGTTTGTTAACACATAATTAACTTTTAATGTTTTTTATTCCAAATGAATATAACATGAGCTTTTGGTTAAAACTACCGATGAAAGGAAAGAAAGCCATGAAAGTTCAGAATAAATCACGTTCAAAGTTCATAAAATTTCTTAACGGAAAAGCATTTTATGCTGTTTTAAGCATCTGTCTCATTGCGGTGGGTGTTGCGGCATGGTCCGGCTTGGAGGGATTCAAGCGATTCAAAGAGAATCAGTCCGACAACAACGATGTAGGCGAGGTAACCTCAAGCACTGAGGATACGCTGTCAACACCGTTTGATATCCTCTCTAAAAATGAAACTGCTGATTTGCCGTCAAAGCCCCTTGAATCTTCAAAACCGCAAAGCAGCTCATCAACGGAATCCAAACCTGAGACCGAGCAGGTTGCGGCGCCTGTTGCAAACTTTTTTGTGAGTCCTGTACTTGGCAAGGTGCTGAAGGGATATTCTGCGAGTGAACTGCAGTATTCCATGACCATGCTAGATATGAGACTGCATAAGGCGGTTGACATTGTTGCTGATGTGGGCACACCTGTCGTTGCTGCAGGTGAGGGTGTGGTAAAGTCGGTCACAAATGATGCAATGTTTGGAACAACGGTTATAATCGATCATGGTAATGGAATAACGGTTAAGTATTGCGGTCTTAATTCAAAACCGACGGTCAAAGAAGGGGACACAGTTGATTCAACCACCTGTATAGGCAGCGTGGATATTATCCCGTGTGAATCGGTTGAACAAAGACATTTGCATATTGAGTTCTTCAAAAACGGAGAATCGGTTTCGCCGCTTGATTATATATCACCTTAAACCCGCCCCCTATGGGCAAAATTTTCAATTTATATGACTGCCGGGGCAGTAAAAAAGCGAAAACCAATATCTTGGTTTTCGCTTTTTGCTGTGCCTTTAGGTGTGGACCCTTGGTTCAACCGGGGGTTGATTATGTTCAGTTGTCGGGTTTTACTTTGAGACCGTTTTTTACATCAAGCTTAAACTGTTCCCATTCGTTTGGGTTATCGACAAAGTGTTTCGGGCAATGCTTACCCGTAACATCATGGTGTCGGATAAGACTGTTTTGGTCCATTGCGGTGTTGTTGCACAGCCAAGTGACCAATCGCACAAGTGAGTCGTACGAGGCCTCGTTAAACCGACCGGTATTGTCCGGATGACAAACCTCAATCGAAATGGTATCGATGTTTCGATGATTGCTTGCAGCCGATTGTTCGTCCAAGGGAATACATTGGATTATTTCGCCGTCAAGTCCTATCAAAAAGTGTGAACACACAAGTGTTTCGGCTTGGTCGAAATAATTGCGGTTTTGCATAGCAGTAGTCCCAGGATTGCCAATGTAATGAACAACAATATTATTTATGGCAACAAGCTTTTTGGTGGTTCTTGCACGGCTTGGGTCAATATAATCCACTTCGACGTATTTAGGAACTTTGAGCTTGCCGAGTTTTTTCACAGCTTCGGCATTTAACCGAGCCGCTTCATCCTCAGGACTTTCGTTAAAAGTTATGACGGCAGGCAAAGCACTTCCTGTCGGGTCACGCGGTTGGTTGTTGTCGGAGTTATAAATATCGATTGCAAAAATGACCATACTAACCGTTACAATAACGCCGATACCCACTGCGACCCATATCGCAATGTCCTTTTTTGTAATTTCCCTATCCATTTTACATCCCTTTTGGTGTGGTTATTCCTTTATCAATGCTTTTTCAATTTTGCCGATTATCATGTAGTGTAAATCATCGTTATACCAGCGCAAGGGCTCTTGGTCGATAAAGCAATCCTTATCCATTTTTTGTACATACTGCTTACGGCAAACCAAAACCAACCGAGCCTGCTCAAAATAGACCGAATCACTGTCAAAAACGGGTGTTAAGCCGGTCAAAGCGGTCTTGTCACAGTCTCTGCCCGATTTTCCGCCGCATATTTTGTGAATCTCCTTATTGTTACCGTAAAAGCTCAAGGTGAAGTAATCGGAGCGATCAATAAACTCCATTGTGTAGCGTTGAGGACGTACCACTGCCATCATGCAGTCGTTACCCCACATCTCACCCGCAAATCCCCATGAAGCCGTCATCATGTTGTAGCCTTCGCGGTCGCCTGCGGTGATGAGCATATATTCATTTGCAATCATTTCAATCAAGTTGCCGTTGATTTCCTTGGGTGATATCTCTTTAAACACAAAAAGCACTCCTCTATGCGGTTTTATTCAAGTTAACATAACTCCAAAAATATTTTACTATATATTATATTCGCTGTCAAGTGAAGGTTGATTGCATTTGAGTTTTATTGTTGAATAAAACTTTTTGTTGTGGTATAATGCAGTGGAAAAGGGAAGGCGATTTACTGTGGCAAATACAACCAAAGAGATTGAAAATAAAATCGAGAAGGCCAAGAACTGGGACGAAATGCAAAAGGTTTTGCAGGAAATTCCCAAAACCACGCTTGCGTCAAGGGTGCAGGAGCTTTGTAACAAGCATAACGTCACATTCCGCGCATTAAGCGGATTGGCTTTGGTTCCCGAATCGACCTTTTATGCCATATTGTGCGGTGACAGAGCACCTAAAAAGAATCAGATAATTCAGATTGCCTTTGCTTTGGGCATATCGCTTGATGAATTGAACGAATTATTGAAGCTTGCCAAATTAAAAGAACTTTACGCAAAAAATATTGATGATGCCATTATAATTTATGGCATTAAAAATGGCTTGGATTTAGGGAAAATAGACCGATTGCTTGAAGAAAAGCACTGCGCCATGCGCTTTGCGGAATTCAGAGAGAATTAACTAAAAGTACAAATACACAAAAGGAGGTGTTAGTGTTGGAAAGTAATATTTCGTTGGACTTTTTTATGTCTCAGATTAAGGTTATAAAAGAGGTTAAGGATAATGAAAAAATAAATTTAAGCATAGTTTTATATGAACCGACACAAAGCACCTGCATTTTAAGGATTTGCAAAGAGCGTGATTTGACTTCGGTGTGCGAATTTTTGCGCGCTGTAAGAAACCCGAATGTTGCATATGTTTATGATTATGTTTACGCCAACGGCAATACATATATAATAGAGGAAAAATTAAGCGGAGATACGGTTGAGACCTTGCTGGCAGAAAACGGAGTGTTTTCCGAAGAACAAACGGCGACAATCATAAGCGCTGTTTGTGACGGTTTAGGCGAATTACATAAATCAAACCCGCCGTTGATACATAACGATATAAACCCATCCAACATAATGGTTTGTGACGATAGCAATATTAAGCTGTTTGATTTTGATATATCGCGTACATATAAAAAAAGCGCAGCTCAGAACACCGTCCTTTTCGGCACCGAGGAGTATGCCTCTCCTGAGCATTTCGGCTACGGACAGTCGGAGCCTCGGTCGGATATATACTGTTTAGGCGTAACCATACACAAAATGCTTACAGGGAAATATCTTTCGGTAGGTCACAAAAGCCTTTACAAAGGTAAAATGAAGAAAATTATCGAAAAGTGCATAGAAATTGATCCTGAAAAGAGATATGCATCGGTTGAACACCTGAAAAAGGACCTCGAAAAGGCAACCCGCCGTGGAGTGTGGCTTTGGAAAACGGTTGCGGTATTTATAATTATTATCCTGCTATGCTTTTGCGGTTTTATCTTAAAGCAATGCGATAAAGATTCTTCAGATGTGACGGCGCTCAACAAGAACGAGGTGTCATCAAAAAACACCGTAAGCACCACCTCGGATGCTTCTCAAAACATAATGTCAAGCCAAGACGAAAACGAATCTATCCGGAGCGATACATCAAGCCTTGTAAATTCAAATCCAAGCTCTGACAGTGCTGTTTCCTCAAACAGTAGTGACACATCATCCGCAAGCAGTTCAAGTAACTTGAACAGTGAAGATGTCACAAGTGAGCCTGAAGTCCCGCCAACCGATGGTGATGACAAAAAGATGGTCTCCAAAAAGGTCGACGGTGAGATTCGCTCAATGGTTACTTTAAATAACGGTACACTGGTGTATTTAGAGGATATTTCGGGTGAGTACCACATCAAAACGTTTTCGGGTACAGACACTGTTGTTACCGTGCCGTTCAGTAAAGACCGCTGTGTGTTGCTTTACGATAATTATAACGATAAACTGTATATCGTTGCAACCGAAGGTGAAAAGAGTAATATCTATTCGGTAAGTAATAGTTTTCAGGTTCAATCCAAACCGCTTTACACTGCAACAAGATCTACTGTGATGAATATAAAAGGCTCGTTTTATTCCGACGGAACAATGTATTGCGATGCTTTCCAACAAGAGCTGATAGACACCGACCGGTGGTGCTCGGTAGGCAAAACGGGGGCATCAGGCTACTTAGTTGCCAACGATGAGCTTTACTGCGTTTACAGTGTATACCTGTACAAAATTAATCTTGACGGAAGTGTTATTTCGGATTATGCGTGGCCAAAGGATTGCAGACTGTACAGTGCCGAGCAGGTGTTTAGCGATGATGGCCGTTTGTATTTCAATTTCACCAAGGACAGTAAGGATTATATATATTCATTCGACGGAAAAGAGTTTAAAGAACTGATTTGTCTGAATGACTATAAATATTATACCGATGTCAGCTGTGAGGTTGCCGCAATGTCGGAAAATACACTTTGGATGTATGATAAAAGCACCGGAACGATAAAAGAATTTTCAATTAAATAAGTTTCCACAAAGTGTGGAAATCAAAACGCCCACTGCATGCTATATTAAGCATACAGTGGGCGTTTTTTGCGCTCAAAAAGAGTTTGTTATATCAAAAACAGGGAATTTTACAAGGAACAGTTCCCATACCGTGTGACACTGTATTATTCTTAAACACTGATATATAATTTGGTAAGGAGTTTGAATATGTGGGGAATGAGAATGGATTTTGACAAGGACAAGCTTAAATCGGAATACCTCAACGGTTCGTATGCGGAAATAGCCACCCTGCTTGGGGTCGAGGCCGCGATGAAGCTTCACAGCCGTTACCGCGGAACGCAGGTGTCATTCCCGGTCGAGCTCGTTTCTCGTGAGTACATATTCCAACAAATAACCGATGAATATAACGGTTATAATGCTCGTGAATTAGCTGTCAAGTACGGATATACCGAAAAGTGGATAAGGAAGATACTTAAAGAAAAGCATAATGTATAGGAGTTTTATTTATGGGTGTTTTGAAAACTATTGGAAAAACATTGGGAACAGCAACGTTGGTCACGACAGGAACGGCAAGTGCAATTTTGAAAGGACTGTCTGACACAGTGGGGTTTGAATTGGGCTCCGAAGCCATGGACGTTGCTAAAAATGCCAGCTTTAAAGGTGTTCATTCTATGTGGAAAGACAAAGATACAAGCTGTGTTGACAAAATTGAAGCTCTGGATGGCAAGGTTGAAAGAGTAACCCGCAGTCAAATGGCACGAACGGCAAAGCAGGCGGCGGATATTGCCAAAAAGAACAAAGATATGGATAAATACGAGCGTTATATGAATCAATATGAGAGATATAAAGATTAGGGATTGGATATGAGCAGGAGTAAACAAGAGCTTGAGCTTGAAAATCGATTGCTGCGCGAGATGCTGTCGGGAAAAATAAGAAGAACCGAGACGCAAGCTGCGCCAAAGAAAAAGCAGATTATGTACCAGTGCAGATATTGCGGATATCAATCTGTGCGCAATGCAACCGAAGGAGTACCTTTGCCGGGTGTTAACAATTGCCCGAGACATCCGAGAGGTGTGCATAAAGGACCCCACAGTTGGATGAGAACATATTTATGACAATTTATTTAAAGAGGTAACGTTATGGCTACACAATGGAAACCTACAATCGTGCATAAGTGGAGATGCTCCAAATGCGGAAGAACATCGAACAGTTCCGTAAAACCCGGAATGACCTATGGTGGCAAGTGTCCGGTGGCAAAAAACGGGATGCACTCTTGGCACAAAGAAAGCTGATTCATTTTTAGGCTAAAACAACACAAGTTGTTTTAATAAATTCAAAGGAGACAAAATTATGAACATCAACAAAGAACTCATCATGAAGCATTTGCTTACTATTTGCTGTGCTATTTCGGTGTTGCTCTTGCTGTTGCCCTTTGCAACTGTAACTGTGGAGGTCAAGTCCTCTTTTGTTTCTGCAAGCTCTGAGGCTACTGCATCGGGCTTTGATGCCGCATTCGGTGATGGAAGTACAATTGTGGCGTGGCTTATGCTCATTTGCCCCATCGTGCTGGTTGCTATGAACTACATAAAGCAGCTTGATAAGTTCAAGAATATATTAGCCCTTGTTTTGCCGATAGTAAGTATTGTCTCGGCGATTGCCACTCTTTTTCTTATCGGTGCACCATCGGCAAGTGCCAGTGCGGGTGGCGGTTCGGCAAGTGCCGAAATGAGCACGTCACCTGCAATAGGCTTCTTTTTGCTTATTGTTGCTTATGTTGCAACCTTTGTTGCAGGTGCTGTTACCTTCTTTGGCTTGAAGCTCAGCAAAGATGGCATTGCGGAGTTTGCAAATAAAATAAAGTCGGACGGTTTAAATGTAGCGGTAACAAATGGTGAGATAGTTACAGAACAAGAGACTGCAAAGACGGTTGGTGAAGCTAAACCTACACCCGTTAAGGCTGCTAAAAAAACCAACATTTCTCAAGCTAATGATGTTCTCGAAGTGATAAAACAGCTTTCAGAGATGAAGAATCAAGGTATCATTACAGAGGAAGAGTTTACCGAGAAGAAAAAAGAATTGCTGTCTCAAATATGATTTATTGGAGTCACCCATGAAAAGAATAACAGTGTTGATGTTGAGTTTATGTATAATGCTGTGCTTCGTTGCTTGCTCGGATAACCAAAACAGTAACGGCACAGACACCGAGACACAGTATTATAATTATGCACAAGAGTGCATCGCAAAAAACGATATCGCCACAGCGATTTCTGCATTAGAAGAGGGTATTGTCGAAACAGACAGTCAAAAGCTTAAGGATTTACTGGAAACCTTGACAAGCTCTGAGTGCACCAACAGTACTGATAGTGCTTCTGATACAGCCAGTGTCAATCCCGACGGAACATCAGAAGTTCAAAACAGCAATCAACAACAAGTGACAAACACTTCCGAGGTAACATCATCGGAAGAAAAGGTTCCCGAGTATTTGCCGTTGACGGGAACGAGTTGGATTCGTGATTGGGGCAACGGTAATTATAATGTGTTGGATTTTATTGATGAAGGTGTTGTCAAATACAGCGTTTATAATAGTGGCACCATGACCTACGAAGACAGACATAACTACGCATATGACGGTAAAAGAATAGAAATCAAGAACTATCACGAGGTGTTTGAAGAACATTGGACCGATGTGAAATATATAACTGTAATAAAAGCACACAGTGAACTTAAATTTTCTTTATTAGATATAATAAGAATTGACGGTGAACCGGGCTTCATGACAGGGTATTGGGAATATTATGAATCAGAATAAACGGAGAAAGGTCATGAAAAGAATAATACTTTCGGTATTGGTTATTTGCGTAGTGTTGATTTGTGCAAGTTGTGGGTCGGATGCGGTCGCTGACGATTCGAGTTTAGAAACGCAGTATTATGATTATGCCCAGGAATGCATTTCTGCCGGTGATTTGGAGAAAGCAATCTCGGTTTTGGAGGAAGGGATTGCCGAAACAGATAGTCAAAAGCTAAAAGAGCTTTTGGATTCGATAAGTAGCACTCAAAGCAGTACAATTGAGCCTACTGTCAGTTCTGTTACTGAGTCGGTGGACAGTTCTGTCGAAAGCACACAGATGCAAAACTCTCAAACACAATCGACCGATGCATCCTCGGGTACATCTTCGCAAGAACAGATACGCCCTCATATAACATCGCTTGTCGGGACTAAATGGTTTGGTGTTGAGGACCTTTATGAGGATAAGGATTATACCATTCGTTTAATGCATTTTGTCAGTGATGATACCGTGAAATTTGGGACGGTTTATACCGAAGCACCGCTTAATTTGGACGATGAGCCATCCGACATAGATTGGTATGAAGCAAGTGAGTATAATTTCGATGGAAAAACATTGACTGTAACGGGATATTGTATTAACGGTTCATATAAATATGACACATATAAAAATGAGGTTATCGTCCTCAATATGGAAGATACAAGCAGGTTCAAATCGACGGCTGATGTTATTAAAATCCATGGATATTCTCCGGTTGAAGGCTATTGGCAGTTCTACGGATATAAATAATTGTATCTAATACAAAAAACCATCCGCACATTTTGTTGTGCGGATGGTTTTTATTGATATCGGATTACTTATCCAACGGCTTTGCGTTCCAGATGTTGGTTGCGTAGTCGTGGATAGAACGGTCGGCCGAGAAGATGCCTGCGTTGGCAATGTTAATGAGCGACATTCTGCTCCACTTTTCCTTATCCGAATACAAAAGGCTTGCTCTGTCCTGTGCTGCGCAGTAGTCAGCAAAGTCGGCAAATGCCATGTAATAATCCTTGTTGCGGAGTGCGCTCGAAAGGGCGGGGAACTGCTTTCCGTCGATTCCGTTGCAGATGAAATCAACTGCACGGCGAAGCTTGGGATTATTGTTGTAATAAAGGTTGGGATCGTAGCTGTTACGGAGTGACAAAACCTCGGGAGTACGCATACCAAAGATGATGATGTTATCATCACCGACAGCCTCGTGAATCTCAACGTTAGCACCGTCCTCGGTACCCAAGGTGATAGCACCGTTGAGCATGAGCTTCATGTTACCGGTACCCGAAGCCTCGGTCGAAGCCAAGGAAATCTGTTCCGAAATGTCGGCAGACGGAATCATAAGCTCAGCCATGGTTACACGATAGTCCTCAACGAACAAAATCTTGATTTTGTCCTTGACCTGAGGGTCGTTTTCAATGACCTTGGCAAGAGAGTGGATCATGTGGATAATCTCTTTTGCAAGGTGGTAACCCGGAGCCGCCTTTGCACCGAAGATATAGGTCTTAGGTGTAACCTCGGCATTGGGATTTTCCTTGATATAAAGATAATCGGCAATGATGTGGAGTGCATTCAAGTGCTGGCGCTTATACTCATGCAAACGCTTGACCTGCATATCAAAGATAGAATTGGGGTCAAGAGTGACGTTATACTCATTCTTGACAAACTTGGCAAAACGTTCCTTGTTGGCACGCTTTACAGCTGCCAACTTTTCAAGCACTGCCTTATCGTCCGAGAACTTTTCGAACTCCTTCAAAGCGGCATTATCAAGAATGAAGTTATCGCCAATGCACTCGGTAATGAGCTTTGTGAGCTCGGGGTTGGACTGGCAGAGCCAACGGCGGAATGCAATACCGTTGGTAACATTGGTGAACTTTTCGGGAGTGATGCGGTAGTAATCGTTAAAGAGGGTATCTTTAAGAATATCACTATGCAATCTTGAAACACCGTTTACGCAATGGCAGGAGGCAACGCAAAGGTTGGCCATTCTTACAACGCCATCCTCAACAATAGCGGTACGGGAAACATAGTTGGCATCGTGGGTCTTTTCCCACATTTGTGCTCTGAAACGGTTGTCAATTTCAGTGACGATTTGGAAAATACGGGGCAAAAGGCCTCTGAACAGGTCGATAGACCAGCACTCCAAAGCCTCACGCATGATGGTGTGGTTGGTGTAGGCGGCGGTGCGGGTAACAATGTCCCAGGCTTTATCCCAGCCGTAGCCGCATTCGTCAAGCAGGTATCGCATCAACTCGGGAATTACCAATGCGGGGTGGGTATCGTTGATGTGGATAGCGGCTTTTTCGGGAAGATTGTCCAAAGTGCCGTATTTCTTAAGATGGCGCTGTAAAATATCCTGAATCGAAGCCGATACAAGGAAATACTGCTGGCGAAGTCTCAAGGACTTGCCTTCGGGATGATTATCCTCGGGGTAGAGAATCTTACTGATAACCTCTGCCATAGCCTGATGCTCCAAAGCGCGGACATAATCGCCGTGGTTGAATGCAGCCATATTGATAGAGGGAGTCTCCGAACTCCACAAACGGAGTACGTTGACGCTTCTTCCGTCGGCACCTGCCACCATAAGGTCATAAGGAACGGCCTTTACGGTGTCGGCGTTCTCAACCTCGACACTGTGGTGATTGTCACACCAGATTTCTTTAAGCTGACCGCCGAAGTTGACTTCCACAGCCGAGGTGTCACGGCGAACGAGCCAGGCACTGCCGCCGGGGAGCCAGAAATCGGGCATTTCGGTCTGCCAACCGTCAACAAACTTTTGGCGGAAAATACCGAATTCATACTTTATGCAGTAACCCATTGCAGGATAACCGCCTGTGGTAAGACCGTCGAGGAAGCAGGCTGCAAGTCGTCCGAGACCGCCGTTGCCGAGACCTGCATCGGGTTCAAGCTCATAAAGATTATCAAGCTTTACACCGTATTTCTTTAAAGCGGCGCTGAAAACACCGTCAAGCTTCATGTTGAAAAGGTTATTTTTAAGCGAACGACCCATCAAAAATTCCATCGAGAGGTAGTAAACCATCTTGCTTTCCTGCTTTGTGGTGTCCTCTCTGAATTTTGCTCGGCGCTCGGTCATAATATCAAGTAATGCCAAAACCGAAGCCTTGTAAAAAAGCTCGTCGGATGCCTGGTTGGGTAAAACACCGAAATTGTGCTTCATCTTTTGACCGATAAGGTCATAGATTTCTTTAGATGTGTACATTAAAAAACCTCCGAAAATATAAAAATTTACGAATTATACATTGATTATTTTTGACAAATATTTTATTATGTATATATCATAATACTTTTTTGATAGAATTTCAATAGTCGTTATGTAAAAAAATCAACTGAAATTTATGCATTTTTTATAAAAAGGGCTTGTTTTTGCCATGTAAACAAATTGTTATTGGTAAAAATGCACTAAAAACTCCAATATTTTGATTGCAGCAAACACACAAGAGGTGAAATGATGGATTCTTTTGAACCCAAACGCGATTTTGATGAGCAAAATACACAAAATCCCAATACAACCCCACATGAACCGATGTTCCAACGTTCGGCAACGGGTAGCTATAATGATGCAGGTGCATCGTTAGGTGCAAACGGATATAATCAACCCGAGGCTCAACCGAAATATTTTGCTATGTTCGATCCTGAACGTATCGCAAGATGGCGTTCGGTTTTCAAACTTGGCAATACGGTCGGTCTGCCGCTGTGCCTCTATTTTGTGGGCGCTTTCGTGTTGATTTTGTTTATAAAGTCCATAATGCTGGCGATGTTTGGAGTTGATGAGAGCAATGCTCTTTTGAGCGACCCCAATGTTGTGCTCTTGGTCAATGCGGTGCTCAACCTTTGTTTGTTCACCGTTCCGTTTATTTTTGCGGTGTCGATGACCGAGTACAAAATAGGAACGCTTATTTCGTTTAAATCAAAATTAAAATCACCAAACCTGCTTGCCTTGACTATGATGGGTATAGGTGTTTGCTCGGTGGGCAATTTTGGCACACATTTTCTTTCCGAGGTTTTGGAAAGCATAGCAAAGCATTTCGGCAAGGGGTTTGAGGTGCCTTCGTCAAGCGTTCAGTATGGCACGGGAACAGCCTCATTGTTGATAGCACTTCTGTGCATCGGTATTTTGCCCGCTTTGCTTGAGGAATTTGCATTCCGCGGTGTCATTCTCGGTTTGTTGAGAACTAAATTGAGCGACGGAACGTCCATTGTGATTTCAGCTGCCTTGTTTGGTATGGTTCACGGTAATCTTCAACAAATGCCGTTTGCATTTATTGTCGGTTTGGTTTTGGGTTACAGTGTGGTCAGCAACGGTTCGATGCTTGCCGCAATACTCATCCATGCCACCAATAACATCATTACTGTGGTGTCGCAGTACACAACGATAGGTGTAGGCCCTCTGGAGGGTCAGTTGTTCGATTTTTTGATTCAGATAGTCATGCTGCTTTTGGGAATTTGCGGTTTTATAATGCTTATAAAGACCGACAAAAACGCCCTCAAACTGTCTAAAGAAAACACAAAATCGGTTGGTCGTGATGTTTTGACCTTTGTATGTACACCGTGGGTGTTGGGCTACATTGGTTTTGTTACATTTTCAGTGTTGGAATCGTTGGGTATTGTGACTGCCTGATGCTTTGGAGTGGAATATGAAGGATTATATGTTAAAGGCACTTCTTGAAGCCAAGAAAGCAGGACTTGAGGGAGAGATACCCGTTGGTGCGGTTGTTGTTAAAGATAAAGAGGTAATAGCGGTCGGCCGCAACCACCGTGAGACCCATAACAATGCGCTTGGTCACGCAGAGATTGAGGCTATCAACAACGCCTGTAAAGCTTTGGGCCGTTGGAGGCTTGACGATTGCGAATTGTATGTTACACTTGAGCCGTGTCCCATGTGTGCAGGTGCTATCATCAACGCAAGGCTCAAAAAGGTGGTTTTCGGCGCGTTTGACAAAAAGGCAGGCTCATGCTCAGGTGATTCGGTGGTCAATTTGTTTGAACTGCCGTACAACCATAAGCCCGAGGTTTGGGCAGGCATTTGTGAGAATGAGTGCTCCGAAATTTTGACCTCGTTTTTTGAAAATTTGCGTGAAAAGGAAAACGGATAATGCCATTGGTTGATAAAGTTACCTATGTTCATGAGCCGACCGACCTGCAATGTGGACAAGCGGTTTTGGCAATGCTTTCGGGATTGTCGGTTGAGGAAATAATCGGGTTGGTTAAGACCGACCGCGAAACAAATCTCAAGCAGATGTTTTCGGCACTTGATACATTGAATATAGAATACAACCCCGAGCGAAAACCTGTGAACCAAAAGGCAGAACTGCCTTCCGTTTGTGTTTTGAGCCTCGAAACGCCGAGGTGTTGGCATTGGTCGCTGTATTTCAAGGGTGTGTTTTATGACCCCGAGCACGGTGTTTTGGACGATTTTCCTAAAGCCAATAGGAAATATTATTGGGAGATTATTATGTAGGGGATGGCGACCTCGACGGGTTGTGGGCGAATAAAGTTCGCCTTTTGAGGAAAATTTGATGGAGGAATATTTATGTACATAATGTCGGTTGATGTGGGAACTGCACGTACGGGCGTTGCTTTGAGCGATAAGGGTGAGGGCTTTGCCTTCCCAAAATGCGTTATAACCGAGTATAACCGCGAAAAATTGATTGAAAAGCTTGCTGCCAAAGCAAAGGAACTCGGCGCCGAGATGATTGTTGTCGGCTACCCCAAAAACATGGACGGTAGCGAGGGCTTTAAGGCGCAGGAGTGTGCCGCCGCTGCCGAGGCTTTGAAAGAGGCAACGGGTCTGCCGGTTGAACTGTGGGACGAGCGTTGCACCACAGTGAGCGCACACACGGCACTCAATTTCAACGATGTAAGGGGCAAAAAGCGCAAAGAGACGGTCGACGCTGTTGCCGCAACCATTATTCTGGAGGATTTCCTCCGCCACCGAGCCAACACCAAGAACAAAATATAAAAGCAAAACAGACGAGTGAACGTCAGGGTTCACTCGGCTGTTTTTGTGGATTTCGGCGATACTCCGAAACGATTTTTGAAGGCTCGGCTGAAGGCATATATCGAGGAAAAACCCAGCTTGGCCGCAACCGACGAGACCGAGCTGTGCTGTAACAGCTCTTTGGCCTTTTGCATACGCTTTTCGTTGCGGTAGGCCATAAGCCCCACGCCGTATTTTTCCTTGAACCGCCGTTCAAGATAAAATTTACTGTAGTTGAACTGCTTGGCTATATCCTCAAGCCGTGCCGTTAAGCCCTGACCTGCATCAATATAGTCCTTTATCTGCTTTTCTATGCGGTAGGGGGTGGTGTCGACCGTTAAAGCGTTGGGAAAATTGTCATTGATAAGTGCATCTAAAATCTGAATGAGTCTGGCTTTTTTATTGAGCGGTGACAGATCCGAACCGACTATTTCATAAAACATCTCCAACACCATTTGAGCGTTTGAAAAGGTGACAAAAGGAGTTTTTGGATAACTTTTGAAAATATCCTCACGGATAAAGCCTTTTTCCTTGTCGGTCAGATCGGGTCGGTCCTTGAACGAAACGGGGACTCGTTCGCTGTCGGAGGTGTGGGTGATGTCAAAATGAATGTGCGGCTGTGTAAGGTCGCGGTTTATTTCCTCGAAACTGTGAGGCACGTCGGGACACAGAAAAATAAACTGACCCGCTTCGCATTTATAATCAATGCCGTCATATTTAAGGGTAAATTCACCGTCGGCAATGTAGATCAGCTCGTAATCGAAGAGGATACGCCGCTTTATTATATGGTTCCGGGGCAGAACCGAATGCATCGCAACACGGATATAAGGATTGATATTCAGAATATCAGACATAATACACCACCGCAAGAAATGTTAAATAAAGGTCAAGTTATGACATTTATATGATAGCGTATTTCAAATATAATATCAATAGTAACCTTATCAATTTTTTATTTGGAGGAATAGAAATGTTAAATAATCTAACAACCAAAAAGGATATCCGCACATTTTCCGTTTGTCCCGAAAACCTTACGGGTGAAAAGGGCAAGGGCGGTATGGCGGTGACCGGTAGCGCTTCCAACTGTGCAAGAGATTTAGGAGTAGGCTGGAAGGTCAATCCGTTTATAGTATTAAAGGGCAAAGAAACTGCCGTTTTGGCCGACATTAAGGGTCAGGGTGCCATAAAGCACATCTGGATAACCGACAGTGCGGCGAAAGGCCGATTGCTGATTCTGCGCATCTATTTTGACGGACACAAAAACCCTGCGGTTGAGGCTCCGCTTTCCGACTTTTTTGCTAATGCCGAGCATACCGAGTACCGCCAGCTTTCAAGCCTTGCAATGTGCTTCAACCCCGGTCGCGGTATGAACTGCTATTTTGAAATGCCGTATTATGAGGGCTTCAGAATCGAGCTTGAAAACATTGATGAAAGGGATTGCAATGTTTATTATCAGATAGACTGCGAGGAAAAGGTGCTCCCTGAAAATTCGCTTTATTTCCACGCCCAATTCAGAAGGGTCAACCCTCTGCCTTACAAGGAGGTCTACACCATTCTTGACAACATCAAGGGCAACGGTCATTATGTCGGCACCTATATGCATTGGGGTGTAAAATCCAACGGCTGGTGGGGTGAAGGCGAGATTAAATTCTACATAGACGGTGACAAAGAGTTCCCGAGCATCTGCGGTACAGGTACCGAGGACTATTTCTGCGGCGCATATAACTTTGATATGGGCGGTCAGTACCGTGAGTTCACAACGCCTTATGCCGGTATGTATAAGGTGCGCTCCACCGACGGCACCTATCACTCGCAAAGATATTTCAATATGTACCGTTGGCACATCACCGACCCGATCTATTTTAAAGAGGACCTGAAGGTCACCATTCAGGCCTTGGGTTGGCGAAGCGGCGGTCGTTACCTGCCCTTGCAGGATGATATTTCGTCGGTGGCCTATTGGTATTCCGATACTTTGGATGACGTTTATCCCAAGTTCCCCGATTATGACGAGTTGGAGATAATCTGATTTTAACGGAGGTTTTAAAATGAAGGTATACGCCGATTTATTCCACAAGATATACGACCCCTCGGTTGGAGAAAATGAAAAATGGTACGTCAACGACCACACCGTTATAAAGGGTGAGGACGGTTGGCATTTGTACGGCATTACACACAAAGAACCCAGCGAACCTTTGGAGGAAATTCTTTGTGCGCACGCAACCTCCCCTGATATTTTAAACGTCCCGTTCACAAAGCAGCCCTATCCTCTTTGTGCCGAAAAAGAGCATCAGGAATTGCACTTTTGGGCACCGCACGTAATAAAGCACGACGGACTTTATTATATGTACTACTGCGCAGGCAGTCTTGAGGGTCACGACAAATACCGACTTCATTTGGCTACCTCGAAAGATCTTGTAAACTGGGAACGTCACCCCGAAAACCCGTTAGTGATTGACGGTTTTGACGCACGTGACCCGATGGTTTTGCGCATTGGCGACAAGTGGGTTATGTATTACACCTGCAACAGCACACCGACCGGCGGAAACCATTGCGTTGCGGCGGTATTCTCAAGCGATTTGATTCATTGGGGCGACAAAAGAACAGTATTCACTTCCGATATTGTCGGCACCTACGGTGGCCCTTGCGAATCACCCTTTGTTGAAAAGGTTGACGACACCTATTTTTTGTTTATCGGCTCTTATACAGGACATTTAGGTTATTGTGGTAACTATTCCGATACCGCGGTGTACCAAAGTAAGGATCCGTTCAGCTTTGGCGGTGAGCCCGTAGGGCGTATTATGAGCCATGCGGCAGAGGTGCTCAAAATAAACGGAGAATACTACATAACCCATTGCGGTTGGAGACAAGGTGGAGTCTATTTGGCTCCGTTACATTTTGAGTTTTAATTTGAGGTGACGCAAATGAGGAATGGAAGACACGTTCAACGAAAGCTCGATAAAAAAGCAAAGAGTGGCGGCAAGGTCTATTTGCCTGCAGGCGAATACAAAATTCACGAGCCATTGATCATGGACACACCGTCCACGACCCTTGAGGGTGAAGCCTGGGCTTGCAACGTTGACCCAAACGGCGTTTTTGAATCGCCATTCGGAACCAAGCTTAAGCTTCAGGGGAAAAGCTTCCCTGCGATAGTTATGGGAAAAAGCAACGTTCTTTCGGGAACGGTGGTCAAAAATATCGGTATTCAGGGCGATATTGAAGGTATGGACACCCGAGGACTGTTTGATATCGACAACGTGAGTGCCTCGGCAGGGCTGTTTTTTGAAAATATGCGTGCCGATCAATGCGAGTTTTCCAAGATATCGTGTTGCGGACTTGGTGCTGCGATCTGTGCAAAAGGAGATTGCTTTATAGATGCTTGCACCTTTGAAAAGATCAATACCGACGGTTGTTATATAGGCGTTTATTTCGCTCCAAAGCTTAGTGTGTACACCCATTTCAGACAGTTTATCGTTGCCGACACGCCGTCCTACGGTTTTTATTTTGACGGAACAGACAGATGGCTTGAGGGTGTTGATATCAGCGATATGATGTTGATCCGCAACTGCGGTGCAGGTGCTTTTAAAGATGAAGATCCTGCCGCAATATATTTTAAAAATGTTTCAAACTGTATTGTCCGTGACAATCTGATAGCACACGCAGGAACGTTTTTGTATTATCCGCCCGATGCAACCAAAAATGAAGACCATCAGATCAGCAAAACTCCTGCCATCGGAATAAAGATAGTGGGTCACCGAAACAGGGTTTGTAACAACAAAATCATGTGTTCGTCAAGAGAGTCGATTTTTATTGAAGGCGACCGTAATATTCTTATGTCAAACTCGGTCGACGGAGATGTTATAATCAGCGGCAATAATAATTCGGTTCATGATCTTGTATTCGCAACCGATGCGGGAAGGCTGATCTTAAAGGGCGAAGCCGTTCACTCAACCGAGATTTTCGGAGTGGATGAGGCAAGAATCGTAAGAATATAAATCAAGGCGGTGTTAAGGTGTATTTAGGAATCGAGTTTGGCTCTACAAGGATAAAAGCAACGGCTATCGACGAAAATTATAGACCTATAGCCAACAGCGGCTACACATGGCAGTCGAAATATGAAAACGGCATTTGGACCTATAATTTGGATGAGGCATTTAAAGGGTTAAAGACGGCACTCGGCGGTATAAACGACTTGAAAAATGTAAAATCTGTCGGAATATCGGGTATGATGCATGGCTTCCTTGCCTTTGATAAGGATTGGAAGCTGCTCACACCATTCAGAACGTGGCAAAACACCATTACCGCCAAGGCCGCCGAGGAATTGACCGCACTTTTTGAGTTTAATGTGCCTCAAAGGTGGAGCATTGCGCATCTTTACCAGGCCTTGCTCAATAACGAGGAGCACATCGGCAAAATCGCTCACATCACCACGTTGGCAAGCTATATCCATTTTCTGCTGACGGGTGAAAATGTTATAGGAATCGGCGAAGCCTCGGGAATGTTCCCCATCGACAGCCAAAACCTTTGCTATGACAAGGAAATGCTGAAAAAGTTTAATGAGCTGATAGCACCCTACAACCTTAATTGGACAGCCGAGGACGTTTTGCCCAAAGTCTTGAAGGCGGGTGATACAGCGGGTGCTTTGACCGAAAAAGGCGCTGAAATTATTGACAATATGCTGGCGGTGGGCACTCCCTTTGCACCTCCCGAGGGAGATGCAGGAACGGGTATGGTGGCCACCAACTCGGTCGCCGCAAGAACGGGTAACGTGTCCGCAGGCACCTCGATTTTTTCAATGGTCGTCCTTGAAAAGCCGTTGAGCCGAGTTTACCCCGAAATAGACATTGTGACCACACCCACAGGCAAGGATGTGGCAATGGTGCATTGCAACAACTGCACCAACGACAGTAATGCCTGGATAAGTGTGCTTAATGAGGTCGCAGGTCTTTTTGGAGCAACACCCGACACGGCAGAGCTTTTCACCAAGTTGTATCAGAAATCGCTGCAAGGCGATGGCGATTGCGGCGGTGTGCTGGTCTGCAACTATATGGCAGGTGAAGGTATCACACACCTTGATTCAGGTGTTCCTTTGGTGGCACGCAAAGCCGATGCAAAGTTTACATTGGCAAACTTTTTACGTGCGATGCTTTACTCGTCTGTTGTCACCCTTAAAATCGGAATGGAGATTTTGGAAAAAGAAAAGGTTAACATAGACTCACTTGTGGGTCACGGCGGATATTTCAAAACACCCGATGTCGGTCAAAAATATATGGCGGCGGCATTAGGCACGGCGGTCACCTGTATGAAGACCGCAGGTGAAGGCGGCTCTTACGGTATGGCGGTCTTGGCTGCATATTTATCAAACAACACGCAAAGCCTTGAGGATTTTTTGAACACAAAAGTATTCAAAAATGCCGAAAAGACCACCCTTTACCCCGACAAAGAAACCGCTGATGGCTTTGCAAAATATGTGGCTGAATATGAAAGATTGCTGGGGGTTGAGCAAAAGGCGACAGAGGTTTTCTTCTAAGGTACAAAATAAAACTCAGTAAGACACGTTCAAAAAGCGATGAATTAACCCTTGCAACTGTGGGGAAAGTGTGTTAAAATAACCTGTAATGATTTTTTAAATAATTTCCGGAGGGAAAAATTATGTCAGGACATTCCAAATGGAGTACCATTAAAAGAAAGAAAGAAAAAACCGACCAGGCCAGAGCCAAGGTCTTCACCCGTATCGGCCGTGAGCTTGCAATGGTAGTTAAGGCAGGCGGCCCCGACCCCAATGTCAACGCCAAGCTTCGTGATGTTATCGCCAAGGCCAAGGCTAACAATGTGCCTAACGACAATATCGACCGTATCATCAAGAAGGCTGCAGGTGAAACCGGTGGTGCCGATTACGAGGCACTCATGTACGAGGGCTACGGTCCCGCAGGTATTGCTGTTATTGTTGAAGCCTTGACCGACAACCGCAACCGTACCGCAGGCGAAATGCGCCATTATTTTGATAAGTGCGGCGGTAATTTGGGTCAGTCGGGCTCGGTTACATTCATGTTTGAACGCAAGGGTCTTATTGTCATTGAAGGCGAAGGTCTTGATGAGGATAAGGTCATGGAGGATGCTTTGGAGGCAGGTGCCGACGATTTCTCGTTCGATGGCGACATTTTCGAGATTTCGACCGATGCCAACTCGGTTGGTGCTGTAAGTGAGGCACTTTCCGAAAAGGGATATAAGTTTGTTTCGGCTGAGCCTGCTTATGTTCCTGCAACCACCTCGACCATTGATGACCCCGAATTGGTTACAAAAATGGAAAAGCTTCTTGATATGCTTGACGAGAATGAGGATGTTCAGAATGTTTGGCACAACTGGGAAGCACCCGATGCCGAATAATTATTTGTGAGCAACTGCACCGAAGTACTTTATTTGTGCTTCGGTGCTCTTTTGTGATGTGAAAAAGTTTAC
>JAZUAC010000026.1:0-7981 GCA_045637775.1 Acutalibacteraceae bacterium | reverse complement strand
TCTCTTTCCTTTTGCAACGCACTTTTGGCAAGTGCGGAATATTCAGTGTCGGACACTATTTTCTGTTCGGAAAGATAGTCCGAAAACAGCTTGCTTATTATTTTTTCCATTTAATCAACCCCTTCTCATTTTAAATTTACTATATCGACTTCAAAAAGTCTTATGCTGTCAGCATACTAACAAATAAAAAAGTGTCAATCGTTTGATTGACACTTTTTTGTTTTTCTATATTTACAGCTTTACTATTGTGCCGTTTTTGCGGGACTCGTTGGCGCAAAAAACGGTGTGGTGGCTGACTACCGAATCCTCTAAGGTCGTGCATGATACCGAAGGCTCGTGACCGTTGATATACTCAACAAAATCAAGCACCAAATTGGTATCTCCGCCACCGTGACTGCCACTGGCACCTATCATATCACCCGTGACATTGACATCATACTCCTGCTCGGTGTAGCCATTGTAATCCCTTGAGGGATCCATGTTGCGAACGATGTACTTGGATGATTCAAAGTTACCCTTTATCTCACCCTTGGTACCGATGATGTGGATATTACGCTCGGATTTAGGCGCACCACCTACCATGCTAAATGTTCCGGTAGCACCGTTTTGGAAATTGACGATGAGTGTCTGGTGGTCGACATTGCCGCCACGGTCAAAGTTCCATGCACACTCACCAAACGGGTTATCGGTTTTAAGGTGTTCAATCTTTTCTTCAACCGAAATATCTCTCGGGGTGTTGTGATCATCCCAAACATACTGAGGCCAACGCAAAGAATCTATGTATTGCTTTTGTGCCGAATAGATGCACTCATCGTTATACGGGCAGTCTACCATACAGCGGTTACCTGCACCCTCGGGCTTATGCTCGGGCCCGTATTGGAAATCCGAACCGAAGGAAGCCACCGAAACCGGTTTGGTGTGGTTCATCATCCACATCATCAGGTCGACATCATGGCAGGATTTTGCCAAAAGCATGGGTGCGAAGCAAACCTCCTCCGAGCGCCATTTTCCACGGACATAGGAAACACACATATGATGAAAGTTTACATGCTCGCACATTTCAATGGAAATAACATCACCAATGTCGCCATTCAAAAGATGATTTTTTATAGCTTTATAAAATTTGGTGTAACGCAAAACATGGCAGATAACCACCTTGGTGCCGTGCTTTTTGGCGGCCTCGCGAAGACGGTTCATTTCCTCCACGTTTACGGCAAACGGCTTTTCGAGTAACAAATCGTAACCTTTTTCAATAGTGGGAATTGCAGTGTCAACATGCAGTTGGTCCATAGTGCCGTTGATAACAACATCGGCAAACCTTTCACGCTTGCAAAATGCATCGACATAATCGAAGCAGTTTTCATCGGGAACATTAAAACGCTCCTTCATGAATTTCAAACGCTCGGGGTTGGGGTCAACAAGACCGACCACCTTAAGTTTTTCGGGAAAATTAAACGAAACCGATGCATACACATTTGCTCTGTTGCCTGCACCAACCAAAACAGCGGTAATTTGCTTATCCATGCTATTTTCTCCTTTTATATTGACTTTTGTTTGATTATATTTTATCATAACAACAGAAGAATTATAGCACAAAACTGCTCTTTTTTAGTATTAAGAGGTGTATTTCATGAAACCGAAGCGTGAAAGCCTGCCAATCATATTCCCCGCCAATATACGCCATTTTTTAGACCACCGTTCGGGCGGAAGCTCGCATTGGCATGAGGAGATAGAGCTTCAATATGTGGTAAAGGGTCAAGTTCAGCCGCTTTGCAACCTTCAACCGCACCTTTTGCAGGAAGGCGATATTCTGTTTGTCAACTCTAATGAGCTTCATGCGGGAAATGTGGCACCAATTTCGGGTGAATTTTACTGTTTTCACATCAACAAGGATTTTTTCAGCAATAAAATCGGCTCGGAGCATATTGTTTTCAACAATGTCATCCGTGACCCAAAATGTGCCAACAAGTTGGATGAAGTTATAAAGACCGCAAGATTTGACGATTACAAAAGCCGTCTGAAAACAAGTCAACTGCTTTATGAGTTCTTTAACCTTTGTGCCGACCGTCATGTCAACACTGTTTTGAACGAACACGATTTTGCCAAATATTTTAAGCGGATCGACAAATTCAATGACATGGTAAAGTATATTGAGGATAATTTTGATAATGCTCTGACCGTATCGGGCATTGCCGAGGCGTTTTATGTCACACCGTCATATTTTGCGCATTTTTTCAAAAAGCGCTCGGGCAAAAGTGTTATTCATTATCTTAACGAGGTGCGAATTGACCGTGCCAAGCGGTATTTTGAGCAGGAGGAGTTATCAATCAGCGAGGTGGCAACCCGCGTTGGGTTTGACGATATCAATTACTTCAGCCGAAAGTTCAAACAGCTCACAGGCAAAACCCCAAGCGAATACCGAATCGACTATAAAACCTTACCATGATTTGCTGAATTTGTGATATTTAGAATTTACAAACCGCATTAAATGCTGTATAATATTTTTAATGCAATAATTTCAAGGAGAATTGTTATGGACTTTTCTAATAACGGCGCTCAGGACGCCTTTTTAATGGTCAAAACGGCCGACCGCAAGGTTACCCAAAAGGGTATGCCGTATCTCGACCTTACTCTTTGCGACAAGACCGGTGAAATCACCGCCAAGCTTTGGGACTATCACGAGGAGGTTCAAGGTGTTTTTGAACCCGGTACCATTGTAAAAATCCGCGGTACTGTAAGCCCCTATAACGGTGTTGACCAGCTTCGCGTTGAAAAAATACGCAAGGCTTTGCCGTCCGACGGGGTTGACCCTTCCGATTTTGTGCCAAGTGCCGATGTAAGCGGTGAACAGCTTTATGCAGAACTTTTGAACATTGCCGAAAATATGGCAAATGACGAAATTCGCAAGGTTGTTGTTGAAATTTATACCGAATATAAGGAAAAGCTTACATATTGGCCCGCTGCATTCCGTTTGCACCACGCCATTCGCGGTGGACTTTTGTACCACACCTTGTCAATAGTCCGTTTGGCTCAAAGCGTTTGCAGAATCTATCATTCGGTCAATTCCGACCTGCTTATCGCGGGTGCAATGCTTCACGATATTGCGAAAACCGATGAATTTATTGTCAACGATGCAGGTACAGCAAGCGGTTATTCACTTGAAGGCAACCTTATCGGTCACCTTGCCAAGGGTGCTATGATAGTGGGCAACACTTGTGAAAAGCTCGGTGTTTCGGAAGAAACCAAGCTTTTGTTACAACACATGGTGCTCTCTCACCACGGTGAGCCCGAGTTTGGTGCCGCCGTTAGACCGATGTTCCTTGAAGCAGAGCTCTTGAGTGAGCTTGACTTGATGGATGCCCGTATTTATGAGTTGACCGAGGCTATTGGTAATGTTGCCGCAGGAGAATACACCAACAAAATGTGGGCGCTTGACAACCGCAAGTTCTACAACCATGGTCGAAACGAAGACGACACCAAGGCAAAATTGATTTAAATAAAAAAAGCTATAGAAACACAGATGTTGTGATTCTATAGCTTTTTGTTTTAAAATAAATATTATCTTAATGTATTGCCGCACCGTTATCAACCAAAATCTTCTGCATTTTGGTAATGTCAATTTCCTTGACATTGCATTTTTGCTCTTTGGCAACGGCAATGGCGGTACCTGCTGCCTGACCCAAGGTGCAGACTATCGGCATAATGCGGATAGAGGCTTGAGCCTCATGGTCGCATGATACACAACGACCTGCAACCAACAGATTTTCGGAATCTTTGGGGATAAGCATACGGTAAGGCAGTTCGTAAAACTCACCCTGCTTGAAATAGTGATGGCTTGTGCCCGAGCCTTCGGGGTTGTGAATGTCAATATCGTAGTTGCCAAGCGCAATGGAATCCTCAAAGCGGCAAAGATTGAGAAGATCATTGCCGGTCAGCAGATATTCACCGTCAATCATACGGCTTTCACGGGTTCCAATTTCGCAGGCGGTGGAAATAACATGTGAATTCTTGCAACACTCAAAATTCTCACGCAAAAAGTCCGTCATTTCATAAACCTGCTCGCGAGCCTCGATTTCGGCCTTGGTGACCGAGAAAAGGTCGGTAGGGTCATGCTTTACAACACGGGTAGTGTTAAAATGCACAGTTCCTTCGGTTAATGTGTGGAAAACCAACACATCTTCACGCGGATTTCTGATTTTCCCTTCGGCCTTAAATTTCTTATAAAGCGGATCGATTTGGGAGGATTTGATTTTCCAAAATTCTTCGGTATCAACGCCTGCAATTCTGAAGCACATGGTCATAGGTTGACAAAGATTGTCACCGTCACGACCGACTCTGAACGGGAAGCCTGTCATTGAAATAAGGTTGGCGTCACCCGTGGCGTCTATAAAATAATCGGCCTCAAGCTCCAAGGTCTGACCGCGACCAACAACCGTAACGCTTTTTACACGGTTACCTTCACGCACGGCTGACGAAACGGTGGCATTGAAAAGCAATTCAACTCCTGCTTCAACGGCCATACGGTTCAGAACCAATTTAAGATACTCGCTATCAAAACGGTAGCCTCTTTCATCGGTTCTGCCGGCTTCTCTCAATTTATCAACAACTTCTTTTAAGATACCCGCGCTTAAATCCTTGTATATCGAGTTTCCGTTTTCATCCTTTTCCATAACAGCACGGTAAGGCATAAACGGCGTGACAAGTCCTGTGTTAGCGGCACCCGACAAAGCGTTTGTGCGCTCAATGAGTAAGGTTTTAACGCCCTCACGGGCAGCGGCAACGGCGGCACCAAAGCCTGCAAACCCTCCACCGACTACAATAAGATCATATTTCATAAGTTGCACCCACCTTTGGTTTATTATGATTATTATACCATTTGATTCCAAAAAAGTCTTAATCTATATACACAAAAACCTTGAACAAAAGATACTTTTATGCTAATATTTACTCAAAAGGAGTGGTTTTCGTGCAAGAAGTAGCCCATCTTTCAAGTTTACTCAATTCCTATAATTCGCTTAATAATCTCTATGTCAGCGTGACCGACCTTTCGGGTATTTTGTCACACCCATTGCTCAATGTTCCTCTTCGAGATCGTATTCACGCCAAGCCGTTTTGCGACATTGCCAAAAGCACCTCCAAGGGTTTTCGCACCTGTAAGCGTTGCCGTTATTTTGCCGACCGCAAGGCGATCGCCACACAAAAACTGTTTCACGGTTACTGTGCCTTTGGACTTTATGAAATAGGATTGCCCATTGTGGATGACGGAAAAACCCTGGGTGTTGTTTATGTTGGAAATCTTGCACCTGATTTGGAGTTTGCTAGCAATAAAGCCAATCGAACATGCTTGAGAACTCAAGTGGACTATAATAGATTATGCTCTGAATTTCAAAACGCACAGACCGTTCAAGACCTTTCATCTTACATCCATATTGCCGAAACGGTGTGCAGTTATATTAAAATGGTGCTGAAAAGTTATCCTTGGGATTTAAACCGCAATTCTCATTGGTTGATTGACGAAATGAAGCTTTATGCACGGCAGAATTTTCGCAACTCGGTAAAATTGCAAGACCTTGCAGGACTTTATAGCTTTAACGAAAAATACATCGGCAGACTTTTTAAAAAAGCTACCGATGTATCGTTCACACAATATATAAATAAATTAAGACTTTCGGCTGCCGCAAACGAGTTGTTGTCAAGTGAGAAAAGTATCATAAACATTGCACTTGATTGCGGATTTGAAAATGTGACCTATTTCAACCGACTTTTTAAAACCAGGTTTGGGATTTCGCCCAAGGAATACCGCCGTCAAAGACCCATGCACTCATAGGTAAGGTCACGAATTTTGAAATGACCTGTCGAATAAATATCACCGTGGTTCATAATGTGCTCAACATAAACCACCGTAATGTGATTTTCGGGGTCGATCATGACATACGAGCCTGCCGCACCGTCCCAACCAAACTCACCCAAAGGCGACTTGGCATTTGCGGCATCTTTATCCACAAGGGTTCTGACACCCAAGCCATAGGAGTAACCCTTGCGGTTTTCGGACTGACTGCGGTAGATTTCTTCGACCTCGGGGGTCAATTGATTGGTACGCATAAGGTCGATGCTTTCCTTCTTGAGTACGCGATAACCGTTTTCAGCCACACCATCGTTAGCCAAAGCATCCACCATTTTGATATACTGTTCGGCATTGCCAAACAGACCTGCACCACCCGAATCGTAATTATCGGTCAATCTCAACCAGTTTATCTTGGGACCCAAGGTTATGGGTTTTGTTCCGTCGGGCAGGTATTCAACCTTCCACTTGTCGGCCATTCTTGACATCTGTTCCTCATCAGGATGGAATCCCATATCGGTAATACCAAGCGGTGTGAACAGTTCATCCTGCATAAAATCTCTGAATTTTTTGCCCGAAACAACCTCAACAATGGCGGCCACAATATCGTGACCGAAACCGTAACAATAATTAGTGCCCGGTTGGAACAAAAGGGGCTTCTTGGCAAACGCATTGACCACATCCAAGGTCGATGCGTTTTTATTTTTGACAAGTTCCTGCATTTCGGGGTAACGGTTGAAATTATAACTGAAACCACCCGTCATAGTCATCAAAGCACGCAGGGTTAAGGGCTTTTCAAGGTCTTCAATGCCGTCACCGTTCTGCACTTTTAGGTTTTTAAATTCGGGCAGATAGGTTCCGACAGACTCGTCCAAATCCAGCAAACCGCGTTCAACAAGTCGCATTGTTGCCGTCATTGTGTAAACCTTGGACATTGAAAACAGCCAAAAAAGGTCGCTATACTCGGCAGGTTTTTGTTTGGCAGCATCGGAAAATCCCGCAACATGGCGGAAAACCTCTTGACCGTCTTTATGGATTATCAACTGTGCCTCGGGCACACCACCTGCAACAAGCTCATCTATATAATTTCTTAAATTTCGGAAATTCATAAGTTATACCTCAAAACTTGATGTGACCCTCTTCAAGCATTTTTTGTGCGGCAAGCATTATACCAACCTTGGCCGAGTGGAAATTAAGTCCACCCTGCATCCAAACGGCAAACGGCTCACGCAATGGTGCATCGGCCGAAAGCTCGATAGAAGCACCCAAGGTAAACGCACCTGCCGCCATGATGACCTGACTGTCATAACCCGGCATATCACCCGGTTCGGGTGCGGCAAACGAATCAACGGGCGAACCGCTTTGCAAACCGCGACAAAAGGCAATCAATGCCTCGCTATTGCCACACTTCACGGTTTGGATTATATCGGCACGGGGTTCTTGTGATGTGGGTGTTACTTGGAATCCAAGCCCCTCGAAAAGCGATGCCGTAAACACCGCTGTTTTGACCGCCTCACCGACAACATGAGGTGCACTGAAAAGACCCATAAACAGTTCTCTTGTGTGACCCAAGGTTGCACCAACCTCAAGACCGACACCTGGAGCCGTTAAACGGTAGCCGCATTTTTCAACCAAATCGGCTCGACCTGCAATATAGCCGCCTGTGGGTGCGATTCCGCCACCGGGGTTTTTGATAAGCGAGCCTGCGATAAGGTCGGCACCAACCTCCAAAGGCTCTCTCTTTTCAACAAACTCACCGTAACAGTTATCGACCAGTACAAGGGTTTCGGGCGATATTTTTTTGACCAACCTTGCCATTTCACCGATTTTGTCAACCGACAAACTGGGACGCAAACTGTAACCGCGAGACCTTTGTATATAAGCCACTTTATATTTTTTTGACTTGATTTTTTCCTCAATAGCAACCATGTCGGGTGTGCCGTCGGATTTGAGGTCGACCTGCTCAAAGTTTACACCAAAATCCTTCAACGAGCCGACGACATGACCATCGATACCCAAGACGCCTATCAAAGTGTCATAAGGGCGACCTGTGAGGCACAGCATTGTGTCACCCGGACGCAAAACGCCAAAAAGCATAACATTAAGTGTGTGAGTTCCTGACGCAAAGCTGTGACGGAA
>JAZUAC010000025.1:0-16637 GCA_045637775.1 Acutalibacteraceae bacterium | reverse complement strand
GGCGTTGAGCTCAAGTACGAAGTAGGTACCATGATGGAAATCCCCAGAGCTTGCTTGACCGCTGACGATATCGCAAAAGAGGCTGAGTTCTTCTGCTTCGGTACTAACGACCTTACTCAGATGACCTTCGGTTTCTCTCGTGACGATGCCGGTAAGTTCCTTTCTGCTTATTATGACACCAAGATCTACGAGAACGATCCGTTCGCAAAGTTGGATCAGACCGGTGTTGGTAAGTTGATGGATATGGCTGTTAAGATGGGTAAGGCTACCCGTCCCGCAATCCACTGCGGTATTTGTGGTGAGCACGGCGGCGACCCCGTTTCCGTTGAGTTCTGCCATAAGATCGGCCTTGACTATGTATCTTGCTCACCCTTCCGTGTGCCCATCGCAAGATTGGCCGCTGCCCAGGCTGCTATCAAAGAAAGCAAGTAATTTGGTTTGCTGTGTGAAAAGGCAAACCGCCTTATAACACAATAGGCAAAACAAAATAAAATTACGACCTTGTAGAAGAAATTCTATGAGGTCGTTTTTTTTACCCTCAAAACCTTGCAAAATGGCATTGAAATAAGAATTTCAGGGTTATTTCAGCCAAAAAATAGCGATTTTTTGGGGTTATCCGTAAAAACTTGATAAAATCTCTATTTTCTGCACTTTTTCTGAAAAGCTCTGACAATATCAATTGTCTGTACTAAATGATAAACGGCTTTGCCTTTTTCGTGATAAAAGGTATTACCCTAAAACATGCTGACTTTATAAAACAAATCAAATCCCCACCGAGAAATCGGTGGGGATTTTTGTATGTGTTGCAAAATCGCCTAAAAATGTTATAATATATAAAAACAAGATAGCAAAGGAAAAATCCAAATGAAATATTTAAAAACCCAAAAATATGATAGTGATATAATCAAACAAAAAATCATGGGACCTAATCCGTTAAAATTAGAAGAAGAATTGTTGATTGACAATAGGATTAAAACAGGTGCTATTGTTATGGATTTAGGCAGCGGACAAGGAATTACATCTGTGTTTTTGGCAAAAGAATATGGCTTCAAAGTTTATGCAACCGACCTTTGGAGTGAACCTGAGGAAAATCAAAAATTCTTTGCTGAAATGGGACTGACCGAGGAAGAAATTATTGCCGTAAAAGCAGATGCTACCGATTTAAAATATGAAAAAGAATTTTTCGATGCAGTTGTTAGTACAGATTCTTATAATTATTTTGGAAGAGATGCAGGCTTTTTGGATGAGAAACTTTTACCGTTTGTAAAGCAAGGCAGTTATACTTATATCGTTGTTCCGGGAATGAAAAAGGACTGCCACGATAACATCCACGAAGAACTATTATTATCTTGGACTCCTGAACAATTAGATTATATCCACGATATAGAATATTGGAAAAACATTGTTTCTAAATCTCAAAACAGCGAGATTGTTTCCATTTATGAAATGGAAAGTAATGAAGAATGTTGGAACGATTGGATACAGTGCGACAATGAATATGCTATAAATGACAGAAAGGCTATTGAAGCAGGAGCATGTAAATATTTGAATTTTATTGCTATTGTTTTAAAGAAAAAATAAGAAACAGAGCGTGGTGAGAATATTGGCAACAGAGTATCAATATATTACACTTCGGGAAAAGCCCGAACTGATGCGTGGGGCAGCGGAGTGGTTCAGCAGTAAATGGTCGGCGCCCTATGAGGCGTATCTCGAATGTATGACTGCATACTTACAAAACGAAACCGAATACGGCTGGTATCTTTGCTTGCTCGAAGGTCAGATTGTTGGAGGTCTGGGTGTTATTGAAAACGATTTTCACAATCGTCCTGACCTTTCACCCAATGTTTGCGCCGTTTATACAGAAGAAAAACACCGCAGACAAGGAATTGCGGGACGTTTACTTAATATGGCGGTTGAAGATTTGAAATTGGCAGGTATTACCCCTGTATATTTGGTTACTGACCATACAGGTTTTTATGAAAGATACGGCTGGGAATTTTTCTGTATGGTGCAATGTGACGGCGAGACGGGTATGTCAAGAATGTACATCCATAAATGACGAAAACAGGAAGTCCTTGTGCTGTCAATAGCACAGGCTGCAATCAAGGGCTAATTCCTAACAAAAAAATCGTCGCTCATTCAAGCGGCGATTTTTTGTTGGAATTAGCCCAATGAATTGCCCTTGAGGGCGTGAATTGGCTTCGCCATAATTTGCCTTGTGGCATAAATTGCACCTGACGGTGCATTACAATGAATGGCAATTCAATTCATGATGCGAAGTATCAATTCATGACACGCAGTGTCAAATCATCAAAAGACTATCAAAGAATCTAAGTAATTAGATTTTGAGTAGGGTAGGGGTACAACTCTGCCGTCAAATCATAAAACAAAACTATCCCTCTGCCGATTTTTCGGTAGAGGGATAGTTGCAATTAGAACAATAAATAGCAAAACAAATGCGATATACAGGACAGTATATAGTGATTTGAGTTGCAACGCGTCAGCGCTATCACACAATGTTTTTAAGTAACGGAATTTTCTTTACAATCCAAACTCCGAAAACACAACCTACGAAGATTACTAATGGTAATACAAAACGAAATACATAACTACTCGATGGCATGCCCGTGATTTTGGTTGCGACAATAATCGCAAAGGAGTGTGTAAGCCAAACTCCCAAACAGCACCCTGAAACATTGCGTATTAGGTGCACAAGCTTGTTTCGGCGAAGTAAAGCCTCAGTAATTGCAGGTTTATCAAACAGGTGCTTGACAAAAACAAATATAGCTGCTCCGGTCAGGGCAGATGGGAAATACTGATAAGAAACCATAGACAACACGGATGTTTCTTGGGTATCTGAGACAAAAATAGTATATGCGATGGTGAAAACTTCACTAACTGCTGCTAATAAGTACAATATTATCCTTTTGTAACGACACCATTGCTCTGTACTGATCAAATAGCCAAACAGAACATAAACCATAAATCCACCGCTAACAGGCATGGTTAAGTATGAATTGTACTCGATTCCTGTCAAGAAACACAAGGGTCTTAACAACCAATTCAAAGCAAAGGTTGTATATACTGCATACCAAAGATATTTTCTATGATTTTCCACTTGAAGAACCAATGAAATGATCGGGATTGCAGCATAGATGGAAAACAGTGGAATAAAGAACCAAAATCTATCTTGAAACTCTGAGTTGAGGAACATGGAAATAAACTCTTTTATGGTGTGAAATGAAGCATCCGGTGTTTGTATTCTTTGATAAACCATATAAAGAATATTCCAAAAAATAAATGGTATAAGTAGCCGTTGAACTCTTTTTTTGGCATACTCTTTGGTGGAACACCTGTTGCGGTAGTTCATCAATTTTGCTCCGGTTAACATAAAGAAAATAGGAATAGCGCTGTATACTACACATCGTTCTACAACACTGATTTTCCAGCTTAAGGTGTCGGAATATGTATATAGAATTCCGTTTGTATGAAAAAACACCACCATTAAACAAGCCAGGATTGTTAAAACATCATAACAGATATTATATTTTTTCTCCATTGCCTTTACTACCTCTCTTTAAATTTGCACCCATAATAACACATAATTCAAACCAAGTCAATGTTGCATTCGTAGGTTATCTGAATCGGTTAAGTTGTCGTTTACCGGTGACATAAAAAGGATATGTATTGCCCCACGACTATTGCCCGAAGAAATTCGGGTGGATTTTTTATAATCATTGAATTATCGGAATGAAAATGGTATAATTTAATCGACAAGCGAGAATTTTCGGAGGGTATAAAAATGAGTGAAGAATGTTTGATTTGCAAAGCACCGTTAAAATATCTTGAAACTGATGAAGTGATGGAATGCGAACTTTGCCATAAAAGGCAAAGTAGCAAAACAAGGTGTATAAACGGACATTTCGTTTGTGATGAATGTCATACAAGCGGAATGGATCAAATCATTTCGATATGCTTTAACAGCAAGTCCCAAAATCCTATCGAGATTATGGAAGAAATGATGGGTTTGCCATCCTGCCATATGCACGGTCCCGAACATCACACTATGGTTGGCTCTGCACTTTTAACTGCGTATAAAAATGCGGGTGGGGATATAGACTTAAAAACCGCACTTTATGAAATGCAAAAAAGAGCAAAGCAGGTGCCCGGTGGTGCTTGTGGATTTTGGGGCGCCTGTGGAGCAGGTGTTAGCACAGGTATGTTTGTTTCTATTGCATTAAAATCAACACCACTTGCAAAAGAGGCTTGGGGTCTTTCCAATCAAATGACGGCAAGAGCTTTGAAAGCAATAGGGGAAAACGGTGGCCCTCGTTGTTGCAAAAGAGATTCTTATCTTGCCATTATTGAAGCGGTCAAATTCACAAACGAGAAGTTAGGGGTTAGGATGGAGCTTAATCCCGTAACCTGTTCTCGTTCTCATATGAACAATCAATGCATAGGGGAAGAATGTCCGTTTTATAAAAAGGCAAAGAAAAAGGTTGCTTTTATTTGTGTACATAATTCGTGTCGCAGTCAGATTGCAGAAGCGTTGGGAAAACACTTGGCGACAGATGTATTTGAATCATATTCTGCCGGAACAGAGACAAAACCCAAAATCAACCAGGATGCCGTCAGAATCATGAAAGAACTGTATGGGATTGATATGGAACAAACACAGTATTCGAAATTAATTACAGATATTCCAAATCCCGATGTGGCAATTTCAATGGGGTGTAATGTGGGTTGCCCTTTTATTGGCAGGGCATTTGATGATAATTGGGAGCTAACAGACCCCACAGGAAAAACGGATGAGGAATTTAAGATAATCATCAAAAAGATAGAAGAAAAGATTTTGAAACTAAAAGACGAATACAAATAATTCTCCACTTTTGCGTACTGCACCGCAGGCTGTAATATGCGGGAGTGAGAGATACTCAAACTCACTAACTAAAGTGTTTATGTAGCGGATGGTGGTTGAATAAACTTGAAATTTCCCGTGGTTTTTTGAAATCGCGGGATTTTTTAATATCCTCTTTAATAATCGCTGGAATTATGATATAATACAACTGACCGATAAAATTGGAATTTGAAGGTGCGATAATGACGAACACACGACATTTGAAGGTTGTAGTTGCAATAGATTCGTTTAAAGGCAGTTTGTCGTCTTTACAAGCGGGAAATGCAGTCAGAGATGCGATCTTAAAACTGGATAAAAACAGCGATGTTTTGGTTAAACCCTTGGCTGACGGCGGAGAGGGTACGGTTGAGGCTTTGGCTTCGGGTTTGGACTCGGAGGTCGTTGAATTAACGGTAAACGGCCCGTTGATGAAACCTGTTACTGCAAAATACTGTATTTTGAATAAAAATACTGCCGTTATCGAAATGGCATCGGCAGCGGGAATAACGCTTATTTCTCATGATGAGAGAAACCCCTTAAAAACCACAACCTATGGCGTTGGTGAGCTTATTAAGGATGCGATTTTGAGAGGATGCAGGCGGTTTATTGTTGGTATAGGCGGCAGTGCTACCAATGATGGCGGCTTGGGTATGCTGACTGCTTTGGGTTATGAATTTTTAGATAAAAACGGTAGCCGTGTTGCTTTGGGTGCAAACGGTCTTAAAGACTTGCATGAAATTAAAACCGACCGCGTTTTGCCTGAGCTTTCTCAGTGTACTTTTAATGTTGCCTGCGATGTTACAAATCCTCTTTGTGGGGAAAATGGTTGTAGTGCGGTGTTTGCGCCTCAAAAGGGTGCCACACCCGAAATGATTAAAGATATGGATATGTGGCTCGGGGAATATGCTCAAATAGCCAAAACCGTTTCGAGCAAAGCCGATGAAACTCATGCGGGAGCCGGTGCGGCAGGTGGTTTGGGATTTGCGTTTTTGACCTTTACCAACGCTACATTGAAGTCGGGAATCGAGATTGTTTTGGATGAAATCGGTCTTGAAAATGACATAAAAAATGCCGATATTGTTGTAACGGGTGAGGGTAGACTTGATTCTCAAACCGTTATGGGAAAAGCACCAATCGGAGTTGCAAAACTTGCCAAAAAATACGGCAAAAGGGTAGTTGCGTTTTCGGGTTGTGTAACCGATGATGCTGAAGTGTGCAACGACCGGGGAATTGACGCATTTTTCCCGATTCTAAGGGGTGTTACAACCTTGGAAGACGCACTCAATGCCGATAATGCGTACAAAAACTTAACTGCAACTGCATATCAGGTGTTCAGATTGTTGATTTGAAAAAGCAAAAACCTCGGATTGCTCCGAGGTTTTTGTTATTTAAATCATCGCAAATCTCCGCGCATCATTTCAGAAATGATAGTGAGAACCTATTGTAGCAGCCACCACATCTACTTGAGCAGTGGGTTGTGTTCTTGATTTCGTCAAAAATCGAAAGTAAGCTGTTCAAATCTTTATTGTTGCGGGCGGCATCAATAATGTCAGCGTGTTTTAAATTGTTGCAACGCCAAACAATGTAGTTTTCGTCGGTTTTGGGATGACGGGATTCAAATCGCAAACAATTGGTTCTTCGTTTTCCTTCTTCCAAAGCCAGTGAAGATTGCAATAGGCACTGTGTCTTTTCAATGGTATAGTATTTCTTGTTGTTATCAGGTTTGTGTGTTTTTTATTGCAATCACAATATAAGTGTGCTACTATATCAATGTATGAGATTTAACTCTGTATGAGGAGTTGTGAATAATGAAAAATACGTTGTCAGCGCCCAAGAAACGGCAATCAAATATTGAATTGCTCAGAATCATTGCTATGCTTATTATTGTAGCACACCATGTGGCGGTACATAGCGGTTTCGGGTTCCCGAGCGATACGGTGACATTTAACAGACTGTGGATTCAGTTTATTCAAATAGGAGGTAAGGTAGGCGTAAATATATTTGTCTTAATATCCGGATATTTTTCGGTGACAAGTCCTGCTTTAAGTCACAATAAGACGGTCAAGCTGTGGTTGCAGATATTCACTTATTCGGCTTCGCTTTATTTAATAGCTATGGTGGCGTTTGATGAGGCGTTAACGATGAAGGGTGCGTTTAAAAACTTCATGCCGGTTACTCATTCAAAATGGTGGTTTGCAGGCACCTATTTTATACTGTTGCTGTTGTCACCGTTTATCAATCGCCTTTTAAATTCTCTTGACAAAAAAGCGTATGGAAAATTTTTATTGATTACGGGACTGTGTTGGTGCGTTATGCCGTCATTGATAAACCAAAGGGTTCAATCCAACTCGTTGCTTTGGTTTGTATTCTTGTATTCCTTGGCAGGCTATATAAGGCTTCATGTTGATACAACAAGGTTCAAGAGTTGCTTCTGTATATTGGGAGCATGTGTTGCGACCTTGCTTATATATGCTTGGACTGTAATGTATATGGTTTTGGGTACAGATGATGAATTTTTCGCAAAGCGCATAACCTATTTCCATGAGATGTATATGTTCCCAATGTTACTTATAGCTTTGTTGCTGTTCCTGGGATTTCTTAACCTTAACATGGGCTACAAACCGATAGTGAATGTAGTGTCGTCGGCAACCTTTGGCGTTTATCTTATTCATGAAAACAATTATATCCGTGAACTTTTGTGGAAAACGATATTTAATAACAAAGCATATGCCGACAGTGCGTTTTTAGCACCATATACCGTCCTGCAGATATTTGTGGTATTTGCGGTCTGTGCAATCATTGAATTGTTCAGAATATACTGCGTTGAAAGGTTGTACGTTGGGTTTATTGATAGATTTTTAGAGCTTGTTAAAGGATGCTTTGATAAACTGTTTTCGCTTAAATTCTTTTTGAAGATAAAGGAATACTTTTGAGGAGTGTACACGGAACAAGCTGATTTGTGCTATAAATGTCGAAAAATGTTGACTTAGGTTGTATAGTTATGTATAATAAAGGTATAAATATTACGTTGAGAGAGGAAGATATTATTGTATTGTAGAAATTGCGGCAAAGAAATTATGAATGAAGCTGTGTATTGTGTCCATTGCGGTTGCAGTACCGGACCTACACAACCTAATTATCAGTATCAAACACCTCCGCCGCCTCCGCCACCACAGCCTCAGCCTCAGGCACAACCTGATGCACCTAATATTGGTATGGCAGTTTTAGGTTTCTTTATTCCTTTGGCAGGTTTGATTATTTGGGCCATCAATAAGGATACACAGCCGCTGATGGCAGGCTCGGCTCTTAAGGGCGCAATTATTGGTTTTTGTGTTTCTATTGCATTTACAATCCTCAGCACAATCTTCTATTTCATTGCACTTGAGTCATTCTATGGCTCATTGTTCGAAGAGATTTTCTGGATGTACTAACTTACAAATAAAAAAAAGAGGTCATTCTTGAGAATGACCTCTTTTTTTTATGTATTTATTTATTACTGTGCGGGAGTTGCCAACTTGTTAAGGTCGTTCTGCATCATGCAAAGAGCAACAATGCTCAAACCAAACAAACCAAGAACAAGGTATACAATGGAGTTATCCTTGTGAGCAACACCTCTTGCTGCGCAGCCCTCGGTGAACTTCTTCTCGACGAGGTAGAGACCGATAAAGGGAAGGAACAACATAAGGATGATGTCCAACAAAGTATCGGCAGCGGGATCCTTTACGGAATCTGCTTCACGGGTGATGCAGATGATCCAGTAGATACCATAGATACCACAGGTTACGATTGAAAGAATGAGAGCTGTAACGATGTTACGGGGTTGAATGTTCATGCTTTTGCCTCCTTTCAAGGTTTTCTTTATTTTATCATATTAAAATGCAAAAGTCAACACAAAATGACAAAAAATTATTGTTTTTTACAGATAGTTTTGTTATACTATACAACAAGATGTTGTGTTAGGATGAATTTTATGAGTCGAAAAGCAAAATTGCTTGCGGTGACCTTGTTGTCGGTTGTTGCTGTTGGCGTGATAGCCTTTTTGGTTACCAAGGGTTTAAGGATATATTGTTTGTTTAATCTGATCACAGGATTGAACTGTGCGGGTTGTGGTAATACGCGTGCCGCCTTTGCACTTTTGAGACTGGACTTTGGTGCGATGCTTCATTATAACTTGTTTTTCCCGCTAGAGATAGCTTACATATTCAGGGTTTATTTTGTTTGTGCTAAAAATTATTTAAAAAGCGGAAAGGTGTTTTTTAACATTCGCCCTAGTTGGATTGATATTTCGTTCCTGATACTTCTTGTTGTATGGACGGTTGTTAGAAATGTTACACCGTTGTACTGATTATATATTATATATGTTTTTATTGTGTAAAAAAGAACAGGACTGACCGAAAATGTCAGTCCTGTTTTGTTGATTAGTTTCGTTCTAAAAGTATTCCCATAAGATCGGGGGCATGGTCGTAATAAACACCCGAAGCAGTTGCTGTGTCCTCGGTGAAGGAATCAACACCGTCTACTGCTTTCTTATTGTCATACAAAAGGAAGGGGACAGCATCACGGGCATGGGTCATGGTACAAAGCGGAGTGGGATGGTCGGGCATAATAAGTATGCGATATTCACCATACTTTTCAAGCTCGTCAATCAGTTTGCTCAAAATATGCTCATCGATAAGCTCAATGGCCTTGACTTTGTTTTCGGCCTCACCGCGGTGACCACATTCATCGGGAGCCTCAACATGAACATAAACAAGGTCGTTGCGCTTAAAGAGGTCGGCGGCGGCTTCGGCTTTGCCTTGGAAATTGGTGTCGATGTATCCCGTGGCACCCTGAACCTCGGCAACGTCGCACTTGGCTAATTTACCTATACCCTTAATAAGGTCAACTGCCGAAACAATGCCTGCTTTTACGCCGTATTTGTCTTCAAATGACTGCATTTGAGGTTTGGTGCCTTCGCCCCAAAGCCAGATAGAGTTGGCGGGACGCTTGCCTTCAGAAATGCGGCGAAGGTTTACGGGGTGGTCTTTAAGAATTGCAACGCTTTTCTTCATGAGGTCGATAAGCGGTTTTGCGTTCTCATGGTTGCTTAAATATTCGCCTACAACACGTCCGCTGATATCGTGCGGAGGGGTCATATCACCAAGGTCGGTGGTTCCGTTTTTCACAACAAGGCAATGGCGGTAGCTTACGCCTGCAAAGAACGAGTAAATATCGTTGCCCAAAGCTTCCCCGACGGTTTTTATAATCTCGGCGGCATCCTCGGAAGAAATATCGCCTGCCGAGTAGTCGATCATGGTTTTATCCTCATAGTTTTCCTCATCGGAAAGGGTTACAAGGTTGCAACGAAGGGTTACATCGGTGTCAAGAAGGTCAATTCCGATAGAGGCAGCCTCCAACGGTGAACGACCGGTGTAGCATTCGGCGGGGTCATAACCCATAACGCTCAAATTGGCAACATCACTGCCGGGCTTCAAATTGTCGGCAACAGTTTTGGCAAGACCAACCGTTGCGGTTTTTGCAAGGTTGTCCATATAAGGCTTTTTAGCCAACATCATAGGGGTTTTTCCTTGAAGACCCTCAAATTTATAGTCGGCCATACCGTCACAAAGTAATACTAAATATTTCATATACATTCTCCTTTCAAGAGTGGTTTTATTAAAATACCTTACTCAACAATGCGGCTATTAAAGGCATGGTGGCAAGGGATAAAAGCGTTGTTACCGAGACTATTTTGCTGGCATAAACCGCATCGCCGTCAAACCTTTCGGCAAAGATGTTGGCCATGGCGGCAACCGGTGTTGATGAACTGATGGTTACAACCGTTGCGGCAGGGGTTAAAATATGCTCGGGGATAATTCCTGTCAAAGCCACGCCTTTCATTAGCACCATGACCGCTAAGGGTATTGCAATAAGTCTTACGACAATCAATAACGGCAGGTATTTATCCTTAAACATGGTTTTGAAATCACTCTCGGCAAGACGAATACCTATCATCATCATAGACATGGGGATTACGGTGCTCTTGAGCAAGAATAAAACATCATCCTTTATAACGGGTACAATAAACTCGTCAAAGGCGGGTTTTAAGGCTTCGGGCACCGTCCACAAGCCTGCAATAATATAGAAAACAAGACCTATGTAGGTGGGGATGGTTGCAGGGTTTAAAAACATCTTTTTTGCCGAGATATAGGAACGGTCATGTGAATACATATAGCAACCGAGTGACCAGTTGTAAACATTAAAAGATACCACACAGAAGGTGGCGTAAATGGCAGCCTCGGGGCTTATCAGTTCGGAAATCAAGGGGATGCCCATAAAGCCTGCATTGGTGAAGATGGTTGAATATCTTAAAATGATCTGTTGCTTTTCAGGGGTGTTTTTATAAAACAGCTTGGAAACATAAAAGTATCCTGCGTGCAGTAACATTGAAATCACAAGAACGCAAATCGAGGTTATGATAATGCGCTTGTTAAACGGCGCATCTAAAAAGCTGTAAATTATCATAGCAGGCTGGGTGAGATAAACCACTACATCCGAAAAGCCTTTGGCAAGCTTTCCGTCTGCCTTATTTGTAAATCTTAATATTGCGCCCAAGGCTATCATTACTGTCAGTAACAGAACCTTTTGCACAAGCACATCTAATCCGTACATACCGTCGCCACCTGAATATAATGTATCTATTATATTATTATATAATACACCTTTTCATGTTGATTTTCAATAGCAAGTTTATAAATTGCCGAGAGTCTGTAAAAAAGTAAAATTTTTGGTAATTTAGGTAAATTATCTATAGTTATGGTTGACTTTTTGATCGGAATTTGTTTTAATGAACATATAATTACTTAATAAAGTAAAAGGAGTATTATCATGAAAAGAACATTAGCTCTAATTTTTGTTTTGGTAATGTGTCTTGGTCTTTTTGTCGGTTGCGGCAGTGACGGAGAGGCAAACAAGGAATCCGGTGGAGCTACCAGCACTGCTTCTACCGAAAACAATGCAGGCAACAGCGGCAGCGATGGAATTTTTTCCCTTGCAGATGTAGTTTATAAAAACGGTGACAACTCGGTTTACCGTTTTGTACGTCCCGAGGGTGATGTTGAATCCAACAACAAGGCAGTTTGGCTTATGAAGCAGTTTAAAGCTGCTGGTATCAATTTTAAAAATGTATCCGATTTAGAGGATGGAACCGATACTTATGAAATTCTTGTCGGCAGAACCAATCGCCCTGAAACACAGCAGGCAAGAGAATATCTCATCGCCAATGCAGGTGGTCGTGTTAACGATTATATAATTTGCACTATTGGTAAGAAGATTGTAATTTACGGAATGAGCAAGGAAGCTTTAGATGCTGCTTGTACTTATTTTGCTGAAAATTGTATCAAGGCAGAGGGTGTCAAGGGCGGTATCAAGAAGATGTTTGTTACCGAGGGCGATTTTGTCGATGCAACCGTTAACGGTGCAAAGCTCGGCAACTTTGTTTTTGTAAAGCAGAGATACAATGAGTCTTACCTTACCCAGCAGCAGATGGAGGCTACCAACACTGTTTTGACCGAAAAGGCAGGTTATTGCCTTGATATCGTTGAGGATCATAACGAGGCTTCTGATTATGAAATCATCATCGGTAATGCCAACCGCGAGGGGGCAACCTCCGCTGCATCCAAGGATGAGTATTCTATCAAGATTGCAGGCAAGAAGGTTTATCTCAACGGTGGAAGCCCTGCTGCCAAGGCACTCGCTATTTCCGAATTTGAGAAGCTTTTGTTGGCAGGTGATGTTACTGATGCCATGAGTGTGACCGGCAGTTACAGCGCAACGGTTGCAAGCTATGATACTTCTACATACTTTAGACCTACATGGACCGATGACTTTGATGAGGCTGTCGGCGATCATGAGACCGGTATTGACTTGACAAAATGGGCATGGGGTACCGATGCTTCCCCGGGTCATAACGGACGTATGTCGGTGCGTTCACAGAGTTCTGAACATTTGGGCGTATACGATGGAATGTTGAACTTCTGTGCCGCGTATGATGAAAGTAATTACTATGGCTTTAAGCTTTTGACCAAAAATAAAATGACCTTTAGGTATGGTATTCTTGAAATGAGCGCCATCTTGCCCGATAGTGGTAATAAGGGTGGTTTCTGGATTTCACTTTGGGCCAACTCCTATGACCCCGGTAACTCTGCGGCATTTATGACCGAGGTTAACGTTGTTGAAATGTTCGGCAACTCGGCATCCGAGGCATCTAACCTCCATGGTTGGTCGAAGGGCGATGCGGCAAGTAAAACTTATTATAGCGAGTATTGGGCGCCTCAGGGCGTTGCAGAACACTGGTCTTTGGACGGTTCGTTCTCCGGTGACAAGCGTTATGAGTGTCAAGGCAGTAAGTTTAACAACGAATTGCATACCTTTACCTATATTTGGGAAGAAGATTTGTGTGCCTTCGCTTGTGACGGTAATTTGTATTTCTCTATTAACCCCAACGAAAAAGAACTTTGGCAAGAAACCTTCAATCAGCCTATCTACCTCATTTTGAGTATGGCAACCTGCTTTGAACAGCAAGCAAGCTGTCCTGCAGATGATGATCCCGTATGGTTGGAATCCAACAACTTCCAGATAGATTATGTTCACATCTATCAGAAGGAAAATGGCAAGCATGCCTTGAATTACTTTAGTTAATATACAAAACACCTCGGCAGGAAACTGTCGAGGTGTTGTTTTTTTGAAACGAATCCACAAAAATGCACAAAACATTCTAAACTTCAACATTTTTTGTTGACAAACAAGCGTTTATATACTATAACGAATTTTCAATAATGACTTTATTAGAGGTGTAATATGAAAAGAATTTTAGCAATTATTTTCGTTCTTGCCATGAGCCTTTGCTTGTTTGCTGGCTGTGGCAGTGATTCGTCCGAGCAAGACAAAACAGCAGATAGCACTTCCGGCACAGGCAATAATTCTGTTAGCACAGTAACTGTTGAGTTCTCCAAGGATGATATCAATCTTCTTGAAAACAACAAAGCACGCTATGCAATTATCCGAGGAAGTGCGGACGACACTGCAACATCGATATCGGCTTATCTTTACAAGCAGACCAAGTCTAAGCTCAATGCTTCGTTTGAAAATACTACCGACTCCAAAGCAGCAGACAGCAATGCTTACGAGATTCTTGTTGGCAACACCAATCGTCCCGAAAGTGTAAAGGCAAGAGAGTATCTTCTTGCAACCACCGGCGGTAAGTTTGACGATTTCCTTGTAGCAAGTATCGGTAAAAAGATCGTAATTTACGCCTTCAATCCCGAAACTCTTGACACTGCCGCTAAATACTTTGTTGATAACTTTGTTAAGAATGAAACCATAAAAGGCGGTATTGCTTATACCAATAACGCTTCGGGTGACTTTACCGCAACCGCTATCAACGAAAATTCGTTGGCAGAGTATAGGATTGTAAGACCTCATTTTAATACTTCCTATATTACACAGTTGCAGATGGAAGAAATGCAAGAAACCTTGTATAAGTCTACCGGCTATAAGCCTGCTATCGTTGATGATAATATCGCTGCTGCCGAGTACGAGATTATTGTCGGTAACACCTCGAGAGAGGGAGTAGAAAAGGTCGCTGACCATGATGCATATACCATTAAGGTTGCAGGCAAAAAGGTTTACCTCAACGGCGGTAGTCCCTACTCTATTGGTATGGCTGTTTCCGAGTTCGCAAAGATGTTGTCTGCAGGTAAAGTTACCGATGCCAACAGCACAACAGGCAGCTACAATACAGCTGTTGCTTCGTATGACAAAACCAAGTATTATACCCCTACATGGACCGACGATTTTGATGGTGTAGAGGGTGGCGTTAACGGAATCGATACTAACAAGTGGCGTGTTTTGGTCGAGGGTGAGGATGATGCCAAAGCACATAACGACCGTATCTCAGTGCGTACTGCACGACCCGATGTGACCTTTGTTTCCGACGGACAGTTGCACATCCGTGCTACCTTCGACGATAAATACTATTACGGTGCAAAGCTCAAGACCGATACAACCATGACCTACAAGTACGGATATCTTGAAGAAAGTTGTATTTTGCCTCACGGTGACGGTTTCTGGACCTCGCTTTGGGCAAACTCTGGAAGAGACTATATGCCCGAAGAAAAGGCATATTTTACCGAAATCAATGTTATCGAGTGCTTCGGCAGTACATACCTCGGTGCGCCTAACGCTCATGGTTGGGCAAAGAGCGCATCGTCAAGTGCTTTCAGAGAACTATGGCAGCCTTTGGGTTACCCCGAACACTGGTCATTGGATGAAAAGTATTCCTCTGCCAAGACCTACCGTTGCCCAGATAATACCAACTTCAACAGTGCCTTCCACACCTTCGGCTATCTTTGGACCGAGGATAAGATTGCATTTACCGCTGATGGTAAGATCTATTTTGAACTGCCCATGGATACCGACCCTGTATATGCCGACACTCTTTCACAGCCTATCCATCTCATTTTGAGCGAGGCCGTCTGTTTCGCAACCGGTGCAGGTAAACCCATGGCTGACGATGCCGAAGCTTGGACCGAGACTAATAACTTCGATATCGACTACGTTCACATCTACCAGCTTAACGACGGTAAGAGTGAGATGAATATTCAGTAAACTTACATAGTGATCGATACAACATAATACCGCCTACGACATAAACCGTAGGCGGTATTATTATGAGCAAAATCGGTGCTTGCCAATAGTTTTGATAAGCGGTCGGCTCCATATCCATTTGCTTGTTGCGGTCGAAGGATTAAAATAATATATCGCACCGCCGCTTGGGTCCATTCCGTTCAAGGCGTCTCTTGCTGCAGAATAAGCACTGTCGGCAACAGGTTTGTTGAACTGTCCGTCGTTAATACAGGTAAAGGCGTTCTTTTGGTAAATAACTCCCGATATCGAATTAGGGAAGGAAGGGTGCTCAACTCGGTTCAGCACAACCGCACCGACTGCAACCTGACCTATATAAGTTTCGCCGCGAGCCTCGGCAGAAATCAAGCGTGCCAAAAGCTGATAATCCGAGGAAGAATAACCACCGCTATTTGCCGATGTGTCTTTTCCTGTCGGCAAACCAATCAACTCAAGCGTTTTGGGTCCGCATACTCCATCGGCGGTGATATTGTGCTTTTTCTGGAATTTGATAACCGCAGAACGGGTTTTGGTGCCGTATATTCCGTCAACAGCTCCGTTATAGTAACCCCAGTCGCGCAATCTTTGTTGAATGTTGCGTACTTCGTTACCGCGTGACCCCATGGTTGAGTAACCGTTTGCGGTAATCACCGCAGACAAAAAAATCATTACTGCGCACATTGTGACCGAAACTGATTTAAGAAAAACTTTCATTTGAATCACCTATATATTAGAAGAGTTGTGTTTAGTAACATTTTTTGCAGTATTTTTGGTATTATTCTCATGCATTTTAACCTTAAAAACAGGCTGTCGACAAAAATTGAAAAATTTTCTAAATTTTCTGAAAAAAAGTGTTGACAAATGGAAATGGTTGTGGTAATATAATCGAGCGCCTCACGGGAGGGCGGTCTGAAAAGACTGCTTGAGCCTTGAGAAAAGCGCAAAAGCGGACCTTGAAAATTAAACAACGATAACTATTTTAGGACCCTAAAATTTTTTTGAGAAAAACTCAAAGTAATTAAGGAATAACACGCAAGTGTAATTCTGAGAATAAAGCGAACAAGCTTTTGAAAAGATT
>JAZUAC010000024.1:0-4715 GCA_045637775.1 Acutalibacteraceae bacterium | reverse complement strand
CAAGGGAGACTCGTCAAGACCCTCAATATCATCAACAAAGCAAGCCTTTTTGAGCTTGTCACTCAAAGGAAGACCGATTGCAGCCGATGTGGGGCTGACGTGCTTAAAAGAGGTAACTGCGGGCAAACCCAGCGCCTCTTTAAGTTCCTTTACCAACTGCCAGGAGTTGAACGCATCAAGGAAGTTGATATAACCGGGACGGCCGTTGAGAATCTCGATAGGAAGCTCACTACCGTCGTGCATATAAATTTTAGAGGGCTTCTGATTGGGGTTACAACCGTATTTAAGTTCAAATTCTTTCATTTTAAACTACCTCTCAATTACTTATTTTTGTTGACGATTCTCGACTCGTATTTACCCGACTCGATGTCAATGTATCTTACAAACAAGGAAACCTTGTTGTCCTCGTTAAGATTTGTCCAGATAAGGTCGGTCAAAGAGTCAATATCCATATCGGGAAGTTCAAGTGTCTTGGGCTCACCCTCAAAGGAAGGCAGAGGATTGCCGTCACACTTATAGGTGTGGATGAACTTTGCCTTACCTGCTAAAGGATTGGAATAAGCGTATGTATATCTCTGGCAGGAAGAGCCGTCACCGTCGGCCGACTTAAGGATTGAGAAAGCATAGTTCATACCATCCTTTTCGAGGCGGATGATACCCGAAATACGAGGAGTGTAGTTGGGAGCATCGTCCTCAAACTCACGGGTGCGGAGTGCCTGCTCGAAGGTCATCTGCTTGTCCATCAAATCATAAATAGTATCGGTCTGATCACCGTTGGTAACAATGGTCTTGTTGCCAAGAACTCTTACAGGTGCATAAATGATGAGGTGAGGATCGACCATTTTGCTTTCATCGAAAGCCTGAGTGCGAATGCCCTCGCCGTCCTCGATAAAGATACGGTTACGGCTGTTTTCGCTTCTACCCATAATAAAGTAAGCGGTGATAGCCTTTTTACCGTCGGCGCTTTTGCCGATCATAATACCTCTGCCGTGATAGGCAAGAGAATTTAATTCTTGGACGATAGTCTTAATTTCCATTTTCCTCTTCCTTTCAATCCTCAATTATAGTAACACCGTCTTTAACGGTGATTTTTCCGTCACAGAAAAGTCTTGCAGCCTTGGGGAGTATCTTCCACTCGGCCTCTTCCATAATGCGTTTCTGCAAGGTTTCAGGAGTATCTCCCGTTTTAACCTCAACAGCCTTTTGCAAAATTATGGGACCCGCGTCACATTCGGCGGTTACAAAGTGAACCGTTGCACCCGAAACCTTAACGCCTTTCTCTAAAGCAGCTTCGTGAACATGAAGTCCGTAAAAACCTTTACCGCAAAATGAAGGGATAAGTGCGGGATGAACATTTATCATTTTATTTGGGAACGCATCGCAGACATTTTCGTCCAAAATGGTCATAAAGCCTGCATAAACCACCAAATCGGCCTTTTCCTCCAACAAAACATCACGCATTGCCTTGCTGTAAGAAGCAATGTCGGAAAAATCCTTGCGGATGAGTGTGCGGGTCTTGATGCCGTTGTTTGCGGCTCTTTCCAAAGCATAAGCATCGGCCTTTGAGGAGATAACACAGGTGATTTTACCCGAGCCTAACTCTCCCCTTTTTTCGGCGTCTATCAAAGCCTGCAGGTTTGTTCCGCCACCCGACACCAAAACACAGATGTTTTTTTGTGTCATCAGCAGAACACCACGCCTTCGTCGCCCTTAATTATCTCACCGATAACATAAGCATCCTCACCGTGTGCCTTAAGGATTTCGAGAGCCTGGTCAACATCTTCCTTGGAAACAACAATGCTCATACCAACACCCATGTTATAGGTATTGTACATATCTCTTTCGGGAACATTGCCAACCTTTGCAATCAAATCAAAGATGGGAAGAACCTTAACGGCACTCTTCTCGATCTTTGCAGAAAGACCCTTGGGGATAGAACGGGGAATGTTCTCATAGAAACCGCCACCGGTAATATGCGAAATACCCTTAACGTTAATCTTCTCAAGCAAAGCAAGAACAGGTTTTACATAAATTCTTGTGGGGGTAAGCAAGGTTTCAGCAATCGACTTGCCCTGAAGTTCCTCACAAGCCTCATACAAAGATGCGGGGTTATTATCAATGTCAAATACCTTTCTGACAAGCGAGAAACCGTTGGAATGAACACCGGTAGAAGGCAGAGCGATAACAACATCACCCTCTGCCATCTTGGTGTTATCAAGAATTTTCTTCTTATCAACAACGCCAACTGCAAAGCCTGCAAGGTCATAATCCTCTTGGGGCATCAAACCGGGATGCTCGGCAGTTTCGCCACCGATCAAAGCAGCACCCGACTGAACACAACCTTCGGCAACACCGCCAACGAATTCAGCAATCTTTTGGGGGTAGTTCTTACGGCAGGCAATATAGTCAAGGAAGAATAAAAGCTTTGCACCACAGCAGATAATATCGTTTACGCACATTGCAACGGCATCAATACCGATGGTGTCGTGCTTGTCCATCAAAATGGCCATTTTAACCTTGGTTCCGCAACCGTCGGTACCCGAAACGAGTACGGGTTCCTCCATTCCTGCAATAGCAAGACCGAAGCAACCGCCGAATCCACCGACATCATCAAGGCAACCCTCATTCTTGGTACGGGCGATATGCTTTTTCATCAATTCAACCGACTTGTAACCGGCGGTAATATCAACACCGGCTGCTGCATAACTTTCAGATTTAGAGTTTTTCATGATTTTCAATTCCTTTCAAATGTCGTTTTTATTCTTTACCGTTCCAGCAATAGGTACAAAGCTTGCAGGGTTCGAGACCAATAGCCTCGATAATACCCTCTAACGATTGGAACTCAACCGATTTCAAGTGCAGTTCCTTACACATACTCTCACGCAGTTTTTTACCGCGTTCGGTATTGAAGTCGCTGTACTCATCGATATATTTGAGTCCATCCTCACCCTCAAGTTCAACAATAATCCGACGGGCGATGAGCTCCATCTCACTTGTGGCTCTTGAGAAATTGAGGTATTTGCAGGAGTACATAATAGGCGGACATGCCGACCTGATATGTACCTCTTTAGCACCGTTTTCATAAAGGAAGTCAATGGTCTCTCTTATCTGTGTTCCTCTGACTATCGAGTCATCAACAAACAAAAGTCGCTTATCCTTAATAAGCTCGGGCACGGGGATAAGCTTCATCTTGGCAACACGGTTGCGTTCCTGCTGACGTGTGGGAGTGAAGCTTCTTGCCCAAGTGGGAGTGTATTTTATAAAAGCGCGGGTATAAGGTTTACCGCTTGCATTGGCATAGCCTATTGCATGAGGTGTTCCCGAATCGGGCAGACCGCCGACATAATCGACATTATCGATAACACCCGTTTCCTCGTCGCGTTTTGCCATGATAGCACCGTTACGGTAACGCATGACCTCAACATTAACACCCTCGTAGCTTGTGGTCGGGAAACCGTAATAGCTCCAAAGGAAGGAGCAAATCTTCATTTCCTTGCCGGGCTTTACAAGCTGTTCAACGCCATCGGGAGTTATTTTGACTATCTCGCCGGGTCCCAATTCACGGTCCTTTTGATAGTTCATTTTTTCATAAGCAAATGATTCAAAAGAAACACAGTACCCATCTTCGTTTTTGCCTATCGACACCGGCAAACGTCCTACGCGGTCACGTGCGGCAATAATACTTCCGTCATCCTGCAATATCAGTATCGATGCGGTACCCTCTATTTGCTCTTGTGCAAACTTAACACCCTCAGCAATATTGTCCTTGTGGTTGATAAGCGCGGCCAGCAGTTCGACCGAGTTTACCTTACCGCCTGTCATTGCATCAAAGTGACCCTCATGGTCAATAAGGTAATGTTGGATCAAATCATCAGCATTGTTAATAATACCGATAAAGCAGATAGCGTAGGTTCCGAATCTTGCTCTTATAAGCAACGGCTGAGGCTCAAAATCACTGATACAGCCGATAGCCGAATTACCGCTCATTTCGTTGAAAATGTTATCAAACTTGGTTCTGAACGGAGAGTTTTGAATATTGTGAATCTCGCGTTGCAGGCCTATCTCACTGTCATAAGCCGCCATACCGCCTCTGCGAGTACCCAAATGCGAATGGTAGTCGGTTCCGAAAAAGGTATCCGACATAGCATCTCTGCGACTTACAACTCCGAAAAATCCTCCCATATTTACACCTTTACTTCCTTGGGATTAAAATTTGTTATTATAGTTAATTTGACTTATGCGTTGAACTTTTCTTCAACAGCCTTATTGGCATTGAGAACCTTTTCAGCGCCCTTTTTTCTTGCCTCGTCAAGCTTTGCAGCCAAGCTCTCATCGGTGATAGCAAGCATCTGAATACAAAGCAAGGCGGCATTGACTGCTCCGTTGATAGCAACAGTTGCTACGGGCATACCCGAAGGCATCTGTACTGTCGACAGAAGTGCGTCAACACCGTCAAGGTTGGTAGACTTTACAGGAATACCGACTACAGGCAAAGTGCTTCTTGCTGCCATAGCACCGGCCAAGTGTGCAGCCATACCTGCGGCGGCAATAATAGCGCCAAAACCGTTTTGACGAGCATTCATTGCAAAATCTGCTGCCTCGTCGGGGGTTCTGTGTGCCGAATAAACGTGCACCTCGTAAGGCACGCCGTATTCTTTAAGAGTGTTTACAGCCTTTTCAACTACGGGCAGGTCGCTTGTGCTGCCCATGATGAT
>JAZUAC010000023.1:0-15927 GCA_045637775.1 Acutalibacteraceae bacterium | reverse complement strand
GAGGGAGCCTCCTCGTACCTTTCAAACTTGAGGTTAAAGACCGATCTGCCCTGGGTGATGGAACGCATTGCGGTGGAGAAATCGCCCATTTCGCCCATGGGAACCTCGGCAACAATTTCCTGCCTGCCGCCGGCTTCGGGGTTCATGCCCAGCACTCTGCCGCGGCGCTTGTTGATATCGCCGATAACGTCGCCCATGGTTTCATCGGGAATAGAAACGGTGAGGGTGCCGATGGGTTCAAGCAGAACGGGGCTTGCCTGGGGAATACCTGCTTTATAGGCCAGAGCCGCCGCCATTTTGAAGGACATTTCGGAGGAATCAACAGGATGATAAGAACCGTCGACAAGTGTAGCCTTCAAGCCAACAACGGGATAGCCTGCCAAAGTACCCTTCTTGACACAGTCGCGGAGACCCGTTTCAACTGCGGGGAAGAAATTCTTGGGAACTGCTCCGCCGAATACGTTCTCAGCAAATACCATTTCATCGCTATCACAAGGCTCGAACTCTATCCAAACATCACCGAACTGACCGTGACCGCCCGACTGCTTCTTATGTCTGCCCTGAACCTTAACCTTCTTGCGGATAGTTTCACGGTAGGCAACCTTGGGTGTTTCAAGTTTGACCTCAACGCCAAACTTGTTCTTTAATTTAGAGGAAACAACATCAAGATGCTGCTCGCCAAGACCAGACAAAACAAGTTCTCTCGTTTCTTTATCGGTTCCGAAAGACAAGGTGGGATCTTCCTCACAAAGTCTCTGCAAACCTTGAGAAACCTTCTCTTCTTCACCCTTCTTCAATACTTTAACAGCCATTGATAGGCAGGCCTTGGGGAACTCGGCAGCAACAATCTCAACAGTAGAACCTGCGGCACAAAGTGTGTCACCTGTCTTAACATCGCCAAGTTTAGCAACCGAGCCTATATCACCCGCGTTGATGACATCGGCATCCTCCTGCTTACCTGCTTTGAGCCACATCACCTTGCCAAGGCGTTCTTCATCACCTGTTCTCATATTGGTGAGTTTCATATCGGCCTTAACGCTACCGTTAATAACCTTGAAGTAAGACAGTTTACCGACAAACGGGTCGGCAATAGTTTTGAAAACAACCGCGGCAGCAGGAGCTGTCGGGTTACAGTTTGCAGTACCCAAAGCATCGCCGTTCTTTACCTTATATTCACGGTCGGCAGCTGAAGGTGCGATATCGGCCAAAATATCCAATGCAAGGCCAACACCCTCACCCGTCTGATTGACACCGCCGAATACAGGGCAAATATCACCTGCCAACATACCCTTTTTAAGAGCATCCTTTATTTCATCGGCGGTAAATTCCTCACCGCCGAAATATTTTTCCATCAAAGCCTCGTCAACACTGGCAACAGCCTCGAGCATAACATCACGCATGTTGTTAATGTCGTCACTTTCAGGCATATCGGTTTCGGTGAACTTAACACCGTCACATTTATATGCCTTGCCTTCAATAAGGTTGACGTAGGAAACAACCGTCTCACCCTCAACATAAGGGATGACAACGGGACAAATAACTGCGCCGTAATGAGCAGTCAAGGTAGAAATTACACGGTAGAAATAGGCTCTCGGAGAATCGAGTTTACCGATAAAGAAGGAAACAGGAACACCCGCCGCCTTGGCTTGGTCGAAATTTATCTGTGAGCCAACATTAAGACCCGATTTACCCGAAAGAACTATCAAAGCACTGTCAGCCGCGGTCAAAGCCTCGCTAACACCTCCCGCAAAATCGAAAAGTCCGGGAGCATCAATCAAATTTATCTTATTTTCCTTATATTCAAGCTGGTATACTGCGGTCGAAACCGATACACTGCGCTTTTTCTCTTCAGCATCAAAATCCATTATTGCCGAACCGTCGGAAGTCTTACCTATACGGTCGGTAACACCGGCATAAAAAAGCATTGAATCGGCCAAGGTCGTTTTGCCGGACGAACCGTGACCGAGAAGCGCAAGGCTTTTGATTTTGTTGATGTCGTACTGTTTCATATTGACCATCCTCTGCTAAAAAATTTGAAATATATTGAGGTTAATATATTTTTAAGTAATTTGTTGTGCAATCTGCACAGTTTTCTTCCACAATTTTTGATGTTTTTATTTCCTTTTAATAAGTATAGCATACTGTCACCGATATTTCAAGTGTATGTTTCAATAATTTATACTATTATTTTTGTAAATTTATACTAAAAAAGCCGTATAAGGGAAATTTTCCCTTATACGGCTGAATATATATGGTATTTTAGCTTTACGACATTTCCTCAAAAACAAAATCAACTCCGTCAAGCTCAGAGATTTTGTTCTTTATATTCTCGGCGTCGCTATCAATTCTGATATCAACCAACAAACCGATGTGTCCCTGGCAGTTGCTTTTAGGCTGAGTCAAATCAGCGCTGACGGCACCATCTATCGAACGCACACCGTCAACAACACGACCCGTTGATTTAGTATCACAAATCTCTACATATAAATGAATAACGTTCTTACGGTTCTTCTCAAGTTTGGAAAGCACGGTTGCGGTAAAGATGCAAATAGCCGTTGCAAACAATGCAGCTATGTAAAAACCGTAACCAACAGCAATTCCGATTGCAGCGGTTGCCCACATACCGGCAGCAGTGGTAAGACCTGTAACGGTTGAGTTGTTACGAACCATTATAGTTCCAACGCCAAGGAAACCAATGCCCGAAATAACCTGTGCCGAAATTCTTGAAATATCACCCGTGGCACCGACATGCGCTATAAACAATCCTGTCAATGAGGTCATAGCGGCACCAATACAAATCAAGATATGAGTTCTCATACCTGCAGCACGGCCGTGGCGGCCTCTTTCGCTTCCGATAAATCCTCCGAAAATAGCAGCAAGAACAAGTCTTAACACAATTGAAACATAACCAAAATCATTTATAAGTTCAAGTATCTTATCCAAATTAATATCCCCTTTTCAAAAAAACATAAAGAAGCGGTACTGAATGCACCGCTTCTAAAGTACTTGTTAATAACAATATGCCGAGAAAATGAAGTATATGCAAACATTCACAAAATGTCCATTCTCAATTCTCCGGACAAAGGTATTAAATTATTCGGCTATCAAAGGATACTCCTCGCCGTAGAGTACATGGTACAAGAGGTAAACAGCATCATCAGAATCGACATTGCCATCATTATTAAAATCGCATGCCTGGTTCAAGGGGTACTCTGCATCACCATTGAGGCAGTAGTACATGAGATAAACAGCATCGGCTGGGGCCACGGTGTCATCACCGGTGAGATCGCCCAACACAACAGGATCAGCAGCTACAACACCAACGTTAAGCTCGAGAACATTTGTGTACACAGGAACCAGGTCGGAATTAAGAATATCATTAGCTCCTGCAGTTCCAATTTTGATACAGGTCGATGCAACATCGGTAACATTTTCTTTAACGGTAAAACTCAAGGTAATGATATCACCGGTAGCAGTGTTGTTCTCGGTTGCTGTGCCATCTGCCCAAACATACAAGAAAGGGGAAGTGGCTGTATCCTTCAAAGTTGCACCTTCGAAAAGCTTTTCATCGGTAACTCCGTTAAGAGTGAGAACCGATTCATCATACTCAACATAAAATCTAAGTGCGGTGATACCGTCGTTACGGGATGCCTTAACGGTAACATCAAAAGTCTCACCTGCGTTAACTGCTTCTGCACAATCAGCTGCAAACTCAAAACCGCCATCATTCTCCTCAGCTGACACTGCGAAGCAGGAGAAGCACATTGTGAACAGTAATGCAACAACCATAGAAGTTCTCAAAATTCTATTCATATACCAAAACTCCTCTACAAAAGTAGTTATAACTCCTCTTTACAGTATAACCCCAAAAAATCTGTTTGTCAACGATTATTTAATTACCTACGCATAAACGCATCAAAGTCAATTGTTCCACTTGAAAATATCACTAAATCCTCTCGACGATGCCATTGAAACGAAATCATCAGGAGCAACCACTATGTGATCATAAAGTCTAATATTCATGCTCTCAAGCAATTTAACCATTTTAGTTGTAGCAGCTATATCTTCGTGTGAGGGTAACGCAACACCGTTGGGATGATTATGAGATATTATAACTCCTGCCGTTTGCGGATTCTTCAATACGGTCTCAACTATCTTTCTGAAATTCACGCAACAGCTAACCGCGTCGCCTTCGCTAACCTTCTCCAGAGCAAGAAGCTTGCCTTTCGGGTCGACGCACAATACCACAACAACCTCATTGGGGATACATGAATAATAATTCATTAAATATTCTCCGCAATCATTTGAACCGTCGAACCTTACTGTGGATTTCTTCCTGTCGGGACTTTTGCTGTAGGCATTAAAAAGCGGTAGCATCAACTTAATTAAAAAAGCCGAGTTTTCACCGATACCGTTCACCTTGACCAATTCTTCATAATTGGCTTCAAAAACATTTGCCAACGAACCAAAATGTGCAATCAACTCATGCGCAAACTCATTTGTATTCATTCGAGGAACCGAGTAATACAACAACATTTCAAGCATTTCGTGTTCCTGCATACCGTTAAAGCCTGTTTGCTTAAACCTTTCCCTCATTCTCTGACGGTGACCATCGTGAATACCGGGCTTCGAGCTATTTGCTTTATTTCGTTTAGTTCCCTGTGTCTTGTTTTCTTTCATTTTTCTTTTCCAAAATAATTCCTAAATCTAATTTATTAAACAAGCGGTAGAGCTTGGTACGTTCACTCAACTGTATACAAAGCTCTGCTACAATGATGCCGCCAAAAATATCGACAATAACGTGTTGCTTGGTGTAAAGCACCGAAGCAAATACCAAAAACAGTGATATCCACGCAATCGCTTTATACCATTTGGGTATTGCTTGGCATCTTGCCGGATACCGTGCCGCAAACCAACTTGCAGTACAGTGCATAGACGGGAACAGATTATCGGGAGAATCAATCATATAAAGCAGTTCCAACAGCGGTGATGCAAAAGCATCCTCGGGAACACCCGGCCGCGACATCGTTGTCGGATAAATAATAAAGATAGCGGTACACAAAAGCTTGCAAAGCATATCTGCAAACAGCATACGGTTACTGATATCCTTACCCTGCTTACTGACCCACAGAAAACTTACTATCCACACAATATAACAGCCAAAATAAATTATCGTCCACCACGGCACAGGATCTATCATATTATCGTATTTGGTGGTTATATTGTGAAAAGTCTCAACCGTACCCCTTAAGCTATAATTCACAATACGCGTAAGCCAATACGCCATGACCAATGCAACGGTGCAAAGAATAAACGGCAAAACCGCATAGTCATTTATAAAAATCCTTCTGACCCTACGGTACTTTTCCAACACAACTCACCTCACAATATTGCAGTATTCGACAAACTTTAACAAATATAGTTACAGTCTAACATAACAACAACTTTTTTTCAAGTACAAAAACTCCCTTTGAAATGTTTGGCATAGCAACATTTTAAAGGGAGTAAATTCACTGTCCTAAATTTTCATACATCCTCTGTCGAACCTCTTCACTTATTTCATGGGTCGACTTGGTTTCAAAGTTTTCGGGATAAAGCACCTCGAGAACATCTAACCTAACCTTTGTACCTTTAAGCGGAAAATTCTTGAGTATCTTTTCGGTATTCTGAACCGTTATAACAACAACCGGACACGATGCTTTTTTAGCAACGTAGAAAATACCGTCTTTAAACTCCAAGAGTTCACCAGTTTTACTTCTTGTACCTTCGGGATAAATACCGACCGAAACGGTATCATTTTTGACATACTCGGTAGCTTTATGTAATGTCTTCATGGCATTTCGAGCATTTTCTCGGTCGATGGTCATATAACAGCACTTGCTTGTAAAAGGTCCGACAATAGGAATCTTAAAGTTTTCGGGTTTGGAAACAAACGCGATATTATACTCCATAAGCTGCGAAATGCATACAAACGGATCCAATCCCGAACGGTGATTCGACACAAGCAAAAAGCGGCGATCGGTTGGTATCTTTTCAATACCGCTGACCTCAATCTTAACACGCATCAGCTGTAAAACGCTATCAACGGTGTGGTCAACCATAAATTTACAGAATTTTGAAGGCTTATCGTATGTTTTATTCTTATCGAAAAAGAATGACACCACCAACAAAAACAAAAGATGCAGAATTATAAAGCTGACAAAAAAGCCGAGTGCCATAACGATCGGCTTCCAAAAATCCTGCCAACCGTTTAGTATATTCCCAAATAAACACAAGCTCGTCTCGGCCAAAACAGCCAATACTGCATATATCTTAATGAACAAGCTCCTCTTCCCTTTCTGACACTTCATTTTTTTCGGCAAGATGACGCGGCACGACAAAATTCAATGCGTGCTTCAAGATCTCAACCTTAAAGCTTTTGGCAAAGTTCAATTCACCGTCTATAGAATAAGACATTTCCTTATCCTTGGTGGACTTTACCTCAACGGTGGTTCCTTTGGTATAATTGATGTATTTTTCAAAACGCTTTTCATCAAGGTGTGTTCCCTTTTCATAGGCACCCATAAGCGTCAAAAATCTAAATCTTGAAACAGGATTAACAAGGCAAACCTCTAAAAGCCCGTCGGAATTATCAGACCTCGGTGCACATTTATACTTGCCGCCGACGTATTTTCCGTTACCTGCAGTACAAAGCAGCATTTTATCACCGCCAAGCTGTTTTCCGTCAACCATAACTGTGCAATGGTGCTTCATGCCGTTGATAAGTGCCTTGACAACGCCTGTGGTATAGGCGTGCTTACCACCGATTATTTTTTTGCGGCGAACCTTCATCATTGTTTGCAAAACAGCCGAATCAAGTCCAAAATGGACAAAATTCACAGCATATTTACCGTTGACCTGCATTGCGTCAACCTTAGTTGTGACACCGTTTATCAATGACTCTATATCTTTAAAATCATCAACCGTACCGTAATACTTTATGTAGTCGTTACCGCTACCGCACGGAAAAACCGAAACACTGATGTTTTCGCGGTTTACAGCACCCGAAGCAACCTCGTTAAAGGTACCGTCGCCACCGCAAGCATAAACGCGGTACTCATTATCTGAATCCAACGACTTCACAAACTCGGTTGCATCACCCTGACATTTAGTGCAATATATCTCATAGTCAATATCAAGATTTTTAACCGAATCTTCAACAAATTTTGTGGCATCCTGCTTACCTGCGGCAGGATTTACAATAAATATATACTTCACACAAAACACCCACTTCCATACACAGTAATTTTATTAAATTTCCGTCGGTTTGTCAACCACTTTTCAATTAACAACATTCTTGACCTTATAAAACAATTGTTTTATAATTGTTTTATGGATTAGTAATTTACTGAAGGCGGTGAGAAAATGTACAACAGCTTGAGCGAACACCTAAAAGCACGTTTCGGGTGCAAGGTGTATAAATTGACCATCAGCGGTGGTATGACCTGCCCTAACCGAGACGGCAAAATTGACACCCGCGGTTGTATATTTTGTTCACAAAAAGGCTCAGGCGATTTTGCCGAGCCTAAATGCGAAAGTATTACCGTACAATTAGACCGTGCTAAACTTCGAGTTGGTGACAAAATCAAAAACGGCAAGTATATAGCCTATTTCCAAGATTACACTAACACTTATGCACCGGTAAATTACCTTGAACAGATATACACCGAAGCCATAAATCACCCCGATGTTGTAGCACTTTCAATCGCCACGCGTCCCGACTGCTTACCGAATGATGTTCTCGACCTCTTGGAGAAATTAAACCAAATCAAGCCTGTTTGGGTTGAATTGGGCTTGCAAACAAAACACGAACCAACCGCAACGCTTATCCGACGCGGCTATCCTCTGGAAACCTTTGAAAACGCGGTTTTTGAACTGAAAAAGCGAAAAATCGAAGTGATTGCGCACATGATAATCGGTCTGCCATTTGAAACCGATGAAATGATATTTGAAACCGCTGAATACATAGGCAAAATGAAGCTTAACGGCATAAAGCTTCACCTATTACACATTTTGAAAAGCACCGACCTCGAAAAGATGTACCTTGAAGAGCAATTTGACCTTCCCTCTTTGGAAAAATACACCGAGTTGCTCATTGGTTGCATCAAGCGTTTGCCACCCGGCACGGTGATTCACCGATTAACAGGTGACGGTGCAAAACGCGAACTGATAGCACCTTTGTGGTCGGCCGACAAAAAGCGTGTATTAAACTACATCAACAAAGAGTTTGAAAACTGTAACCTTAATCAAGGTGAACTTTACATTGAAAATCAATAAATTATCGTGTATAATGTATTTGGAAACATAATTTCAAGGAGATCCTTTTATGTGGATAATGTATGCAATAGCGTCGGTGGTTTTACTGTCACTTTCAACAGTATTTTTAAAGCATGGCGCAAAAAGAACCGATGCTTCGATGGTCACCGCTTTGAGAACATTTGTGGTAGTGGCCTTCATGTGGATATTCATAATATCCAACGATTTCACCGTGAAATTACCATCAATCGGCAGCTCATCATTCCTTTACATATTCCTCACCGGTGTTGCGTTGCTTACTGCGTTACTATGCTTTCATATTTCGCTCAAAAACAGTGATGTAACAAGAGCCACCGCCTTAAAAAGCCTTGGGTCGGTTTTAATGATGGCTGCTGCCTGCTTTGTGCATCAAAACACCGAGAACTACTATCTCAGGATAATATGCATGGTACTTATCACTGCAGGTATACTTTTTGCCGTAGCTAAAAAATCGCGTTCCAACAACTGGCTTTTATTTGGAATACTGTCGGCAGTAGCCACACTTATAACCTATATTTTAGGTAATGAAATAACCGCCGTTTCAGGATTGATAAGTCTGGTCTTGGTATTGACCGTTGTACTTATCGTTTCGTTGATAGCCATATTCATCCGCGGTATGCAGCGCGGTATCGGTAAAATTTCGGCAAGCGAATTGATGTTTATACTTTTGTCGGGTCTTGCGGCGGCTTTAAGTTGGCTTTGCTTCAGAACAGCTATTTACGACGGTGATTTTCAAACCACACTTGCCATAATGGGTGCCTCGGTTGCCACCTCGGCAGGTTTCGGATCACTTTTCTTAAAAGAAAAGCTTTCATGGAAAAGCATCTGCGGAATTTTGCTGATAATAACCGGCACACTCGTTTACATATTTGCTGTTTAACAACAACACATAAAAAGAGATTCGTTCAAATTAAGAACGAATCTCTTTTGTTATTCAACCTCTCTTGTGGTGAGGAAATTCACGGTGCGTTCAACTGCATCTTTAGAATTTCCCCAATCCTCTTCACCGTTACTGCGGTAATCAAACATATCGGAAAAATGTTTGAGGTCCCCCGCAAGCTCGGCAAGATAATCATAGGTCAATTTTTCGGTAACTTTTGTAAACTCACGACGGTTTCGACCCGAAATGACACCCGATGCCGCGGTCAGCATTTTGCAATGCTCAAGGCAGATAAAAGGCTGCTCGGAATAAAGATTTCTGAACTCCTTCTCCTTTTCCCACAACACACAAACATTGTTTACAATATGCTCCATGTTGCGGTCAAGCTTTTCACACACAAAGCAGGTTTTCTGCACCGATTCCTTTTTGCCGAAACGACCCTTGGGCGATGCTGTAACACCGTCCTTAGCTATCTGTGCCAAATGGCTTTGCAATATCAAAGCTATGGTCAGCTGCTTACTGTTTTTAAGCATCTGTCCGTAGTGATGGTGGCAAAAACCTTTTTTATTGGTCTCGATTCTTACATCGGGCTCCATCATAGCGGCACCCGTGATATACGTCACCGAGCGTTCCTCAAGCATATCGCGGAGTCGGCAAACGGGACAACCCTCTTTCGGTTCAAAAACTTCGCTTATCGGAATACTTGTAATATCGTCACGCATTGTGTTCACCCGCCGTTAAATATCATTCTTTATTATATCTTCATAGGTTTCACGCTTGACTATAACCCTTGACTCACCGTCACGTACCATAACAACTGCGGCTCTCGGGATTCGGTTATAGTTGCTTGCCATAGAGTAGCAATATGCACCAGTGTTAAGCACCGCCATAATATCGCCAACCTCGGGAGCTTGCATAGGTGCGTGCTCCTGAATAAGGTCGCCGCTTTCACAGCACTTGCCCGCAACGGTAGCAACAAAATCCTTAGGCTCGTTTGCTTTATTGGCAATTTCAATAGTGTAATCAGCCTGATACAATGCATATCGCGGATTATCTCCCATACCGCCGTCAATCGAAACATAGGTCCTGACATTTTCGATAGTCTTGACATTTCCAACGGTGTAAAGGGTAAGACCGGCGGGTGCAACCATCGAACGACCGGGTTCAATAAAGATTTTAGGTACGGGGAATTTAAGTTCCTCGGCCTTTTGCTTTAATACAACTGCGGTGTTCTTCATGTACTCTTTGAAAGGAATCTGCTCATCCGATTCAAGATACTTTACACCAAAGCCGCCACCAAGGTTAAGCTCGGTCAAGGTAACACCAAAACGCTCACGAACATTGTTCATAAATGTCAGCATGACCTCGGCCGCCTCTTGGAAAGGCTTGGTTTCGCAAACCTGTGAAGCAATATGGCAATGGAAACCATGCAACACAATGTTTTTGCACTGCAAAGCCTTCTCGACAGCCTCAAAAGCCTCACCGTTTTCCAAAGCAAAGCCAAACTTTGAATCAATCTGACCTGTGCTGATATATGCATGGGTGTGTGCATCGATGCCCGGCTTGATTCTCATGACAATATTTGCCTTAACCGAAAGGCTTTCGGCAATTCTTTGAATATTCTCAAGCTCGGTAACATTATCGGCAACAAGACGACCAACGCCCGATTTCAAGGCATATTCTATCTCGTCGGGTGTTTTGTTGTTGCCGTGGAAGAAGATGTTTTCTGCCTTAAAGCCTACCGACAAAGCAGTATAAAGCTCACCTGCAGAAACAACATCACAACCCAAGCCTTCTGCACCCACAATGCGGTACATTTCCTTGCAGGAAAAAGCCTTGCTTGCATAAAGCACAAGACCGTTACCGCCGTAAAACTCGTCAATAGAACTTTTAAACTCACGGCAGGTTTTTCTTATCAAATTTTCATCAAATACATAAAGCGGTGTTCCAAAATTCTTGGCCAACTCAACACAATCAGCACCGCCGATTGTAAGATTGCCGTTGGAATTAACACCAACACTTTCGCTAATCACTCTATATTCCCCTTTTCGTTTATCTCATCCAAAAGACTGCGAATAGCGTCACAGCCTTCACCGTTTTCGGCAGAAAACGGAATCATGGGTATATCCCCTATAAAGCTCATTTCCTCTTTGAGCATTACGAGATTTTTTTCACGCTCTTTAGTTTTGAGCTTATCAATTTTGGTCAGCACCACAACGAACGGTTGCCTGTTGTCGCAAAGAAAATGCAACATATCAATATCGTCCTTTGTAGGCTTATGGCGTGCATCTATAAGCTGAAAAACAAGTCGAATGTCACGACCTTGCGAAAAATAGCCCTCCATAAGCTCTGCCCAACGCTGACGCTCATCAAACGACACCTTGGCAAAGCCATAACCCGGCAGGTCGGCAAGGCGGATGTTTTCACATTTAAAGAAATTGACCGTTGCCGTTTTACCCGGCTTATTACTCGTTCTTGCAAACGATTTTCGGTTAAAGACCTTGTTTATCAAGGAAGATTTACCAACATTCGAGTGACCCGAAAAACAAACCTCGGGTCTATCCGACGGCAAAAGCCCCCTACTTGTTCCCGCCGAGGTTTCAAACTCGGCTTTATTATAGTTCATATAATTTCTCCCAAAAATTTAGTTGTGAACCGCAGTATTGGTTGATTTGGCGGATTTAGAAATGTTATAAAATTCCTTTTTATCACTCGACACCATCGGCATGGAAACCAAAGCTTCGGGCAAAAGGTCATCAATGGTTTCAACTGCCATAAACTCAACATTGTCCTTAACAATTTGGTCAACATCGTCCAGATTAGGCAGGTTCTCAATGGGTATAAACACCTTTTTGATACCGTTACGGTATGCAGCCATAGACTTTTCTTTAAGTCCTCCAATGGGCATTACTCTGCCTCGCAAGGTAACTTCACCTGTCATGGCAACATCACGGCGGACAGGTGTTCCCGTCAATGCCGAAACAATAGCCGTAACCATGGTAACACCTGCCGAGGGACCATCTTTAGGCACTGCAGCCTCGGGTGCGTGGATGTGAATATCAAGATTCTTGTAGAACTCTTTATCAATACCCAAAACCTCGGCACGGCTGCGAACACAAGTGACGGCGGCGTGAGCCGATTCTTTCATAACATCGCCCAAAGAGCCGGTCAGTTCAAGCTTACCCGTACCGGGTACACAAACGACCTCCATCTGCAACAGTTCACCGCCAACGCTTGTCCACGCAAGACCGTTGACAAGACCCACCTCGTCCTTTTTCTGCAAAACATCAGGCTTATATTTCTCGGTTCCAAGCATTTCGTGAAGCACCGCCGAAGTAACCTTGACCGAAGCCTCACCCGAAACGATTTTTGCGGCAGATTTACGGCAAATAGAACCCAAATTACGGTCGAGGCGACGAACACCTGCCTCACGAGTGTAGGAATCTATAAGTTTATATATAGCCTCGTCGGTTATCTTCAACTGTTTGGAATTAAGACCAACCGCCGACATCTGCTTTTTAACAAGGTGGTGTTTAGCAATTTGGAACTTTTCCTCACGGGTATAGCTACCCAACTCAATAAGCTCCATTCTGTCAAGCAAGGGACCCGGAATACTGCCTGCATCATTGGCCGTTGTAATAAACAAAACACGGCTCAAATCAAACGGCATATCAACATAATGGTCAAAGAAGGTTGAGTTCTGCTCGCTGTCCAAAATCTCCAGCATAGCCGAAGCGGGGTCGCCCTTATAAGAAGAACCAAGCTTATCGATCTCGTCAAGCAAAACTACGGCGTTGGCACTGCCTGCGGTCTTAACTGCATTGATAATTCTACCAGGCATTGCACCTATGTAGGTTTTGCGGTGTCCTCTGATTTCAGATTCGTCACCAACACCACCCAAAGCAACGCGGGCATATTTTCTGCCCATACATTCGGCAACCGACTTAACAATAGAGGTCTTACCGACACCCGGAGGGCCTACAAGACAAATAATCTGTCCCTTAACATCGGGCACAAGGGTGTGAACCGCAAGCAGTTCGATAATACGCTCTTTGACCTTACTGAGACCGTAATGTGCCTTATCAAGTATCTTTTTCGATTTTGCAAGGTCGATTTTCGACTCGGTGTAAACACCCCAAGGCAAGGACAAACAAGTGTCGATATAATTGAGCACAACGGTGGCCTCATGCGAGCCGGAAGGCATTTTAGCATAGCGGTCAACCTCTTCACGAAGGCGCTTTTTAACATCATCCGAAGCCTTCATTTCGTCAATTCGCTTATAATATTTATCACACTCATCCTCAGGTCCCGAATTGCCGTAAAGCTCCTCATTTATGACCTTTATCTGTTCACGAAGGTAATACTCTCGCTGATTTTCGTCGATATTTGCACGCACCTTTTCGTTTATCTGTGCGTCGATACCCATTATTTCCTTCTCGCGTTTGAGCAACGATACAACCAGCTTCAAACGCTTTTTGGGGTCAAACTGCTCCAAAATATACTGCTTATCGTCATAATCGACCGGCATATTGTGGGTAATAAAATCAGCCAAAAAGCCCATATCATCGGCCGCTACGACCGACATAATGACATCGGGCGACATTTTGGGTGCAACGCGTGCATACTCATCAAAAGCTGTTTTAGCGCTGCGAAGCAAAGCCTCTTTATAAACCTCACGGCACTTTACGGGCTCATCTATCATTCTGACAACATCCGCATAAAGTGCGGGGTTGCTTGCAGTAATTCCTAACATTTCGGCACGGTAACAGCCTTCAACAAGTACGCGCACTGTATCACCCTGAACGCGGGCAATCTGACGGATTTTAGCAACACAACCAACCGTGTAAAGCTCTTTTTCGGTCGGCTCTTCAACCGAAATGTCGCGCTGTGTGACCAAGAAAATTCTGCGGTCGCCTGCCATTGCAATATTCAAAGCCTCAATCGACTTTTTGCGCACAACATCAAAGTGAACCACCGTTTTAGGGTAAACGACGATACCGCGCATAGCCAATGTAGGCATATTAAAAACTGTGTTAAGATCCTTAGACATTAAATTCATCCTTTGAAGTAAAATACAAAACTATATACTCCCTCACGGTAGTATCCAGATGATTATACTACACATTTGATGTTTTTTCAACTAAAAATAAATAAATTTAATCTATTGGCAATATTTTAATAAAAAACAAAAAGCCCCCTCATATTAAAGGGAGCTTTCACCGTAGTCAACCGAGGAATTGTAACCCCTCGGTCACGGTTATTTTGAAACCTTATCGATCATCTCGTGGTGAAGATCCCACAGCTTTTGCGAAAGGTCGACATAGTATTTATGAGGTTTTTCAAAACGCTGAACCTCTTCCCACAATGACTCAACCTGCTGTTCGCGGTAATCACGAATAGCGGTTGCAGTGGGACACTTATATTTCAGTTCACCGTTTTTGAAAATAGGAACCTGCAAGGGTCTTGCAATAAAGTCTGACACCGTTTTACGTTTCCAAGTAAATTCGGGATCAAAAATCTCATATTCCTTGGTATCGTCAATAACCTCATCGTGAAGCGTAATAACATCGGCAATAGCCTTACCGCTTTCTCTGTCAAACAATCTCCAAGACTGCTTGAAACCGGGTAAAGTGATTTTTGAGGTGTTTTCCGAAAGCTTGATTCTCGGCTCAATATTGCCCTCACAATCCTCAACACCTGCCAACTTATAAACACCACCGAACACCGCTTCACTTGATGCTGTAATCAGTCGCTCACCAACACCAAAAGTATCAACCTTAGCACCCTGCATAAGCATATCACGGATAAGGTATTCATCCAAAGCATTGGAAACACAAATAGCACAATCGGGATAACCTGCATCATCAAGCATTTTTCTTGCACGCTTAGAAAGATAGGTTATATCACCGCTATCAATTCTGATGCCTAAAGGACGGCAACCCATAGGCTTTAAAACCTCGTTAGCTACCTTGATAACGTTGGGGATACCCGATTTAAGAGTGTCGTAGGTATCAACCAAAAACAGCGATTTTTCACGGTAAACCTCGGCATAAGCCTTAAAGGCATCATACTCATTATCAAAAAGCTGAATCCACGAATGAGCCATTGTACCCGAAACAGGAATATTGAAATCCTTGCCTGCTTTAACGCAGGAAGTACCGACACAACCACCGATATAAGCGGCACGAGCACCGCAAATAGATGCATCAGCACCGTGAGCACGACGGGCACCAAACTCCATAACCGACCTACCTTGTGCGGCTCGGACAATACGGTTAGCCTTGGTAGCGATAAGCGATTGATGATTGATATTAAGCAACACCAAGGTTTCAATCAAAAACAACTGCGTAATAGGACCTCGCAAAGTAACAATTGGTTCACGCGGGAATATCGGTGTGCCTTCGGGTATCGCCCATACATCGCAGGTGAATTTAAAGTCTTCAAGGTAGTTTAAAAACTTCTCATCAAAAAGCTTTTTATCACGCATATAGTCAATGTCTTCTTTTGAAAACTTAAAACTTTTAAGGTCATTTATCAACTGCTCAAGACCTGCCATAATTGCAAAACCGCCATTATCGGGTACACGGCGGAAAAACATGTCAAAATATGCAATAGTATCTTCATGCCCTTGCAAAATAGCACCGTTAGCCATCGTGGACTCATAGAAATCCATTAGCATTGCGTGATTAACCATAGTATCATTTCCTTCCATC
>JAZUAC010000022.1:0-29100 GCA_045637775.1 Acutalibacteraceae bacterium | reverse complement strand
CATGATAGCTTGGAGCTTTTCGTCGGTCATCTTCTCGGGCTTAAGCTTGTTGTTGGTGATAGCAGCTGCCTTCTTCAAAACACCGAAAGCATGAATGATTTCGCGAGGCATAGTCTCAATGCCAACGCCAATTTCAAAGTTTTCGTGGCTACGCTGTGTCTGTGCTGCCCAAAGACGGTCAGCAGGCACCTTCATCTCACCCATAGAGTCATGTTCAATACGATAATCCATTTTAATAACAACCTTTCGTTTTATATTTCTATATTATTGATTATTTCTTTAAGGCAATCCGCACTGTGATGCAAAGCCTTAACTTCCTCTTCATTCAGCGGCAACAGCACCTTACTATGGGCACCCTTACCACCTACAACATTAAGCAAGCTCAAGCAAACATCGTCAATTCCATACTCACCGTGAAGCATAGTAGATACCGTCATCGTGGTATCGATGCCGCTAAGCAGACACTTGCAAATGTGACATACCGATATAGACACTGCATAGAATGTAGCACCCTTTTGCTCTATAACACGAGCACCTGACTTCCTAACATAATTTTCAACCTCATCGCGGTCAAATTTGGGATAGTCATTAGAATTCACCAATGCCTGTCTGTAATCCTCAATAGGGACATTGGATATATTGGCAATTGACCACGGAACGAATGCCGAGTCACCGTGCTCACCCAAAACATATGCATGGACATTCTTCTGGTTAACATCGTAATACTCCGAAACACGTGCACGCAAACGTGCAGTATCAAGAATAGTACCCGAACCGATAATACGTTCCTCGGGGATTCCCGAAATTTTATGGAAGACATAAGTCAGAATGTCAACCGGGTTACTTACGATGATATATGTTGCTCCGGGTGCATACTTTACGATTTCAGCAGAAACCGATTTCAAAATGTTCACATTGGTTTGTGCAAGGTCAAGTCTTGACTGACCCGGCTTTCTTGCAACGCCGCAGGTTATGATAACGATATCGGAATCCTCGGCATCGACATACGAACCTGCATAGATGTTGGCGGGATTACAGAACGGAACACCCTGCCTGATATCCAACGCCTCGCCCGAAGATTTTTCCTGATTGATATCAATCATAACAATTTCAGATGCGGTACCCATGACAGTAAGGGTGTACGCAATCGTGGAACCAACACTGCCTGAACCAATCACTGTAATTTTGTTCATTGTTTTCCTCCTCTACGCTATTCCAAAACAGCAAACGTGTCGCTGATTGTTTAAAAAGCACTTGACTACCATAAATCGCGGTGAGTTCATGTTTTATCATTCAAGATAACTCGGCTGCCATGAAGCTGGTTTCTCAAATGCGCCAACGACAACGCCAAGTTTTCATTTTGAAGCAGAACTCCATTGGGAACCTTTAAGCAACAGGGTGCAAAATTCCAAATAGCTGTTATTCCGCTTTTGACCATTTGATCGCATACCGCCTGCGCCGAACCTTCACCAACCGTGATTATTCCAAGACAAATTTGATGCTCTTTACAGTAACCGTCGAATTGGCTCATAGGCAAAATCTCGGTTATTGAATCAAGGCTGACTGCCTGTTCATTCAAATCAAAAGCCGCTGCAATTTTAACCCCAAAATCCTCAAATCCGTCATATTGAATCAGAGCTCTTCCCAAATGACCCGCGCCTACCAATACTGCCTTGGTCAGACGATTATATCCCAGACAATCTTCAAGCTGATCAATCAGCACCTCGGTTTCGTAGCCCAATCTCGGTTTACCTGCACCGCTAACAATAGCAAGATCCTTTCTGACCTGAACCTCTCCAAGCTTTAAGGCTTTTGAAATTGCGGTTGCGGATATATACGGCACAGCGCCGGGTGACAGTTCTTTGAGGAAATTGAGATATTTCGGAATTCTACCTAAAGTAGCCTTTGAAATAGAAACCTTATCCATCCCTACTCCTTTGTTTAGTTGATTTGAAAATTGTGTGTTTTTGCAGGAAATTTTATTCAATACTAACAATATCGATAACATCTATACCGATTTATCAAATCACAATAACACACAATATTCCATTATCGCGTATTATAACATTTTGCATAGATAAAATCAATAGTTTTTACTAATGTTTTTACAAAATTCGATTATTTAATTTAAAGCTGACATCTGCAAAACTTGACAAATGTTCTTACACAAAATATAATTAAAAAGTAATCTCACATAAAAAGGAATTTTATTATGAAACTTTGCATGGTTATCCCCTGCTATAATGAGGAAGAGGTCTTGCTTGAAACTGCGGCAAGACTTAATGAAAAATACAAAAATCTCATTTGCGAAAACAAAATATCCAACGACAGTAAAATAGTATTTGTTGACGACGGCTCGAAGGACCAGACCTGGGATATCATTTCCCGTTTGTCAAAAGAAAACGAGTATTTCGAAGGTCTTAAATTAAGCCGTAACCGCGGGCATCAAAACGCCCTTCTTGCAGGACTTATGACGGTAAAGGATGAGTTCGATGCCGTCATTTCGATGGACGCCGACCTTCAGGACGACATAAATGCCATTGACAAAATGGTTGACAGCTATCATGAAGGCAACGATGTTGTTTACGGAGTGCGTTCCAACCGCAAAAAGGACTCGTTTTTCAAGAGAACAACTGCTCATGGTTTTTATAAGGTCATGAAGTGGCTTGGTGCCGAAACGGTTTACAACCATGCCGATTTTCGTCTTATGAGTCGCCGTGCTTTGGACGCTTTGGCCGAATTCCCCGAGGTCAATTTGTTTTTGCGCGGAATGGTTCCGCTTATCGGCTTTAAGTCAGACACTGTTTACTATGAACGTGACCGCCGTTTTGCAGGCGAATCTAAATACCCTTTCCGCAAGATGCTTTCCTTTGCTTTTGAGGGTATCACCTCTTTGAGCATCCGTCCCATTGATCTTATCATTCGCCTTGGAATACTCATTTGCACCGTTGGTTTGGGCATTCTTATCTATGCCCTTGTGCAACATTTCTTGGGTCACACCACCGCAGGTTGGACAAGTCTTATGGCCTCTATCTGGACCTTGGGTGGTATTCAGCTTTCGGCAATCGGTGTTATTGGAAAGTATATCGGTAAAATGTATCTTGAAACCAAGCACAGACCCCGATTCATTATCGAAGAAAATACCATGAATAATCCTAAACAATAACAACAAAAACCGCGATAGAATCAGAAATTCTATCGCGGTTTTTTAACATCTACTGCTGTGACAGGTGAGGTATACTATCTGTCGGGTTTCGGAAAGCTTGTTAAGCAGTTCCATTGCACTTTTAATGCGGGCATCATCAAGATTGACAAACGGATCATCCAAAATCAGCACTGCTTCCTCTTCCTCAAATAAAGCATCACAAAGACCCAATCTCATGGCTATGTCTATCATATCCCGAACACCGCAGCTGAAATATCCCTTTTCCCTTGTTGCTCCGCATTCCGAAAGCTCGACATTAAGGTCGGTATCAATCAATGCATCGTCGGAATCCACCCCCAGCAACGCAGAATACTTTTTAAAGCCTTCGGTCACACGGTCAAGATAACGTAGAGACAAATCCTGCTTTGCCTTTTGAAGTAAGTCAAGTGTTACGGTTATGGTGTTGTACCTTTCAACCGCCTCGTCACGTTCAATTTTAAGGTTTTCCAAACGTTCCTCAATTTCGGGCAGCATTTGTGTTTCAGCCAAAAGTCTTGCCGACTCAACCTCACGCGAGGTGATACGATTATTGATCAAATCAAGTTCTGCCAAAAGTTGCTTTTCCTCTGCCAAAAGTTGCTCACGGTCAGCACCGTCACTTAAATCAACATCCGCTTGAGCTTCGGGCATCTCGGTCAGTCTTTGAGACAGCGTTTTCGCATCATTTTCAAGACGCGTTGCTTCAAACTTATCGCGTTTTATTTTTGCCAACTGCTCGTTAAATTCAAGCGTTACATTGGCACAATAGCGGTCAAAAAAGACATTGAGCTTACCATAGCCTGCCGATACATCAGCTTGACGCTTTTCAACCTCATCATCGTTTTTCTTAACCGACGTCTCAAGACGGTTGAGGTCGCGCACGGCAACAGCAACATTTTCAATCACTTGCGAAGGCTCGGAAATCGGGTCAAATCGATCACAAAACCTTTGGATCTCATCGATCAAACGGTCGATTTCAGCACAGATTGTATCATATTCGGTTTTCAACCCAACAGTGTCAATTTTAGGTGCATTGTTGGAGGCTATCATGTTTTTCAGATACATAAACCCCGAAACGCCCAAAAGTACAAAAGCAACACACAAAAGGATCACACCCGCAACCGCTTGCCACAAGAATGCAATTGCGCCAAAAAAGGCAACTGCAACAGCTGATATCACACATAATTTAACCGCTGCACCACTTGATTTTACGGTTGCTTGAGGTGCTTCTGCCAATCTCGATTTCAAGGACTCCGCCTTTATCTCAAGCTGTGATACTGCCGAAATATTTTTCCTTGTGTCGTAGACCTCCTGCTCGGTAGGAACACCGTTTTTGAAGTATTCCTTCAGCTTTTCAAGTTCACTGCGATCAGACACATTAGATTGCAAAACCTTCAACTCGGTTTCGGTTGATTTTATCGAGCTAAGCTGTTTCTCAGCGTATGAAAGCTCATCTTCGGTTGGAAAACCGTTAGGATATTCAAGCTTTATTTCATCAAATTTCTTATTGACATTTTCAAGTGTTGCCAACAGTTCATCACGCTGACGCTTTTGCTCCAACAAAGCTGCGGCATCCGAAACGACGGTGATCTTTTTTCTCAACTCATCTTTTTTGACAGTAAGCTCGGCAGCCGATACCTTTAAGCCGCTAAGTTCGGCTTTAATATCATTAAGATTACTGACAGCGGCCGACTTGTCGGTCAAGCTTGTCTGCAAAGCTTCAATTTCACGGTTTTTATCGGCAATATCGCCTCTGGCACCATTGACAATACTGTAAAATTTCGCTCTCTTTTCAAGCGCCTTCACCGCATTGTCATAATTGCTCATATCGTCTGAATTTTCAATAAGTCCCGTTAGCTTTGCGCGGATGGTGTTATTCATTTCGATAGCGGTATCGACCTGAGGGACAAACACACTGCGTTCAAAGCTTTCGCCGTCAACACCAAAAAGCTCTACACCGAGGTCACTCGAAAAATCATCACTCTCGGCACCGTTTGTAAGGTCAACAAGACGGAAGGTGTCATCCTTTTCTTTAGTGCCAAAGCTTCGGTCAACACGGTACTGCTTGCCGTTCACCTCAAAAGTGAGCGAGCCGCCAAAATCACCACCCTGCCACGGTTTGAATTTTTTACGGTCGTTTTCATCAATACTGCGCTTGGTGGTTTGAGGCAGGCCATAAAGCATCGCCTTCAAAAATGCGGCAAGAGTAGATTTACCAAATCCATTATCCTCTTTAATAACGGTCAAGCCGTCAGAAAAATCAAGCGAAAAGTTTTGAAGTGTGCCGAAATTTCTGACATGACATTTTATAAGTTTCATCACAGCACCTCCTGACCGCTAAGTGCTGCAAGACCGCACTCAATAACGCGGTTTTTAACATCCTCAGGCAGATCGGACGACAGTGCCTTACGGATAAACTCACCCTTTAATGAAACATCGTTCACATAGTCCTCAAACCGCAGTTCGATACGCGTTTTATCCTTGATTTTGGCAAACCAAAAACGTTCATCAAGGTGCTTTTTAAACATCTCAAGGTCTTTTCTCGCATCCTCCGAAAGCTTGCCTGTCAAAACCAGCTTCAACATAGCATCGGCACTCACATCGGCAGTTACTGCATCGATTTTGCTCAGCATGACCGCCGTATCTGAAATCGACGAGATATCACACTCAACCTCGACAATATCGCGCTTTGAATTTTTTACAAAACTTGCCTCAAATGAGTTGTCCTCGGCAATATCGAGCACAACAAAACCCTTGTCACCGCATTCATCAAAACCGCGACCTTCCAAGCATCCGCAGTAACACCAAACACCGTTTTTGCCCAATTCTCCCATGCGATGAGTGTGGTAATGACCAAGCGCAAGGTAGTCTATCCCCTTGTCGGCAAGCTCGTTTCGGTTAACCTTATCAACACCCGAGGCAGAATCGATCTGTCCGTGCATGGTGACAATATTAAACTTCTCAGGAGCAAGTCTTAAACCACCGTAAATATGACGGCAGTTTTCTTCGTTCAACTCAACACCGGTTACAACTACGTTTTGGAATTCAAAGGTTGTCCAATCATCACCGAAAAGCTTGAGATTCTCGGGCAAATCGCACTCTGCCAGGGATTTCCCTGCATCGTGGTTACCGCAAAGATACAAAAACTCGGTTCCCTTACAATCGGCAATTTTGCCCAGCACAATATCCCTTGTTGTGGGAAGCATACGGTCGGTATCGAATAGGTCACCTGCAATTATAACTGCAGTTACATTGTTTTCGGCGGCATAATCCACCATTCGGCTGAATGCCATTATTATTTCTTTCTTTCGTTCCCTTGATTTTGCAGTGGGAAGGTTTGATTCAAGCCTTGAATCAAGGTGTAAATCTCCGCAATGAATTATTTTCATACTCTACCCTATGTATAAATTATTTTTTGTAATCCAAATGCTTTTCGCATATTTCGTTAAAGCAACATTTTTCGCAATAAGCCTTTCTGGCGGTACAAACGGCTCTTCCGTGAAGCACTGCCCTGTGGCAAAATCCGTTTGATTTATCGGGCGGTAAGATTTTTCGCATTTCACGTTCAACCTTTAAAGGGTCGGTGGTCTTGACAAAGCCGAAACTGTTGCAAAGTCTTATAAAATGCGTATCGGTCACAACTGCGGGCTTGCCGTAAATATCGCCCACCACAAGATTTGCAGTTTTGCGTCCGACTCCCGGAAGCTTTATAAGCTCCTCAATCGTATCGGGCACCCGACCGCCGTATTCTTCGCAAAGCATTGTTCCTATACCCTTTAAATCGGCAGCCTTGGTCTTATACAGACCGCAGGTCTTTATCAGCTCCTCAATCTCCCTCACTTCAGCGTTTGCCATGCTTTGAGGGTCAGGGAAACGTTCGAAAAGCTTTGGTGTTACCATATTTACACGCGCATCGGTACACTGTGCCGAAAGGCGAGTCGCAATAAGCAACTGAAAGGCATCACCAGGCTTATAGTCCAGCGAACAAACTGCACCTGTATATTCTTTTTCAAAAATCTCGGTAGCCTTTTCGCCCAATATTTTCTTCAAGCTTTGGTTCATACATCCTCCGAAATCACTTTTTTTCGGGCTGCCATTTAATGTTAAAGCCCTTACCCCAACGGCTGGTGTCAACCGAATTCTTTTCACGCTTAATCGTAACCTGACGAAGCTTAATACAACCGTTAAATATATCGGAACCTGCGTTTTCAAGTGTGGCAGGCAAGGTTATATACATCAATCTCAAGCAATATTCAAACGCATTATCGCCAATGGTTTTAAGACTGTTACCCACATTTATATCGGTCAGTTTGATACAGTTCGACAGCGCACCTTTGCCCAACGTTTGGAGCGTGTCGGGGAAGGTAATCTTTTCAAACTCAATACACTGTGAAAAAGCATAATCACCAACCATTATAAGCTTTTCGGGCATGGTCGGAGTTGCAAGCTTTGTACATCCGAAAAACGCCTTATTGCCTATCGAGGTTACCGAGGACGGTATTTCAATCGAGGTAAGGCTCTCGCATCCGTTAAACATTTCGTCAGGAATTGCAACAATTTTAGACGGGAGCTTTACCGTGGTAAGCTTTTTACAACCCGAAATACAGGTTGTAAGACTGCTTATTGTATCAGGGAATGAAATCTCGGTCACTGCAGTTTCGGTAAACGCATTTTTGCCAACCGTTTCAAGTCCGTCGTTTAATTTCACCTCGGCAAGCTTGGCACACAAAACAAATGCTTCTTCGCCCAAGGTTTTAAGTCCACTGCCCGCGCTGAAGCTTTTTAATGCAACGCATTCCTTAAAGCAACCCTTTTCCAACGATTTTACCGAATCGGGCAAGGTAACACTTTCAAGCGCAATGCATCCATAAAAGGCATATTCCTTAATATTTATAAGCGTTGCGGGGAAAATAACGGTTGTAAGTGCGGGGCAGCCGTAAAACGCATAGGGCATTATATCGGTCAAGCCTTCTTTAAGCTCAATACTCTCAAGGCTTAAACACTGGTAAAACACATTGTCAGACAAAACCTTCACTGTTGAAGGCATCTTCACCTGCTTCAAACCCGTGCAATAGCTGAACGCACCTGTTCCAACCTCGATAACGCCTTCGGGAATCTCCAACGATTTGAGCGATGTACAACGGCTGAAGACTTCTGCGCCAACGGTGGTTAACGTATTGGGCAAGATTATCTCGGTAATATTTGAATGGTTTTTAAAAAGACCTTCATGCAAAACCGTTACAGGTTTATCCTTGAAGCTTGACGGAATATTTACCGCACCGCCGTCACCGATATACTCCAACAACTCAATATAGTCGGGATGCACCTTGTAACGGAAACCCTGTTCATCAAAGACGGTTCCCTGCTCTTTGCCACACCCTGCGAAAATCGACAAAAGCATTGCAACGCACAAAACAGTACAAATATATCTCTTTGCCTTTTTTATAATCATATTTCAAAGCCTCCAAATCAAGGTGAATATACAATACAATTATATTATAACAGATATAACTTATGTTTTGTAGTCAATTTGTAAATTTTTCAAAGAAAAAATCAGCCTCCGAAAATCGGAAGCTGATTTCAATATCAAAGATTATTTTGCGCCCATCCAATTAAGCTCGTGCAGACCGTCATCCTTCTGATAAAGGTGCATCCAGTCAAGGATAAGCTTGTTGGTTTCTGACCACTCAACAGGATCTTCGGTAATGGGGTTACCGGGAGCATCGGCAAAGCCGAGAGCCATACTGTAAATGAAGTACATGCTGTGGTTAAAGCACTCAATATCTTCATATGTTTTGGTGGTGTCATATACGAAGTAAAGGTCACCGTCACAGGTGAAGCCCATCTTAGTGTTGTCCCAAAGGAAGCCGTAGGTATGGAAATCGTTACCTAAAACCTTACCTTCATCCTCCAAAGTGTACTTCTTAGCTTCACCGTAGGTAGTACCGTCAAGCGAGGTGTGCACGTAACCATACTCATTTGTACCGGTAGTGGTAGGCCAAGAGTGGCAGTTTGCAGCATAATACTTGGAATTACCGAAACACTCAACTATATCTATTTCAGGTGACAAAAGCTTGGGCGCACTCGGATCAACAGAAGACACTGCGTCGTTAGAGCAAGCCCACCATGCAATCCAGAAGCTATCACCCTGAGGAATGACCGAGCTCATTTCAGCGTAACCGTACTTGTATTCCATAGTTCGCTGTGTACGTATCATACCGCCATAGTAATAATGATCATCCTGACGTGCACAGATATAGAACTTACCGTCGGAAACAAATACATCGTTGGGGTCGGAAGAACGAACCGAAGTCTTGCCGTTTTGACCGGGGCTTTGATTGGATTCCTTTTCCTGTCCCCACTTGGTCAGGTCAAGCTCGGGGAGGTCGAAATCGTCACCCCAAGTCCAGTAATATTCTTTGGACTTATCATAGCTTGCCATTGCGGTATTATAAGAACCAACAACAGAAGAAGCGTCGGTAATCTCACCGGTCAACATCTTGGAGAACTCGGAAACGCCCATTGCGGTTGCATGAGCACTACCACCATTTATGTAAACCTTCTTACCCTTTACGGTAATTTTATACTGATCATAATCGGTTACAGCCTCAACGCCCTCACGGGTGGTGTTACCAACGATAATCTCATAGTCTTCGGGAGAAGACTGGGTATCATGGTTAATGCTCATCATATAACCGGTCTTGTTGTAAACGGTATCGACAATCTCTTCCATCTCACATTCGGTAAGCCAAGAAGAATTGAAGTGAGGACGGACAAAATTAAATTTACCAACCTCAACACCGTTGACCTTGATCGACTCAAAGTTACCTTCGGATGCCTTTACAGCGTTGATACCGCCCTTAATGGGTTCAGCTTTCAAATAATCGGCTACAAAAGCCTCTGCTGCAGGCTTCAAGATTTCAGGATTCTTTGAATAAATGCAGATCTTTTTACCAATGGTACAAATAACATAATCACTATATCTACCACCGGCTTTGCCCTCAAGATATTGAGCTGCCTTCTTGGATTCCTCACGGTTGGTCATACCGACGAGAATTTCATAAGCATCGGTTCCATCTTCGGTATCGGAAACGTTTCGTGCATTTACTCCAAGCTTATCTCTCATCTGCTTGAAGATATACTGTGCAACCGAAGTTGCATTAGTGTCACCCTCAGGACGGACAATACGATAAGTCGAATTGTCACCTGTCTTGAAGTTGACATCAGCAGTGGAAACAATTCCGTCAACATTAGGCGAATCACCCGAAGGAGTTGCTACAGAATTGTTTGTAGTGTTGTTTCCTGCTTCATCTTTTGCTTTCTTGTCATCGCCGCCACAGCCAACAAGCAAGCCAACGACCAAAACAAGAACCATCATTAATGATAATACTTTCTTCATTGTATAAACCTCCGTAGTTTAATTGCATATCAACTATATCAAACTTTCATAAAAATTTCAACAAAAATTATTCTAAATTTCGCAAAATTTACGCAAATTTAATAAACTATACATAAAAAGCAGCAAGCAACCCCACAAAAAGCTGTGGGGTTGCTTGGAAGTGATTGTACTTCAAGCTCAGTCAATGACCTTAATCCATCCCTCGGGTGCGGGAAGACGACCCATCTGAATACCTGTGAGGGTATCGTAAAGCTTCTTAGTAACAGGACCCATTTCGGTCATACCTGCGGGGAAAGCAATCTCCTTACCGTGGTCAACAACCTTGCCAACGGGAGAAATAACAGCAGCAGTACCGCAAAGTCCGCACTCTGCAAAGTTCTCAAGCTCGTCAACGCGAACAGGCCTCTCCTCAACCTCAAGTCCGAGATAATCCTTGGCAACGATCATCAAAGAGCGACGGGTAATAGAGGGCAAAATAGTGTTGGACTTAGGTGTTACAACCTTGCCGTCCTTGGTAACGAAGATGATGTTGGCACCACCGGTCTCCTCAATATAGGTATGGGTTGCCGAATCGGTGTACATATTTTCGTCATAACCGTTGTCATGAGCATCAACAATGTTGTAAAGGCTCATTGCATAGTTAAGACCCGCCTTGATGTGGCCGGTACCCATAGGTGCGGCACGGTCAAGGTCAGAAATACGCAAGGTCAAAGGCTTTACACCACCCTTAAAGTAAGGGCCAACGGGTGTTGCGAAGATTCTGAACTGATACTCGGTTGCAGGCTTAACACCGATAACAGCGTTGCTACCGAACATATAAGGACGCAAATAAAGGGTTGCGCCCGAGCCGTAAGGCGGAACAAAGTCAGCATTAGCGGCAACAACCTTTTCAACTGCCTCAACAAACTTGTCTACGGGGAATACGGGCATCTTCAAACGCTCGCAAGAATCGGCCATACGCTGTGCGTTAAGGTCAGGACGGAAGCATACAATCTTACCTTCCTCGGTTGTGTAAGCCTTAAGACCCTCAAAGCAGGTCTGTGCATACTGCAGAACACCTGCACACTCATTGATTACGATGTTTTCATCGGTAATGAGTTGTCCTTCATCCCACTTACCGTCTTTAAAATTGGCAACAAAACGGTAATCGGTCTTAACATAGCCGAAACCGAGCTCGCCCCAGTTGATATCTTTCTTTGCCATAATTTTACCTCCTATGGTCACACGGCGTCAGGATCGCGCCCTTAAGCCGTTGCAAATCAAAATTGTTACAGTAAATTTTACCACTCTGCAACACAATTGTCAATATTTCTTTATATTTTCATTTTGTTTTCGAATTTTTGCAGGTGCGCCCATCACTCTGCTTGGCAGTTTTATAATTGTTCGGTAAACAACTTAGCACGATTGGTAACCGCCTCAAAATCGCCGGCAAAAATCGATTTTTTATCGGCAATGGCAGTAGCAACTCCGACACCTTTGGCACCCGCATTTAAGTAATCACACATACTTTTGTGATCAACGCCGCCAACGGCAAGGAATTTTATGTGCGACAGTGGTGCTGTTAATGCCTTAAGATAAGAGATGCCGACCTCGGAATTGGGGAACAGTTTGACAAAATCAGCACCAAATCGGTGAGCATTGGCTGCTTCGGTAGGAGTAAATGCGCCGGGCATAGAAACCATTCCAAGCTCGCGGGTCTTTCTGATAACCGGCTCGTAGCAGTCGGGAGAAATGATAAACTCTGCACCGGCATTAAAGGCAAGCTCAACCTGTTTTTCGGTCATAACGGTACCTGCACCGACCCTGACTCTGCCCTCAAAGTGCTCTTTGAGAGTACGGATATTCGCCGCTGTGGTCTCGTCAGGTATGACTCCTGACTGGTCAAAGGTGACCTCAACCATTCTGATACCGCCCTTTTCCATAGCATCAACCGTGTTAATCAGCTGCTCGGTGGTAAAGCCTCGCAGAATAACAATAATCTTATTCTTTTCAACGTCTTTTATAATTTCTTCTCGGTTCAGCATTTTTATTCTCCTATCATTTTCAACACTTCACTCAATGAACGCAGTGCCGTTTCATTATCCTGATTATCAAACACTAAAATTTGGTCAACCGCACCTGCCGATTCCAATTCATAAGGCGGTGCATAGTTGATTTTCTTGACATACTCATCCCAATTTTCAAGTTTAAGTGTGTCACGGTCGGAATTGCGGTTTTTCATTCGCTCATAGCAGACTGACAGCGGTGCAGTAACCCAAATAACTAACAAGTCGGCTCCGTTTTGGTGAGCCTTTTCTTTGAGTGAGCGCATATATTCCACATCACGGACTTCGTTGCCGAAAGGTGCGTTTATAATAACCCTTTCCTCAAACCGAAGTGCCGAAAAGGCCATTTCAAGCAGTGTGGAATACTCAGCCGAGCGGAGGTTGTTTTTATAAAACTCGCCGTCCATATCAAGCGGCTCATTCGCGACGGCAAATGCCGTCCTCAGCAGGTCGCAAAGCCCGTCTTTGTCGAAATAGGCCATAGGCCCTGCCGATTTGGCGATAAGCTCGGCAACATAGGTCTTCCCGCAGGCAGGAGGTGCCGCAACCAGAATCATCTTTTTATTCATATAAAAGCCTCAATCCTTCAAACCTCAATCAAAAGTACCGTGTTGTTCTCAATCACGTTGGCGTTAGGTGTCCAACAAAGCTTACCCGCCGTGCATCGGTTTCATTTTCTTGATGATTTTGTTTGTATTAACCGTAATACGTGCCATATCGGTCTTCTCCTTTTTACGGTAGGGCCAACTGTGTTCGCCATTTTGTAGGGAAGGCATTTATGCCTTCCGCAACCAAAATCAATCTTCGGAACGGATAAATCCGTTCCCTACAAATTTTGCGTTTTTTAAAGTTTCTATATATTCAGGCGGAAAATATACTGTTACTTCACCTGTGTTCTTATCAACAGCAAAAGGAGGGTCGTCAATTTCATATCCATCCTCTCCAATTACAGAAATAACATAAACATCTCCTAAGTCAAGAACAGAATCAATTTTCACACCTTTTTCACATTTCAAAACTATGTCAATGGCTTTATTAAAATCAATCATTTTATATAACAATCATTCTCAATGGAACAGCCGCCGCAGGCGGTGCAACCGGGTTGACATTGGGGTGCTAATTTGTATTTTCTTAACAATTCACCCAGATACTCCGACACTTCAATCAACTCTTGGACATTGCAAGGCTTGTTGAAGGAATAGGTACAGTCATCAAGCGGACGAAACGGCATAATGGTTGGGAAAACGCCCATTTTACAAAGTGTTTCGCACTCATTTTTTATGTCCTCCCACGGTTGGATGCCGCCAATCATAACACTGGAAACCTTGCCGTAGCCAAACACCTCAACCGCCCTTTGCATTGCCTTATGGTAATGCTCAAGCGTAATTTTTGACTTGCCGGGGCAAATTTCCTTACGCAACTCTTTTCCGACAATTTCAATATTCATAATAGCAACCGTTGCACCTGATTCCTTCAGCTTATCGATAAGGTCAAGGTTTTGTGGCGGTGCAAATTCGACCGCAATGGGGCAATCCGAAAACTCACGAATCTTCTCGCAAAGCTCGCACCAATATTCCACCATTCGGTCAGGATTCATGTATGTAGCACCGCTGAAATTGAGTGTGCCCATGTACTCTGACAACAGTTTTTTAAGACCAACACATAGCTCATCGGGGTCGATGGGCTTTTTTGTTTCGGGCAAAAGCGAACAGAACTTACATTTCAACTCAGGTGTGTCGTAGCAACAGTTGGTGCTGGGCCAAATGTTAATACAACCGTCGGCGTGCAGCGTTGCAAGGTCATCCACAATAGTTCCCGTTTTAGGAAGCTCTCTGAAAAACCTCACCTCTGCCCTTTCGCCACAGTAGTTTATAAAATAACCGTTATCATCCTTATCAAGCAACAGTTCGGACTTTTCGGCAAAATCCTCGGCAATGCTGACGCAGATATTCGAACCATTAACATTTATATTAACGGCGTCAATAAAGCCTTTTTTGAACAGCTTTGGGCGTTCTGCCATCATCGACTCACGTGCTTTTTCGGTCAAAGCCGCACCGTGGCACAAAAGTCCGGCTTTCAATTCAAGAAATTTTTCTCTTGTCATAAATTCTCCTATTACAAATCAATATACATCGGCAGTTTCCTGCAACCGTTGTTAAACTCGGGGCAACCCACACAGTCGGCATTCATATCAACACCTTCGGGTGAGCCGTTTTTAAAGCCGATTTTTTTGAAAAACTCAGGATTTTTGGCGGTTATATAAAGTTTATCGGCACCAAACATCTGCGCTTTTGCTTTAACCGCCGTCACAGCCTTTTCACCCAATCCCTTTTTACGGTGATTTCGGTCAACCGCAACATAATCAAGGATATAAACCTTAAAGCGATACGATAGTGTTGCCGCCGCTATTGTTTCATTATTTTCAACACATTTTATGCTGAAAACCGCACCGTCATCCATCAAAATATCGCTTGATACCTCAAGCCCATTCTGTCGGTAAAAATTTCCAAGACAATTGTGGTTATCGATTTCAAAAAAATGCATTGTTTCACCACCGATCAAGCGCTCTTATTTATTTAAATTTTACATTATTCCATCTACCATTGCAACAATTTTTTGAAAAACATCTTACAAATAACACTCTTATGCCGAAAATTAAAAACCACTTAACCAACTGTTGTTACAACATTGGTGCAACGCTTGTTAATTTACACGAAATGTGTGATTTTCGGCAAAATACCCTTGATTTTCTACACGTTTCGTGTTAACATTTTAACAGTCAAGAACATGACAAATTTTGGAAATGCGTTTTTGATGAAAACACTACATATCTCGGGAGGATGCAATGGAGCTTTCTGAATTGGGCACTGAATATCTGCAACGCGCCGACCAATTGCTTGACCGCATTCACGTTTTAAGCAAAAAGGTCAAAACCCTGAACGGCAAAGAGCTGATCATAATGAAACGGCGCATTTTATCGCTATACATCGACGTTGCCGAATGCCGTCGTCAGGCAAAACATCTTATGAATTACCGAAAAGGAGACATTGAAAAATGAACAGAACAACTTTTAGTCTTGAGGTTTTTGGGGACTATGTGCCTGCCTCGGATATTTTTGAAACATCAACCAACAGTCGACGGCTTGTTGCAATGCGCAAAGCATTGGCAAGAGCAATGGACACCGAGCTCACCGACCGTCAGAAGTTGATGACCACCGAGTTTTACTTTAACGGTGAATCGGTTACCGCAATTGCTAAAAAATACGGCGTTTCAAAATCAACCGTATCACGTCACTTGAGTCGTTCAAGAGAAAGACTTAAAGGCGCTTTGAAGTACGGATTATACCCCCTTTGGAGCAGTGAGACCGACTCATAGAACAAAAGCACCTGCCGATAGACCTTGGCAGGTGCTTTTACTGTAAGTTGTTATTTTGTTTTCAATTTTTCTATTTCTGAAAAATGCTTGAGGTTTGAGAATATCCTGTTCTCGTTGAATTTTATTCCTCTTGCCTGTAAAACATTTTTTGCGGCAAGACTTACAACCGGCAAAAGCTCGGCAGAGGAATACACATAAGCATTCCAAGCCCTACCCGAGAACTCGTCGGCCCAATCGTTAAGGTCGGCAACCTCTGAAAGTTCGACCAATCTTCCATCATGCGTGGCAACCCTAACATCGGTATAGTTTTTGGCGGTTGAGGGCTTGGGCACCGAGTAGAAAATATCAAAAAGGTCAACCTTCCTGCGGTCAAGCTCCAATTCATCACAAATGCGCCACGCCTCGTCACGCACCTCTTTGCGGAATCCGCCACTCATTATAGCATCACGCACCGATTCGTAAGCCTCATTCAACGAAGCGCCATCATCCAAATCAATGTTTGCCATATTGATAACCAGCGCCTTTTTGGGCAGATTTCGGGTCTTAATCTTGCGCACAACATCCGAAATAGTTTTACTTGAATCGGCATGAATGGGCATGCTGAAGGCGGGCACTCTCAAATCGGGGTCGCCGCTTTCATCGAATATCTTGTAAATATCATCATCACAATAGTAAAGAAAATCGCAAGGATGTTGCAGTTTTCCGTTAAATCTCAAGCCCCCCACAACATCATACACCAAAGCATCGGCGGCAAGCACCTTTTGATGCTGATAGATATATCTTGTCAGCATCTGCTTGCCGAAAATCATTTCTTCAACGGTTGAAACACCTGAAATAGGCACAGTAAGATGCTTTGCGACCACAGTTTTACCATCACACTGCTCCTCAATGTCGACAATCTTAATCTTATAAAGAAATCGGTCGATATGATAGGTCAGCGAAAGACCTGTGATATAACTGTCACGTCGCAAATAGTCAAGTGAATCGGCATCGAACTGACCGTTTATCATTTCGGTAAGATAGTGTTTTTTGATGAGTCTTCCGTCAATTTGAAACACAGTGTCAATCGGTGCACCGACTATCATTCTGCCGATATCGTCAAAGAAAGACGATTCATCAATATTATTGGGGTAATTCACCAACGCTGTGAAAAATTCCCTGAATGACGGAGTGTTGACTATGATATAAGCCAATATCTCATGCGGTTGAGCCGAACCGAAAATCTCAAAAGCGCCTTTAAGTTTTTGAAACTCATCGGTATTGCCGTACATTCTTTCGGACAAATGTGAGAAAAAACTGTGTCCCACATCGTGCATAATGGCGGCAAGACGCATTTTATCAAGATCCTCACGCGAAACAACACGGTTGTCCTTCATGTTGTCGGGGTCGTAGCCGTCATTGATGCTGTCAACCATTTTGTTGACCAATGCAGCAACACCCAATGTGTGTTCAAACCGCGAATGGTGTGCCGAAGGATAGGTTAAAACAGCAAGACCTAACTGATTGATATTGCGCAGGCGTTGCATCAACGGAGAATCAAGAATCTGCAATTCCCAAGGGTAAAACTTGATAGTACCCCAAACAGGGTCATGAATAACCTTTATCTCGCGGTAGGCGGCAGGCTTATATCCTGCCAGCATTTGCGAAACAAAACGCTCTGCCCTTATCTCAAAATCAGCATATATCACGGCCTCTACCGAGCCTTTTTTCGCTAACGCAGGACATCTTACCATTGCTATCCCTCACTTTTATCGTTCTGCTTACAGTTTATAATATTTTTTCAAAAAATGCAAGTACCCGTATTGACAAACCCAAAATTCATGTTATAATATTGACAAATTGAACAGAAAAGGGTGCTGGGAATTGACCCGGCTGAGATTGGACGTGTTTCGTCCTGACCGTTATACCTGATGCGGATAATGCCGACGTAGGAATTTTTTCTAAAGTTAGAAATTTTTAGCTCATCAGGGTTTCTTGATGAGCTTTTTATTTTTCCTTTTCTGTGAGATTTTACATTAACGGTGCGACACCGAATGTCGCTGAAAGAAAAGGAGTAAAAAATGAAAACAAAAATCCAAAGAATGTGTGTCACCGCCATATTGTTGGCACTCGCTACAGTCTTGAGCCTGCTCAAACCGTTCCCCATGCCGTTCGGCGGTTCGGTAACATTGCTTTCAATGTTACCAGTCGTTATGATTCCTCTTATGTACGGCACAGGTTGGGGTGTTGTATCGGCATTTATCTATTCGCTTATCCAGTTAGGACTTGACCTTGGATCGGTATTAAGCTGGGGTCTTACACCCTATGCGCTTGTTGGCACTATAGTGCTCGACTATCTGCTTGCCTTTTCCCTGCTTGGTCTTGCAGGCTTGTTCAAGAAAAAAGGCATTGTCGGAATTGCCTTGGGCGTGGTTTTTGTATTGGTTTTGAGATTCTTGATGCATTTTATTTCAGGTGTTGTTATTTTCGATACCTTCACCAATGCCGACGCGTGGATTTATTCTCTCACCTACAACGCATCCTATATGGTACCCGAGTTTATAACCACCACCGTTGCAACAATCATACTATTCCAAGTTCCCGCGATAAAACGACTTATTAATAACGCTTAATGCAAATTAAAAGATTCCTCGCAAATGCTCGGAATGACTTGCCCTTGGTGTTGTCATTCTGAGCAAAGCGAAGAATCTTTTTTGTTTTAACGTAACGGCTTCACAGTGACAGTCTCGCATGACCCAAAGTTGACGGAGATTGCTCTCGAAAAGCGTTAAAGTCATTAAGCAGCGAGGCTCTGACCACCGCCGAATCACCGTATCGGTCACGGATTTTATCCATACTGCGTTCTATCAGCTCCTGCTTGATAATCCTTGTTCTGTTATCAAAAAACGATAGCTGATACTCGGGTGAATAGTCTCGCAAATTTATCGCCCTTACACCCACCGATCTCAACGGATACTCAAATCCGTAATTACTTTTCAACAGTTTTATTCCCTCATCGGCAAGGCGTTTTGCGGTTTGTATGGGCACATCGACACTCGTCATAAACTCCTTTGTTTGCAAGCGGTTATCCCTTATATGCACCGCGATGGAATGTGCCTCCATGTCCTCACGGCGGAGTTCCCTTGCCACCTCGTCGGCAAGACGCAAAAACACACGGTACACCTCGTCAAAAGTGTTCAAATCTTTGGGGCAGGTCACCGACCGACCGATGCTTTGCGGGCGGTACTTGAAATCGGTCTTTAATACTGCCGAGTTTTCCTCTCCGTTAGCAAAACGGTACAAAAGCGCACCGTTTTTACCCAACCGCAGACGCACCGCCTCAAAATCGGCATTGGCAAGGTCGCCTATGGTGAATACCGCCAAAGAATGTAGTTTTCGCTCGGTAGCAGGACCAACACCCAACAGACGGTTGACCTCCAAAGGCCATACTATCTCTCTGAAACGGTCGTAAGGTATGACATTTGTTGCGTTAGGTTTCTTAAGGTCAGACCCCAATTTGGCAAAAATCTTGTTGAAACTAACCCCAACCGATGCCGTCAAGCCTTGTTCTTCGATTATCTCTCGGCGGATACGGTCGGCAATCTCGACACCATTGCCGAAAAGCCTTCGACTGCCAGTAACATCAAGCCAGCATTCATCAATGCCAAACGGCTCGACAAGGTCGGTATAACGCTCATAAATTTTGCGAACCTGCCCCGAAAAATAGGTGTAACGCTTGAAATCGGGCGGCACCACCACCAATGAAGGACACTTGAGTTGTGCCTGCCATATAGCCTCACCTGTCGACACACCAAACGATTTGGCAATCTCGTTTTTGGCTAAAATTATTCCGTGCCGTTCTTCCCTGCTTCCGCCAACCGCCACCGCCTTGCCTTTTAAAGATGGGTCGTCACGGCAGGCTACCGTTGCATAAAAATTATTAAGGTCACAATGCAAAATCTCCCGTATCATGCCGCATCACCACCCTTTTGTATTAAAAATTCTAAAATCTTGCCTCGTTTACCGAACATCTGTTCTGTATTATAAACCAAAAACCTAAAAATTTCAAGAACATTTGTTCAGGAAATTTTTAGGTTTTTTTAAATCTTAAAATATCTGTTGAGTTTATAATCAGATATTTCTATTTATTCTTCAATTTTCCATTTTTGTTGCCATATTACAGCAGGCTCGTCTTTTGAGGCATGAGCATAGAACACTGTGAGCAAACTGCCGTCATGCAGTTCGACCGTTGCAGGGTAACCCAAGTCGGTACTCACTTTTGTACTGTACAACCAATTGTCGGTATCCCACGTTTTGCCGTTGTCACGGCTGAACATAATCTTTATTCCGTAAGGAGATGCTTCATCCTCAGGATCATGACGTTTCTCATATGCCGAGATAAGCACACCCGAAGAATGACGTATTATATGTGCCGTTGCGCCACCGTTTTTGGAGAGTAGCGGTCTTGGTGTTGTCCAACTTTTTCCGCCGTCATACGACTCGGACTGATATGTGGTCAGCACCATATCGTCACCGTAACGCCCAACACGAATCTGACACAATAATGTTCCGTCATTAAGTTCTATGGTATACGGCTCGCAGGACATGACCCGTTTGTCATCAAAAACGCAGTTTTGAATAGAGCCAATATACTCCATACTGCCGTCAGGCTTGATTTCGTGCGCCTCAACACCTTTGTTCTGTTCGGCATAGTTGGTGCCAACCCAGATAATGCGTCCGTCACGCGTTTTGAGTGGACCGTGAGGCGAGGTAACCGGACTTTTATGAAGCTCGCCAAAGGTCACACCGCAGTCATTGCTTATTTTAAATACCGATCCGAGATATTTCTCTTCATCATCGGGTGTCACACGGCTTAAATATGCGGCCTGATATCCACCAATGTCACCACCGTATTTATGGGTTTCACCTTTTTGAAATTCAACCGTATTGTTAAACGATGTTACCAAGACATTGCTTTCACCAAAGGCAAGAATACCTGCATCACGGTCATCAAGCGGAGTGTCAATTACAGGTGCGGGAGAAGTGTAGGTCTCTCCCTCGTTTTCGGAATAAGCTATAACCGCTTTGCCAAACGGACAAACATGCTTCAGCCTGAAGCCCGAAGCAACAACTGCAATTTTACCGTTTTGAAGGCGTGCCACCGAAGGCCATCCGAAGTAGTTATGCTGACTGTCGGGGTTGCTCATTATAACTTTGGGCTCACCAATGGTTTTTATCTTCATACACAATCTCCCTGAAACTTTATATCCTTTGAACATTATACCATCGTCCGCTTTGCTCTATCAATAAATCTAACGGACAATTTGAGTTTTTAAGCGTCTTTTTCAGATACTTTTCAAATTCAACACCGAGCGCGGTAATCCGTCGGTGTCATTCCTGTGCGCTTTTTGAACAGCCGACTGAAATATAAAGCGTCCTTAAACCCTACCGTGTCGGAAATTTCGTTTACCGACAAGGATGACGACCGCAACAGTTCACAAGCCTGCTCAAGACGCATTTGTTGTTGATACTGTAACGGTGAAGTGCCGACAGTTTTGGTGAACAGATGGGTAAAACGGCTGCGGCTCAAGTTGCACCGCAGTGCGCAGGCATCAAGGTCGATTTCTTCGGTGTAATGATTGCTGATAAACTCAGCCTCTTTGAACATCATTTTTTCCGATTCCTTTTGAGGCTTTTGCGTTTCGGGTGAAAGCAATGACACAAGCCTTAAAAGGTTGCCCAAAGCCGTCATTTCGTCACCTGCTCGGAAATTTTTTATAAGAAGTTCAAATATGCGCTTGGCTTCATTGGACGTGCCAAAAATCGGACACGACCGATCAAATCCTGCTTTTTTAAGCATTTCTTCGACCACCGTTCCGCAAAAATGAACATATAAATGTGACTCATTTTTATTCAATTCATCAACCGAAACGGTATAGCATTGCGGGTCATTCGACCTGTAAAACAAGGCATCGCCAACCTTGAGGCAATATTCCTGCCCGTCACAAACCGCAAGCAAAGCGCCATCGGTCACAAGCAAAAAATGATAGTCAACACGCCCATCAGGTCTAAAAAACCGCACCGAACGAGGCTTGCCGTTATAAACCATATAACTCAAACCACTGCTGTTTATGTGCAAAAACTCGTTTGAAGTAAAATTTGTAAGGTCTTTATATCGACCATCAAAAACCGAAAACATTGCATCACCTCTTTACATCCATATTATCACATCGCATTTTTAAAATCAATATCTTTTAGCAGTTTTGTCCATATTTTCAGCCGTTATGACTATTGTTTTACAAAGCCTTGGGTGATATTCTAACATTATAGACCAAAACCTTTGAAAGGATGTTGCTTTATGAAAAAATTTGCTTTTATCGGTGCAGGAAGTTTGCAGTTTACCTCAACCTGCGTTAAAGACCTTTTGCATTTTGATGCCTTCCGCCCCTGTGAAATCCGCTTGATGGATACAAACGAGGATCATCTTAAAATGATCACCAAGGTTGTAGAACGCACCGTTAAAGAAATGGATTGTCCCGAGTGTGTTATCATCTCCACCACCGACCGTGCCGAAGCACTCAAAGATGCTGACGGTGTTTTGGTAACCGTTTTCAACGGTGACGTTGACATCTGGCGTCATGAAATTGAAATACCCAAGAAATACGGCATTGATGTCAATGTCGGTGATACCCGTAACGTTGCAGGCATCTTCCGTGCTTTGCGCAACATTCCTTTGATGTTGGATATTTGTAAAGATATGGAGAAGTATTGCCCCAAGGCGGTTATGCTTAACTACACCAACCCCATGCCTATGCTCTGCTGTGCAATGCATAAGTACACAAATGTTGAGGTTATGGGTCTTTGCCACTCTGTTCAAGGCACTATTCGCATGCTGGCAAAATGGCTTGACATTCCTCACGAGGAGATAGTTTACACCTGCGAGGGTATAAACCACATTGCTTTCTATACAAAATTAGAACATAACGGTGAGGATCTTTATCCAAGACTTCGCAAGCTTATCACCGAAAATGAGGAAGTATATAACCGTGAGCAGGTCAGAAACGAAATGTTCTTAAAATTGGGTTACTATGTAACCGAATCAAGCGGACACGCATCGGAGTACAATCAGTGGTTCAGAAAGCGTCCCGACCTTATTGAAAAATACTGCACCCACGGCACCAACTGGAATCCCGGTTTGCACCGCTTCTCACTTGACCTTCGCTTAAAGCGCAAGGCAGACGGAATAAAGCAGTATGAGGAGTGGCTCGAAAAGCCCTTTGACAAGGAAAAGAGTGCCGAGTATGCAGGTGAGATCTTCAACGCACGCCTTGGCGACGGCAAGCCGTTCATCTTCAACGGCAACGTTATAAACCACGGTTCCATCCCCAATCTTCCCAAGGATTGTTGTGTAGAGGTGCCCGTTGTTGTTGACAGAACAGGCTTCAGGGCCACCGTTGTTCCCGAACTACCCCGCAACCTTGCAACTTTTATCAGCACCACTGCACAGATTGAAACCATGGTTGTTGAGGCCGCAATGACCAAAAACCGCGATATGGTTTATCAGGCAGTTTATCTTGACCCTCTGTCGTCTGCCGTTTGCTCACTTGAAGAAATCCGTCAGATGTGTGACGAGCTGTTCGAGGCTAACAAGGACTATCTTGGCGATTATAAATGATTGTAGTTAGTCGAAACAAAAAGCTTTCTCATTTTGAGAAAGCTTTTTGTTTTATTTACATTCAAAATATTTCTTTATAACGGCCAACTGTTGTTTATCGTTTTCGCTGAATATATCGGAAATTGATTCGAGGCGCTTAATTTCTTCACGCACAGCGGTGTAGTTTACAGGCTTCGGTGTCTTGCCCAAAAGCTTTATGAAGTTTTTGCTCATAATTTTCTCTTTTGTCTCTTTTGAAAGGCCGAGACCTGCGCATTGATACGTTCTCCACTCAAAGACCTTGTTGCTTTCCAAGGCGGTAGAAACAAGGGCATAAAGGCTTGAATGATAATTAGGCATCTCAGTATCGTTGACGTCGGTACCGTAATATAAACGGTCGGCATACTTTTCAAAAAACGCCTTGGCTTTTTCTATATTTTTACCGAAATTCTCATACATTTCCTTGCCCGGTGTCAGGTCAAAGCAAACGTTGGGATATTTTTCAAAAAATGCGGTTGCACGGTCGATATCGGCCGACATAAAATAAAAATGTGCAAAAATCACCTTTAGATTCGGATGTCTTTGTAAAATATCTTCAACCTCTTTGTAATATTCTTCCTTTGGTCTGCGACCCTCTGCACCGTAAAATCTGCCGTGGGTCAAAGCATACTCGTTGACGGTATTGATATCCCAGCTTTCCTCAGGGTCGGCAACGTGCATCAAAACAGGAATCCCGTTTTCCTCGGCATATTGGAACATCGCATCAAATCGCATATCGTTCATACGAAAATCCAATTCTAACTCAAGACTTGGGTGGCATTCCAGAACTTTAAGACCCTCAAAGCCCATTTCTAAGCCTTTTTTGAGCTGAGTTAGATAATCCTCGGCACCCTCACCATGAACAAGACCCATAAAGGCCGAAGAATACGGCATCAACATATCTTTAAGTTGCAAAGATAACAAATTCTGCGTGTGATAAAACACGGCATCGGACACTACAGGCACCGATAAAATACAATTTCGATCAATACCGTTAGCCGCTTTCAATTTTAGGTAATATTCCTTGGCCTCTTCGGCAGTCATACCCTTATCCAAATGATTATGTATATCGCAAAGCATAATACCCCTCCAAAACTGCTTTTTACATTATATTTATATCACATTGACAACCGCGTCACAAAGTACAAAACTGATTAAAATTAGCACAAAGCGGCTTTAATTTTTTATTTTGGACGGTGTGTGACCCGTGATGCGTTTGAAAACGGTACTAAAATAATTCTGATCCTGAAAACCTACCGACAAAGCCGCTTCACGCACCGAAAAGCCTTTTGCCAACTGCTCGGATGCATACTTCATTTTCTGTCGGTTAAAATACTCCATAACGCCGACACCCGCATAATAAGAAAACGACTTTTGCAGGTTTATAACGCTCATATTACACAGCTTTGCAAGCTCATCCACCGAAAGTCTGTCCCCTATATGCTCTGACATAACGCTGACAATATTAAGATAATTCCTTGCTTTTTGTGACACTATGTTTTGATGTGTGACAAGTCGGTTGGCAAGGTCGAGTAACAATAATTCAAGATTTTTTATATACAAAAGGTGTGCCTTACCGTCGGCCTTTATGCCCTCAATAACGAGGCCGCTGCGGATATTGTAAGCCTTTTCGGCCAATCCATTCAGCGCCCTTATATCCGAAATATCAGGAATCTGACAGACGTGATTTTGAATTTCGGGGATATTTTCACCCGAAAAGGTAAAAACCGCAACCTCGGTTGACCTTCCACCCGTTACCGTTATATTGTGAAACTGCATAGGATTGTGCAGTATTGCCTGCCCTGACGAAAGATCAAAAACATTAGTATCTGCGGCAACGCTAATCGAACCTTGGAGTACACAAACGAGTTCCCAAAAGTCGTGTGATTCACCTTTAAAACGGTAATCGGCCTGAAATTCCCACAAATAGGTGGTGTAAACCTTTGTTATCCTTGGATTATCGGTTATATCAAAGCCTCTCACATCTTCACCTCCGAAATATATAAATTCAAAGATTAAATACATAATATCATATATATCTTTGAAAGTAAATACGTTAAAATGAAAATACAAAAAGTTTTTGGAGGCGTTTTTTATGAAACAGTTTACTGCAATAGTAATTGGTGCTGGTGGCAGAGGCAGTCGTTATACCGACCTTATGGGTGATCAGCCCGACAAGTTCAAGGTAGTCGGCGTTGCCGAACCTATTGTCGACCGATTGAATTACATAAAGAACAAGCACAACGTTGCTGAAGAGCATTGCTTTGACACTTGGGAAAAGATTTTGGACATCCCTAAGTTTGCCGATATTGCAATCATCTCAACAATGGATCAGATGCACCTTGAACCCTCTTTGAAGGCTTTGGAGTTGGGTTATGACCTTCTTTTGGAAAAGCCTGCCGCAATCACACCCAAAGACTGCGGATTGATCTATAAAAAGGCCAAGGAATGCGGTCGCAAGGTCATGGTTTGCCATGTTTTGCGCTTCTCGCCCTTCTTTATGAAATTAAAGTGGATTATCGACAGCGGAATTTTGGGCGAAGTGCTTTCGGTTGAGCATCTTGAGGCTGTTGGTCATGTTCATCAAAGCCATAGCTTTGTAAGAGGTAACTGGGGCAATTCAAAGCGCAGTTCGTTTATGCTTTTGCAGAAATGCTGTCACGACCTTGACATTTTGCAATGGCTTTTGGGTAAAGAGTGCAAGCGTATTCAATCTTTTGGTTCTCGTAACCACTTCCGTATTGAAAACGCACCCGAAGGTGCTCCTGAGCGTTGTACCGATGGATGCCCCCATGCTGACACCTGCTATTACAATGCAATAAGACTTTATTATGACGCCAAGACAAACGCCTGGTTCCGTGATGCTTGTGCACAAAAGCCCAACCCCACCGACGAAGAGGTTTGGCACGCACTTGAAACCACACAGTACGGTAAGTGCGTTTACAAGTGTGATAACGATGTTGTTGACCATCAAACCGTTAATATGGAATTTGAGAACGGTGCAACCGTTTCGATGACCATGTCGGCCTTCACTCGTGGCGGACGCAAGACCCACATTATGGGTACTAAGGGTGAGTTGACCTGCGATATGAGCGCACCCGCCGACAAGGCGTTCCAGTTCTTCAGCTTTGATGCAAGAGCCACACGCTATCTTGATGCCGAGATTGCCACCGCAGGCGACAGTATCACTGGCGGTCACGGTGGCGGTGACCAAGGTCTTATCAACGCACTTTACAGTTATCTTATTGGTGAATTGAGACCCGAGGATGTCAGCGAAATTGGCATTTCCTGCCGCAATCATATGCTGGCCTTTGCCGCCGAGGATTCCCGTCTTTCCGGCTCCGTTATCAGCCTTGATGAGTATATGAAGGAATATATGTAACAACTATCCTTCATAGATGGAAAAATCTGATTTAATACTTTTATTATTACTACTCATCCGTCACGGCTACGCCGTGCCACCTTCCCTCACAAGGGAAGGCTTACAAAACCAAAGTATTAACGTTCCACATTGAATTTTATAGAAATTTACCAATAACAACAAAGCCGTTTCGGAAACCCGAAACGGCTTTCTTTATTTATACAATTCAATAACATTTTTCTCCTTTTTTATCGCATACTCTTTAAATTGTGCAGCACCTCCAAAATTGTTTTTTACATATGTTAAAACAACATCCGATTTTTCTACCATCCACCTATTGCGATATATAATTGCAAACCTCTTTGGCACCGTTTCAATTCCATCGGGTAATATCGTATCGTGCCTATAACTTAAATCTTTATTTGTTGGTACATATGCCAACGCAATATAAACCCTAATATCATATATATTTTTTAAATCATCCAACACCTTTGAAACAAACCTATCAAAATTTCCGTGGTTCCCAACATAAAACACTCTACACCCATATTTAACTACAATTTGCTCGATAGCATTATATATTTGGGGTATTATTTCCTCGCTGCAATCTCTATGCCCAAAAAATGTACAAATTAAATCATTCATAATCATCACCTATATAATTATAGGTCAATTTCACCCTAACTCAATAATGGCCGTTGAACATGGAAATTGCTCTGGAAGCGCTATTTCCATGCCAAATCGAAGATTTGGCAACAAATTTTCTTTGAAAATTTGACAACGGCCATTGCAATGATGTATAATAACAATCAAATTTCATGAAATTTGATTGTTTAAAAGCCGATTTATCGGCTTTTGTGGAAACGTAAAACGTTTCCACGTTCTACAGTCATTATAGGTCAATTTGACATAATAGTCGTAGAGGTGATTTTATGAGCAGATTAAAAGAGTTGCGGTTGGAAAAAGGGTACACCCAAGTCAAAATGCATATGCTGAAAGGTATTGACCAAGGCGACTACTCAAAAATCGAAAGCGGCAAGCGGTATTACACATTTGAGCAATGCCGCCGTATTGCCATCGCTTTAGGCACAAGCATGGATTACCTTGCCGAATTAACCGACGAAAAGAAGCCCTATCCTAGAAACAAATAACAACAAAGCCGTTTCGGAAACCCGAAACGGCTTTTATCATGTGTTAAATTTTATGACTCGGTTTCATCTTGTGTCATAATCTCGCGGAAATCGTCACCGCTGATCTTTTCATTGACAAAGAGCTGCTGTGCAACCTTGTGCACCTTTTTCATGTTCTTGGTCAAAATGTCTTTAGCCTTGTCATACTGGGACATGATAATCTCACGAACCTCATTGTCGATAACGGCGGCCATAGTGTCGGAATAGTTGGGTGTGGACGAGAAATCGCGTCCCAAGAATACCTCATTGTTACCCGTACCAAGCTTAACAAGACCAACCTTGGCACTCATACCGAACTTGGTTACCATGTTATGAGCCAACTCAGTGGCACGCTCAATATCGTTGGAAGCACCGGTACAGATGTCATCCTGAGTAAGCTCCTCTGCGGCACGACCGCCAAGCAGAGAACAAATATCCTCTTCCATCTTGGTTTTGGTAATATGACCATTATCTTGGTCGGGTAAATACATTGTAAAGCCTGCCGCCATACCGCGAGGAATAATGGAAATCTGATGAACGGGGTCTTGAGTGGGCAAGAAATAGGAAACAACGGCATGACCTGCCTCGTGATAAGAGGTGATCATCTTATCCTTTTCCTTGATAACTCTCGACTTCTTCTCGGCACCCATCATAACCTTGATGGTAGCCTCTTCAATATCGGCCTCAACAATCGCCTTGCGGTTAGCACGAGCTGCCAACAAAGCGGCCTCGTTCAAAAGGTTTTCAAGGTCGGCACCGGTGAAGCCTGCGGTCGACTGTGCGATGGTTTTGAGGTTTACATCGGGGCCCAACGGCTTGCCTCTTGCGTGAACCTTGAGTATCTCCTCACGACCCTTGACATCGGGATAATTTACCATTATCTGACGGTCGAAAC
>JAZUAC010000021.1:0-10891 GCA_045637775.1 Acutalibacteraceae bacterium | reverse complement strand
GGCACCCATCATAACCTTGATGGTAGCCTCTTCAATATCGGCCTCAACAATCGCCTTGCGGTTAGCACGAGCTGCCAACAAAGCGGCCTCGTTCAAAAGGTTTTCAAGGTCGGCACCCGTAAAGCCTGCGGTTGACTGTGCAATGGTCTTGAGGTTTACATCGGGGCCCAACGGCTTTCCTCTTGCGTGAACCTTGAGTATCTCCTCACGACCCTTGACATCGGGATAATTTACCATTATCTGACGGTCGAAACGGCCCGGACGAAGCAATGCGCGGTCGAGAATATCGGGGCGGTTGGTTGCTGCGATGATAATAACACCCTCGTTTGCACCGAATCCGTCCATCTCAACAAGCAACTGGTTGAGGGTCTGCTCACGCTCATCGTGACCGCCACCAAGGCCTGCACCTCTCTGACGACCAACAGCATCGATTTCATCGATGAAGATAATCGCAGGAGAGTTCTTTTTGGCTTGATCAAAAAGGTCACGCACACGGGAAGCACCGACACCGACGAACATTTCGACGAAATCGGAACCCGAGATTGAGAAGAAAGGAACGCCTGCCTCACCTGCAACGGCACGGGCAAGCAAGGTCTTACCTGTTCCCGGAGGGCCTACAAGCAGAACGCCCTTGGGGATTCTTGCGCCAAGCTCATTGAACTTCTTGGGGTCTTTGAGGAACTGAACAAGTTCGGTCATTTCCTCTTTTTCCTCATCGGCACCTGCAACATCGGCAAAGGTAGTCTTGCGCTTGTCATCCTCGGCCTTCTTAATGCGAGCCTTGCCAAACGACATGGTCTTATCGCCACCGATACCGCCGCTCATCTTTCGCATAAGAATGACGAAAATACCAATGGTAATAGCAATCATTATGATGGTGGGAAGCATGCTCATAAGCCATGAGCCTTCGCCGCCTGCCTCATAATTCACTACAATATCGTTGGCCGTATTGTACGATCCGTCCTCGTTTTTGTCGGTATTCTTTTCGCGAATCATATCCTTTACATCGGTAAAGAACACATCACCGACGACGTCAATTGTGTGCTTCTTATCGTCTGCACGGGTAACATAGGTCAAGGTACCGTCATAAAAATTAAGTTCAGTCTCCTTGATCTCATCCTTGTGGATCATCTGAATAACCGTGGAATAATCGGTCTTTTCAGTTGTGTTTGAACTGTATACAACACCCGCTATAACCAGTACCAGCACCAGCGGTATGCCGATATACAAAAGAATTTTCGTTACTTTTTTCATTTTAAGCTCCCTTCAGGAATTTTATATCATTCATAGCATTCACGCTTTAAAATGCCTACATACGGCAGGTTGCGGAATTTTTCATCGTAATCCAATCCGTAACCCACAATAAATTCATCGGGCACCCCTGCACCGCAGTAATCAGCCTTGATATTAGCTTTGCGACGCTCGGGTTTATCCAAGAATGTACAGATCTTAACGCTTGCGGGCTTTCTTGCCTCTAATAATTCTTTAAGAGACGACAAGGTGACGCCCGAATCAAGTATGTCTTCAACGATAAGCAGGTCGTAATCCTTAACATCAATATTAAGGTCCTTGATTATCTTTATGTTTCCGCTGGTCGTAGTTCCCGAACCGTAGGACGAAACCACCATGAAATCGATTTCGCACGGAATGTCAATGCTACGCATTAAATCGGCCATAAAAACAACGGAACCTTTAAGCACGCTGACAAGCAAAAGATTTTTACCCTTATAATCCTCTGAAATCTGTTTTCCGAGCCGTTTTACCATTTCGCTTATATCGCTTTCGCTCAATAAAACCTTTTCAACACAATCATTCATATTATGTATGTTTTCCATATTCAACCCTCATATCCCACTGTTTGAAATTTCTATAACGAGTATCTTTTCGGTATGTTTGGTTATAGCGGCTCGTTGGTCAATGCCAAAGCCCTGAACCCATAAAACACCGTTATCGTCGGCCAACACAAAAAGCTTTTCTCTTAAATACTCATCTACTTTTGCTTCATTAAACATTTTTTTTAGCGTTTTGGTACAATTTCTGCCCAAAAGGCTTATTTTATCCTGAGGCATACGTCCTCTCAAAGTAAGCTTGGCACATATTTTACCATAATCCACAGCGTTATTTAATAACAAACTGTTAAATTTTGTAATTTTTTGAAATTCATCATGTGTCACGGTGTACAACTTTAATCCGTTATACTCAAACGGCAGATTTTCCACCTCAACTGACGGCAAAGTCTCACCCTTTGGCAGTGGTACAAAACGCAGTGTCCCATTTTTAACCTCGGCAACAAAGCCGTTTTGAACACTGACCCTTCCACCCTGCTCCAACAATTTCAAAACCGACTCAATATGACGGTGTTCAGGTTGTTTGCTTACAATTTGGCAATATGCTTTCGCAATACATCTTGACCTTATAGCAGGATGCAATTCCAATAATCTGTCAATTAACAATCTGTCGTCTTTTTGAACCGTTACCATAGCCTGCTCGACATGGAGATTTATAAAGTCGGCATCGTCGCGCAAGGTTTCGCACATAAGTGATGTGTTCTTAACTGCTTGCGCATTAACCTCACAAAGCCTTGGCACAACCGAATGACGAATGTGATTTCGCGTATACTTTTCGTCACTGTTGGTTGAATCAGTACAGTATTGCAAGCCGTTCTGCTCACAATATTGCTCAACCTCAAAACGTGTAACATTGATAAGCGGACGGATAAATCTGCCACGCTTGGGCGGGATTCCGCAAATACCTTTAAGTCCCGTGCCGCGAGCCATATTGTGAAGCACCGTTTCGATATTATCGCTCGCAGTGTGTGCCGTTGCGATAGTGCCGCTTGACACACGCTCTAAAAACTCATATCGCACCTTGCGTGCCGCAAGCTCGATACTTAATCCCTCTTTTTCACAAACCGACATCACATCGGCCTTTTCGCATATTAGCGGGACATTCAGTTCTTGACATAAATCTTTGACAAACTGTTCATCGCGGTCGGACTCATCGCCTCTTAAACAATGATTAAGATGCGCCGCCGAAACCCTGATTTCGAGTTCATCACGCAACGACAATAGACAATTAAGCAGCGCTACCGAATCAGCACCGCCCGACAAGGCGACCGTGACCGATATACCTTTGTCTATCATATTATAGCTCTCGATAGCGGCTTTAACTACATCCAACATCAGTTGATACCGCCTCTGTCGGGTGTGGAGAAGCGTGTATATGCACCGTCCCAATACAAATCAACATCGTCAAGTCCGCCGTGACGGTTTTTGGCAACAATACACATTGCCTTGTGCTCGTCAATCTGCACATTGGGGTCGTCGTTATCGTTTTTATAGTAAAGATCGCGGTACATGAACAAAACAATATCGGCATCCTGCTCGATAGAACCCGATTCACGCAAATCGGACAACTGCGGTTTGTGCGACTTCACGTTTTTACCTTCGGTACCACGGGAAAGCTGTGCACAAACAATAACAGGTATCTGCAGCTTTTTAGCCATGATTTTAAGGTTACGGGTAATATCCGAAACCTCCTGAACACGGTTTTCGGTTCGTTTTGCCGACTGCAACAAGCCCAAATAGTCGATAATTACCAACTCAGGGCGGTCTTTAAGTCGCAGAAGCTTGGCCGTGATTTCGGGAACTGTAATACCCGGAGTTTCATCGATATAAAGCTTGGCTTTAGACAAATTAAGTCCTGCTTGCGTAAGTCTTGTCCACTCGTCGGGAGTGAGATCACCGGTACGCATCTTACCTGATTCGATCATTGCCTCACTCGACAGCAAACGCTGTGCCAACTGATCACGGCTCATTTCAAGCGAGAAGAAACAGACTGTTTTGCCTGCCTGCATAGTGACATTGCGGGCAATATTCAACGCGAAAGCGGTTTTACCCATACCGGGTCGTGCGCCGACAATGATAAGGTCGGAACGGTTTAACCCTGTGATAATGCGGTCAAGCTCAGAAAATCCAGTGGGGATACCCACAAACTCTTTTCTTGTCTCAGGGTCGCTTATCTTGGAAAGACGGACAAAGGTCTCACTTTTGATAACATCGTCCAACAAATGCAGACCCGTAACATCCTTGCCCTGACGAATATCGTAAATTTTCTGTTCGGCGTTTTCAAGCAGTGCATTTGCGCTGACTGTGCCGCTTTCGGCCATTTCAACAATTTCGCGTGAAGAAAGCAAAAGCGCTCTTATATAGAATTTTTCCAAGACTATATCGGCATAGGTCGAAATATTTGCTGAGGTGGGTACACTTTGAACGATACTGGTGAGATAAGTTTTAGCTTCTCCGTCTTTGAACAAAAGCTTGCTTTTGGGTCCCTTTTCTTCGTTAACGGTATATTGCTTCATTTCTTCGAGAATGGTGATGAAGTCAATAGTCTGACCTGCAATACTCATTCCGCAAAGCGTGCTGTAAATCGCTTTATTCTGAGGAACATAAAAATGCTCGATCTTCAGTTTATCCATAACAAGGTTGATGCAGGGTGGATCAATCAGAATAGCACCCAACACCGACTGTTCGGCTTCGTTTGAGAATGGCAACGCAGTGCCTTCAAACTGTTCTTTTATACTTTCAGCCATTTTTTCACCTTCAAATGTTAATTTGGGTGCTATTAGGGTTCAACCTTAACGGTGACCTTGGCGGTAATTCCGTTATAGAACTTAACCTCGGCAGTGAATTCGCCGTAGGACTTAATATCGGCACAGGTGATTTTCTTCTTATCGACCTCTACGCCGAAAGTCTTGGCAATTTCGGATGCAATTTCCTTGGTGGTGATTGCGCCAAAAAGCTTGCCGTTAGAGCCTGCTTTAGCGTGGATAGTGACTGTCTTACCCTCAACCTTATTAGCCGACTCGGTTGCAGCTGCTTTTTCCTCTGCTATATGATGAGCCTTGGCCGACTCGCGGTTTTTCAGCTCATTCATAGCACCTGCATTAGCCTCAACCGCCAAATTCTTAGGGAACAAAAAGTTTCTTGCATATCCGTCGGATGCATTGACCAATTCACCTTTTTTGCCCAAGCCCTTAACATCTGCACTAAGTATAACCTTCATTTGATTTCATCCTTTCAAAGGGGTTTATTTTTTTATTTCTTTTTTATACTCGTCAATAGCCTCTATAAGCTTTTCAATAGCTGTTTTAAAGGAATCAACGCTCAACTGACAGGCAGCCATGGTTCGGTGACCGCCGCCGCCCAATTTTTCCATAATAATCTGCACATTCATACTGCCCAATGATCTTGCCGAGATGTTGAACTCGCTGCCGTAACGGCAGATAACAAACGAGCCCAGAACTCCGCTTATACCAAGCAGTTCGTCGGCCGCCTGAGCCGATGCAAGACGTGTCACCGAGCTTACCGAATCATTAACAGCAATAGCACAGTCGTTATCGTAAAGCTCGGCAGAACTTACGATTTCGGCACGTAGCTTATAGGTCTCCATTGAGCCCGCAAACAACTTTTTAACCGTCACGGGGTCAGCACCGCGGTTGCGTAAGAATGCCGATGCCTCAAAGGTTCGGACACCTGTGTTGAGTACAAAGTTTCGGCTGTCGAGCATGATACCCGACATAAGCGCCTCCGCTTCAAACTGACCAACACTCTTGGGAACCATATACTGCAGCATTTCGGTAACCATTTCGCAGCACGAAGAAACAGCTGTTTCATGATAGAAAATAACCGCATCATTGATAAAATCCACCGACTTGCGATGATGGTCGATAACAACAACATTGTTACAGTGCTCGTAAACCTCGGGACTGTCTAGGAACGACGGTCTGTGAACATCGGTAACTATAAGCAAGGTATCCTTATCAATAACCGGCAAAACCTCCTGCCCTGTCATGATATTACATTGAACACCCAAGGATTCGGCACGGTCGAGCAATGAGCCTGCCATAGTTTTAGTCTTGTCCATAACTATGTAGGGCTGACGACCCAGTGTTGCAACTGCGCTTGCCATAGCGATACATGAGCCCAAACTGTCGAGATCGGCAAAACGGTGACCCATAAGGATAACGTTACTGCTTGACAGAATAAGACCCTTCAAGGTGTTGGAGATAATTCTGGCTCTTACCTTGTTATGCTTTTCAAGAGCACCAGAAACACCGCCGTAGAACTTATATTCGTTGTTAGGCATCTTGACAACGGTCTGGTCACCGCCGCGACCCAAAGCCATATCCAAAGCCTGTTTGGCCATTTCCTCGCACTCAGCCAATGTTCCTCCGCCCTGACCGACACCGATAGAAAGGGTTGCCGAGCTGTCGCCAAACTTTAATTCTCTTACCTCGTCAAGGACCGAGAATCCCTCTGACGAAAGTTTAAGATAGCAACGCTCTTCCATAACCATCATATAACGGTCACCCGAAAGCTTACGGCAGATTCCGTTGATGCGTGAGAACCATGTTTCAATTTTACGCTGAACCGAACCGCGGAAGGATGCAATTTCGCTATCTCTTGCGTTCTTGGTTATCTCGTCAAGGTTGTCGATAGCAACCAAAGCCACAACAGGACGGGTCTGCTCATATTCATAAGCAGTCTTACGAAGAACGGTGATATCAAAGAGGTAGTATATCCTCATTGACAGTGACTCGCCTTCAATATCCGAATCGGTGACCGAGAAAATCTTATCATCCAAGGTTATTTCGGCCTCGCCGTAGGTCTCTATTGTATCTTTAAAGTCGTCACCGAACACCTTTTCAATACCCTTACCAACCGTGAGCGATGCACCCGACACATCCTTTTCAAACTGCGGGTTGTACCAAACGATTTCTCCGTGATTGGTAGTGATAAGCACAGGAATACGCAATTCGCTCAAAGCCTTTGACTGTGCGGTAGAAATCCCCTTCGAAACACCCGAAATAATCTTTCCGATGTTTCTATGCAGCAATGCAAGAGAAACAACCGCAATAACAGCGCCCAAAACAGCAATTCCTGTCGCTATTAGAACCTTATATCTGTCAACATACGCCACTACAACAATATCAGTAGCCAGTAGCAACAACAGAATCAAAAATATTCTGCCAATTCCCCAAACCTTTTTCATCCGAGGTCAGACCTCCTTTTTTGCTCTTAAAATCAAATTTCTATAACCATTATAACCGGCAGAATCATAGGGCTTCGACCGGTCAATTCATACAAATATCTCGACATACCGTCACGCAAACGTGATTTTACGGTATTCCAATCACGCACATTATTTATATAGCACTTTTCAAGTATATCACAGGCCACCTCACGAGCCTCGTCCATCAATGCCTCGGATTCCTTGACATAGATAAATCCGCGGGTTATGATTTCGGGGCCCGAAATCACCTCACGAGTTATGGCATCGACCGAAACGGCAACAACAATGATACCGTCCTCAGCCAAGTGCTTACGGTCACGCAAAACAACGTTACCGACGTCGCCGACACCAAATCCGTCGACCAAAACACTGCCTGCCGTTACGCCCTCGACCACCTTCATACCGTCGAGTGTTATTTCAATCACCTTGCCGATTGAGGTAATAAGTGTATTCTCATGTGGCACACCAACCGATTCGGCCAATGCTGCGTGCTTTACAAGATGCTTTTGTTCACCGTGAACAGGAATAAAAAACTTGGGACGCACCAAATTAAGCATGAGCTTCAATTCTTCCTGACAAGCGTGACCCGAAACATGAACATCGTACATCTTTTCATAAACCACAAAGGCACCAAGCTTCAAAAGCTCATTGATAACCTTGGTAACCGTCTTTTCATTACCGGGAATAGGTGTTGCCGAAATGATAATAAAATCTCCGGGTCCAACCGAAACCTTTCTATGGTCACCAAAAGCCATGCGGTGCAACGCCGACATAGGCTCACCCTGACTGCCGGTTGTAATAATAACCAACTGCTCAGGTGTGTATTTTTTTATCATGTCAATATCAACAAGCACGCCCTCGGGCACTGTGAGATACCCCAGCTCAGAGGCTACCTGCACAACATTCTGCATACTTCTGCCAGAAACGGCAACCTTACGTCCGCAACGCACCGCCTCATCAACTATCTGCTGTACGCGGTGGATGTTGGAAGAAAATGTTGCAACGATGATGCGCTTGTTTTCAGCCTTTTTGAAAAGGTTGGCAAAGCTTTCACCCACAATGCTTTCACTTGGAGTAAAGCCTGCGCGTTCGGCATTGGTGGAATCTGACAGAAGCGCCAAAACGCCCTGCTTACCAAGTTCACCGAAACGAGCTAAATCGATAACCTCACCGTCTATCGGTGTGGTGTCTATTTTAAAGTCGCCGGTTTGGACAACCGTTCCCAACGGAGTAGTAATTGCCAATGCAACGGCATCGGGTATCGAGTGGTTGACATGGATAAACTCAACCGAGAATTTGCCCAAGGTCACCGTATCGCCGGGCTTTATTACATTAAGCTTGGCACTATCTAAAACCTTGTGTTCGCGAAGCTTACCCTCGATAAGTCCCAATGTCAAAGCGGTACCGTAAACAGGAATGTTACATTCCTTGAAAAGATACGGAATCGCACCAATGTGATCCTCGTGTCCATGGGTCACAACCAAACCCTTGATTTTGTCAATATTTTGAACAACATAGGTGAAATCGGGGATAACAATATCAATACCCGGCATTTCCTCATCGGGAAAAGACATTCCGCAGTCGACAAGGAACATATCCTCATCATACTCATAAAGAGTGATATTCTTACCTATCTCGCCCAAACCACCCAACGGAGTGATTCTCAAAGGCTTTATATTCTTAGCAGCCTTTTTATTGGACTGACGCTTTGCAGGTTTATAACCCTTATTCTTGGTCTGTGTTTTTTGGGTGGGTTTTTCAGCTGTCTTTTGAGCATTCGATTTTTTCATCGGCTTTTTGGATGTTTTAGAGTCCTGCTTTTTCACAGTGCTCGACTTATTGCTCTTGATTGTCTTATGATACTTTTTAGTTTTACTTTTTTCGGCTTTGTTTTCGGCATTTTTAGTGTTTGTTTCTGCCATTCAATAATCTCCTTCTTCCGTTTCTGAGTCGTTTAACTCTCTTACGGACAAATTATGTAGTATATGTATATTACGGTAAAATATGATTTATTTTAAAACGTGAAAATATGCACAAGTATACAGATTAGATTATACCTCAATTACCTTAAATTGTCAAGCAAACAGGTGTATTTTCCCACGTTTGGGACACAAGATTTGTATTCGCAAATATTGTTGACCGATTGCCTCATATTTAAGCACAAAAAAAGCAACGCAAGACAATTCTCATGTCGTGCGTTGCGTAAAAATCAAATGTCAATTTACATACGGACAGTATATAGGAATAGGCAGGATGCTTTGGGCGGCCAAGGTGAGGTTTTGGCGGAAGAAATCATTGCCACCAAAAAGGAAATCGTAAACCTCAAGACCCTTAAAGGAATAATCGGCATCTCCGTTAAACTCGGTGACAACAGGTGTGCCGTCGGTTACCGCAATACACCACTTGCCCAAAATGTCGGAATCAATGGTGAATTTTCCGTCCATCGGTTGGTTGTGGAGTTTGACCTTCAAGAAAAATTCAACCGTTTTCTTGAAGTCATAAATTCTAAAGTTGGCGGGAGGCCAAAGTTTGTAGCTTTCGGAGTATTTTACGGCTTCACGGCAAAGCGCATACTCCGAATCGGGGACAAGATAAGTGATTGTCGACACGCTTTTGTACTCAAGATAAGCCTTCATCACAACCGCAAAATCGTCAAAGCTTTCAAGATAAAGGTTCTTTATATGGTTTCCAAAAACGATGTAACCGATAAACGCTCCGTTTTTGAAAACTGCGGTGTTGACGTTATACGAAGAGGGAAGCGCCAGCTTGTAATCCTCAAAACTGCGGTCAAAGTGGTATTGAGTTTTATACAAAGCATAGGCTTTTTGAAGTGTGGCGTCATCCTGTTCCATTAAGTTTTTAAAAGTAATAGCCGATGTATCAAGCGCTTTTTCAAAGAATCTTGCGCTGATGTCAAAGCTTATCTGCGTACCGCATTTGTGGTAGCCAAAACGGCGGTAACGCGCCTCGTTGCCGTGAAAATAACTGAACGCAAAACCGTCTTTGGCATCCTCTTTGGCGGTGTGGTTCAAAAGTTCAGACATATAGCCCTTGCCACGGCAAGATTCATCAACCGCAATGTTTCCGCTGCCACAGATATAAAGGCTGTCACTGCCGTATTTAAGCGTCAGAGGATAGCTTGCCGCTACACCGGCCATCTTTCCGCCAGCCTTTATGCAATGGTGGGCATGCATAGCCTCATCGGTGGGTTGCATCAATCGGGGGAACATTATCTGAAAGGCATTTTTGTCCTCTTTATTGAACGCTGAACTTAACAGCTCTAAACATTCGTCAAAATCTTTTGCGGTCATTCGTTCAATTTTAGCCTGCATAAAAACACCGTCCTTGATTATTTGATTTTATGTTATCATAAATTTTGCCCTAAATCAACCTCTTAAATGTTCAGTTTTTTAAAACAGAGGGAATGATTGGTGGAGTTTTCGTGCGGTAGTTTTAGTTGACTTTTGTAAAAACGTTGTTTACAATAAAAATAGAAATCTCGTAGGAGTGGATGTTATGACTTCAAAGGTAGTGTTTGAAAACAACCGTCCCGAGCTTTATATTGATGGTAAAAAACGTATTCCGTTGATATTTTCGCTGAGCGATTTCCCGGGTGCGAGAAGCAATACCGCCTATGCTCAAAGGAATATCAAAAATTTCCACGAGCAGGGGGTTGACCTTGTCGCAACCGATACGGGCATCCACCTTGGCTGGCATAAGGCAACGGGCTTTATATGTATGCACCGGGATATTCCGACGGTAACACTTTGAGTGCCGAGCATCTCTCAAAAACGGTTGGTTTTAATGTGAAGCG
>JAZUAC010000020.1:0-2796 GCA_045637775.1 Acutalibacteraceae bacterium | reverse complement strand
AATATTCATAGCATACCTCTTTATTTTTAAGTAATTGACTTACAATCGGTCAGGAGAGAATTTTTCCGTCGGTAGTGACGGTGATGACCTGCCACGGGATGAACTTGCCCGATGCCTGCAGAGCGCGCCGGGTTGCGTTTTCAATACCGCCGCAACAGGGGACTTCCATCCGCAGGACCGTAACACTGCGGATACTGTTCTCGGCAAAGATGCGGGTCAGTTTTTCCGCGTAATCACCTTCGTCAAGTTTCGGACAGCCAATTAGAGTTATACAATTCTTCATAAAATCGTTGTGGAAATTGCCATAAGCATAAGCGGTGCAGTCGGCGGCAATAAGAAGATTTGCTCCGTCGAAATACGGCGCGTTGGGATGTACCAATTTTATCTGACACGGCCATTGCCTCAACTGACTGTTGACGGTTCTTTCACCGGCTTCAGGCGTGGCTTCTCTTTGGAACGTTTTAGCCACCTGCGAAGGACAACCAATGTGTCGAGTTGCGGTCGCGCGTTCGGCTTTTGCTTTTAAAACTGCACTCTCATTATATGCCAAAGCCTCTCTTTCTTCAAAGCTTATAGCATCAACGGGGCAAGCAGGCAAACAGTCACCCAAGCCGTCACAGTAATCCTCGCGGGTCAAGACCGCCTTCCCGTTTATCATTTCAATCGCACCTTCGTGACAAGCGGCGGCGCAAGCCCCGCATCCGTTACATTTGACAGAATCTATTTTTATGATTTTTCTGGTCATGGTGTGTCTCCTCCCAAAAATCCTTGATTTTCTGATGCTATTTTATTATAATATTTTTTAAAAGTATGTTGAATTTTCAACAAACGAGGTGTTTTTTTGAAAAAATATATAGAAATTTTGAAAAAATGTGCTCTCTTTCAAAACATAGACGAAGAAAAGCTGCCGATAATGCTCAAGTGCCTCGGTGCAAAGGTGTTGAGCTTTGACCGAAAGTATACCGTTCTGACCGACGGTGAACCCGCCCGTTATATCGGAATCGTACTGTCGGGCTCGGTACAGATAGTTCAAATCGACTATTTCGGTAACCGCAGTATAATCGGTAATCTTGCATCGCCCGGAGTTTTTAACGAGGCTTTTGCATGTGCCGAAACCCAATCGGTTCCCGTCACCGTTATTGCCAACGAACCGAGTGAAATTATGCTTATCGAATGCTCTCACATTCTGCACACCTGCTCAAACAACTGCGGTTTTCACCAACAACTTATATTTAACCTTATGAAGGATCTCGCCAACAAGTCGATAATGTTTCATCAACGCATAGAGATAACCTCAAAACGCACGACAAGAGAAAAGCTTTTGGCGTATCTTTTGTACGAAGCCCAAAAACAGTCACGTGCCGAATTCCGCATTCCCTTTAACCGTCAGGAGTTGGCTGATTATCTTGAGGTAGACCGAAGCGGTTTATCGGCCGAAATAAGTAAACTGCGTGCCGAGGGTATTCTGGAAAGTAACCGAAATCACTTTAAACTGTTGCAAACATAGCCGATTTGTGATAGAATCTACTAAAATAGTACGTTCGGTACCTCATAAGGAGAATGACATATGGAAAACATAAAATCAAAGATCGGCTTTATCTGCGATATGGACGGTGTTATATACCACGGAAGTCGCATTCTTGACGGTGTTGCCGATTTTATAAATTGGATGATTGACAACGATAAAAAGTTTGTCTTTTTGACCAACAGTTCGGAACGCACACCTCATGAATTGAGCATGAAGCTTGAAAGAATGGGCCTTCATGTGTCACCCAACCATTTTTACACAAGTGCCATGGCAACCGCCGAGTTTTTGAGCACGCAGAATCCCGGTTGCACCGCTTATGTTATCGGCGAGGCAGCATTGACCAAGGCTTTGTATGACCAAGGCATTTACATGAACGACGTCAACCCCGACTATGTTGTTGTGGGCGAAACCAGAACATACAGCTTTGAAAAAATTGAAAAGGCTATCGACCTTGTGCTGAAGGGTGCCAAGCTTATCGGCACCAATCCCGATATCACAGGCCCGACCGAAAAGGGTATCATGCCCGCTACGGGTGCTTTGATCGCTCCCATTGAGATTGCGACGGGTAAAAAGGCTTATTTTGTAGGCAAGCCCAATCCGTTGATGCTTCGCCACGGACTCAAAACACTCGATTGCCACAGTGCCGACATCGCTTTTATCGGCGACCGCATGGACACCGATATTATCGCAGGCATCGAATCGAATGTTGATACCGTGCTGGTGCTTTCAGGCGTGACCAAAAAAGAGGATATTGACCTTTTCCCCTACCGCCCGAAATATATCCTCAACGGCGTGGGAGATATTGTGAAATAACTTTAGCAAGTCGGTTTGGATAATGGCATAGATAAAAACGGCATAAATGCTGAAAATGAAACTGTCAACCCACCGCATTTATCGATGTGGTGGGTTGATTTTAATGAAGATTATAAAAAATTTCAAGTTTTCGAAAAAAAGACTTGCATTTTTGAAACAAGCGTGGTATAATAACTAAACAGTCGCAAATTAAATATCGCGGGGTAGAGCAGCCTGGTAGCTCGTCGGGCTCATAACCCGGAGGTCGTCGGTTCAAATCCGGCCCCCGCAACCAAGACCAAAGGCTTGACAAATCCACTTGTCAAGCCTTTTTCTTTATGTTTTTTGTGTTAAGAGCCGAAGTGCCCCGCCCCCGGACGTTTTTCCGGAGCAACGCTTTCGACCGCCGCCGGTGGCGGATAAAGGGAGAAAGGGTTGGCGCAGCGGTCGATAGATGTAAGGCGAACCCTTTCGCC
>JAZUAC010000019.1:0-4675 GCA_045637775.1 Acutalibacteraceae bacterium | reverse complement strand
TTTTTGACCTCACCGTATGACCAACTGCGGATTTGTTCGGGAGACGCTAAACCGATTTTAATTGATTCAAATTCAATACCTTCCATTATGCGTTATCCTCCTTTACATATCCTCTTCAGCTGACAGCATGTCTTCATCCATACCCTCAGCCGCATATTCATCGTTTGAAATGCTGTCGCCGTTTTCGTCCTCTAAACCATAACCGTCAAGATTATCTGCAACGGTGTCCTCTTCAAAGACAGGCTCAGCATCTGCCGGAAGCGGCTCAAAGCCCATATCGTCATCCTCAAATGTTTGTTTGAGGTCAACCTCGTTTTGGTCTTTATCCAAAACCTTAACATCAAGACCCAAGGACTGCAATTCCTTAATGAGTACCTTAAAGGACTCAGGAACGCCGGGTGCAGGAACATTTTGTCCCTTAACGATTGCCTCATAGGTCTTAACACGTCCTACAACGTCATCCGACTTAACAGTCAAAATCTCTTGCAGGGTGTAAGCTGCACCATAAGCCTCAAGTGCCCAAACCTCCATCTCACCGAAACGCTGGCCACCGAACTGGGCTTTACCGCCGAGAGGCTGCTGGGTTACTAATGAGTAAGGACCTGTAGAACGGGCATGAATCTTATCATCAACCAAGTGATGCAGTTTCAAATAATACATATAACCAACGGTTACACGATTGTCAAAAGGTTCACCAGTACGACCATCATAAAGTTGGGTCTTACCGTCACGGTTGTATCCTGCCATCTCAAGACATTCACGAATGTCAGCCTCGTGAGCACCGTCAAATACAGGTGTACATACCTTCCAGCCAAGTGCCTTAGCGGCATAACCGAGGTGTACTTCTAATACCTGACCGATGTTCATACGAGAAGGAACGCCCAAAGGATTGAGCACGATATCAAGCGGTGTACCATCGGGCAAGAAAGGCATATCCTCGCTCGGCAAAATACGGGATACAACACCCTTATTACCGTGACGACCAGCCATTTTATCGCCGACAGAAATCTTACGTTTTTGTGCAATGTAGCAACGAACTACCAGGTTTACACCAGGGCTAAGTTCGGAAGAATTGGTGCGGTCAAACACCTTAACATCTACGATTGTACCGTATTCACCGTGCGGTACTCTCAAGGATGTATCTCTAACCTCACGAGCCTTTTCACCGAAGATGGCACGAAGCAAGCGCTCCTCAGCAGTCAGTTCAGTTTCACCCTTAGGTGTAACCTTACCTACCAAGATGTCGCCTGAATGTACCTCGGCACCGATGCGGATAATACCACGCTCGTCAAGGTCTTTCAAAGCATCTTCACCAACGTTGGGGATATCTCTTGTGATTTCCTCAGCGCCAAGCTTTGTATCTCTTGCCTCAAGTTCGTACTCCTCAATATGAATAGAGGTGTACATATCCTCACGGACAAGCTTTTCGTTAATTAAAACCGCGTCCTCGTAGTTGTAGCCTTCCCAGGTCATAAAGCCGATAAGAGCATTCTTACCTAAGGAAACCTCACCGTTGTCAGTAGCAGGACCGTCAGCAATAACCTCGCCCTTTACTACCTTTTGACCGAAGGAAACAATCGGTTTTTGATTTATACAGGTTGCGTGGTTGGAACGCAAGAACTTAATCAGTTCGTACTCATCAACCTCGCCGTTATCAGCTTTGATGATAATTTTGTCAGCGCTGACATAGGTAACTGTACCGGCATTTTTAGCCAATACAACAACACCTGAGTCAACAGCGGCTTTATACTCCATACCTGTAGCAACAATCGGGCTTTCGGAACGCAGCAACGGAACAGCCTGCTTCTGCATGTTTGAACCCATCAATGCACGGTTGGTATCGTCGTTCTCAAGGAAGGGAATCATCGCGGTAGCAACTGAAACAACCATCTTAGCAGAAACGTCAACGAAGTCGGCATTGGTTTTTTCGGTTTCCAAGAAGCCTTCACGATATCTTGCTTTTACTTTGTCATTTGCAAAGCATCCGTTTTCATCCAGCGGCTCGTTTGCCTGAGCGATAACAAACTCGTCCTCTTCATCAGCTGTCATATAAACAACTTCATCAAGGATTTTACCTATTGTCTTATCAACCTTACGGAAAGGAGCTTCAATAAAGCCGTACTCATTGATTTTTGCAAATGTAGCCAAATAGGAAATCAAACCGATGTTAGGACCTTCAGGAGTCTCAATCGGGCACATACGACCGTAGTGGGTATAGTGTACGTCACGCACCTCGAATCCTGCACGGTCACGAGAAAGACCACCAGGACCAAGCGCTGAAAGACGACGCTTATGTGTAAGCTCTGAAAGCGGGTTTGTCTGGTCCATAAACTGTGACAGCGGAGAAGAGCCGAAGAACTCTTTAATAGCTGCAACAATAGGACGGATATTTATAAGTGTTTGAGGTGTTACAGAATCCAAATCCTGTGCTTGCAAGGTCATCTTTTCACGGATAACTCTTTCCATACGTGCAAAACCGATACGGAATTGGTTCTGCAACAATTCACCTACAGAACGGATACGGCGGTTGCCCAAGTGGTCAATATCATCGATAGTTCCCACATCATAAGGCAGACCGATAAAGTAGTTGATGGTTGCAAAAATATCGTCCAAAGTGATATGCATAGGTACCAATTGGGCCATATTTTCTTTTAATGCTTCCTTAATTGCCTCGGGCTCCTGCTCAGTTTCAAGAATGCGGCGGAGTACCGGGAAGGATACCATCTCTTTAATCTTTAAATCAGAAATGTCAAAGTCAATAAAGTCGTTAATATCAACCATGTCATTTGACATAACCTTAACTTCAACATGCTTATCCTCGCCCATATCAACATTGATATAAGCTTCTTTTACACCCTTCTTTTGGATTAAAGCGGCCTGCTCCTTAGTAAGCTTTACGCCAGCCTCAGCCAAAAGCTCACCTGTCATCGGGTCAGCAACAGGGCGTGAAAGAACCTTGCCCACCAAACGGGGAGCAATTGAAAGTTTTTTATTGAACTTAAAGCGGCCTACTTTAGAAATATCATAGCGGCGCTCATCAAAGAAGAGTTTATCTAAGTGGCTCTGTGCACCCTCAACGGTAGAAGGCTCACCGGGACGCAACTTTTTATATACTTCAATAAGAGCTTTATCGGTAGTGTCGATTAAAGCATCCTTATCAAATGTAGCAACTAAACGCTCTTCATCACCCATCAACTCAATAATCTGCTGATTGGATTCAATACCCAAAGCACGGATAAAGGTTGTAATAGGTAATTTACGGTTTTTGTCTATACGTACATATAATATACCGTTGGAATCGGTCTCATACTCCAACCAAGCACCACGGTTAGGAATAACTGTGGAGGAGAAAAGGCGTTTACCGGTTTTATCAACCGTTACATCATAATAAACACCTGGAGAACGAACTAACTGGGAAACGATAACACGCTCAGCACCGTTGATAACGAATGTACCAGACTCGGTCATAAGCGGGAAATCACCCATAAATACTTCGTTTTCCTTAATTTCGCCCGTTTCGGTATTGTAAAGACGAGCCAATACTTTCAAAGGAGCAGCATAAGTAGCATCTCTTTCCTTACACTCGGTTACTGTGTACTTAGGCTTTTCATCATAACGATAATCGATAAAGTCCAAAACGAGATTACCTGTATAGTCGGTAATCAAAGACATATCATCGAAAACTTCCTTTAAGCCTTCGTTCAAAAACCACTGGTAAGAATCCTTTTGAATCTCAATAAGGTTCGGGATGTCGATAACCTCATCGATTTTAGAAAAGGTCATTCTCTCATTGTTGCCCAGTTTGACCGGTTTTACCATGGCTGTTTTCTTCAGCATAGGCTCTAATCACTCCTTTTAAATTCAACAAAATTTGGCCTGTGAGTGCACAAAAATTTTAGCGAAAACATCCAGCGATAGATATGCTTTTTTCTACAAAAGATAACATTAGGGGCATATTATCGCATTATTTAGCAATTTACAATTATACTCCAAAGAAAATCAATAGTCAATACCATTTTTTTGATTTTTTTGAAAAATTTTTCATTTCATATTTTTGAATTAAATTTAGCCTATAAATAGTTGTGCTATTTGCCCTGCTATTTGTTTAAATACAGGTGAGCAATTAGTTGAGCCGGAGGTTGCCTCCTCGCAGAAAATCACAATGGTAAAACTCTTATTCTCTACCTCCACAAACCCACACAACCAACCGTGAGTTATTTCTTTGTTATTTTTCAACCAACCTGTTTCGGCTGTTGGCGTCTTTCCGCCGACAACAACTCCCTCCATTTCAGGGTTAGCTTCCTTTCCGGTGCCGTCCTTTAGCGCTTGTATCAAATATTCTTTGAGCAGTTCTGCTGTTTCGGCCTTCATGGCTCGTGTTTTTGGCATATCTGCAACCTCTTGGCGCTCACCGTTTTTTATTACCGCCTCTAAAATGGTGGGGTTATGATAAACACCTTTTGCAACAATAGCCTCATACAACGAACTTACAGCCAAGGGGGTTAAAAGCAAATTGCCCTGCCCTATCGAAAGGTTTGCAAGGTTTCCCGGATTTTTAATATCACTTTCGGTTGGCACCGTACCTGCAGGCTGCTGCATATTACAGCCGATATCACGACTTAGTCCAAACGAAAAGCTACGCATATACCGAAGCACCTTTTCGGTACCCAAGCTT
>JAZUAC010000018.1:0-10372 GCA_045637775.1 Acutalibacteraceae bacterium | reverse complement strand
GACCCCCGCTTCCGGCACCATAAAAGCAAAGCATCTCAACGTTGGTTGGGGTGCTTTTTTTATGCTTAATGATTGATGTTTACGTATTAAGTGTATTTTCATTTAAAATGCTTAGAAAATTAATGAAATGTCTTGTTTTTGCTGAATGATTATTGTATTATTTGCTTGTATATATGTATATTTGTTCAAGAAGGGTAGTGTTAATGTGAAAATAAATAGAATTATCGCTTTATTTTTGATGTTATCCGTTGTTTTTACAATGTCGGTAAGTGCAGTAGCTGTTACTACTGATTCTGTTGACGAAGAATCTGCGGTCGTTCAGGGCGATTTTAATGCATCCGGCAGTATAACGGCAAGCGATGCAATATATCTGCTTTATTATGTGCTTTTTGGCGGTGAGGATTACCCGTTGAACTCCTATGCCGACTTAAACGGTGACGGCAGTATTAGCTCTGATGATGCGGCATATCTGTTGTACAACGCTTTGTACGGAGAAGAAGAGTATCCCTTTGCCGATGCACAGGAAAACCGTGTTGCTATCCGCTTTAATTCCAACGGTGAGATTTCATCTTATGAGCTTATACCCGGTGATGAGCTTCCCGTTGCAAACAGTGCGTTTGACAGCAATTTTAAACGGTACGCCTTCCTTGGTTGGTACGATAGTAGTCTTACTACCAAATATACCACCGTCCCCGAAAATGAGATGACATTGTATGCCTTATACGAAGGCTATAATGCTTACACATTTGATGGCGGTTCATATTATGACCCCAATAATATGCAGCTTATTGAATCCGTCAACGATCCGTTTGGCGGCAAGGGTAAGGTGTTGCACACAAAGGTCATAAACAAGAATGACACAACCAATTACGGATATTACAGAGGCTTGGTTCCCGCTGCTTGTGAGGGTATAACTGATAAGGGCTTTGATTTTAAGAAGAACCACACTTATGAGGTTTCCTTTAAATATCGTTTTGCTGAAGGAACTCCCGCAGGAAACGGATGCACGCTTTCGGTATATGCCACCGATGCAAAGGGTATTTATAAAAGTAACTATAAAACCAATCTATCAGCTGAATATATTGTTGGAAGCCAAAAATTGACAACCGGCGACAAATGGCAAGAATGTCGATTCACCGTAACCAACAATACCGGTTATCGGTATCTGTTTTTAAGATTGTTGGGCGCAAGCTCAAGTAAGCTTTATGATCTGTATCTCGATGACTTGGTTATTGTTGATGTGACTCCCGACGACAGCGTTAAGCTGGTTGTTCATGGTGTAACCGAGTCGACCGAGCTTACAGTAGGTGATGAATTACCTGTTTTGGAACCGGAATACGATATTCATGTTGAAAGAAGCTTTGAATTTTTAGGTTGGTATGATGAAACCTTGACCACCAAGTATACAATGGTTGATGCTTCGGTCAAGACCTATTATGCAAAGTATGATTCTTTTACGGCTTTCAGCTTTGAGACTAACGGTATTTACGACCCCAATGGTAAATATTCTGACAAAAAGACCTATGGTATTAACGATTGGTGGCGTGGAGTTGACCCCACAGGAGCTGATAATATTTGCTTGAGAGCCGATCTTTCCAACAACGGTAATAATACTCATGTTGGTGTGTCGGAAATTGAGGGCGCAACTACAGGTTTTACCCTTACTGCAGGTAAGCAGTATGTCATTCATTGGTCTTACTATGTTGATACAACCGATAATCGAAGCCCGGTTTTTTCTTTGAGAGGTTCTGCAAAAGCTAACATTGGTGCAGGCGGCGGAAAAACTGATGCTATTTCTAGCTTTAGGTTGTCTGAAAAGGGTAAGTGGTTAAAGGCTTCAAGTCAATTTATCGCACCCGAAACGGTTGAAGCATCACCTTATCTTATTTTAATGGCACAACTTGATAAACCTGCAGCCACTTTTATGAAGGTTTATATTGATAATGTTATTATCATGGAATTTGATGGCGATGAAGAGATAACCATTAAAACTCCTGCTAACGGAATATACTTCAACGATAACGGTGACAAATCGAATTGGGATGAATCGTATATCGGAGAGCGCTTGCCTACACCGGAGTACTACGGTGCCGAGTTCCTCGGTTGGTATGAAGAGGGTGGAGTGGTTCCCTATACTGCCGTTAACAAGAACGGTGCTTCCTATGTTGCAAAGCACAACGGTTCGGTTTTGAATTTTGAAAACGGCGGTATCTACGATCCTAACAACAAGAACAATTCTGATGATTCTAAGGTGATGCTGACTTCCGATCCGACCGATTTGTCTAATAATGTTTTGAAGGTGTCACTTGCTAAGTCTGCTGGTAACTATAATTGGGGTCTTAATAAATCGGGTTACAGTAACGAAGGCTATCAGCTTACGGTTGGTAACCGCTACGAAATCTCGTTCAAGTACTATATCGAAAACGTCAATTCCAGAGGTGTTGCTGTTCAGTTCAGAGGATGCAAGCAAGAAAACATCGGCATGCAGGGTGGTAAAACAAATTCTTATGCATCCAATCACTTGAAAAACGAAGGCGAATGGACAGGTATTACCGTTAGCTTTGTTTATACGGGCGTTGGATTGGAGGATGAAGATTCACATTGCCTTATCATGTTGGCACAGGATGGATCACATTCGGCGGGTGCTTCGGCTTGCACGGCAACGATTTACTTTGATGATATTGTAATCAAGGAATCTGCACCTGAAAAAGTGTACATAAAGAAGAATGTGAAGATAGGGGATAAAACCCTTGGCGATGCAAATGTTCAGCATAACATCGTTATTCCGTCCAACAACTTCTCGTACCTCGCAAGAATGCAGTGTGATGAGTTGTGCGAGGTTATTAACAACATCACAACAAACGGTTGCAATTTAAATGTTGTTTACGAAAAAGATTGGGTTGAGGCTGAAGACCAGATCAACATTTTTGTAGGTAATGTATTGGGTCATTCAAGAAGTAATACCAACTCAATTGATAATTCTCTCTTTACCGATGATGATTTTGCCTACACTTACGCTAACGGTGATATATATGTAAACGCCAAGAGTACCTATGCTTTGGCAATGGGTGTTTCCGAGCTTGCCAAGGCTTTGGATGAGGCTGAAAACGGTGATGTTCTGACAGGAACTGTTCACGGTAAGTATTCCGAAAAGATTGGTTCTTATTCAACCAAAACCTATTACCGTCCCACCATGCTTGAGGACTTTGACGGTGATGAGATTGATACCACAAGATGGAATGAGTTTGACACTATTGAAAGCGGTAGTGTTACCGAGGGTAAAGACCGTAAGCGTTCGGCCGAACATACCTATCTTGAAGATGGCAACCTTGTTATTGAGGCAGCCTTTGACGATAAGTATTACTACGGCGGTATGCTGAAATCTCACGGTAAGATGGATTACCTATACGGTTATCTTGAAATAAGCTGTATCACTCCTCACGGCGCAGGTATCTGGACTGCGATGTGGGCAACACCCAACGGCACCAATACTGGTCTTTTCCGAAGTGAGATCGACATAAACGAGAGCTTTGGTAATGCAAGATACACCGCATTTAATATGCACTCGTGGCTGACGACGGCAGGCGGCAATTTGGGTCTTAAAAAGTATTCACTCGACCAACGCAATTGTCCCAAGAAGAAGGCCGATGCAGGTGAGGGTAAGACCTTTAACGATGATTTCCACACCTTTGGATATTTCTGGACTCCTGACGGAGGTAAATTTACTGTTGACGGTAGAGTGCAGTTTGAGCTTGATTATAAGGCAAACAGTAATTACTATCACGATGATATGGATGCCTTTAATGAGCGACTTTGCCTTATTGTAAGTATGACGGTCGGCAATCCCGGTCACAGCGCACAGTTTAACCTTGATGAATCGGGTGACTATTGGCATACATCCAATAAGTTCATTGTTGATTATGTTCATATCTATCAGGTTGACGGTCAGTTGTTGAATTACTATCCACCTAAAGAATAAATTTAATATTTTCACCGCTGTGGTTAAATCTGCGGCGGTGATTCTTGTTATATTAGTTGTCAAAAATGTAAAATTATGTATTTTTGGAAAATTTGTGCTTGCATTATTGTCAATTTTAATATATAATCTATTCTGTAATGATATTTTTTTGAGCAAAATGTAAATGGAGGTAATTTTGTGAAACACTTAAAACTCATCAGCACAGTTGCGTTTGTGTTGGTCTTTACGATGCTGTTTTCAATGTTCGGTGTTGCCGTAACGGTACCCGGAGATTATGACAGCTCGGAAAAGGTCACAGCAAAGGATGCGATATATCTTCTTTATAACACCGTTTTCGGTGATGAGGATTATCCGCTTTATTATGACGGTGACCTTAACAAGGATGGCAGAATAGATAGTGATGATGCTGTCTACATGCTCTATAATTCTATTTTTGGTACAGAGGAATATCCTATCCCCGAAATAGATGAAACCGGCCGTATTCCGATCTATTTTAATAAGAACGGTCAGGTAAATTCTTATGAATTGCTTCCCGGTGATACATTGCCTGAGGGTGATGACATCGTTACGGCTGATTTTGTAAGATATAAGTTCCTCGGTTGGTTCGATTCTTCGCTTACCACCGAGTATAAGGCTGTTCCCGATCATGTTGTTACCATGTATGCCAAGTATGATGGATATACTGCATACAGCTTTGATTTCGGCGGTATTTACGACCCCAACAACCGCAATATGATCGAAGCAATTAAGGATCCGTTTGGCGGTAATGGTAAAGTTTTGCATACCACCGTTATAAACAACACATCGGCAGAGTATAACGGTACATATCGTGGTCTTTCACCCTCGGCTTATGACAGTAATTCCAATAGCGGTTTCAAGGTTGAAAAGGGCCACCGTTATCAGGTGTCATTTGACTACCGCTATAACGAGGACGCTCCTTCTTCTGCTGCATGTACAGTTTCCGCTTTTGCAGTTTCTTCGCAAGGCGTTCACATGGATCTTAACAGCTCTAACCGTAAACAGCTTTCGCCTTCTTTCTCTTCAACGGGTGGTTCTACACTTTCCAACAAGGGTAAATGGGCGGAATGTACATTTGCAGTTACCGTAAACGCTGATTTTGAGTATTTTTATTTCCGTTTCCTCGGTGCAAGCAGAACCGATGCTTACGATTTCTACATTGATAATCTCGTTATTACTGATATCACTGTTGATAATAGCGTTAAGCTTGTTAAAAACGGTGTTGTTGAAAGCACTGACCTTGCGGTTGGCAAGGCTTTGCCCACTTTGGAAAGCGTGTACGATATGCTTTCGGATAGAAGCTTTGAGTTCGACGGTTGGTATGATGCATCGCTTACAACCAAGTATACAACCGTTGTTGAAGGTGTTACTACATACTACGCAAAATTCAAAAATTACTCCTATTACTCATTCGAGTCTGCAGGTATATTCGACCCCAACGGAAGATACAGTGCAACATCAAAGGGCGCTGCCCCTTGGTGGCGTGAGCTTGACCCGACAGGTGATGATAACATTTGTTTGAGAGTTGACCTTTCTAACAATGCCAACAACACTAATGTTTGCTTGCAGCAAATTGAAGGTGCAACCGATGGTTACAAGCTTACTGCGGGTAACAAATATATAATTTCTTACCGTTATTATGTTGACACTATTGAGACAAGTGGCTTCCCGTCGTTCCAGATGAGAGGAAGTACAGCGGCTGGTATCGGCACCTCGGGCGGAAAGACCGATTCCTTGAACGGCGGTGACTTCGAAACATTTGGTAAATGGGTTGATATGGCTTATGTCTTTACTGCTCCAAGCACTGTTGAGACTTCACCTTATTTGATTCTTATGTCACAAAGGACCAACACCAAGTATACCAAGGTTTATTTGGATGATGTTTATATCTGCGAGTTTGATGCTACGGATGATATTAAGATTTCAACTCCTGCATACGATATAACCACTAACGACCACGGTGATGTTTCGACCATTCACCGTACCCAGGTTGGTGCTAATGTGCCCGATCCCAAGAATTACTACGGCGCAACCTTTAAGGGTTGGTACGACGAAAATGGAACTGTACCTTATCCCACCATTTCCGAAAGCTATCTTGAGCTTTATGCAAAGCATGACGGTGATATACTGAACTTTGAAAACGGCGGTTATTATGACCCCAATGGTAATTTTGGTAAGACTGCTATTTCGCCGCACTCAATTGTTATAGATCCCACCAACAGCAAAAATACTGTTCTTAAGACTACATTGAATAATAACGGTAATAATACCAACTTTGCGCTTAATGCTTCTGGTTACTCTAATGAAGGCTATAAGCTGACGGTTGGCAACACCTACGAGATTTCGTTCATGTATTATATCGAAAACCTCACTAAGGGTGCTGTCGGTCTTCAGTTTAGAGGATGTAAAGAGGCAAATATCGGTATTGCAGGTGGTAAGTCCGGCGCCTACGGTATCAAATCATTGTCTGAGGTTAATGCTTGGACCGGTGTTACCGTTAAGTTCACCTATAATGGTGAGGGTCTTACCGATGAAGCTTCACCTTACCTTATCATGATGCTTCAGTACACGACTGCCAGTGTCAATGTGTATATTGATGACATCGTTATTAAAGAGACCGAGCCTGCAAAGACCTATGTTAAGAAGAGTGTTAAGATGGGCGGTTGGACCTTGGGTTATCAGCCGCGTCCTCATAACATCGTTATTCCTACCTACAACTTCTCTTACATTGCAAGAATGCAGTGTGAAGAACTTGAAAAGTTCATAGAAAATACCGTTACAACCGGTTGCGATGTTAAAATTGTAACCGAGGAAAATTGGAAAGAAGCCGATAACCAGTTCAACATCTTTGTTGGTGATGTTAAGGGCCATTCAAGAGATAATGCTAAATACAAGATAGATGCTTCTAACTTTACCTCTGATGATTTTGCATATAACTTTGGCACAAGCAGTATCTATATCAACGGTGGAAGCACCTATGCTTTGGCTATGGGTATTTCCGAGGTTATTAAGGAGCTTGAGGCTGCAAAGGACGGTACTGATATAGGCGGTAAGAAAGTTAAAGGCAAGTATTCTGAAAAGATTGATTCCTATTCCACCGCTACCTATTATCGTCCTACCTTCCTTGAGGACTTTGAGGGTGACGAAATTGATACAACCCGTTGGAATATTGTTAACGGCAGTGCCATTGCGGCTCGTGATTTTGTTGACGAGAAGGGTGTTCTTCAAAAGGATCAAGGTTGGACAAGTATCCGTTCTCCCGAGCACACCTATGTTGAGGATGGCAAGCTTGTTATTGCAGGTGCCTACTCTAAGGAAAATAAGACCTTCTATGGTGGTATGTTGAGATCCCATGGCAAGCTTGAATACCGTTTCGGCTATTACGAGGTTAGCTGTATCACACCTCACGGTGCAGGAATTTGGACGGCCAACTGGCTTACTCCTCACGGTTATACCGATGGCTTGTACCTCAGTGAAGTTGATGTAAACGAGAGCTTTGGTAATGCAAAAGCCAGCAACTTCAATATGCATTCTTGGCCCAGAGCTGCAGCAAGCAACCTTGGTATGCCCAAGTATTCTTTGGATAATATCAGCGGTTGTTCTGCCAAAAACTCCACATTGAATAAAGGATTAGGCTATGCCGATGGTTTCCACACCTTCGGTTATATGTGGGATGAAAACTCTGCCAAGTTTATTGTTGACGGTCGCGTACAGTTTGAGTACCGTTATGATGATAAACATACAGCAAAACCTAGCGACGGTAATGTTAGTTACCCCGTAGTTCGCACTAACGACTACGATGCTTTCAGAGAAAAGCTGAGCATTATCGTTTCTATGACGGTTGCTAACCCTGCATCCGGTTCTGAACCCATTCTCGGTGCTGATTATTGGAACACCACCAATAAGTATATTGTTGACTATGTTCATATCTATCAGATCGACGGTCAGGAAATATACTTCTACGGCGATGAAACCGCTGAATAAGATGTTTTAAACTACAAGCCTTGGTGCTTTTGCTCCAAGGCTTGTTTTTTGTGAGTTTAGAAAATTTTGCTTGTAATTTGCTAAAAGTAATGGTAACATAAAAATGTATAGTGTCCAATTTTTATATAGGGAGGATAATACGTGAAGAATAGATTTTCAAGATTAGTGTCTGCCGTTGCACTAATGTTAAGCTTAACAATTTGGTTTTGCACTTTTGGCTCTGTTACGGCACTGACGGGTGACTTTGACCGTTCAAATTCACTTACCGCCAAGGATGCAGTTTACCTCATGTACCACACATTGTACGGTGAAGAGAAGTATCCGTTGTATTATAACGGTGATGTTAATGGTGACGGTGTTGTCGATAGTGACGATGCAGTTTATTTGTTGTACAGCTCTATTTTTGGCGAAGGTGCATATCCGTTGCCCGAATTGGAAAAAATCCTTTCCAATATCACACTCAATAACAACGGTATAAATTCCTATGATATGGTGATTGGTGATGAACTTCCCACACCTGACGGTGTTATTGACAGTGGTTTAAATTATCATGAGTTCCTCGGTTGGTATGACAATACCTTGACCACCAAGTACACAACTGTACCCGAGGATGATATGCAGCTATATGCTAAATATAGGGATTATTGGGCATTCTCGTTCGATAACGGCGGTGTTTATGATCCTAATAGAAAGAACCTTGTTACCGCAGTCGATAATCCTTTTGGCGGAAACGGCAAGGTGCTTCACACAAGAGTTATAAATAAAAACGATCAGATTTATTACGGCTATTACCGAGGACTTGTTCCGGGTGTGCAAGATGGTATTTCAAATGCAGGCTTTGCATTCAAAAAGGGACATACTTATGAGGTATTGTTCAATTATCGTTATGCCGAGGGTACTGCCAGCACTGCATCTACCACTGTTTCGGTTTATGCGGTTGATCCGAAGGGTGTTCATGCCGACGGAAATAAGACTCAGGTTTCGGCAAGAGCTGTTAATTCATCTTCTTTGAAATTAGCTAATAAGGGCGATTGGAATACCTGTAATTTCCGCGTCACCAACAACACCGATTACAAGCACATGTATATCAGAATGTTGGGCTCAAGCAATACCGAGGTTTATGACCTTTATATTGATAATCTTGTCATTGTTGATGTCACAGGCGACGATGAAACGATTGTACAGTTGTTTAATAACGGTGAAAAAGAGTACACAGAACTCAAAGTAGGGGATACTTTACCCACTTTAGAGCCTTATTATGATGACATTCTTGATAAGGACTGCCAATTCCTTGGCTGGTTTGATGAGTCGCTCACAACACAGTACACTACCGTTGCTGAAGGTGTAAACAAATATTATGCCAAGTATGAATACATAACCAAGTTCACCTATAAGTATGGTGGTATGTTCGACCCCAATAACCGATATAGTGCGTCAAGTACATCAAAAATAAGTTCATGGTACCGTGAAATAGACCCGACCAATAAAAACAATATTGTATTAAGGGTAAACCTCAGTAACAATGGTAACAACACCCACTCGGCTTTCACTAATGTTGAGGGTACCTCTCTGGGATATAAGCTGACCGAGGGCAAGAAGTATGTTGTTTCGTTTGACTATTACATTGATTCACGCACTGTTGATTTCATGGAAGTTACCTTCCGCGGTGCGGCCGAAGCTAATATTGGTACAGACGGCGGTAAAACCGATTCTTTGTCGGCTGCAGAATTGTCATCGGCAAATGTTTGGGGTAAATCGGCTGGTGTTTTCATAGCCGAAGGCGTTGCTGAAAAGCCGTATCTCATTTTCTTGGCTCAGGGTAACGGTTCAGTGCCGGATGTTAAGATTTATTTTGATAATATAGTTATCAGAGAATTGCCCAGTGATTACGATATTACCATAACAACACCTGCTAATAACCTGACCTTTAACGATAACGGTTCGGTTACATCCATGGAGAAAAGCTATGTAGGTGCTGAATTGCCCGCACTTAAAAACTATTATGGTGCTAACGCTCTTGGTTGGTACAACAACCTGCTTAATGTACAGCATCTCACTGTCCCTGTCGGTGGTTTTGAGTTCTTTGCAAAATACGACGGATCGGTATTCAATTTTGAAAACGGCGGTATTTTTGATCCTAACGGCAAGTTGGATAGCAACCTTATGGGTTATAAGTTTGTTTCCGATCCTGTAAACAGCGAAAATACTGTTATCAAGGCTAATTTGGCCGACGGAAACAATAAACAGTTTGGCTTAAACGCTTCAGGTTATTCGACCGACGGCTATAAGCTCACGGTCGGCAATACCTACACCGTTTCGTTTATGTATTATGCCGAAAATCTTAATGGTAACAATGTAAATGTTGAGTTCAGGGGATCCAATAAGGATAAT
>JAZUAC010000017.1:0-27530 GCA_045637775.1 Acutalibacteraceae bacterium | reverse complement strand
AAATCAGCGATATTCGCCTTTTGTTTGAAAACGATCTTCGTTTCCTCAAGCAGTTTTAATAAGAAAAAGGTGAATTGAAATGAAAGTTAGTTTAAGTTGGCTTAAAAATTATGTTGATATAGACGTTCCTGTTGAGGAGCTTTGCGACAAAATGGTTATGGCAGGCTTTGAGGTTGAGGAAATGATCGACCTTTCCAAGTCCATGCGTAACGTAGTTGTCGGTAAGGTTACGAAGATGGAGCGTCACCCCGATTCTGACCACATGTTTATCTGTCAGATTGACGTTGGTACGGGTGAGGACGTTCAGATTGTTACCGGTGCACAGAACGTAAACGAGGGCGACCTTGTTCCTGCCGCATTGCACGATTCTGACCTGCCCAACGGTATGCACATCAAGAAAGGTAAGCTTCGCGGTGTGCCTTCTAACGGTATGCTCTGCTCAGGTGAAGAGCTTTGCGTGACCGAGGACGATTATCCCGGTGCAGGCGTTTACGGCATCATGATTCTCCGTGAGGATGCAGGTGCACCCGGTACCGATATGCGTGAGGTTTTGGGATTGAACGATTATATTATCGACTTCAAAATCACCGCAAACCGTCCCGACTGTCAGTCTGTTTTGGGTATTGCCCGTGAGGCTGCTGTTGTTTTGGGCAAGCCGTTCAACGAGCCCAACCCCACCTTCAAAACCGTTGGTGAAAACATTGCCGATTACATCAATGTTGAGGTTAAGAACTTTGACCTTTGCCCGAGATACTATGGCAGAGTTATCAAGAATGTTAAGATTCAGGAATCCCCTGCTTGGATGAAAAAGTGCCTTTTGGCAGCAGGTATGCGTCCCATCAGCAACATCGTTGACATTACCAACTTTGTAATGCTCGAAACCGGTATGCCGATGCACGCATTTGACCTTCGTGATGTTAAGGACCACAAAATCATCGTCCGTAACGCTTATGAGAATGAGCAGATTACCACCCTTGACGGCAAGGAGCACACCTTGACCTCGGACATGCTGGTCATTGCCGACGGTCAAGAGCCTTCCTGCATCGCAGGTATTATGGGCGGTATGGATTCCGAAATTAAGGATGACACCACCGAGATTTTCTTTGAATGTGCAAAATTCCGTCGCGACAGCGTTAGAAAAACCGCCCGTAAACTTGGTATGCGTACCGAGGCAAGCGGTCGTTTCGAGCGCGGTGTTGACATTATCACCGTTGAATATGCCATGAACCGTTGCTTGCAGCTTGTTGACGAGCTGGGCGCTGGTGAGGTTGTTGACGGCAATGTTGATTGCAACGAAGGATTACCCACCGCACGCGAGCTTAATGTTAAAGTCAGTGATGTTGTTGCATTGCTTGGTATCGACATTCCTGCCGAAAGAATGGTCTTAATCCTCAATTCCTTGCAGATTAAGACCACCCTTTCAGATGGCGTTTTGAACTGCCTTGTTCCCTCTTTCCGTGATGATGTTGAGGGCCGTGCAGATATTGCCGAAGAGGTTATGCGAATCTATGGTTACGACCACATCAAGGGCAGCACCATGACGGGTGCTATCGTCCGTGGCCGCAAGCTCCCCGAGCGCATCAAGGCCGACAAGGTTAAGGACACCCTTATTGCCAACGCATTCAACGAGATTGCAACCTATTCGTTCATTGGCTCAAAGGCTATCGATGCTTTGAACCTCAATGATGATGACGCTCGCAGAAATGCCGTTACCATTCTTAATCCCCTTGGTGACGAATATTCCACCATGCGTACACAGTTGGTCACAAGCATGATGACCGTGCTCGCCACCAACTATAACCGCAAGGTTGCCTCTGCAAGATTGTTCGAGTTGAGCAAGATTTTCGTTGCAAAGAGTCTGCCCGTAACCGAGCAGCCCGATGAAGTTCCTGCACTGTGCCTCGGACTTTATGGCGAAGGTGAAGATTTCTTCACGCTCAAGGGTATTGTTGAGGCAGTTGTTGCATTGTTCAGCGATGCAATGCCCACATTTGAAAGAGCAACCGAGCCTTATCTCCACCCCGGTCGCAGCGCCGTTATGAGCGTTGCAGGCAAGGAAATCGCAACCTTCGGTGAGGTTCATCCCAAGGTTTGCGAGAATTTTGGTATCGACGGCAAGGTATTTGTTGCCGAGATTAAGGCCGATGTTCTTTATGGCTTGGAGAAAGCCAAGACCATCTACAAACCTCTGCCCAAGTTCCCCGCAGTTGAGCGTGACTTGGCACTTGTTTGCGATGCCGAAACCCCCGTTGGCACTCTTGAGGCTGCCATTCGTGAGGGTGCAGGCAAGCTTTGTGAGGAGATTAAGCTGTTCGACGTTTACCAAGGCTCACAGATTGCCGAAGGTAAGAAGAGTGTTGCTTTCAGCGTGACCTTGCGTTCTGCCGAGTCGACCCTTACCGATGAGGTTATCGACCGTGCAGTCAACAAGATGATCAAAAAGTTGGACGCTGTCGGCGCAACTTTGAGAAGCTAAAAATAAACTATAAGAAAAAGCGGAGTGAACGTGATGTTCACTCCGCTTTTTGTGGTTTAATTATTAAGATTACTTGTTGGCTTTGGCAGCTTTTTTCAAAGCATCGGCACTGTCGGATTCTTCCTTGACCATCTTATAAAGAGCAATCAAGGCAATAACGTTGGGAATTACCATGAGGTAGTTGAAGAAGTCGGTAAGGTTCCAAACGAGACCGTTTTCGAGGCAAGCGCCCAAGAAGATGAACACAAGCGAAATAACGGTGTAGATAACCAACGACTTTTTGCCGAAGAGATACTGGAAGTTGATCTTACCGAAGAGGTTCCAACCGATAATGGTCGAGAATGCGAAGAAGAACAAGCAAACAGCAATGAAAATTGCACCGATCTTGGCGCCCAAATCATTACCGAATACAGAACCGATAGCCATACCGGTTGCTTTCTGCATAAGGTTGCCGTTGCTGATACCTGCAAGCTCAAGAGCATCGCCGGTCTTGTCTCCAAACGTATCGAACAAAGCCTTGACCTGACCGTTGCCTGCATACATGCAAGAGATAACAACCAAAGCAGTCATGGTGAGAACTACGAAGGTGTCGATAAATACACCGACCATAGCAACAACGCCCTGGTCATGAGGCTTCTTAACATTAGCAAGAGCATGTGCGTGGGGAGTTGAACCCATACCTGCTTCGTTAGAGAAAAGACCTCTCTGTGCACCTTTACTGATAGCGGTCTTCAAAGCATAGCCGATACCACCGCCGATGAGAGCCTGGGGCATAAATGCATACTTGAAGATCATGCCAAAGGTTTCGGGAACATACTTGATACGGATGATAAGAATGAACAAACCGCCTGCCAAGAAAAGACCTGCCATGATGGGAACCATCTTTTCGGTAACCGATGCAATACGGTTGACACCGCCCATGAAAATAGCGGCAGCGAGAACTGCAATAACAGCACCAACAATAACGGTGAACCAAGAAATGGTTGTGCCCTCAATAATGGGGCTCATGATAGAGCTTCCGGGAGCAACCTGGTTTACAACCTCCTGAGCCGAACCGCTGATGGAGTTGGACTGAACCATTGCACCCATGAATCCGAGTGCCAAAACGGATGCAACTGCAAAGAAGCCTGCAAGAATCTTACCAACATTACCGGTGAAGGCTTTTTTGATGTAGTAAACAGGACCGCCGGCAACGTTGCCGTTAGCGTCGACCTCACGGGTCTTTTGAGCAAGAACAGCCTCGGCGTAGATGGTAGCCATACCGAAGAAAGCGATGACCCACATCCAGAAAATAGCACCGGGACCACCTACAAGAATAGCGCCGCAGGCACCGACAATGTTACCTGTACCAACCTGTGCGGCAATAGCGGTAGCCAAAGCCTGGAACGACGAAAGACCGCCCTCCTGCTTACCGCCTTTAAGTGAAAGATTGCCGAAAACCTTTTTCATACCCTCGCCAAAGCAACGAATCTGTATGAAACGGGTTTTGATTGTGAAGAACAAGCCGGTTGCAACCAACAGAATGATCAATATGTAGTCAGATACATAGCCGTTGATGGTGCCGATAAGTTCTTCAAATTTTGTTAAGAACTCTGCCATTTTTATTTCCTCCTAAAAACAAATATAATATAAACAAAAACAGAAGTCACCCCGAAAAAGGCGACTTCTGAAGAAAATAAAAAACAAATTCAGTATAACACAAATTATATTAGTGTTCTGACTCTATCCTTTTGCCTGAGAGATTCGGGATTGCAGTCCCTTGCACCTTCGGCACCCATTGATTGGGATTCTCCAGAGTCCCCTTCACTTTCGGTCGGTTTCAAGCCTTCCAAAAGCTTCATCGGGAATTAACAGACAGAGTATATCACACATTTTACTAAAATGCAACAAAAATTTACAAAAACTTTCGCACTTTAAAATATTACCTGTTTATCGCTTAAATAACCCAAAACAAAATCGAGAAAAACTGCAACACACTTCCGATGACCACAAATATATGAAATACGGAGTGCATATAGCGGCATTTTCCGCTAACGCCGTAAATAACAGCGCCAACAGTGTAGGCTACCCCACCCAAAAGCAGGTACACAAGTCCTGTAAAGGGAATGGCGGCAACTGCAACTTTTGCGGCAAAAACAATACCCCAACCCATGCCGATGTAACAAAGCATTGAGAATTTTGAGTATTTTTTGAGATCGATTGCATTAAGTGTTGCGCCCAAAGCCGCAAAGCCCCATTCAACACCGAAAAGCACCCAAGCAGTAACGGGGCTGACACTTCTGATAGCGGTCAAAAGAATCGGAGTATAGGTGCCCGCAATAAGCAGATAAATGGTGCAATGATCAACAACCTGCATAACCTTCTTGGCCATTGGTACATTAAAGCCCAATCCGTGGTAAACGCTCGAAACGGTGTAAAGAAGTATCATGGAGGCACCGTAGATAGCACTGCCGACAACCGACCAAGCGTCACCAAAAATAGCAGACTTAACTACGCACAGCACTAAAACAGCAATACCCAGGGCACCGCCCACTATGTGGGTCACCATATTGAAAATTTCCTCGCCGCGGGTGTAATCGGGCAGAATGCGTGCGTTTAAAGGGGTTCTTTCCATAATTATCTGACCTTTCCAAGGAAGAAGAACGCAAGAGTACCGGGACCTGAATGCGCGCCGATAACGGGACCTACATCAACAATAAGGTCGGTATCAACGCCGTAGTCCTTTTTGACAATTTCAGCCAACTTTTTAGCATCATCCTCACAGTCGGCATGGCTGATAAAAATCGGGCCCTTTGTTGCGTCAAGCGCAGTGGCTCCAAATTTATCGGCAAGCGCTTTTATTGCGGCGGCACGACCGCGAACCTTTGAAACACTGATAAGATGACCTTCATCATCAACATGAAGCACAGGCTTTATACCCAAAAGTCCGCCAACAAATGCAACAGCCGGACTGATTCGACCGCCTCTCTTCAAATAAACCAAGTCATCAACCGTAAACCAGTGGACAAGGTTAGGCACAGTTGCTTTAGCAAATTCGGCAGTCTCATCCAAAGTGGCTCCCGAATTGCGTTTTTCGGCAACCAAAGCCACCAGCATACCAAAACCTGCAGACGCGGCAAGCGAGTCAACCACAATTATCTTGCGGTCGGGGTACTCATTGAGCAACTCTTCGGCAGCAAGACGTGCCGAATTGTAGGTGGTACTGAGTCCCGAAGAAAAGCCGAGATAAAGAATATCCAAACCTTCCTTCAAAGTCTCCTCAAATGCGATTTTAAAGGCATCAATATTTGCGGCAGAAGTTTTTGCAACGCCGCCCTGACGCATTTTATCGTAAAATTCCTTTGCGATTATTTCATCATTTTTAAGTTCAATATCTTCACCGTCAAATTTCAGTGTAAGGCTCACGCTTTTGACATTAAGCTTGCCTAAAATCTCATTGCCGAGATCGCAGGCCGAATCGGTGAAAAGCTGAAAATTGTTCATTTGGGTTTACCTCCGTGGTCGAAAACATTTTTTGATGTTATTATGATACAACAAGGCACCCCATTAGTCACTAAACTGTTATATATTAGAAGTACACCGTTAATTTCGACGCAGTAGAGTCGAAATTTGGCAGTTCTACTGTCGGTAGAATGGGTTTAAAATAAGGGGTTGCAAAGGTTTTTAAGATGTGTTATAATCTTAAAAAACAGTCATTCTCCCGGTAGTGGAGTTTAAATAATACTAAATACGAGGTAAATATGGACGAATTGAAGGTCGTTATAGCTGATAATATAGTGCAATTAAGAAAAGAAAAAGGCCTCACCCAGGCTGAACTTGCGGAGAAGTTGAACTACTCGGATAAGGCAGTTTCAAAATGGGAGCGCGGAGAATCATTGCCCGATATTTCGGTTTTAAAACAAATTGCTGACATGTTCAATGTGACAGTGGATTATCTTCTTAAAGCTGACCACACCGCCGAACGTGAGCTGATGGCAAAGGTTAGCCGCCGCAAGCATCGTAATCGTGCCATAATCACAGGAATAAGCATCATGCTTGTGTGGCTGATCGCAACTGTTGTATTTTTTATTTTAGATGCCTCCACCAATATAAGCCTTGAACACATGAGCATTTGTTTTACTTATGCTATCCCCTGCTCTTTTATTGTTTGGCTGATTTTTAACACAATTTGGTTTAATCAACGTCGGAATTTTTTGATTATTTCCCTATTGATGTGGTCATCTCTCGGAGCTTTGTTTGTGACATTTTTCGATAACAGCCTTTGGCTGATATTTATTGTTGGAATACCTGCTCAGATTATCATTTTCCTTTGGTCCGGAATCAAAACCCGCGGCAAGCGGTAAATAAACCAGACGGCAAAAGCCGTCTTATTCGGGGGCGTAGCTCAGCTGGGAGAGCGTACGGTTCGCATCCGTAAGGTCGAGAGTTCGATCCTCTTCGTCTCCACCAAACAAAAAGAAGCAGTATCGCAAGATACTGCTTCTTTTTTTGTTTGTCCAATCCGCAAGGTGCTGCATGATTGAAAAGGGTGACACGGTATGATATGTATTTGGACTTTTTCCTAACCATTCCACGTTATTTTTAAGCGTTCTTTCGCAGAAGAGAAACATTTTTAAAACCAAGTAAAAGCTAACACCGAAAACAGATCTTACTATACCATTTGCGCACTTTCTCTTAAAAAAATCAAAAAACTACAACCGATTGCGACATAAATTTATATCCGACTCAAGTATAATGTTTACATAAATCTTTTACCAAAGGAAGGAAGAAAATGTTAAAGGAAACTGCAAAGTCGGGGATGGATGGGCTTATGGGTTCGGTTCAAAGGCTAACGGTGATTGGCAAATATATAGTAATTGCCGTTTTGGGCACACTTATGGCGAGAACAAGTTTTTGGGGCGGCATCGCACCTTTGGGTGCGGCATTGTCGGCAGGCATTACCAAAAAATATTTGCCTGCAGCAGCGGTTGGTTCACTTATAGGTTACATAATACCGTCGGGGCAGATTTCGGCATTAAGATATATTGCGGTGCTGCTTGCCATTACCGCTATACGCTATATAATAAGCGGAATAAAGGGTGTAGGAAAAAACGCTGTTTGGTCAGCAGTAACAGCACTTTTTGTTGTGACGGGGGTCAATCTTGCCTCGGTTGGAGCCGATTTGGTTCGCTACGGTGCAGGCGGTGTCGCCGAAGGACTTTTGTCGGCGGCAGGCGCTTATTTCATTAGTAAGGCAAGCAACTATAAATTAAACCTACTGAACCCATCGGTTGAGCAGACCGCCTCTTTACTGATAACGGTCAATCTTGCGGTGGTTTCTCTCTATAATGTAAGTATCGACGGAATATCCTTGGGCCGTATTGCTATGATATTACTGATATTGTTTGCGGCAAGGTACGGACGAACAGGAATTGCCTCAATATGCAGTATTACCGCAGCAGGAATGACCGTGATAGCCGGCAGCAGTCCGCCAATGGCGGTGGTGATGTGCTTTTTGGGATTGTCGGCAGGAATTTTCTCGGCGTTTGGTAAGGCGGCTTGTATTATCTCAGAGGTCTCGATAGCAGGTGTTTGGGTTATTGTGTCACTTGGTTCGCGCGAGGCCTTGTGTTTTCTTATTGAGTCGGTTGTTTCAGGCGTTATATTCCTTATAATACCTCAAACCGTCACATCAAGTCTTTCAACAATCATTGCACCGCCAACATCAACCCCCGACACCAAGGGCTTGCGCAGGACTCTGACCATGCGTCTCGGCTTTGCTTCGGCGGCATTACACGGTGTTTCCGAAACAGTCGAGGATGTTGCACGTTGCCTTTCAATATCAAAAAAGCCAAGTTTTGCCTCTGTTTTGCTCAAAACAGAGGACGAGGTGTGCAAGGGCTGTACCTTTCATATGTACTGTTGGGAAAAGCAACGCAAAATTACGGTCGATGCAGCGTTGGGCATGAGCGACGCCATAAGAAAATGCCGACCTATTGACCTTGCCGACGTGCCCGATGAGTTTTGCGAACGATGCCTGAGGATTGAACGGTTTGAGGACTCACTTTCAAAAAATTATACCGAATTTTTGAGTGAAATCAACGCCGAAAAACGCATTTCCGAAATGCGGAGCATAGTCTCGCACCAAATGGACGGCATTGCCGATATGCTCGAGGAGTTGTCCGATGAGTTTCGCACTGCGCAAAACTACGATATAAACCAAGCGTCACGCGTGGCGGCGGCTTTAAAGGAAATCGACATAAGAGCCGACGAGTGTAGTTGTGTCGTGGATAAATACGGACGATTGACGGTAGAAATACGGCTTTTGCAAATTCCTGAAATGCCCATAAACCGTGCAAGGGTACTGCAGTGCTTGCAGGATGTTTGCGAGCGTGATTTTGAACCGCCTGAAATCAATCGACAAGGACGAACCTATTACATAACAGCGACCGAAAAAGCGGTTTTCTCGGTCGATTGTGCCTGTACGCAGTTTAACCACAGCGGTAATCAGCACTGCGGAGATGCCTGCCGTTACTTTTTCGACGGTCGGGGTCGGCTTGTGGTGATAGTAAGCGACGGCATGGGCTCGGGCGGTCGCGCCGCCGTTGACAGTGCCATGACCTCGGGACTTGCCGAAAGACTTATCAAGGCAGGTTTTGGATTTGATTGCACTTTAAGGCTTGTCAATTCGGCAATGATGTTCAAATCGACCGAGGAATCGTTGTCCACTCTTGACATTTCGTGCGTTGACCTTTACACGGGCAAAACCGAGTTGTTTAAGGCGGGTGCGGCACCGACAATAGTCCGCCGAAACGGAAGGACGGGCCGAGCCGAGTGCCGTTCATTGCCAACGGGAATTTTGCATGAGGTCGGATTCGATAAGGCAACCGTCACACTCAATGAGGATGATATTTTACTCATGATGTCGGACGGCGTGTGTACCGACGGCACCGATTGGATATGCGCCGAGGTTGAGGCTTGGCAAAACGGCGGTGCAAAGCAGTTGTCCGAGCGTATTGCCACCGCGGCACGCCGCCGAAGGCATGACGGACACGATGATGACATCACGGTTTTCGCAATGGTGCTTGAAAAAGCGGTGTAGTGTAGTATTGTAAATGTAAAAGGCAAACCCCAAAGGTTTGCCTTTTAAAATTATCTATACGGTTTTATTTCGTCGGTGATGCCGACAATATAATCAATACTTGTTTCATAAAAGCGAGCAAGCTTTATAAGTATCTCCACAGGGATATTCAGATTTCCCAGCTCATAATCGGAGTATGTTGTCTGATGAATCTGCAAAAACTCTGCCATTTGCTTTTGCGTGATGTCGCGGTCTTCTCTCAAATCTCTGACTCTTTTATACAAAGCAATCACCTCTTGAGGTAATTATGCCTCAAGGGAATATCCCTTATTGACTTTTAAGGGATATCCCTTAATATATTTGAGGTGATCATTTTGAGAAGTTGTGCGTTGTTTGGACACCGCGATTGTACTGAAAACATTGTTAATAATTTATATACGGCTATAGAACACTTAGTGACGCGCGAAAATGTGTATACGTTTTATATTGGCACTCACGGGAATTTTGATAGGTGGCATATGGCACTCTTTGCAAGTTAGAAAATAAATATCCCATCGAAATTAAAGTTGTATTGGCATATTTGAACAACGGACAAAACAGCTACTATGATTTCAACAAAACGATTTTTCCGAGTGTTTTAGAAAACACACCTTTAAGATACGCTATTATAAAACGCAACCGATATATGGCGGATAATTGCAACCATGTGATATGCTATGTAAATAATTCACTTTCAAATGCATACACATTTGTAAAACGAGCAAAGAGAAAAGGTGCGAATGTTATAAATTTGGGTACATATGGGTTTGATTAAAAAATCCCCACCGATTGTTCGGTAGGGATGAGTCTATTTCACCACAAAATCAACAACATAAGTCTTGCCGTCGAGCTTGAGGAAGGAGTTTTCGGTAGCACTTAAACGAAAGTCAAACGGTTCGCTTGAATCGTACACATCAAATGTGACGGTGACCAAGGTTCCATTCTCCGAAAAACCGTTGGCATCAACATACAAAAGGGTAACAAGTCCCAAAAGGTTTTGATTCTGTTGCAGGTTAGAGGTAACTGAAACCAAGCCCTTTGTTACCTTTTTGGGTGTCACGGCTTTCTTGTTGTACCCAAGTTCAAAATTAAACGCCGTAAGACCGGGGTTATTTTTGATTTTGATTTCGACAGTTACCGTATTACCGTCCTGCTTAGGTTCAACATACACCGTCAAAACGTTACTGTCGGTTGAGGGCGTGCTTGCAGTGGAATCCTGATTACTTGAAGTGTTGGCAGTATCGGACGAGTCTGACTGACTGTTTGTGTTGCCGCTTGACGAATCGCCATCGGTCGAGGTTGTACTCTGCGTGTCGTTGATTGATGCGTCAACGCTTATAAAGTCGGAGCTGTCTTCAGCCGAAGAATCAGACACTGTTGACGAGTCGGCAGGCTTATCACTGCTGCTGTCGGACGAATTATCGTCACCGCAAGCGGTGGCAAAGGCACACAATAATGCAACACAAAGTATCAAACAAATAAACTTAAGGCTTTTCATTTTTAAACCTCGCAAATCAGTATTTTCTGCGTTTTATCTTGATGTAGTTGCTCACTATGTTCTCATTTTGCTCCATTTTTCTGCGGCGGTAGTCCTTAACAAACGAAAACGCCAGCGCGACAAGTAACACGATAAATATAGCAATGCAGATATAAAGAATTATAACGATTATCGATACCGAGCTTGAATCCGATTGTGAACCCGGCAGGGTTACACCGCCCATAAACTCACTCAAAACAGTTGGGTCAGAACCGAAATAGGTAAAGGTGAAAAGCGAGTTATCGCTGACCGTGACATATATCGCGGTATACTGACCTTCGTTCTCTGAAATTCGCTTCAAATAAATATCAGACTCAAATTCGGCAGTGGTGTAGCCTTCGGGGAAAAGCTTTTGACCCACAGGCTCAAGGTCTTTAGGCAAAAGTCCCTTAAACGTGCCAATCTCTTTGGAAAAATCGGTCGAGGTACGTCTTGCCTGAATTTGGTTCTCGCCGTCACTCGAAATAGCAGCAAAAACAAGGCCTTCAACATCACTCGAAATCAGCAAATCCTTTTCGGTCAATAGTTCGTAATCTTCGCTGAGATTAAATTTAATCCCCGAAATTTCATGACCGACCGATTTTGCTGAAGCGCTGACAAATAACGCAAAGCAAAGCCACGCCGCAACAAATACGGAGAGAACTCTTTTCAAATCGGCCACTTCCTTTCTTTTTGGGATTACTTGTAATTATTTCATGTGTCTCTTTGCAGAGGTAAGGGTGTTTTGCATAAGCATGGCAATGGTCATAGGGCCAACGCCGCCGGGTACAGGTGTTATAGCCGAGCACTTAGGCTCAACTGCGGCGTAATCAACATCACCGCAAAGCTTGCCGTTTTCATCGCGGTTGATACCAACATCGATAACAACGGCACCTTCTTTTACCATATCGGGCGTCACAAATTTAGCCTTGCCGACCGATGCAACAAGAATATCGGCCTCACGGCAGATTTCTTTAAGGTTCCCGGTTCTCGAGTGGCAAATAGTAACGGTTGCGTTAGCATGAAGCATAAGCATTGCCATGGGCTTGCCAACAATATTGCTTCGACCGATAACCACGCAGTGCTTGCCTGCGGGGTCGATGTTGGAGTATTTCAGCATTTCCATAATACCTGCGGGTGTGCAAGGGAGGAAATCATAGTCTCCCAACATGATTTTGCCGACATTCTGAACATGGAAAGCGTCAACATCTTTTGAGGGTTTGATGGCATCGATAACTGCCTTTTCGTCCAGATGTCTGGGCAAAGGCAACTGACAAAGAATGCCATGGATCTTATCGTCGTTATTGAGCTTTTCAACCAAATCCAACAATTCCTCGTTGGTGGTGTTTTCGGGCAGTTCATACTTCTCGGAGTACATACCAAGCTCGATACAGGTACGCTCTTTAGAACCGACATAAACCTGCGAAGCAGGGTCTGAGCCTACAATGATAACGGCAAGACCGGGTGTCATGCCCTTTGATTTTAATTCTTCGACTTCGGCTGCGATGCGTTCTTTAACCGCTGCCGAGATAACCTTTCCGCTTATAATTTCAGCCATTATTCCTCATCCTTTGCAGTCTTTTCTTGGTCTGTGACTTCAACTGATTCTATTTTTGTTTCGGTCTGCGTTTCCGATTCGGATTCAGTATCTTTTTCGGTCTCGTCCGCAAAGTCTTCTGCGGTCTCACCTTCAGATTCCTCTAAAGTTTCCTCGTCGCCCTCGTAATAAACCGTTTTAACGGTTGTGTCGTCTATATCGTCAAACAAGCTTTCGTAGGTAAGGGCTTCTTTAGCATTCTTGAGTCGGATAAGCATAACAACAAGTACGATGCCGCAACCCAACACCAATGCGCCCGAAAGCCACTGCGAAACCTTCAAGGGTCCTAAGTAGAGGCTATCGGTTCTGAGCCCCTCAATAATCATACGTCCAAAGCCGTACCAAACACCGTAGGTAAGAGCTATCTGACCCTTGAACTTGCGTTTCTTGCTCAAGAAATGCAACAGAACAAAACCTAAAATACACCACAAAGACTCATAGAAGAAGCAAGGATGTACCGAAAGGCCGTTATCCGAGACATACTGTGCAACATCTGCGGGGCGCTGTCCTGTGAAAAATTCACCCATGTTCATTTGGATGTAGCCCAAAACACCGTCACTCATCATGCCCGGTGCAGTAGTCAGTGAGCCAAACGCCTCCTGATTAAAGAAGTTGCCCCAACGACCGATTGCCTGAGCCAACGGGAAACAGATAAATGTGAGGTCGAAAGCATCGAGAACATTGACCTTTCTTATCCAACACATCAAAGCACCGACGGTAACAGCACCGATAACACCGCCGTAGATAGCGAGACCCGACATTCCCGAACTGCCGGAAATACCAAAGAACTCACCAACGGAGTTTATCTCAAGTCCGCCCGGATAGAAAATGATGTAATAAACACGCGCCAAAAGAATTGACAACGGAGTTGTTACCAAAACAACATCGGTCAAGCGGTCGGGATCGATGCCGAATTTTTTAGCATGGGTAAAGCCGTAAACGACAGCGGCAAGAAATGCGGCAGCGATACAAATACCGTACCAATAAATATCCCAACCGTCACCAATCGGCAATGTAAAAGCAACCGAGTCAAAATTAAGGTTAATGCCAAATATTTTGACCGAGTAAGCAGTCAATGTTTGCAAACAAAACACCCTTTCGTATGTACATACAGTTATTATTTATATTATATACTAAATACCCCTTTTAGAAAAGGGGTATTTTTGAAAATTCTCAAATTATTTTGTAAATTATTTGATGACGGAGAGAGAAACATTATCAAAATCAAGTTGTTTTGCGCGGTTGGTGATATCTTCTGCAGTCAAATCGCCCAAAACCGTCAATGTTTCATAAGGCTCAAAACCATTCATGGCGGCGGTTATGAAGTCGTCCACCGTTTCCTCAGTGTCATCATATCCGCGAATCTTGGCGCCATAGGTCTTGCGGCGTGCGTCCTCAAACAGGTCCGCATCTACTCCGTTTTCGGAAATACATTTAAGTTCATTGATAACTGCATCACGAACAGCCTCAGGGTCTTTCGATTCACCCTCAAAAAGCAATGCGGCATAACCGTGACCGTAGAAAAACTCGGTACCGAACTTTCCGTTGATAAGACCCTCAGCCAAAAGGCGGTTGTAAAGCGGAGAAATTTTACCGCAAGCCGTTTCCAAAAGCAGCTCGGTTGCGATAATGTCCTTCAAAGTACGTTCTAATTTAAGTGCATTATCCTTAATTCCTGCGGCAAAAAGCGGCATGGCAACCGGCATTTTCTGTTCAGTATAGTCGGTGACTATGGTTTCCGGTTCGGCAAATTCCGAACGGTGAATTTCGGCAGTGGGCTTGGCTTTGATTTTGCCGTCAATCATCTCCAACACCTTGTCGGTATCAAAGTTACCGCAAAGGCAGACAAACATATTTGAAGGATTGTAGAAGGTGCGGTAGCAATCATAAAGGGTTTTGTCGGTTATCTCGGCAATCGACTCAACAGTGCCCGCAATCTCGACCTTAACGGGATGATTGTGGTACATAGCGCGAAGCAGATTGAAAAGCACACGCCAACCGGGAACATCCTCATACATTCTGATTTCCTGACCGATTATACCCTGTTCTTTTTGTACCGTTTCGGCCGTGAAATAGGGCGACGAAACAAAGCTCAAAAGAATATCAAGATTCTCATAAAACCTTCCCGAACAGCTGAACAGATAACATGTTTTGTCAAACGAAGTGTAAGCATTTGCCGAAGCGCCGGTTACGGCATACTTCTCAAAAGCGTCGCCGTCCTCACCCTCAAAGAGCTTGTGCTCCAAAAAGTGTGCAATACCCTCGGGCACACGAATCATGGGTTCATCACCCAACGAAAACTCGGTATCCACCGAGCCATAGTGTGTGCCGAACACTGCATAGTTCACACTTAAATTTTTCTTCTCTGAAATATAGACCTTGAGTCCCGAAGAATGGACGGCAACTGTACAGCTTTCGAGTGCTTTGGTGTTTTCAACTTTGCGAATTTCAAAACTCATCACTGTGCCTCCTTAACCGAACCGTCAGGTCTCAAAACAAATACTGTATCAAGCTTAAAGCCATTGGCCGCCTGCTTGCAATCCTCAACCGTAACCTTGGAAATAAGCTCACACATTTCCTCCGGTGAGACGGGTTCATTTTCCAAAGCGCGTGTGGCGTACCATCTTGCCAATGCACCTTGGTCAGACTCGACCGAGCGAATCATATCGCACATAGCAAGCTTGGAGGAATTTATCTCCTTTTCGGTGATATTGCCGTCGGCAACATCCTGTAATTGGGCAAGGATTGCCGTCTTTGCGGCCTCAATATTCTTGTCCTCAACACCACAATCAACAAGTATCAAGCCTTTTCTTCTTACCGAACGAGCTGAACAGTAGTAGCAAAGGCTCATTTTCTCACGGACGTTGCAGAAAAGCTTGGAATAAGGTCCGCCGCCAAAAACATCGCACATCACCCACGAAGCTACGGTTTCGCGGTCTTCCCCGCCCTTTTCACTTCGCAATCCCAAAACCAATTTGCCTTGGTTGACGGGCATTTTTTCCTCAACGGTTCTTGTTTCGCCTGCCGATTTTACGGTGTCGGTCGGCAATCCCTTATAGTCTCGGCCTGCCTCTCCAATGCAATCGGTAAAAGTGTCAACAAAGCTTTTGGGTTCGGTTCCTCCGATTACCTGAATCGAAATAAATGCCTTGCGGATAATTCGGTCAAGGCTCTCGGAAACATCGGACGAGGTAAGCGCCTTAACTGCATCAACGGTGCCTTCGCCCGAAATTCCATAGGGCTCACCCTCGCACATAATCTCCTCGCAACGGTTGCGGGAATATGTGCGCTTATCGTTAAGTTTTCCCGCTATCGACTCACACAAAAGACGTTTTTCTCGGTTGACAGCCTCATCGGAGTAAACCGAGCCTGCCAAAAAGTGTGAGAAGATCATATCGCAAAGCAATTCACCCGCCTCGTCAACGGTATGCTCTCCGTGAAGCGCAAATTTATCGTCGTTCACGGTGATATTAAGACGCAGCTCCTGACAGTCACCCAATTTTGCGGCAGACGAGGTCACCGATGCACCGTAAAGCGATGCGAGCTTGCGGTTGAGAGAATAGGTGTCATTCAACTTCACAGTGCCGCTTTTCATAAGATTCAAAGTCAAAGCATTGGCTGACGCGGTATCTGCCAAGGGCAGATAAAAGCCTATCGAAATCAAGGTTGTTTTAAAACGGTCGCTTTTTATAAAAGAATACGAAACACCGTTCAAATCTTTAAAATTCGACATAAATTTCTCCTTTTTTGCAAAAGACCTGCCGAACAAGTAGCCGGCAGGTCCTTAAAATTATTGATTACTCAAGAGTGAACTTGATGTCAGCCACACCGAAAGGCTCGGTTGCGTGTGTATCCTCGGTCAACTTGAGTGCGTTGCCGGCGGTTGCAAGAGTGCCGTTGTATTCATCTTCCTTCATCTGGAATCTGATGCCGGACTCAAGGCTGTTGTAGAAATAATCCTCATAAGCCTTGTCGAATATATCTCTCTTGACAAAAATCTTGATGTAGCCGTCTTCGTAATCATTTGCCTTATCGTCAGCAGTCTTTACGATGAAAGCCTTATCCTTTTCACCCTTAGAAAGGCGGTCAAACAACTTATCATCATAACCGGCTGCTTCGTTACCGGAAAGGTACTTATAAGCCTCGGGAGAATACTTCTTGTTCTCGGTGCCCGAAGAGGTGGTTCCGGAAGAAGTAGTTGAAGAAGTTGTCGAAGATGTGGTCGAAGATGCATTAGACGATGCGTTAGACGATGCATCAGAAGAGGCGTTAGAAGAGGTAGAGGTTGTAGAAGAAGTGTTCGACGAAGTAGAGGTTGTGGAAGATGTGTTGGACGAATTAGAGGTTGTAGAAGAAGTGTTGGAAGATGTCGACGAAGAAGAGCTTTCCTTCTTTGCGTCCTCTACTCGCTTTTGCTCTTCCTTATAAATAGCATCAAAGGTTTCGCCCTTGTTAAGTCTCTCAACATACTTTGCGGCAAGCTCTTCGAGCTTCTTGATCTCGTCAGCCGAAAGATCGTCGCCCTTATCGTTCTTGGTGCTTATCTGAAGCATATCACCCAAGACATAGTTTGTGTTAGCAAAGGTCTTGATATCGTCGGCAGAGACTGCCTTTTCACCGTCTTTACCGTAGGTGTAGTTAAAGTAGTATTCATACATTGCCTGGTACTTGTAGTACTTCTGATAGGTTGAATATGCTACACCGTTAGCCTCGAAATAAGGGCCAAAAGGCGGGAAGAGCTGCGAGGGATCATAGCCGTAAGAAGCATACTGAGCATAGGTATTGTAGTCACAGCCTAAATACCACATATACTCGGCATCAACCATGTACGCATTAAGTGTTGTAGCATCAATCTTGAGGTTCTTTTCTTTGAAAACCTTGTCCAAAGCGGCAAACTTCTTAAGTTCCTTGACGGCCTCATCTCTTACATAGGTGTTGTAAGGAGTGCCCTTGCCGTCGGTGCTTACTTCGCCCTTATCGTTGAACGAATAGTTGGAATAATTCACATTTTCGGTGCTCTGCTTGTTGTCCGAAAGGAATTTGTCAACAGCGTTTCTTGCACTGCTTGCCTTGGAGAACAATACACAGCTATACATTGCCGAGGTAAACTTCGATTCACCGATGGTGAATGCAACCTCGTTCTTTTCGTGGCAACCTACAAAAGCAGTAGCAATCATGAGTACTGCAAGTACAACTGCCAAAAGTCCTGAAAGTTTTTTCATAAACATACTCCTATTCTTTCCGTACGGTCAAATTTTAACCGCACAGTTCTTTCAAAATATCAGATACACAAAACAGTATATAATAAACACAGCAAAAAGTCTAGTGTTTTTTGTATTTCTTTGTGACATATTTGTAAATATTTTAAAATTTATTCATCCTGCATATATCCCAAGGCCTCTTTTAGCGTGTCGAGAATGTGCTGGGACGGCAAAGGTTTTACCGCAACATATGGTCTTGACCCTGCACTGAACATACAACGGCGCTTGATATCGCTTGAGATAAGACGGGATATTTCTTCCGACAAAGCACCGCAATAAAGCAACAGTCTGCCGTTTTGCTCGCTTATTTCACTGATACCCATTGCCGCCGCTTTGTTTTTAAGGAATGAGACCTGTATAAGGTCGCTGACGGCATTGGGTAGGTCGCCATAACGGTCAAGCAGTTCATCGGTAACATCCAGAACATCTTCCTCGGTACGAATTGCGGCAATTCTGCGGTATGCCGAAAGGCGTTGAGGCAACGAGGAAATATACCTTTCGGGAATGTGGGCACTCATCTTGACATCGACCACACATTCGAGCTCCTTTTCGGGCTCTTCACCTTTTTCCTCTGCCATGGCTTCGGACAAAAGCTTCAAGTACATATCATAACCAACGGCCTCCATGTGACCGTGCTGTTCACCACCCAAAACACTACCCGCACCTCTTATTTCAAGGTCACGCATGGCAATGCGGAAACCCGAGCCAAACTCGGTGAACTTGCGGATGGCATCAAGCCTTTTTTGGGAAATATCCGACAAAGCCTTGCCGGGTGTAAACAAAAGATAGGCAAAAGCGGTGCGGTGGCTTCGACCCACGCGTCCTCTTATCTGGTGCAACTGCGCCAAGCCCATTCGGTCGGCGTTTTCGATAACAAGCGTGTTGGCATTGGGAACATCAACACCAGTTTCGATAATGGTGGTGCAAACAAGAATGTCGATCTCATGCTCAAGCAACTGTTTCCACACCTTGGACAAGGTGCCTTCATCCATTTTGCCGTGAGCCACACCGATTCGTGCCTCGGGGTGGTCCTTTTGCAGCTTCAAGGCACAAGAGTCAATGTCATCGGTACGGTTGTGCAGGTAATAAACCTGACCCGAACGACGAAGCTCGCGTGAAATTGCCTCGTTTACAATTGCTTTATCCTGCTCCATAACATAGGTCTGAACGGGATGTCGGTTCATGGGTGCTTCCTCAATACTCGACATATCACGAAGACCCGACAAAGCCATGTTGAGTGTTCGGGGGATCGGTGTTGCCGAAAGTGTCAGGGCATCCACCTCGGGATAAAGCTCTTTTAATTTTTCCTTTTGAGCCACGCCAAAGCGTTGCTCCTCATCGATTATTATAAGTCCCAAATCCTTGAACTTCACATCTTTGGAAATGAGTGCATGGGTACCTACAATAAGGTCAATATTACCGGCGAGCAGGTTTTTCTTGATTTTTTCCTGCTGTTTGGGTGTGCGAAAACGCGACAGCATCTCAACCTCAACCGCCATGTTGGAAAAACGCTGTAATGCAGTATTATAATGTTGCCAACAAAGAATGGTGGTGGGCACCAAAATGGCACACTGCTTGCCGTCGGCAATACATTTAAAGGCGGCACGGAGTGCTACCTCGGTCTTGCCAAAGCCAACATCACCGCAAAGCAACCTATCCATAGGCACACCGCGTTCCATGTCGCGCTTTATCTCCGAAATACAACGAAGCTGGTCGTCGGTTTCGTCAAACTCAAAGCGGCGTTCAAAGTCGGATTGCAGGTCACCGTCGACACTAAAGGCAAAGCCCTTTTGTTGCATGCGCTTGGCATAAAGGGCGGTCAACTGCTTTGCCATGTCCTTAACCGCCGATTTCACACGGCTTCTCGTTTTGTTCCAATCGGCCGAACCCAATTTGTTCAATTTCACCTTAACATCGTCGGAAGAGCCAATGTATTTTGAAACCATGTCAAGGCTGGTCACGGGAACATACAAAGCATCCTTACCTTGATAGCTTATTTTAATGTAATCACGGGTCATTCCGCGGGTGGTCAACTGCTGAACACCCTCAAAAATACCAATACCGTGGGTGGCGTGAACAACATAGTCACCGCGTTGCAGTTCTTCCAAAGAACCAACGGCACTGCCCTTTGTGAAACGGCGTTTGCGTTTGGGCACGGCGGCCTTGCCGTGAACCACCACCGAAAGCGCACTTTCGGGCAGTTCAAAACCGCTTGAAAGCACACCAACCGTGACAAAAACACCCTTTTCACCGATTCGGGAAGGCTCGGCACAAAAGCTGGCAGAAAGTCCCGCTTCGCAAATCTCCTCACACAGATTGCTTGCGGCACGCTCACTGCCTGCAAGCACCACCGTCAGCTTGTTGCCTGCAGCCTTTATATCGTCGCAAAGTGCCGAAACCGAGCCAACAAATCCTGTGTTTTGCTTGAAATTCATGTTGACTATCGCCTTGGGCGGTATGTCGTATGAGGTTTTGGGGAAACTGTCGCAATAAACCGTGTTAACGGCTTTCAAGCGTTCGGCAAGCTCGGCACGGTCAAGATAAACCGACCTGAAATCGGGCGGAAGCTGACCCTCCAACAAAAGGGCCTTTATCTCCTCGGAATGAAGCTTTAAACAACCGTCAACCCGTTCAAGGCAGGCGTTTGTGTCATAAACATAGGTGACAACGGGGGTGTCAATTTCGCGAAAATAGTCGAGAAGTGTCACATTTCGGTCAAAAATATAACGAAGATAGGCATCGTAACCCACCGATGCACCCGCCAACATACGGTCAATATCTTCTTTTATGCGTTTTTTCTGTTCGGGCGAGGTCTTTTTGGACTCACACACCTTCTCCAACCGCAACGCCAATTCATCTGGGTCGTTGGGTGAATTTTCGGTTACGGGGGTTATTTTTATCTCATTTAAAGTATCGGTTCGGCGTTGGGTGTCAACATCAAACATGGCGATACTGTCAATTTCATCGCCAAAAAAGTCGATTCGGCAGGGATTGGGCAGGTTGGGTGAGAAAATGTCGATAATACTGCCTCGTACCGAAAATTGACCTGCACCGTCAACCTGTGCCGATTTAACATAACCGCCCGCAACAAGCTGTTCAACAAGCACCAACATCGAGCACTCGTCACCGCAAGACAGGGTGAAGCATCGCTCACGCAAAACCTCGGGTGGAATGGTGGCACTCACGGCCGCCTCACTCGATGCCAGCACAACGTCAAAATCCCCCTCTAAAATTTTAGAGAGGGTACCTATTCTTTTGTGTTCATAGTCATGCGAGCGTGAAACATTACTGCGAAAACAGTATTCGCGAGAGGGAAAAACGGCAACATTCAGTCCCAAAGCCGTCAAATCCTCAAAAACACGCTCATTTTCCGAGTCGCCCGCAGTAATCACCAAGGCTTTTTTATCGCAAAGCTTCGAAACAACCGCCGACAAAACACATCGGTGAATGTGCGAAACACCCGTCAATGCTATCGGGTACAGCCGATTGTTCACGGCCTTCGACAGCTCGGAGAACATTGGTGTTTTTTTCAGGCACTCCGAAAAAATGTTGTACTTTAACTGCATAAAACTACCTGTTAAATTTATTCATTGCCATGCCAATGTCATTTGTCACCATAAGCTTTATGGCTTCGGCGGCTCGTTTTTCGGCATCGTCAATTTTTTCTTTATCCTCTTTATTGGGTTTGCCAAGAACCCAATCGGCAAGGTCATATTCGGGATGAGGCTTTTGTCCCATTCCAATCTTGACCCTTGGGATATTATCGGTGCCCGAAAGCTCAATTATGTCGCGAAGTCCGTTGTGACCTCCGTGGCTTCCCGATTTTCTTATACGCAATCGACCTGCGTCCATCGTAACATCGTCAGACACCACGATAACCTTGTCAAACGGTATCTTGAAAAACCTTGCAACCTCGCAGACGGCGGCACCTGAATTGTTCATAAAGGTCAAAGGCTTTTGGAAAAGCACCTTGTGACCCTTAATCTCGCCATCGTAAATAAGCGATTGAAATTTATTCTTCTCGGGGCCTGCGTTAAGCTCTTTTATAAGAATGTCAATGCAACGAAATCCTGCATTGTGACGGGTTTCGGAGTACTTGTCACCAGGATTGCCCAATCCCACGATTATATAGTCATATTTAGGTTTTGAAAACAGCATTTTTAACCTTCCTCATTCTGATGAAAATAACAAGCATCCATATTGCCGACAAAAGGGCAACAACACCAAACCCAAAGCATATTCCAGCATCGCAATACTTGGCAATTACAAGGCTTTGGGTCCAACCCTCGTATTTGTAGCCGGAGGGCAAAATGTTAAGACGCTCAAGACCGTCACAAACAAGCACTGCCGTTGCCAAAAGGCTGAGTGCAAATGAACAGAACGCAGCTTTTGAAAGCGGAGTATTCTTGTGCTTTGAACGGTTTAAAGAGCCATAGCTCAAACCAATCGCAAGGAGCGTGACACCCAACGCGGTGCAAACAAAAAATTCACCCATAAACCCAATGCCAAAAATGTCGCAAAATGGTTTTGGCAGTTCTTTGGAAAATTCGAAAAGCGGTTCGAGTGCAGCACAATACCAATAGTAAGGCTCATAGGATTCGCTGAAAACAGCGAGCCCAAAAAGCAAAACTGCGGCAATAATGTAGGTATTTCTTCGCAAAGTCAAGCCATAGCCACCAATTGCACCTTTAGATTTTACAAAGCCGATTATCTCAACAGTAAGCAAAGCACATACCAACAAGAACACAGGCGCACCTATCGAAAGACCGCAAACACAAAGCGCCGCCGAAATAAAAAGCAAAGCTATATTGATAATAATGCCAAAAACACTTCTGCCGATTCGTCTTACCTCAAAAACCGTTGGTGGCAAAAAGTTGCTTGCAGGCTTTGTTGCTTTGGCATTTTCAGTTTCTTCAATTATCTCAATACTCAATATTTACACCTCACAAAATAGGTTTACATTCCGATCCTATCTTATCATTATAATGTAAAACTATTATATAGTCAATCAAAATCACAATCGCCCAAGAAAATCAAAACCGTAGGGGCGAACTGCGTTCGCCCGCGGGCGACCACAGGTCGCCCCTACGACTTGTGTACTGAATGTTTCTTTTATGTGTGCTGCTAATAGGTGTTTTCACAAATTATGCTAAAGGATATTCCTCACCGAAAAGGATGTGGTACAAAAGGTAAACTGCATCGTCGGAGTCGATATTTTTGTCGCCGTTAAGGTCGCATTTGCCGATTACAGGATACTGCAAATCGCCAAACAAAACATTGTTCATCAAAAGCACTGCATCGGCGGCGGTCAATGCATCGTCACCGTTGAAGTCGCCCTTCATTGTTACAACTTGGGTTGAGTGGTTAAAGTGCTTGGTAGCATTGGTAAAGCCATCGTTACCCGGTTGAATATTGATCGCATTCCATTCCGACTCACTGCCAGTATAATAAACGTCACGCAGTGCAAAACAGTTGGGGAAAGCACCCGACATGACCATCTCTAATCCCTTGCCGACCGTGATTTCGGTAAGAAGGGTACAGTTATAAAATGCCTCCGGAAGAATGGTTTTAACACTGTCGGAGAATACTACCGATTGAAGTTTTATCGCACCCGAAAATGTACCGCCACCAATACTCGTAACACCCTTACCTATCTCAATCTTTGCAAGGCTTTCACAATTCATAAAAGCACAGCTTCCTAGCGTTTTTACACTATCAGGAATATTGATTGAAGAAAGCTTTGTACACTGTGCAAAGGCAAGGTTGCCAATGGAGGTCAATCCGTTGCCTAAAGTCACTTCGGTCAGCGAGGCACAACTGTTAAATGCACTGTCACCCAGCTTTTCCAAGCTGTTTGGCAAGGAAACGGATTTCAGCGAAGGACACATTGCAAACGCACCGTTCTCGATCGTTTTCAACGTTTCGGGGAAATTAACCGATGTCAGTGCGGCGCAGTTGGTGAACGAACCGCTTCCGATAAATGTCACACCGTCAGGGATTGTGACCGAGGTCATTTTGGTACAACTCTCAAAAGCACCGTGCCAGATGCTTTCAACGGGGTATCCGCCAAGAGTTGCGGGAATAACAACATCACCGCTTATCGATTTATCTACATAGTTTATGGTCGCCTTGTCGTTTTGGACACTATAAGTATAATGGTCAACCGTTTCGACGTTTGCGCTGAAGGTTACAACACCGACACTCATTGTCAAAACAAGAGCTAAAGATAATATAACGCTGAAGGCTTTTTTCATTATGTCAAAACCTCTCTTTAAAACAGAATCAAATCTTTCACCAGCAAAAGATACCACAAGTTTTTAGGTTTGTCAACAAAAAGACGCACCCTCGTGATGAGGGTGCGAAAATTTAAAATTTGATCAATTATATGTGTACTCACGGTTTTGGGGATCGCCGAGACCGATGGTGGAAATGGTTTTGGAGGAAGTATCAATCATAACAACCTCGCCGTTTTTACCACCGTTTTTAAAGGAAATATGCAATCTGCCGTTTTCATCGAGCATTTCAAACTGACCGTGGGAGTGACCGGTCATATATGCGATGAATTGACCGCCACCCGAAATAAACTCCTCAACCGCTTCAAGAATCAGGTCACTGTTTTTAACAGCATTTCCGTTTTCGGGAAAGTTGTGATACAGCGCAGTATGCATCATAACAAGCACCGAATATTCGGTGTTAAGTGCTTGGGTTTTGAACCACTCAACCTGCTTGTCGCTTATCATAAACAGGCTGGAATATTTTGTGCCGTCGTATGTACCGTTGGCGGTGTTGAGCATAACAACACGGATTTTATCATCGGGATAATCCATATAATAGTAAGAACCGTCATCATCGGTAACCATTTTATCGCCGTTGTATTCCTTCAAAGGTGCATAAACGCGTTGATACTGCTCCTCGGGGGTAAACTGTGCGGTGTGGTCAGCCCATTTTTCGCACCACATTTTGTTGGTGTCGTGGTTGCCGACCGTCATAAAAATGGGGCATTTTGCACGGGTGGTGGTGCGGCTGACAATGTCGTCCATACAAGCACGCATATTTTCGGGATTGTCAATTTCATCCTGCGAATATCCGCGGGTAAGGTCACCAAGGTTTGCGGCAAAATCCAATTCGACAAAATTTGACATAGCGGCAACATTTTTACCCAAATAAGCGGCAGAAAGGTCATGATGGTGAACGTCGGTCTGAATCAGGAAGGTGAATTTGCCGTTTTTAGCGGCATTGATTTCGGAAATTTTATCTGCCCACTTGCCGAGATGCTGGGTCATGGCTATCTGGTCGTCGGTCAAACGGCTGGCGGTGTTTTTTGACGAGGTGTTGGATGTTTCGGATGAAACCGTTTCGGTCACCGATGAAATGTCGCTCGTCGACTGAATTTCGCTCGATACAACAGTTTTGTGAGCCTCGTCCGAACTATTGCCGCAACCGCACATAAGACTTAGCAGCATCATCAGTGCAAGGGTTAAATGTAAAAGTTTTTTCACAAGAAATCCTCCTCGTTCAAGTGTCTCATTATTATTGCTACGACAATTATAAATCGATCAAAAAGTTTTGTCAACTCAAACCCCAACGAAAAATTTTCGTAATCAGAAGCGATGTAAAAATCGATTTTTGCATCTTGACATTTTTGGATTCGAGTTGTATTATATAATGTACAAAGCGTTGATGGGAAGAGTAGCGTTTTAAGGCTTTCAAGAGAGTGCGGTCGTTTGTGCTGAAAACCGCATAAAGTGATAAAACGTGAAGACCACCCCTGAGTGCAGTCGGTAAAAAAGGCTGACGTTTAACCTGCGTTATTGGGTTTTAGAGTAAAAATCAAGGTGGAACCGAGCTGTATTTTCAGCGCCCTTGGTGTGCGAAAGCGCATCAAAGGGCGTTTTTTATTTTTATTGTAGGGAATGGATTTATCCATTCCGTATAAATCATTTGTTTAAACCTTTCGGAAGGCATAAATGCCTTCCCTACAACAAGCTAACCGAATCAATGTAGGGACCGACATCCTTGGCGGTCCGTGGGCGATTCGTGAATCGCCCCTACACCCTAAAATAACAAATAACTACAAAAAGGAGTTTAAAATCATGAAGGTTATTTACAACAACGGAACTGTTGACCAGTGTCCCGAGGCAGAAGAGCTTGAGGTTCTTCGCCACTCGGCAGCACACATTATGGCAGAGGCGGTAAAGCGCTTGTACCCCCACGCCAAGTTTGCCTATGGCCCCGCAACCGAAAAAGGTTTCTACTATGATGTTGACCTCGGCGATGTAAAATTGGTCGACTCTGACCTTGAGGCTATCGAGGCCGAAATGAAGAAGATCACCAAAGAAAATCTCCCCATCAAGCCCGAAATCCTTCCCCGTGACGAGGCTATCAAGTTGATGGAAGACCAGGGCGAGGTTTACAAGGTTGAGCATATTGCCGATTTGGCCGACGATGAGCCTATCAGCTTCTTCCGTCAGGGTGAGTATGTTGATATGTGCCGCGGACCTCACATTACCTATACCAAGGCACTCAAAGCATTCAAACTTACCTCTATTTCAGGTGCATATTGGAAGAACGATTCCAACAACAAGATGCTTACCCGTATTTACGGTACCGCATTCCCCACACAGCCCGAGCTCGATGAGTATTTGAAGGCTGTTGAGGAAGCCAAGATGCGTGACCATAACAAGATCGGCCGTGAGCTTGAGTATTTCACCACCGTTGAATCTATCGGTCAGGGTCTTCCCATCATGCTCCCCAAGGGTGCAAGAACCATTCAGCTTTTGCAGCGTTTTGTTGAGGATGAGGAGCAAAAGAGAGGCTATCTCCTTACCAAAACTCCGCTTATGGCAAAGCGTGACCTTTACAGAATTTCGGGTCACTGGGATCACTATTTGGACGGTATGTTCGTTTTGGGCGACCCCAACGATGAGGAAAAAGAGTGCTTTGCACTTCGCCCCATGACCTGCCCGTTCCAGTATCAGGTTTTCCTTAACAAGATGCGTTCTTACCGTGACCTGCCCATGCGTTTGGGCGAAACCTCAACCCTTTTCCGTAACGAGGATTCGGGTGAGATGCACGGTCTTATCCGTGTCCGTCAGTTCACCATTTCCGAGGGTCACCTTATCCTTCGTCCCGAGCAGTTGGAGGACGAGTTCAGAGGCTGTCTTGAACTTGCCAACTATATGCTCAAGGCCGTTGGTCTTGATGAGGATGTTTCCTACCGCTTCTCGCAGTGGGATCCCGAAAGAAAGGACAAGTACGAGGGCACTGCCGAGCAGTGGAACGAGGCTCAGGACCTTATGGGCAAGATTCTTGATAACCTCGGTCTTAAATACTCTATCGGTATCGACGAGGCCGCATTCTACGGACCCAAGCTTGACATTCAGATAAAGAATGTTCACGGCAAGGAAGATACCCTTATCACAATTCAGATCGATATGCTTCTTGCCAAGAAGTTTGGTATGGAATATGTTGATGTTGACGGCGAGAAAAAGACTCCCTACATCATCCACAGAACCTCTTTGGGCTGCTACGAGAGAACCTTGGCCTTGTTGCTTGAAAAGTATGCAGGTGCAATGCCCACA
>JAZUAC010000016.1:0-14780 GCA_045637775.1 Acutalibacteraceae bacterium | reverse complement strand
CGACCATACCGATTTTAAAACAACAAGTGTTAACGGTGCTATCAAAACACCGCCTAACCCTGAAATTTTGGCACCGACAAACACCGCAGCCAGCATCAAAACAGGGTGCACGCCGATTTTATCACCGATTATTTTGGGCTCGGCAATGTTACGCACCGTTGTTATCACTGCATAAAGAACGGCTAATCCCACGGCGCTTTTGGTGTGACCGCTTAATGCAGACACCACCGCCCAAGGAACAAGCACAGTTCCCGAACCGAGCACCGGCAGTATATCAACCAAGGCAATAAGGGCGGCGAGTATCAGCGCATAATTATATCCAATCAGTGTCAACCCCAAAAATAACTCGGCAAAAGTTATAGTTATAATAATAAGGTAGCCCTTGAAAAGCTTGACCAACTTTTCTAAAACCGTCGCTTTTATATATTGTAGTTTTTTGACTGCTTTATTTGATAATCGGTCAAATACAAAGCCTTTTATTTCAACATAGTCTTTGGCAAAATAGATGCAGGCGATAACCGTGACTACCAACGCCAATAAAAATGCGGGTATACCTGATGCAAACCTTGCCGCAGCAGATGTCAGTAATTCGGTTAGTTTCTCGGCAAAGGTCGTCATGGCGGCAGAGGGAATATCACTCAAAGCACTGTCGGACAAAGGGAGCTCGCCAAAAAAGTTGGTTAAAGTTTTTGAAAAACGTTCAAAACCTCGAGTTATAATTTCGGTGTATTCGGGCAATTGGGTTACAAATTCGGCAAGTTGGCGGTAGAGCGCACGGATAAGCAACAGTGAAACACCCAAAACTGCCGAAAACAAAACAACCACCAAAGCGACCGATAACGGTTTGCGTTTGATTTTGAATTTTGCAACTAACCGATTTATAACACCCTGCAGCATAACGGTTAACGCAATGGCAAGGGTAAAGGGAAGCAAAGGTCCTGTCACGAGCTTTAAAGCGAGAAAGCCCAATACAGCTGATACGGCATAAAATGTCACCTTTATAATAAAGTTTTTTTGCTGCTCTGCTGTCAAAAAATCGCCACCCTTCACAAAAATCATTAACAAAAAAGCTTTGTATTGATGTTATTGTCAAAAAGTTAAATATTATGAAAAATAATACTTGATTTTATCGAGTTAATGTGTTATAGTGTAGCTTAATCAAATACAGTGTTTACGGCGGGTGGATATTTTTGAGTCAGGGTATGTTGCTGGTAAACGCTTCTGCTTTGCCCGATGTTTTTCAAAAGGTTGTTGAGGCCAAAAAGCTAATTGCTTCAGGGCAGGCCAAGACCGCAAGCGAGGCATCGCGAATGTGCGGCATCTCAAGAAGTGCTTACTATAAATATAAGGATTGCGTATTTGAATATACCAGTCAAACAGGTAAAACGGTTTCCTTGCAGGCGGCCTTGAGGGATAAAGCAGGCGTACTGTCACAGTTTTTACAACAGCTTTATAATTGCAAGGCAAATCTGCTTACGGTCAATCAGGGGTTGCCGGTCAACGGCATTGCTTCATTTTCGGTATCGTTCAGAATAGATGAATTTGATGCCGATAAGATGCTTTTAGACCTTGCGGCTATCGACGGAGTTATCTCGGTCAAGCAGATTCACGGTTGAACCGAGATTTTGAATGAAAGGCGGAAAGAAAAATGATTGATATAGCAATTATGGGTCATGGCGTTGTCGGCTCGGGTGTTGCAGAGGTACTTATCAAAAATGCAGAGCACATAGCACAAAAAGCCAAAAACCCCATAAACATCAAACGCATTCTCGATTTGAGAGATTTCCCAAATCTTGATTACAGCGATAAATTCACTAAAGATTTTAACGATATTCTCAATGATGAGGAAATTAAGGTTGTTGCCGAGGTAATGGGTGGATTGCACCCTGCCTATGAGTTTACCAAGGCTTTGCTTGAATCAGGCAAAAGCGTTGTAACCTCGAATAAGGAGTTGGTTGCCGAAAAGGGTGACGAGCTTCTGCATATTGCCGAGGAGATGAATGTCAACTATCTGTTTGAGGCAAGTGTTGGCGGTGGTATTCCGGTACTCCGTCCCATTGCACAGTGTCTTGCCGCGAACGATCTTTTTGAGGTTCAGGGCATTTTGAACGGAACAACTAACTTCATTATGACTAAAATGATAAATGAAGGGGTTTCGTTTGACGAGGCTTTGGCCGAAGCACAGCGTTTGGGTTACGCCGAAAAGGACCCCACCGCCGATGTTGAAGGTCACGATGCCTGCCGCAAGATTTGTATTCTTGCCGCTTTGAGCTTCGGTAAGCATGTTTACCCCAAGGATGTTTACACCGAGGGTATTACCAAGATAACCTCGGCCGATGTTGCCTATGCTGATTTTGCAAACAGCGTTATCAAGCTTATCGGTCGTGCCCGTTTGAACGAGGAAGGCAAGTGCTCGGTAACGGTTTATCCCGCTTTTGTTTCCAAGAAAAATCAGTTGGCACATGTTGACGATGTTTTCAACGCTGTCAAGGTTAGAGGCGACGCTATCGGTGATGTTGTGTTCTACGGTCGAGGCGCAGGTAAGCTGCCCACCGCAAGTGCCGTTGTTGCCGATATTATTGATGCTGTCAAGCATTTAAGTTCCAGAAAGTATCTTTCGTGGGCTTCGGCAGAGGATGAATATGTTACCGACCATACCGATGATACTGTCAGACTTTATGTCCGCGTCAAGGCTGATAAGTGCCGCGATTGCCTGAAGTCTAAGGCAGAGGAACTGTTTGGAGAGATTCAGTTGCTTGGTCGAAACGGCGAGCCTCAGGATGAATTGGCGTTCATCACACCGTTTGCATCCGAAAAAACACTTGTGGCTCAGTTAAACAAACTCAACGGAACGGTGCTTGGCACACTCCGTTTGTTGGATTAAGTTAAAAATTACTTTTATATATCAGATTCGAAAGGATAGGGTGATATTATGGCTCTGATAGTTAAGAAATTCGGAGGCTCTTCGGTTGCCAATGCTGAAAAGGTTTTCAACGTTGCACGAATAGTCACCGAGGATTACAAGAAAGGTAACGATGTTGTTGTCGTTGTATCGGCACAGGGTGATACGACCGATGACCTCATTGCCAAGGCGAAGGAGATAAACCCCAACAATCCTTCAAAGCGTGAGATGGATATGTTGTTGGCTTCCGGTGAACAGATTTCAATTGCTTTGTTGGCAATGGCTATTGAAAAGCTGGGTTATCCCGCAGTTTCATTGCTTGGTTGGCAGGCAGGATTTGCAACCGACTCCAAGCATTCGTTGGCAAGAATCAAAAATGTCAATGCCGAGCGTATCCGTGCCGAGCTTGACAAGCGCAACATCGTTGTTGTTGCAGGCTTCCAGGGATTGAACAAATATGACGACATCACAACTCTTGGCCGTGGCGGTTCGGACACAAGTGCTGTTGCTATCGCATCTTCAATGCACGCTGACCTTTGTCAGATCTACACCGATGTTGACGGTGTTTACACCGCAGACCCCAGAAAGGTTCAGGGCGCCAAGAAAATGAACGAGATTACCTATGACGAGATGCTTGAATTGGCAACCTTGGGCGCACAGGTTCTCAACAACCGTTCGGTTGAAATGGCTAAAAAGTATGCAGTAGAGCTTGAGGTTCTCTCAAGCCTTGAAAACAAACCCGGTACAATTGTTAAGGAGGCAGTTAATATGGAAAAAATGCTTGTTAAGGGAGTAGCATGTGATAAAGACATAATGCTCGTATCTATAATCGGTTTGAAGGACACCCCCGGTATCGCCTTCAAGGTATTCAATCAGCTCAGCCGCAAGAATGTAAATATTGATATTATCTTGCAGTCGGTTGGACGTGACGGCACAAAGGATATCACCTTCACCGCACCCAAGGCTCAGCAGGCTGATGTTGAAGAAGCACTCAATATCATTAAGGAAAAGGTTGACTACGAGGATGTTGTTATCAACGAGAACACCGGTAAGCTTTCCATTGTCGGTGCAGGTATGGAGACCCACCCCGGCGTTGCTTCCACCATGTTTGAGGCTTTGGCCGATGTTGGCATCAACATTCACATGATCGCCACCAGCGAGATCAAGATCTCGGTTATTATCGATGTTGAGGATTGCCAGAAGGGTATGCAGGCAGTTCACGATAAGTTCATCGGTTGATTTTAATAACTCTATAAGAAAACACCTATGTTTCCATCTACCGGAGACATAGGTGTCTTTTTATTTTAAAGAGTTGATATAAATATTTAAAAGTTTTAAAGCGGTTTCTTTTTCGTTTGTGGAACAAGTTTGAATGGCTTCAAAAACATCCTGCTCTGTGATATCCTCATTATCTGCTACTGTCAGAATATCATTGGGCGTGATTTTTAGAGCGCTGCAAATTTTCATTAGTGTTTCGAGTCGCATATTCACACCACCGCGTTCAATGTCAGCATAGGTGCGGTCAGAGAGCTCGGCTTTTTCTGCAACTTCAGCTTGTGTTAATCCTTTTCTTTTTCTTATTTGATAAAGATTTGTACCGATTTCACGCAAATCAAAAACAAGCATCATTCTTCCTCCAAATCGTCTTTATATAGGAATTATACTTCCTATAGCCCTTGACAAATAAGACGTGATAGTGTATATTTATAGGAAGAATAGTTCCTGTCATCCGCGAAAATGATAAACGGAAAATAGGAACTTGAATGCGAGACTAAAAAGCAAAAAATAAATTCATTTTCTGCATTGGGAGGCATTTTTATGAAAAAAATTATAGCACTATTCATGGTTACGATTATGGTTTTAGGTTTTACTGCTTGTGGCGAAGCCGAACATACTGCAAAAAAAGAAGGTTTCAAGGATTCTGAATCAATAAGCAGTTCCGAAAAATCTTCATCGAACGACACTTCGGAGGATTTTCAGTCAGTAAGCAGTTCCGAGCCTGCTACATCAACAGATAGCTCAAATGACACTCCGTCGATCAACAGTTCAAAGCATTCTGCGTCAACGGAAAGTTCAAATGACACTCCGTCGGTCAACAGTTCAAAACATTCTGCGTCAACAGAAAGTTCAAAGGATACTCCATCGGTCAATAATTCTCAAAACTCTTCGTCGAGCAGCAAGAATGAAAACACTTCTTCAACCACATCATCGTCGACCGGAAGCAATGCGAATGACAACAAGCCCCCTGTATATAATATTCCCAAACTTTCTAAAAAAGTCAAGGATTTGCCTTCGGCAACCGTAAAAACATTTAATGATAGTGTTACACAGGAAAAACAGGTAAATACATATACGTACAAGCCGGCCCGCGATGGTCGTTACACCTTTGAAATTTCCGAAATGAAAAGCGGAGTGTATTTGGGTGTGAGTATATTTGACCGACTTGGCAAAGAAGTAGAGGACCATGATTATATCGCAAATGGAGACTTTATTTACATTGATTTAGAAGGGGGAGAAACATACACCTGTAAAATATATCAACAAAAAGAATTTGGAAGCTATATTTTAAACATTCATGAGCAGACTGCTACTGCGAATATTTCTGCTTATTCGGCAGTAAATGACAGTATCAATTTTAAAAAGCAGATCAATGTTTACACCTTTGTTCCTGAACTTGATGGTCGCTATACTTTTGAAATTTCCGAAATGAAAAGCGGAAGATATGTAAGTTTGGGCATATATGACCGACTTGAAGAAGAAATAAAGAAAAGTGATTATGTGCAAAATGGCGTAAATAGTATAGTTGTTGATTTAAAAAAAGGCGAAACCTATACCGTAAGAGTTTATCAAAATAAGGAGTTTAGCAGTTATACGCTGAACATTTGGAAACAGAAGCCCGTGGTTGACATAGTTGTTACGGGAATAGTAAATGACAGTATTGAGTTTTATAAGCAAAATAATTTATACACTTTTACTGCTACTGGAAAGACTCATTCAATAGAGGTTTCAAATCTTGCCAAAGGTATCGTTTTGGAAGTGTATATTTTGAACTATCTTGAAGAGTCTGTAGGAGAGGATTCATATTGTGTTAACGGAAATACGATCAAAATGAACAATCTCACCGCCGGCAAACAATATACCATACAAATTATTTATCAAAAGAATTACGGTGATTACACAGTTACACTTAAATAAAATGTTTTGTTAAAAAGTAAATAGATTACAAAAAATAAACACGCGGAGTCAATTGTTACTCCGCGTGTTTTAAGTTGAAGATACTTATTTTTTTCTCAACTGCCAGAAGGCGACGGCGCCTGCGGCGGCAACGTTCAGTGAATCAACACCGTGTGCCATGGGAATCTTCACTGTGTAATCGCAGGCTGTGACGGTGTTTTCTTTGAGTCCGTCACCCTCGGTGCCCAAAACGATTGCTAATTTAGGCTCTTTTTCGAGGATTGGGTCATCTATCGAAATCGAGTTATCGCTCAAAGCCATAGCACAGGTTTTAAAGCCTGCCTGCTTCAAGTCCTCAACCCAATTTTGACCAAGGTAAGTCCACGGCACCTGAAAAACAGTGCCCATGCTAACGCGTGCCGACCTTCTATAAAGCGGATTACTGCATCCGGGGGTCAGCAACACAGCCTCCATCCCCAATGCCGCTGCCGAACGGAAGATAGCGCCCAAATTTGTGGGGTTCATGACATCCTCAAGCACCACAACACGGTCGTGCTTTTGCAAAAGTTCTTTTGGGTCGGGCAACGGTCGGCGTTTCATGGCACAGAGCATACCACGGGTCAGCATATACCCCGTGAGGTTGGTCAACACATCAAAATCGGCGGTGTAGACGGGAATATCCCCACAACGCTCAATAACCTCCATGGTTTCGCCCGAAAGGTTGCCCTTTTCGGCAAGAAAGGATATAGGCTCATAACCGCCGTCCAATGCGCGCATTATGACCTTGGGGCTTTCGGCTATAAACATACCCTCTTTTAGCATGTGGTGGTTCAAAAGTTGAGCCTCGGTCAGTCGGGCAAACACATCCAACTGAGGGTCAGAAAACTCGGTTATTTCGGTAATATTCATATAAACTCCAATCAGCAGACATCCTCCGGAACATCAATGCTTCCGTTTTCTTTTTCATATTCATCTATGCACTGCTTTGCCAAAAATTCCAACTGTGCATTGAGTGAACGCAAATTGTTCTTGGCAATATGAGTGATTTTGTATAACATTTCGGGAGTAAATCGTATTCCTGTTTGAATTTTATTCGTAGACATAAAAACACCTCGTTATCATTTTGATAACATTTTATTACAAAGCCACTTGAAATTATACAAACAAAGTGTTATCATAATGTTATCCAAAGGAGGTTTATTATGAAAAAACAAAGCGAATTACTTAACTTTTGCTACAACGTGAAACATATACGGCGAAAAGAGAATTTAAGCAAAAAGGAAATGGCGCAAATAATGGGCATAGGTCAACACAGTCTGAATCTAATAGAAAACGGCGTTTTCCCCGAGCATTTAGGGATAAACGCCGTTGTAAAATTTTGTTTTGCCTTTGGCATAAGCCTAAAAGATGCTTTTACTAAATTGTGATCAATGTTTCCTCAACTTCTCAATTCTATCGCGTATTTCGGCAGCGTGCTCAAATTCAAGCAGTTTTGCGGCCTGCTTCATCTCGACAGTTAGGCGTTTTATCATAGCCTCACGCTGCTCGCGTGACATTTGCTTGATGTTTTTGTCCGAATCCTGCTTGGGAGTTATCTCAATAACATCGCGTACATCCTTGATGATGGTTTTGGGCACGATTCCGTGCGCCTTGTTGTAGTCTGATTGAATTTTACGGCGACGCTCGGTTTCGGAAATGGCTCGTTCCATTGAAGGAGTGACCGAATCGGCATACATTATAACCTTGCCTTCGGCATTTCGGGCGGCACGGCCAACCGTCTGTATAAGTGAGGTTTCGGAACGCAGGAAGCCTTCCTTGTCGGCATCCAAAATGGCCACCAACGAAACCTCGGGAATGTCAAGACCCTCTCTCAAAAGGTTGATACCCACAAGCACATCGAACTCACCCAAACGCAATTCGCGTATTAAACGCATACGCTCAATGGTGTCAACATCAAAGTGCATATACTTGACCTTTATGCCGAGATTGTACAAATAATCGGTGAGGTCTTCTGCCATTTTCTTAGTGAGGGTTGTGACAAGCACACGCTCATTTTTAGCGGTGCGTTCGTTTATCTCGGAAACAAGGTCGTCAATCTGTCCGTCGGTGGGTTTGACAATGATTTCGGGGTCGATAAGTCCCGTGGGACGGATTATCTGTTCGGCAACACTCACCGCGTGTTGCTTTTCAAAATCACCCGGTGTAGCCGAAACATAAACCGCTTGATTGAGATGGGCATAAAACTCATCAAAACTCAAAGGTCGGTTGTCATAGGCCGAAGGCAAACGGAATCCGTACTCTATAAGGTTGGTTTTTCGTGCTTTATCACCACCGAGCATTCCTCTGACCTGCGGCAATGTGACATGCGATTCATCAACAAACAACAGAAAATCATCGGGGAAATAGTCAAGCAGCGTAAACGGAGTGCTACCCGGTTCACGGCGGGACAAAACTCGCGAATAGTTCTCAACACCCTTGCAAATGCCGATTTCACGCAGCATTTCAACATCATACTCGGTGCGTTGGCGAATGCGTTGCGCCTCAATCAACTGCTTATTTTGGGTGAAAAAGGCAACCTGGTCTTCCATTTCTTCCAAAATATCCTGCAAAGCGGCTTCTTTTTCCTCTTCGGGGACAATGTAGTGCGATGCAGGGTAGATTCCAATGTGACCCAAAACGGTTTTTATCTCACCCGTAAGCGGGTTTATCTCGCTTATGCGGTCGATTTCATCGCCAAAAAACTCAATGCGAATAGCCGTTTCGCCCGAGTAGGCAGGAAAAACCTCAACCACATCACCGCGAACGCGGAACTTGTTTCGGGTGAAGTTTATGTCATTGCGGTCATATTGCAGGTCGATAAGCTTTTTGATAAGCTCATCGCGTTCCTTTTGCATACCGGGTCGCAACGAAATGACCATATTTCGGTAGTCAATCGGGTTGCCGAGTGAGTAAATGCAGGAAACCGATGCCACAATTATGACATCGTTGCGTTCCGACAAAGCACAGGTAGCACTATGGCGAAGCTTGTCGATTTCATCGTTTATTGCCGAATCCTTTTCGATGTAGGTGTCGGTACCGGGGATATAAGCCTCGGGTTGGTAGTAGTCATAATAGGATACAAAATATTCCACCGCATTTTCGGGGAAGAACTCACGAAACTCACTGCACAACTGCGCGGCAAGGGTTTTATTGTGGGCAAGAACAAGGGTCGGTCGGTTTACTTTTTCAATAATATTTGCCATGGTAAAGGTTTTACCCGAACCGGTTACACCCAACAAAACCTGCTCTTTGTCACCGTTCAAAACGCCATCAACAAGCTTGTCAATAGCCTGCGGTTGGTCACCTGTAGGTTTGTATTTTGAATGTAAAACAAATTTGTCAGCCATACCCTCACTCCTTCACAATTTTTTGTAATAAATATAGTATATCACATTTTTCTGAAGATGTAAATAAACCCAACCGATGTTTTTCACCCTATTGAAACTATAATGATTGTAGTTAGTCGAAACAGTATTGTTTCGACTAACCATAACCATTATTACCGGCTTTGTAGGGAAGGCATTTATGCCTTCCTAAATCCTAACACAAATCGCTAATGCTATTGCATCATTTTCCGGTTTACATTTTGGAGGGAATGTGATAATATATGTATATAGAATTTAGGTGGTGAGGAAATGAGTATTAACCTTATTGAAAGGCTGGAAAACTGTCCCGTTATTGCGGCTATCCGTGAGGATGGGTTTGATGATGCTTTGGAAAGTCCTTCCGAGGTTATTTTCCTCTTGGGATGCAATATTTTAACGGTGGCGGAGCTTGTTAAAAAGGCTCATGAAAAGGGCAAGCTTGTTTTGGTGCATATCGACCTTGCCGATGGAATTGGCAAAGATAAGGCAGGAATTCAGTACTTGACAAAATGCGGTGTTGATGGTATAATCAGCACGCGGTCGCATCTTATACGTGCCGCAAAGGATTTGGGACTTATCACGGTGCAACGTTTTTTTGCACTCGATTCCCAAGGGGTCGACAGTATTGACGATGTGCTTAACTCATCGGTCCCAACCTTGATTGAGGTTATGCCAGGCATTGCCGGAAAGGTTATCAAGCGGTTTGCAAAGGGCAAGATTCCTGTTATTGCAGGCGGTTTGATTGAAACCAAGAGTGAGGTTATGGAAGCCTTATCAAACGGTGCTTTGGCGGTTTCTACCGGCAGACACGACCTTTGGTATATTTAATTAAAACTTAATATTCCGCAAGAGATTTGGAGAAACGGAAATTTCAAGATGGTGTAAAACCGTCTTGGGTTTTTGTTTCTCTTTTTGTTTTTTCTGAAATTTGTAAAACTTCTCAAAGGAGATTTTGATATGAGTTATGATGTAGCAATTATCGGTGCAGGTGTCATCGGCGGTATGGTTGCAAGAGAACTGACAAAGTATAAGCTGTCGGTTGCCTTGCTCGAAAAGGAAGGCGATGTTGCCATGGGTGCCTCCAAGGCAAACAGCGGTATCATTCACGGCGGTTACGACCCCGAACCCAACACCCTTAAAGCCAAAATGAATACTTTGGGTATCGAAAAGCTCTATAAGGTTGCAAACGAGCTTCATGTGCCCCACAAGAACAACGGTTCACTTGTCTGTGCTTTTTCTAAAGAAGAGGATTTGACGGTTAAAGCACTTTATGACCGCGGTATCGAAAACGGTATTTCGGGACTTTCAATTTTGTCGGGCGATGAGGTGAGGGCCATTGAGCCTAATCTTTCACCCGAAATCACTTCGGCATTGAATGTGCCGAATGCGGGCATCATTTGTCCTTATGAGTTGACCATTGCCGCAGTTGGTAATGCCATGAAAAACGGCGCCAAGCTTTTGACCGATTTTACAGTAACATCAATAATAAATGCCAATAGCGAGTTCACAGTATCTTCGGCTGACGGTCGAACCGTATCGGCAAAATATATCATCAACTGTGCAGGCTGTTATTCCGATAAGGTTGCCAACATGGTGGGTGATAGTTCGTTTGAAATCATTCCGCGAGCAGGTCAGTATATTTTGCTCGATAAAAAAGAGGGTGCAAGGGTCAGCCACACTATTTTCCAGGTACCTTCAAAAGAGGGTAAGGGTATCCTTGTTTCGCCCACGGTTGACGGAAACCTGCTTACAGGTCCCACCGCCGAGGCGGTTGATTGTCCTTTGTGCGTGAATACCACTGCTGACGGACTTGAAACAGTACAGAAATTGGCCGCAAAGAGCGTTCCTTCGGTACAGTTCAGAGAGGTTATCACATCGTTCTGCGGTGTGCGTTCGTCCGAGAAAAACGGTGATTTTATCATTGAGGAAAGCAAGGTTCAAAAGGGCTTTGTAAATGTTGCCGCTATTGATTCACCCGGTCTTACCTCTTGTGTTGCTATTGCCGAATATACTGTTAATGTATTGCGCGAAATGGGTGTTGAACTCATCGATAACCCTGACTTTGACGGTACCCGCGAAGATCCTCATTTCTTCCGTCATTTAACCGATGAGCAGAAAAATGAGTATATCAAGGAGCATCCCGCTTACGGTAAGATAGTCTGCCGTTGCGAGACTGTAACCGAAGGTGAGATAAGAGATGCCATTCTCCGCGATCCCAAGCCGTATGATATCGACGGTGTAAAACGCCGTACAAGGTCGGGCATGGGTCGATGCCAGGGCGGCTTCTGCAAGCCGTTTGTCATGAAGCTGCTTGCCCAAGTCAACGGAGAGAGAATGGAAACCATAACCAAAAACGGTAAAGACTCAAACATGGTTATAGGAAAGCTTTAAGGAGTTAAATTTATGTTGGAACATGATATAGTGATAATTGGCGGAGGCCCTGCAGGCATGGCAGCAGCCGTTGCCGCTTATGATAACGGTGTAACCGATATTGTGATTTTAGACCGTGACAGTGATTTGGGCGGTATTTTGCAGCAGTGTATCCACAACGGATTCGGTCTGCACAAGCTCGGACGCGAGCTGACGGGCCCCGAATATGCCGCTGTTTATAAGAAAAAGGTTGAAGAACGCGGTATAAAGGTGTATTATGAGACTATGGTCACCGACCTTACCTCCGACAGGGTAGTGACCGCCTCTAACCGCGAGGGTGTTTTGAAGATAAAGGCCAAGGCAGTTATTTTGGCGATGGGATGCAGAGAGAGAAGCCGTGGTGCTTTGAATATCGGCGGAAAGCGTCCTGCAGGTGTTTACAGTGCAGGTACTGCACAAAAGCTGATGAACTGTGAAGGTTATATGGTAGGCAAGCGCGCCGTTATTTTAGGCTCGGGTGACATTGGTCTTATTATGGCAAGACGTATGTCGCTTGAGGGTGCAAAGGTTGAGGCTGTTTGCGAATTGATGCCCTATTCGGGTGGATTAACCCGTAATATTGTTCAATGTCTTGAGGATTTCGGCATTCCGCTTTATCTTTCAACTACCGTTTGCGAGATTCACGGTGAGCACCGACTTGAAGGTGTAACAATAGCCGAGGTTGACGAAAACCGCCGTGTTATCGAAGAAACCAAGCGCTACATTCCTTGTGACACCTTGCTTTTATCGGTTGGTCTTATCCCCGAAAACGAGCTTACACGTGCCGCAGGAATTCCTATTGACCAAATAACCAACGGAGCATATGTTGACGAAAACCGCGAAACCGCAGTCAAGGGCATCTTCGCTTGTGGAAACGTTCTGCAGGTACACGACCTTGTTGACTATGTTTCGGATGAGGCCGAAATTGCAGGCGTTGCCGCCGCAAATTTGGTGAAAAACGGCGAGAACGATTCTGCCCAAATCAAAACCACTGCAGGCAACGGAGTGCGCTATGTGTTGCCTCAATGCATTTCTGCAACCGACCGCGATGTAGCATTGTTTATGCGTGTTACAAAGCCTTTTGGCAAGGTTCGTTTCACCGTCAAAAGCGGTGATGAAGTGCTTGCAACAGCGGTGAGACTCAAAGCCGCACCCGGCGAAATGGAAAAAATCGTTGTTAAATCGTCCAAAGTGGCACTGGCAAAGGATACCGTTACCGTATCGTTGGAGGAAATGTGATGGAAAGAAATATTACCTGTATAATCTGTCCCAGAGGTTGCTCGTTGACCGTTACGGTTGATGGCGATAACACCAAGGTTGTGGGACATGGCTGTCCCAAGGGTGAACAGTACGGAATCGATGAGGTTTTGAACCCTGTCCGCACCGTGACCTCGATAGTCCGTGTTTCCAACCGCGAGGATACTATGGTCAGTGTCAAGACTGCCGACCCTATCCCCAAAGGCGAGATTTTTAATATTATGAAGATCATCCGTGAAAAAACGGTCGAAGCACCCGTGAAAATAGGGGACGTTATCATCGAAAATGTCTTTGGTACCAATGTTATTGCAACTAAGGATATAAAATAAAATTTGAAGGTGTTTTTTGTGAACAACAATGTATTGAAGCTCAAAAATGTTGACCTGTTTTTGTTTGATATGGACGGTACACTGTACCTCGGCAATCGATTGTACGATTTTACCATCGAGTTGTTGGAGACCATAAAGTCGCAGGGCAAGAAATATATGTTTATGACCAACAACTCGTCAAAAAGTGTTGCTGATTATATCAAAAAGCTTGACCGACTTGGAATTACCGCCACCGAGGATGAGTTTATTTCGTCATCGCAGGCAACATCTTATTATCTTAAAAAAACCTACCCCGATACAAGACTTTATGTCTGCGGAACAAGGTCACTTAAAGAAGAACTTATGAGCGAAGGCTTCACCGTGACCGAGGATGCACCGACTGCCGATGTAATAGTTATGGGCAACGATCAGGAGTTGACCTTTAAAAAGTTAGAGGATGTCTGCCGTGAACTGCTGACCCGTGAAGTGCCTTACATTGCCACCAATCTCGACTATGTATGTCCAACTGAGTTCGGTTCGGTGCCCGATTGCGGAAGTGTTTGCGATATGATTTATAATTGTACCAAAAAGCGTCCGTTTCTGGTTGGCAAGCCCGAGGCTCTTATGCCTGTGCTTGCAATGGAGCGTACAGGTGTTTCAAAGGAGCGCACCGCCGTTATCGGTGACCGCATTTACACCGATGTTAAAAGCGGTTTGAATGCAGGAGTTTTAAGTGTTCTCGTTATGAGTGGTGAGACCGATGAGCAAATTCTTGCCGAATCGGTTGACAAGCCCGATATGGTATTGACCGATTGCAGCGAGATAACCAAAGCGCTGAAAGCATAATTGTATAGCCGTTTTTATAGGTCGATTCATGAATCGACCCTACATGAATATTAAACATCTTCCTAAAAGCAAAAGATTCCAAGCATTGCATATTGCTCGGAATCTTTTGCTTTTTGTTTGTTGTTGGAATCCACTTCACCTGCCTTCGGTTGGTCCCTACAAAGAGTCTATAAACCACTTCGCAGGGCAGGGATTTATCCCTGCCGGATGTAGGGTTGATTCACGAATCGCCCAACGCAAATCAGCTTTGTGGGACGCGAAATTTTGTTTTTCACAATGAAGTATAAAAGATGCAATGTAGGGGCTGGCGTCCTCGACAGCCCGCCGCAAGCCGGCTTATCTCTCCTTTTGTCACCTGCGGTGCCACCCCGCTTACTGCGGCCGTCCCCTCTGTCACTCATTCTTCGTGACGTCTCCCCATTTTATGGGGAGCAATCCTCGTCAGAGGAAGGTTCTTATTAGCCTTCCCCTTTGAGGGGA
>JAZUAC010000015.1:0-8684 GCA_045637775.1 Acutalibacteraceae bacterium | reverse complement strand
GAGGCTAAAGAAAAGAAGCCTAAGAAGTTGTCTGCTAAGGATGAACAGATAAAAAAATTGGAAGATGAAGTTCAAAATCAGAAAGACCTTCTGTTGCGTACTGCGGCAGAGTTTGATAACTACAAACGCCGCACCGAAAAGGAAAGGGTTGCCGCCGCAGAGTTTACTTCGGCAAATCTTTTGAAGAAGCTTTTGCCTGTGTTTGATAATGTCGACCGTGCAAATGCCGCTGATAAAGACAGTGCCGATTATGCAAAGGGCGTTGAAATGATTGTCAAGATGCTGACCGATGCCGTTAAAGACCTTGGGTTGGTTGAGCTTGGCGCAGTTGGTGAAACCTTTGACCCGCAGTATCACGAAGCTGTAATGCACATCGAGGATGAGAACCTTGGTGAAAATGTTATCAGCAATGTTCTTCAAAAGGGTTACAAAATAGGTGACACCGTAATCAGACCTGCTATGGTTCAGGTTGCAAACTAAATTTGAATTTAAGGCTTTGGCTTTGAATAAATAAAAAACAATTTTTGTAAAACATAAATCTATTTGGAGGTTTTTATTATGGGAAAAATTATAGGTATTGACCTTGGTACAACTAACTCTTGTGTAGCAGTTATGGAAGGCGGCGAAGCAGTCGTTATTCCTAACGCTGAAGGCGGCAGAACAACTCCTTCGGTTGTTGCATTCTCCAAGACCGGTGAAAGAATGGTCGGTCAGGTTGCAAAGCGTCAGGCCATCACCAACCCTGACAGAACCGTTATCTCTATCAAGAGAGAAATGGGTACTGCTTACAATGTGAATATTGACGGAAAGAACTACACTCCTCAGGAGATTTCGGCTATCATCCTTCAGAAATTGAAGGCCGATGCAGAGGCTTATCTTGGTGCACCTGTGACCGAGGCTGTTATCACTGTTCCCGCATACTTCTCTGATGCACAGCGTCAGGCAACCAAGGATGCAGGTAAGATTGCAGGTCTTGAGGTAAAGCGTATCATCAACGAGCCCACCGCAGCTGCTTTGGCTTTTGGTGTTGATAAGGAAGACGACCAGAAGGTTATGGTTTATGACCTTGGCGGCGGTACTTTCGACGTATCTATCATTGAGATGGGCGACGGTGTTCAGGAAGTTCTTGCTACCGCAGGTAACAACCGTCTTGGCGGTGACGACTTTGATAAGCGTGTTATGGATTGGATCGTAGCTGATTTCAAGGCTCAGAATGGTATCGACCTCTCCGGCGATAAGATGGCTATGCAGAGAATCAAGGAAGCTGCAGAAAAGGCAAAAATAGACCTTTCTGGTATGACCACTGCTGACATCAATCTACCCTTTATCACTGTTGATGCAACCGGTCCCAAGCACTATGAAGGCACCTTGACCCGTGCAAAGTTCAATGAAATTACCGCAGACCTCGTTGAGGCTACTATGGGCCCCGTTCGTCAGGCTTTGTCCGATTCGGGTCTTAATACCTCTGAAATCAATAAGGTATTGATGGTTGGTGGTTCCAGCCGTATTCCCGCAGTTCAGGAAGCTGTTAAGAAATTCATCGGCCGTGACCCCTTCAAGGGCATCAACCCCGATGAGTGCGTAGCTTTGGGTGCCGCTTTGCAGGGCGGTGTTCTTGGCGGTGATGTTAAGGGTCTCTTGCTCCTCGACGTAACTCCGCTTTCACTCGGTATTGAGACCATGGGTGGCGTTTGCACCAAGGTTATCGAGCGTAACACAACTATTCCTACCAATAAGAGTCAGATTTTCTCCACTGCTGCTGACGGACAGACCTCGGTTGAGGTTCATGTTCTTCAGGGTGAGCGTGAGTTTGCCCGTGACAACAAGACCCTCGGTGTATTTAAGCTCGACGGTATTGCCGCAGCACCCAGAGGTATTCCCCAGATTGAGGTTTCGTTTGACATCGATGCTAACGGTATCGTAAATGTATCGGCAAAGGACCTCGGCACAGGCAAGGAGCAGTCCATCACCATCACTTCTTCTACCAATATGTCCAAGGACGATATTGATAAGGCTGTTAAGGAAGCCGAGCAGTATGCTGCAGAGGATAAGAAGCGTCGTGAAGAGGCTGACCTTCGCAACAACGCTGACCAGTTGGTTTACACTGCTGAAAAGACTGTTACCGACCTTGGCGACAAGCTTACCGATGCTGAAAAGACCGATATTCAGACCGCTGCTGATGCTTTGAAGGAAGCTTTGAAGGGTACCGATACCGAGGCTATCAAGGTAAAGCAGGAAGACCTCCAGAAGAAGGTTTACGCCGTTTCCGAGAAGGTTTACAAGGCTGCTCAGGAGGCTCAACAGGCTGCAGGCGGTGCCGCACCTAACGGCAACCCCGACCCCAACAATGTTTACGACGCCGACTTTACTGATGTTGACGACACTAATAAGTAATTATACTCATGATTTACGGGTGCTTTTTGCACCCGTAAGTCTACATATTATTTAGGAGGATAAGCACTTGGCAGAAAAACGAGATTATTATGAAGTGCTTGGAGTGGATAAAAGCGCCGGTGATGATGAAATTAAAAAAGCCTATCGTAAGATGGCTAAAAAGTATCATCCCGACCTGCATCCCGGTGATGCCGATGCCGAAAAAAGCTTTAAGGAAGTAAACGAGGCTTATGAGGTCTTGTCTGATTCTGAAAAGAAGGCAAGATACGACCAATACGGTCACGCAGGTGTTGACCCGAACTTTGGTGCGGGTGGCGGCGGATTTGGCGGTTTTGGTGATTTCGGCGACCTTGGTGATATATTCGGCAGTTTCTTTGGCGGTGGTTTTGGCGGCGGTCAACGCAGAGCCAACCCCAACGCACCGAGAAAAGGCTCCGATACCTCGGCTTCGGTTATTTTGACCTTTGAAGAAGCCGCAAAAGGCTGTAATAAAAAGATAAAGGTTACACGAATCGAAAACTGTACCGAATGTGGCGGTAACGGTTGTGAAAAGGGTCATAACCCTTCAACCTGTCCTGCTTGTAACGGTTCGGGTCAGATTTATGTCACCCAACGCACACCTTTCGGTGCAATGCAAACTACCCGTGCTTGTGACCAATGCCGCGGTACAGGTAAGAAAATCGATCATCCGTGTAAGGTTTGTAACGGTAAAGGTCGTATCAGAAGAACAACCGAGAGAGAGATCAACATTCCCGCAGGTGTGGATGACGGTCAGTATATGAACCTTCGCGGTGGTGGTGATGCAGGTGCCAACGGTGGTCCCAACGGTGATTTGAGGGTTGAGATTACGGTTCGTCCTCATCCCATTTTTGAGCGTGACGGATTCGATGTTTTCTGTGAGATTCCTGTTTCGTTTACCCAAGCCGCTTTGGGTGCCGATATTACCGTGCCTACTCTTGACGGCAAGGTTAAGTTCTCGATACACGAGGGAACACAGCCCGGAGATGAATTTAAGCTCAAGGGCAAGGGTATTCAGAGGCTTAATTATTCGGGCCGCGGTGACCAATATGTCAAGATAATCGTTGAGATTCCCAAAGACCTTAACAAATCTCAAAAAGAGCTTTTGAAGAAGTTTGAGGATTCGGTTGACGATAATTGCTACAAAAAGCGCAAAGGCTTCTTTGATAAGGTTAAAGAATTCTTTAAAGACTAATTTAAACGACTCAAAAAACATAATTAATAAAAACTGCAATCTTATCCGAAAAGGATAGGATTGCAGTTTTTTGTTATATAATCAAATTGTGATAACAAAAACGAGAAACATTGTATCGGTCATCATTCTAGCACCATCTTTAACATTCTTTCAGGGTCGGAAAGAAAGGCTTTGGTGACTTTGTAATGCTCGGTTTGTGTGTAATTCACTGTAGTTATACCGTCACCCGAAAATTCGAAAATCTCAGCATCGGGGAACGCCATTAAAATAGGTGAGTGCGTGGCGATAATAAACTGTGAGTTTTTCTTCACAAGTCGGTCTATTTCGGATATAAGGGTCAAGAGACGTGTGGGGGACAGTGCCGCTTCGGGTTCGTCGAGAATATAAAGACCATTACCTCCAAAACGGTTCTGCACAAGTGACATAAAGCTTTCGCCATGGGACTGCTTATGTAATGAAACACCGCCGTAGCCTTCAATTATAAATCCGCTAGCGGCAGGTTGCCTGTCCATTTCTTCAATATTTGACGCCACGTTATAAAAGCTTTCAGCTCTTAAGAAGAATCCATCTTTTGGAAATTCCTGCTTTTCAAGCATCAAATGCTCCCAAAGCTCGGAGTGAGAAGCGTTGGTTGAAAAATTAAAATTCCTACCGCCACCCTCGGCATTAAAGCCAAACGCTACCGCAATTGCTTCAATAAGTGTCGATTTTCCTGTTCCGTTTTCACCAACGAAAAAGGTTACCTTTTTGTTTAATTTAAGATTTCCGTTATTTATTAGGTGCTTTACGGCAGGTAGGTGATTAAGATACGAGTTCTTGTCAAGAGGACGGTCGAAAACGATTCTGTTTATGTATAATCTCTCAGTCATTTGAAACAACCGCCTTTCTGAAGCATTGAACTTATAATTTTCAAATCAACCTAATAATCGTATCGGATTTTGTTAGAAAAAGTATCAGTTTTTATTTTTACTGTGCTTATGTAAGATTGAATAAACAATTATTCCAATAAGAGGGAAGAGCATTCCAACCAACATTCCAAGTTTCATACCAAGCTGGTCGGGTGTCATGGAGAGCTTTACTGCAAGGTCTGACAAAGCAGGCAGATTTTCTGCCGCGTCGGTTACAACGCCGACCAACTGCGGTCCGACTGACGCACCGAGGTCGCCGCCTGCAGCCATGAGTGCAAAGATAAATACACCGCCGTGAGGAAATTTGTCTGATGCCACGATGAGTGAACCCGGCCACATCATCGAAGTGCAGAAACCTGTAAAGGCACAGGCAAAAAGACCGATAACCGCAATGTTTGACACTGCGCAGATTAGGTAGCAAAGGGTTGCACCAACTGCACCGAGCAATAAAACCTTGGTTATGTTTTTGCCAATCTTTGAGTAGAGAGTTCGACCTAATCCCAAGGCAACTGCAAACATGGCAACACCTAAAATGTCGCCCCAAAGCTTAGGAATGCCGAGCGATTTTTCAAGAAAACTCGACGACCATTGAGCCATGGTGACTTCGCTTGCACCGCCTAAGAAAATGCCAATTACAATTAGCCACAGAGCTTTATTTTTTAACTGATGCAAAGCACCAGATGTCTTTTCGGGCGTTTCCATTTCGGGCATTTTAGCATTGGAAAACAGTATTGCCGAAAGCAAGGGGATAATACTGAAGCCTATAACCAGCCATTGCCAGAAATCACGTCCCAGCAATTTGATAAAAAGGGTGAATACTACAACGAAAAACACAACACCCCAAGCGTATACCGAATGTAGCTTGCTCATTTCACGGTCGGGGTCTTTTGCGGGTAATGCGGCGATTGTCGGGCTAATAAGCACCTCTGCAAGGCCTGCGCCGAGCGAGAAAATAACCGTGCCGATAACCAGACCAAAATACACATTGTTCGGGAAAATCCACGGTGCAACCGCAAACAGCAGCATTCCGAAGGTCGAAATGCAGGGCATTAGTTTAACGGTCAAAGGAATGTTGAATTTGTGCGAGAAGAACGAAAATATGAGGTCTATTCCTAACTGCGTAACAAAGTTGATGAGTACCAACAATCCTAAAAGGGAGTAGGAAATATCATATTTTTCGTGAAAAGTTAAAAACAAAAGCGGTGATAAATTGGCAACTACCGACATTGTCACGCTTGAAGTATAGCAAGCGATTTTTAACCGTCTTACATTAAGATTCATAAAATCATCCCCAATCAGCCTAAATCTTAACACACTGCAGTAAAATATTCAAGCCAAAAATCAAAAATCATGGGGCTTGACAAATCAAAATTAACAGGGCATAATTTACTTAATTTAAACATTAAAGGTGCTTTTATGAAAATATCAATTTTAACCATAGTTCCTGAATTTTTTGACTCGTTTTTGCAGTCGCATGTTGTAAAACGCGGTATTGAAAGGCAACAGTGCGAAATAGAGATAATCGATATAAAGTTATTTGCAAACGGATGCTTCAGGCAGATTGATGATTCACCTTTTGGCGGTGGCAGGGGAATGGTCATGCGTCCAAAACCCATTTTTGATGCATTGCAATCGGTTTGTACCAATACCTCGCATAAAATTCTGCTTTCACCCAAAGGTACTACATACAACCAAACAAAGGCACATGAACTGTCGCAAAAAGACCACATTGTGTTAATCTGTGGTCATTACGAAGGTATTGATGCAAGGGTTGAAAGCATGGTTGATGAACAGTTGTCGATAGGTGATTATGTTTTAACAGGCGGAGAATTAGCCGCACAGGTTATCACCGATTCAATTGTCCGTTTACTCCAAGGAGTGCTTCGCGAAGGCTCTGCAAGTGAGGAATCGCACGAAAACGGGCTTTTGGAGTATCCGCAGTACACCCAACCGCGAGAGTTTAACGGCATGGCTGTGCCTGAAGTGTTGCTTTCGGGGCATAAGGCGAAAATTGACGAGTGGCGACTGACCCAATCATTGTTGTTGACCAAAAAGCACCGACCCGATATGTTTGAAAAGTATGAGTTGAGCGACAGGGAAAAGAAATTGCTTAAAAAGGTACAAGAGGAAAACTCGAAATAACAATATGAATAAAACAAGATGCAAATGGTGTAACCTTAAAAATCCTAAATATATTGAATACCACGATAACGAGTGGTGCAAGCCGCGTTTTGACGATGAGTATTTGTACGAAATGCTGATACTTGAGTCTTTCCAGGCAGGCTTGTCGTGGGAATGTGTTTTGAACAAACGCGAAGCCTTTAAAAAGGCTTATGACGGTTTTTGCTTTGAAAAGGTTTGTGCCTATGATGAGCCCAAAATCACCGAGCTTATGAATAACAAAGACATCATCCGAAACAAATTGAAAATCAAAGCAAGTGTGAATAACAGTAGAGTTTTCAAAAAAGTAGTAGCGGAGTACGGCTCGTTTTATGAGTATTTAAAGACCTTTGTCGGCGATAAAACGATTTACGAAACCGATAAAACCACCAACGATATTTCCGATGCACTTTCAAACGACCTACAAAGAAGGGGTATGAAGTTTGTCGGGTCAACCATCATTTATTCTTACTTGCAAGCGATAGGCGTGATATACTCACACGATAAAGAGTGTTATTTGTATAAATCAAAAAGCAGATGAGGTGTTCTCATCTGCTTTTAATGTTACTTATCAAACGATGGGTTGATTTCGTAGAAGTTCTTTTCGTTCAAGCGGTCGGTGAGGTTGCGTAAGCCTTCACCGAATCTCTGATAATGCACAACCTCGCGTTGACGCAAGAAGCGGATTACATCTCTTACATCGGGGTCATCGGCACAGTAACGAAGAATGTTGTCATAGGTCGTTCTTGCCTTTTGCTCGGCAGCCATCGACTCATGCAGGTCGGTTATGGGGTCGCCCTTTGATGCGATTGCCATTGCGTTAAAGGGTACGCCCGAAGCAGCCTGCGGATAAATACCGTTTGTGTGGTCAACGAAGTAGGCGTCAAAGCCAGCCTTATTGATATCATCCTCTGAAAGGTCACGGGTGAGCTGGTAAACAATAGTACCTACCATCTCCAAATGAGCAAGTTCCTCGGTACCTACATCGGTTAAAAGACCTTTAAGCTCGGCTGTGGGCATGGCATAACGCTGGCTCAAATAGCGCAGGCTTGCACCTATTTCACCATCAGGCCCACCATACTGAGACATAATAAGGCTTGCAAGCTTGGGATTGGTTTGCTTTATTTTAATAGGGTACTGTAATTTCTTTTGATATTGCCACATTTAGTTTGCCTCCTTTTCCCAAGGCCACGGTGCGTTGATCCAATCAAATCCGTCAGAGCCGAAGTCGCCGCAAAGTGTCAGAGGACCATATTCTTCCTCATATTGCTTGACAAACTCCTTATAGCGCAGGCGGTAGACCTCAAATTTCTTTAAAGCCTCTTTGTCGTCGGGGTGGGTGTCAAGAAAAAGTCCTGCTTCAAGCATGGCAAAGTGTGCTGCACGCACGCAGTCCAAAAGCTTCTGTTTGTCCATTATCGTTTCGCCCCCGTAAACTTGCCGTAAAACGGCTTGTCAAGCTCAGGGAAGAGTGTTCCACGGCAAAGGGCATCGTTTTCGGTATAAACATCGGTCCATTTTTGCATTGGTACATAAGCCATGGCAATGGGCAGATCGCGAAGTTTGGTATCGCTGAATTTCGAATGCTTTTCAGGTCTTTCGGGCATTGAATAGCCCTTGAATTTCAGATCTGACATTGTAAACTCCTTTTACGCCGAAGCGTTTTTATTGTGAGTAAAGCAAAAACAATATTTAATTTTGCTTCCTCATAACATCCTATGTAATACTAAATAATTATGTTAAAAAACTTTTTTGAAAAATCTTAAAATAATTTGACATTTTTGAAAATTTAGTGTTGACAAACCGAAACTTGTGTGGTAATATATTTGCGTTGCCCGGGTGTAGCCCAGTTTGGTAGAGCGCTTGAATGGGGTTCAAGAGGCCGCAGGTTCGACTCCTGTCACTCGGACCAAAAACCGAATTCATCCTTATGGATGGGTTCGGTTTTTTTATTTGAATAATATATAAGTGAGCGAAGCCTGCGGCCGATTGAACCCCGGTTCAGGCAT
>JAZUAC010000014.1:0-104973 GCA_045637775.1 Acutalibacteraceae bacterium | reverse complement strand
TTGTTCGTCAACTTACGGACCGCCCGGGAGGTCGGTCCCTACATCATCTTTTAGGTCTGTTGTAGGGAGGGCCTCTGTGCCCTCCCGAAAGCCTTCTCCAGTGCGAGAAGGTGCCGAACGAATGTGAGGCGGATGAGGTGTTGGTTGAGTTAAAATTTAGCAAATATGTTTTACTTGTTTTGCGGGCTGTCGAGGGCGCCAGCCCCTACTACCCATCCGTCAGCCTTCGGCTGCCGCCTTCCCTCACAAGCGAAGGCTGTCTAATCTGTTGCAATCTATCGGGTCTATTGTAGGGGCGCATCACGATGCGCCCGTTTTTGTTTTAATCATTACCTTACGGGCGATTCATAAATCGCCCCTACGAATCGGTAAATTGATATTTTGTAGGGGAGGGTTTAAGTGCCCACTCCATTTTTAAGTGAATTTAATATATTTATCTTACAGGTCGGTGAATATTTCGGCGGTGAGGGTGGTTGATGTCAGTCCAACCGACAAAGGCTGTCCCACATGGCGGCGAACAATCATTTCGGTCTCCTCACTCAAACGCAAAAGCCTTGAAATTGCCGAGGTTGAAACCGAACCCTCACCCTTGGCGCATTTTATGGCCTCGCGTTGGCTGATTAGCCTCAACTCGCCCAAAAATGCGATGAATCCCAATCGGTCTTTTTCAAATTTCAACACACATTTAAGTGCCCCAACGCGGTCGCGGTTTTTGAAGCACTCAAAATACTCCTTGGCGGCGGTAACGGCCTCGGCAGCAGTGCCCGAAAGCACATCCAACGCCTTACCTATATTGCCGTGTGAGGTTTCCAAAGCCTCTTTTATATCGGCCTCTTCCTTGCCGGTTTTAAGCTTGATATAATCGACGGCGGTCTGCAGTTCGGGGTTTTGCACCGTGAGTGTCACGCATCTTGACCGCACGGTGGTAAGCAGGCTTTGTGCGTTTTGACAAATCAGGATAAACACCATAAACTCGGGCGGTTCTTCCAAAACCTTCAAAAATGCGTTTTGGGCAGGCTCGTTCATTTTGTCACAATCAAGCAGGATATTGACCTTGCGTTTGGCCTCGATCGGCATGATATAGGCATTGTCCCTTATCTCACGCACGGTGTCAATCTTAAAGGTTGCACCCTCGGGGGCGTAGGTCAAAACATCGCTGTGACCGTCACGCAAGCACAAATCACACACACGGCAATCGCCGCAGGGTGCATTTTCCTGCTCGCAAACGGCGGCCGCCGCCAAAAGCCGTGAAAGCGTATGCCGACCGCTACCCGTTTCGCCTTCAATTATAAAGGCATGCGGAAAACGACCGCTTAAAATACAGCTTTTAATCGTTTCTTTTATTTCATTGTTACCGATAAAGGTGTCCAGCATGACTGCCTCCGAAATATGGAAAATTTTTTGAATAGAAATGTTGACTTTGTGGAAAATTGGTGCTATAATGTTGCAAGATTGTGGGAGTTTGGGGGAGATTTTGTGTTAGCACAACAAAGATATGATTATATAATGAACCAGCTTGAAGAAAAAGGCTCGGTTACGGTTACCGATGCCGCAAACGAGCTTTCGGTTTCGATCGAGACCATCCGTCGCGACCTTATTATGCTCGAAACACACGGAAAATTAAAGCGTGTTTTCGGCGGTGCGGTGCGCGTTGGGGCAACCAAGCATTTTGAAAGCTTTGAAACCCGACTCGACCAGAATGCCGACCTTAAGGCCGAGCTGTCGAGATATGCCGTCCAAATGATTGACGACGGGGATATTATTGTTATGGAATCGGGCAGTACCGCCACCGAAATGGCCAAGGTTTTGCTCAAAACCGATCTTAACATCACTATTATAACTCATTCCAACACGGTATTCAACATTTTAAAAGAGAAATTTCGCGTTGTTCTCATCGGCGGCGAATATATCAAAGAGGATGACTGCTTTGGCGGCACTTTGGCAGAGGACTTTTTGAAGAGATTTCATGTCCACAAGGCGTTCGTTTTCCCATCATCTATAAATTTTGAGCACGGAATAGAAGGCTACCTTCTCAACAACGCCGCCATTTGTCGCACTATGGTTGACATTGCCGAAAGAGTGTTCGTGTTGTTTGATTCAGAAAAGATAGGTACAAGAGCACTCTATTGTTCCATGCCGTTGAACCCCGATTTCATCTATATTACCGACAGTAAGGTTACCGACGCCCAAAAAAGAGAGTTTGAGAAAAACGGTCTTGTCTTGATTTCGGAGGAACAGTAATGCTGACCTTAAACGAAGCAAAGCAGAAAAAGCTCATATACATAATGACGCTGATGTACACATCAGTATACCTTGCCAAGCTTAATTACGGTGCATTGACGGTTGAGATAATACTCGACATGGGTTGTACCAAAAGCGCTGCAGGAATAGTTGGTTCTTTTTTCTTCTTTGCCTACGGTGTGGGTCAGGTCGTCAACGGATTTCTGGCCAAGCACATGAACGAAAAGCTATTCATGACGGCTGCTCTTTTCGGCTCGGCTTGTTGCAATGTTGCAATGTGCTTTGCGCCGAGCGTGGGTGTCATGAAGTACATTTGGCTAATAAATGGTATCGTCATGTCACCTCTTTGGTGCAATGTTGTCAAGGTTCAGGGAAAATACATATCGGATAAAAATTTGCCCAAATCATTGATGATGACAGGTCTTACCACCCCAATTGGCACAGCTTTAAACTACGGACTCTGTGCTTTGGTTACCATTTGGTTTGATTGGCGAGCTTCGTTCTGGTTTGCCGCAGGTGTTATGGTTTTTATGGCAATTTTGTGGTACTTCACGCTTGATGATATTGAAAAATCGGCAACCCCTGTGATAGCCGAAAGCCTTCCCGAAACCAAAACCGAGTCAACCACCGAAGCAAAGCCCAAAGCAAAGCTGGGTCGTGCCCTGTTGATAGGACTTATTATAATGTTCGCGGCCGGAATGTTCACCCAATACGCCCGTGAAGGTCTGAACGCTTGGGTACCCAGCATACTTTACGATGTTTACAACCTGCCTTCAACCTTGTCCATTGCGTTGACCTTGTTGTTGCCGTTGTTGGCGTCCTTCAGTAACTTTATTTTGGTTGCGTTGGAACGCAAATGCAAAGACTTTTTGTTGTTATCGTTGCTGTTTGTGGGAACTGCGTCGGTTTCAATGGCGGTGCTTATCGCCTGCTATGACCTCAACAGCGTGGTCATAACGCTTGCCTGCTTTATAATCGTCACAATGTGCTGTGCCGCCATTGCCAACATCACCACCAACCACATTCCGCTTTACTACCGCGACAAATTTGACACGGGAAGCATGGCAGGTATCGGTCAGGGAATGTGCTATATCGGAAGCACCTTGAGTACATACACCTTGGGCTTGGTTGCCGATAAGGGCGGTTGGTACAACGTGTTTTTGGTGTTGGGCGGAGTGATTATCTTTTCCTGTTTGATGTGTGTTACGGCCAAGATATTCACACGTAAGCACCACCATCGCCATCCGCGACTCAAGTTCCATTGATGGTTTTGAATAAAAGCAGAAACCGTTGCAAAAATTTTCAATATGATATATTAAAGGCAGAGTGTAAATCACTTTGCCTTTTTGTTTTGTCATTATGAGGAAGGAACAATCGAAGAATTTGCAATCCAACGGGGTAGCTGAGCCCCTGCCCTACAAATGCGCTTCAAGACTCGTTGTAGGGGCGATTCACGAATCGCCCGTGAATGGTAACAATAAAAAACGGCGGACACTTCAGGTACGCCCTTACAATAATAAAAAAGCAGGGATAAATCCCTGCTCTACAACATAACAAATATTAAATTTCCAAAATCATTCCGTCAAAGGCGGTTATGATTGCGTTTTTTTCCATTTGTTTTGCCAACACCTCTTGTGGGTCATGCAAAGTGCGTGCCATGTGGCTGATTACAAATTTTTCAACATATTTTGACAAGGTTTCCTTCATTTCAACCACCATTGCGAGGTTGTTGTGTTCAAAAATTCGATAATCGCCCTTTTTATTTCCGATAGTTGCATCCAAAACCGCTAAATCGACCTTTTTCGACTTAATTGCCTCAACCTCGGAATACAACAACCATGCACTATCTAATCCATAGAAAATGCGTTTTTTTCCATCATCAATAATATAATGCACAGTAGGAACACAGGTGGGGTGATTGGCCTCGAGTGCCTTTATTTCATATTGTCCAATCTGTTTTTCCTCACCTGCCGAAAATTCGACAAATTCAGCACCGCTATCGGTCAACATTTTCAAGGTGTTTTCATTGAAATGGTCGGCATGGCGGTGAGTAACCACAACATACTTGATTTTTTTGACATCGATATTATATTTTTCGAGTGCATCGGGCACACAGGGACCCGGGTCGATAAGCAAATCATCGTTGATGAGTGCCGACGAAAGCCAACGGTGTTCACCGTTTTCGGGTTTTTTGGGTGACCAATCGGCAGCACCCGTGCCTAAAAATGTGATTTTCATATAATTCACCTTTTCAAACAAATATTTTAAAATGTAGGGGCGAACTGCGTTCGCCCGCGGGCGACCACAGGTCGCCCCTACGGTCAAATTTTTAGTTTATTCTTCTGTATTCTCTGCCTCAACCTCGTCGGTTTCGGGCTCGTCGGGAGCACCTGTATCACCTGCATCTGCATCGGCAGCCTCGGGATGGTCGGTGACCTCATCATTGTCATGGGTTGCGGTGGCAATAGACAAAATCTTCTCGCCACTTTCGGTCTTGACCCTCATGACTCTGACACCCTTTGCAGGACGGCTGAAGCGACTGATTTCCTCAACGGGGACACGGATGATGATACCGTTTGAGGTGATCATGATAATATCATCGTCGTTATCGACCGCGATAATCTCGGCAACATCGCCGTATTTTGCGGTGCGATAGTTGGTGATACCCTTACCGCCACGCGACTGTGTGCGGTAATCGTCAAAGCTTGAAATTCGACCGTAACCCGTTTCGGTAACGGTGAGAATCTCCTTACCAACCTTTACAACCAGCATTCCGATAACCTCGTCTCCCTCGCGGAGCTTGATTGCTCGGACACCTCTTGCTGTACGACCCATTTCACGGGCATCGTTTTCATTAAAGCGGATGGAGTAACCCTTCTTGGTGGCTACAACCAATTCCTCATCACCGTTGGTTCGGCAAACATAGGCCAACTCATCGTTTTCATCGATATTGATGGCAATAATACCCGTCTTACGAACATTTTTGAATGCCTCAATAGAGGTACGCTTAACGGTACCGTTTTTGGTAATCATGCAGACATAGAACGGATTGTCAAGGTCAATCTTATTGTCGATAGGCAGAATGTTGATAATCTTTTCACCCGGCATAAGGGGAAGGATATTAACAATGTTAAGACCCTTTGATGTTCTGCTTCCTTCGGGGATTTCGTAGGCCTTGATGCGGTACAAACGACCAAGATTAGAGAACATCAAGATATAATCGTGCGAAGAACAGGTGAACATATTTTCAACAATATCGCCCTCACGGGTGGTCATACCGGTGATACCCTTACCACCGCGGTGCTGGGTCGAATATGTGTCGGACGGCAAACGCTTGATGTAGCCTTCAACCGTCTTGGTCAAGATACACTCCTCATTAGGAATGAGGTCCTCAATATCAACCTCGCCCGAAACAGAATTAATCTCGGTACGGCGGTCATCGGCATACTTATCGCGAAGATTCAAAGCCTCGGTCTTTACAATGTCGAGAACCTTTGAATGGTCGGCAAGAATTTCCATACATTCTTTGATGAATGCGAGCTTTTCAGCCAACTCTTCTTCAATCTTCTGCTTTTCCATACCTGCCAATTTACCCAACTGCATCTGAACGATAGCGGTGGTCTGAATATCGTCAAGACCAAAACGCTCGGACAAACGTTCCTTAGATTCGGGGATGGTTTTGGAGTTACGGATGATTGAGATAACCTCGTCGATAAAGTCGAGTGCTATCTTCAAGCCTTCCAAAATGTGTGCTCTTTCCTGAGCCTTGCGCATATCGTAACGGGTTCTGCGCTCAACAATCTCACACTGGAAGTCGATATACTTTTCGAGCATCTCTTTTAAGGTCAAAACCTTGGGCTGACCGTCGACAAGTGCCAACAAAATAGCACCAAACGAGGTCTGCAACTGGGTCATTGAATAGAGATGGTTCAATACAACCTGCGGGTTAGCGTCCTTCTTAAGGTCGATAACGATTCTGATACCACCATCACGCTTGGAAGAATGGTCGACAACATCATCGATACCCTCAACCTTTTTCTCGGCGGCAAGGTCGTAGATAGACTTAACCAATTGCTTTTTATTGACACCGTAAGGAATCTCGGTGACAACGATTCTGAATCTGCCGTTACGGGTTTCCTCAATCTCGGTCTTGGAACGCATGACTATCTTACCGCGACCGGTTGCATAAGCGGCACGGATGCCCGAACGACCCATAATCTGGGCACCTGTCGGGAAGTCGGGTCCCTTTATAAACTGACAAATTTCGTCAAGACCTGCCTCGGGTTTGTCGATAAGCAGGCACATAGCATCGATAACCTCGCCCAGATTGTGAGGAGGAATGTTGGTAGCCATACCAACAGCGATACCCATAGAACCGTTTACAAGCAGGTTGGGGAAACGTGCAGGCAGAACGGTGGGTTCCTTCAAACGGTCGTCGTAGTTGGGCATAAACTCAACGGTATCCTTATCGATATCGTCAAGCATATGGGTCGAAATCTTACTCATTCTCGACTCGGTGTATCGGTATGCAGCGGCGGGATAACCGTCAATCGAACCGAAGTTACCGTGACCGTCAACCATGGGGTATCTCATCGAGAAGTCCTGAGCCATACGAACCATGGCATCGTAAACAGAGGCGTCACCGTGAGGATGGTAACGACCCAAAACCGTACCAACCGTGTCGGCACACTTACGGTATGCCTTGTCGGGAGTAAGGTTGTTTTCGTACATGGTATAAAGTATACGGCGGTGAACAGGTTTAAAACCGTCACGCACATCGGGCAATGCACGGCTGACAAGAACCGAGACCGAATACTGCAAAAAGCTGCTTCTTACCTCGTCGGTAATTTCAACGGGGAGTATCGTTTGTTCCGAATCATCTAAAAACGCCTGATCGGAAGCCTTTTTTTCTTCACTCATTTTTTAATATCCTTTCAAGATTCTTACAGAAGGTATTTTCTGACCAACTCGGCATCCTCTTCTTGGATAGCCTCTTTTGGAATGATGAGCTTTTTCTCACCTGCGGTCAGAAGATATATATCCGCATTGCTTTTTATTGAAAAATTACCGCGGGGCAAAACCATTTCTTCCTCGTTGCCGAAGATGTAAGAAATGCCGTTTTCATTGATAAATACCTGATATTCGGTTCCGTCGGAAATAGCTTTTATGTTATTTTTTATAACAGATCTTCCGCCAAGCCATGTAATTGCAATGAAAATAAGACTTATCACAATAAATGCGATGCTTGTGTAAATCATGTAATTTTTGTCAATCGGCAGTTCGGAATCTTTTGTTAAAGTGGTTATGATATTAAAGCCAAATAACAATATAATTACAGAAAAGCAAATTGTGGTATTACGGTTGCGCTCAAATCTTTGCTTTTTTTCACCCGAAAGTTCATAGGCTTTTTCGGCGTGTTCTTTAGTCAAAGAATACTTTAATTCAACGTGTTTTTTATCCATAACTTCACCTTAAATATCGAGGTCCTGCACAAACTGTGCATTCTCTTCAATAAACAACTTTCTGGGTTCAACATCCTCACCCATGAGCATCGAGAAGGTCTCGTCTGCCCTTGCGGCATCGTCCATTGTTACCTTAAGCATGGTTCTGGTTGCAGGATCCATTGTGGTTTCCCACAGCTGCTCGGGGTCCATCTCACCAAGACCTTTATAACGCTGAATGTCGGCCGAACCGCCCATTTCTTCGATATACATATCTCTTTCCTCGTCAGAGAAGGCATAGTGATGAACCTTACCCTTGGAAAGTTTGAACAACGGCGGTTGAGCAAGATAGATATGACCCGTTTCGATAAGCTCAGGCATGTATCTGAAGAAGAAGGTCAGCAACAAAACTCTGATATGGCTACCGTCGACGTCGGCATCGGCCATGATAATTATCTTGTCGTAACGGAGCTTTTCGATATTGAAGTTTTCGGCAATACCTGTTCCCAATGCAACAACAACGGGAGTTAATTTATCGTTACCGTAGACCTTATCGACTCGTGCTTTTTCAACGTTAAGCATTTTACCCCACAAAGGAAGAATGGCCTGGTAGGTACTGTTTCTTCCGTCAACTGCCGAGCCGCCAGCCGAGTCTCCCTCGACGATGAATATTTCGGTTTTTGTAGCGTCATCCGAAATACAGTCGGTCAATTTTTCAGGCATTCTTACCTTGTTACCGATGCTTGCCTTACTTCTTTGCATATCGCGAGCCTTTTGTGCGGCTTCACGGGCATTTGAAGAGGCTATCGACTTATCAAGAATGATTTTAGCCTCGGCGGGATGGTCCTCAAGATATTCGTTCAGCTTGGTTGCAACAAGGTTGTTGACCAAGGTGGTCATCGAGGTGTTACCGAGCTTTGCTTTGGTCTGGCTTTCAAACTGTGCATCGGTCAGTTTAACACTGACAACTGCGATAAGACCTTCGTTAATATCTTCACTCTTCAAATTATTGTCGGCATCTTTAAGGAACTTAAAGTTGCGTCCGTATTTATTGATGGTACGAGCCAAGCTGTTTTTAAATGCCTGCTCATGAGTACCGCCATCTACCGTGTGGATAGTGTTGGCAAACGACAAAATTTTGGTGTCGTAACCTGTGCTCCAAAGGAATGCAACCTCGGCAGAAGAATCCCCGCTTGTGGTAGAAAGATAGATAACATCGTTGTTAAGACGCTCTTTCTTTCCGCCCGAAAGGATAAACTCGACATAAGATCTGATACCGCCTTCAAAATGAAGGTCGGTTGTGATTTCCTCACGGTCGGAACGTTTGTCGGTTAAAACTACGCGGATACCTGCATTAAGGAATGCCTGTTCACGAAGGCGAGCCAACAAAATATCATAATCGTATTCGGTGGTATCGGTGAAAATATCGGGGTCGGGTTTAAAGGTTACCGAAGTACCGGTTTCATTTGTTTCACCAATTACCTCAAGCTCGGTTGCGATGTTACCCTTTTCGTAACGCTGACGGTAGATTTTCTTGCCGTCCTTTACCTCAACCTCTAGCCAACTTGACAAAGCATTAACGACCGAAGCACCAACACCGTGCAAACCGCCCGAAACCTTGTAACCGCTACCGCCAAACTTACCGCCTGCGTGCAGGATAGTAAATACGACCGTTACGGTGGGAATACCCTTTTGAGGGTTGATACCAACGGGGATTCCGCGTCCGTTATCGGTTACACGGATAATACCGTCGTCCAAAAGGTCGACCGTTATCTTGTCACAATATCCTGCCAAGGCTTCGTCGATAGAGTTATCGACAATTTCATAAACAAGATGGTGCAAACCTCTTTCACCGGTTGAACCGATGTACATACCGGGTCGCTTTCTAACCGCTTCAAGTCCTTCAAGTACCTGTATTGAATTTTCGTCATAATTTTCGGTTACAGGTGTTGTAATGTCGTTGCTCATTTTTTTCTCCTTTATAAGAAGTTTTTGATTAATGTATTTTTTTATTTTAATAAATTTTATAAATTTTGACAGCCTTCCCTTGTGAGGGAAGGTGGCAGGCGAAGCCTGACGGATGGGTAGTGGCAGGTGTCCTCGACAGCCCGTTGGGTGAGTGATGTTGTAGGGGAGGATAATATCCTCCCGAAAATCCTCAATAAACCATTTGTAGGGGCGATTCACGAATCGCCCGCCGAATCCATCCGCCTCATATTCATTCGATACCTTCTCCCACCGGAGAAGGCTTATAAATCACACGCCAAATTTTAATTAAAAATTAAAACACAAACTTTTTTGAAACAGCGCGTTTTTGTAGTGTCATGGGTGATATTTGCGAAATATAAACCTTCAAACTGCCGTTTTCGTTGCACACAACAAACGATTTAGGCAATTCGTAAGAAACATTGATAACGTTACCTTGCTTTTCGGAAAGGCTCAAAAAATCACGGGTGGGTTTTGACACGGTCGATGTGTCCATATCAAAAATACCCAATATATTTGAGGTTTTGACAACAGTGTCCTGCCCTAAATGCAAATAGATAACGCTCACCCTCTCAAATCAAAATTTTCAATCAATCTGCCGTTTTCAATCTTAAAAATTTTACCGTTTAAAAGACCTTCGGTGTTTGACACATCACAACAGGTTAAAAATACCTGCCTGCCCTTTATATGGTTCAAAATATAGTTTTGACGGGTTGTATCAAGCTCACTCATAACATCGTCAAGCAATGCAACCGGCATTTTACCTGTTATTTCATGGATGACTGCCGATTCACTCAACTTTAAAGCCAACGCGGCCGACCGCTTTTGACCCTGCGAGCCGAAAGACCTTGCCGAAATATCATTTATTGTGATATTCAGATCATCCCTATGAGGGCCTATCGAGGTTGAAAATGATTGCATATCCTCTTTTCGGCAAAGTTTCAAGGCATTTGCAAACTCTTCCTTTATTTCACTTGCGGTGGTTTCATATTCGGCCGAAATTTTTTCTTTTCCGTTTGAAAGCCCTTCATAAATTTCGGGAAGATATTTATTTATAGCCTCAATATACCTTTTTCGATAACCGATTATCTCACTACCCGTTATAGCCAACTCATTTTCAAAATCCTCAATAAATTCTTCCATATTCGGATTAAATTTAAGATTCTTTAAAATTGAATTCCGTTGGTCGAGTGCCTTTAAATATCTTCTTGAAATACTTAAATATTTCGGATAAAGCTGGCACAAACAGGTATCCATAAATTTTCGGCGGTTTAATGGTCCGTCTTTCACGATGTTCAAATCGTTTGGTGAAAAAACAATAGCATAAATTTTGCCCGCAATGCTTGATGCCGAACCCTGCTCAACACCGTTCAAGGTCGCAGTTCTTGATTTTTCAATTTCGATAACACATTCCTGATCTCTACCGTCATCAAAAAAATCAAGCTTTAATTTTGCCTTCGGACAATCAAATTTTATCAACTCATTATCTTTAGAACCGCGAAAGCTTTTAGCACCCGTAAAAAGCCAAAGGCTTTCCAAAATATTGGTTTTGCCTTGTGCATTGGGTCCAAAAATGATATTCATTCCGCTATCAAATTCCAAAACCTCGTTTTCAAGGTTTCTAAAATTTGATAACTCTAACTTTTTGAAAATCATTATTTTGCGACCTTAACGGTCTCACCGTTGAACGAAACAACCTCACCACCGCGAAGCTTTTTACCACGCATGGTGCAAACCTCACCGTCAACCGTGACAAGTCCATCTTGAATAACGGCTTTGGCCATTCCACCGGTGCCTAAAATTCCTGCGAATTTCAAAAAATCGTCCAACTTAATATATTCAGTATAAATTTTAACTTCTTGCATTATTCAGCCTTCAATCTCATGGGCATAACCATGTAAATAAAATCATCACCTTCAGAAGGAAGGATAATAACCGATGCAAACGAACCGTTGAAGTTTACAACTACCTCATCGCACTCGCAAGCCTTCAAAGCGTCAAGCAAGAAACGGTTGTTTATACCGATTTCAAACTGTTCACCCTGTACATCGGCGGAATATGTATCGGTAGCTCTTCCTAAAGCGGTGGCACAAGAGAAAACTATTCCGTCACCTTCAACCTTACATCTCATGGGAGTTTTGAGCTGATCGTTAATAATAAGCGAAATTCTTTCAATGGTCGAAGCAATTTCCTTGGTATTGACCTTAACTGTTGTTGAGAATGAAGAAGGCATAATCTTTTTATAATCAATAAATTCGCCTTCAATCTTTCTCGACACGATTGAATAACCGTCAACACTCATGGCAACATGACGGCGACCGACAAAGAACTCAACATTTTCTTCATCATCTTTAATAATCTTAACAGCCTCACCAATGGTTTTAGCCGAAATTACAAAGGTCATGGGTTTGCCGAGATTCATCATCTGCTTTCTTACAGCCAAACGATAACCGTCAACACCGATTACCTTAACATTATCTTCTTCAATATCAAACAAAAGACCGGTCAAAACAGGTTTTTGAGCATCGGCTTGAGCCGTTGCAAAAACGGTCTGACGAACCATGTCTTTCAAGGTTTCGCAAGGGAATACCAATCTCTCACAATCGTCAACCGTCGGCATTTCGGGGAAATCCTGGGCAGGCATACCCATAATATCAAACATTGTTGAACCGCTTTTGATTTTACAAACAAGACGGTCATTAACCTCAAAAGAAACGGTTTCACCACTCATGCTTCTCAAAATATCACCAAGCAATTTTGCTTTGAAAACAATGCTTCCTTCTTCGGCACAGGTGATGTCAATAGTCTTGGTCATACCAATCTCAAGATTATATGCCATCATTTTAAGACCTTCTGCAGTTGCAGTCATGTGAATACCTTCCAAAACAGGAAAAGTTGCCTTGGTTGCAACGGCACGGGAAAGATTCATAACTGCTTCGCATAATTTTTCGCGATTTACCAAAAATCTCATTTTTAAAATTTCCTCCAATAATTATCTATCATAAAATAGTAGTAGTAGTAGAGTGTTGTGAAATTGTTGAAAACTCTCGCAACCCTTGAAACTACTGAAGATTTTGAGTGTTTTTGTTTCAACAGGATATCAACAGCATTGTTAATAAAAATTACTTAAATTTACTTATTCACAACATTGTGGAAAACTGACTGTTAAAACTTGTTGAATTGTGGAAAACTTTATGTTGTTATGTGAACTAATGTAACCTTTAAGGCTGGATGTTCTTTATAATATCTTCAACAAGGCGTTTTTCCGACTCGTTTTCTCTAAGTATATTTTTGACCTTTTCAAGGGTGTAAAGTACCGTTGTATGGTCTTTATTGAACTTTTTACCAATCTCGGTTGAAGAAAGTGTCATAACCCTGCTTACAATGTACATAGAAATTTGACGTGCATAGGTTATATCAGCACTCTTTTTACGGGAATAGATATCTTCAATCGAAACATTATAGGTTCTTGAAACCTCGTCAACGACCTTTTCAACCGTTACGGGTTCAGGTAATGTCTCGCTGATAATATCGCGAATGTAACGTTGAACTATCGGAAGATTGAGTTTATTGGTATCGACCGAAACATAAGCCTTAAGCTTTTTGATGATACCCTCAAGCTGACGTGTATTTTCCTTTATCTGTTCTGCAATATAGTAAACGGTATCGTCGTCAACCTCCATACCCAACTGGTCTGCCTTGATTTTGATAATGTTAACTCGTGTTTCAAAATCGGGTGGCTGAAGGTCGGCCATCATTCCGCTTTCAAGTCGAGATCTGATTCTATCTTCAAGAGTTTTTATCTCTTTCGGCGGACGGTCAGAGGTTACAACAATCAAACGGTCGGGATATAGAGCGTTAAAAGTGTTGAAAAATTCTTCCTGAGCTTGTTCTTTACCTGCGATAATGTGAATATCGTCCATAAACAAAACATCGACCGAACGGAATTTTTCGTGGAATAAATCGGTGGTTTGGGTACGGATGGCTTGAATCAGCTCATTAACAAACTGCTCACCGCGAATAAACAAAACCTTTTTATCGGGATGATTTTTTTCTATACTGTTTTTAATGGCACTCATAAGATGGGTTTTACCCAAACCTGAGTTACCGTAAAGGAACAGAGGATTGTAAGGATTTTGATAAGGATTTTTTGCAACTGCCAAAGCCGAAGCATGGGCTATATGGTTACACGGACCTACTACAAAGTTTTCAAAGGTGTAACCGTCTTGTCCGCTTGCCAATACCTGAGGCTTATTCTCGTTTTCATCACGGACAACGATCTCAACACCCATTGGCAAACCCGAAACCTGCTGACAAACCTTTTCAAGAATTTCGCGATAGTATCCGTCAACCGTTTTCTTTTTATAAATATTGTTTGCTGCCAAGGTTAAAACACCGTCATCGGTTGAAAGCGGAATAAGATCGTATATCCACATTTTTAGGCCGACTTCCGAAATCAGTTCGGTTCTCAAAGCCTCGTCGCAAATATGCTCCCATAAATCATTTACAGAATTTATAGACATTGAATTTTTTCCTTCCCCATATTTTAAAAGTTGAAAATATTTGAAAAAAATATATTTTCACAATAAAATTTTAAGTTGTTAATAACTTAAAATTTTACACACATATCCATTACAAATTGTACCACAAAATGCAATTTAAATCAAGCAAAAAAGCCTCAAAAATGCCTATCAAAATAAACAATTTTAAAGATAACTTTTGTACAATTTTTCATATATAATAATATATTATTATATATGAAATTTTTTCTAAATCAAAATGCGAAAATAAACCAAAAACAAACAAAAAGAACCCCTGTCCGAGAGGTTCTTAAAAACTATTATTAATTACCTTTTAGAACCTCCCTCTGATGAGGGAGGTGTCACGAGGAACGAGTGACGGAGGGAGATATAAGACTGCTACCAAAATTTAAGTGTACCTTTATACCTACCCTAGCAAAAAATTATTATTTAAAAATTACTTAATCCAACTTTTCCAAAAATGAGTGCATTTCACCGTCGATTTTATACCCCACAAGTGTGTCGACATTACAACGGTGAATGCTGTTAAAAAGGTTCTTTTCAATCTCGGGATTTACCTTTTTGAGTTCCTTAATAAGCATCTTTATTTCACGGCGTTTTGAGGCATTTTCATCCACCGCGGCACGGGCAGTTAATTTGCAGGCACAGGCAATAAACGAAAGGTCGTTATAATTTGCCCAACGGATTATATCCTCCTCCAAAATGCAGTAAAGAGGTCTTATCAGTTCCATACCCTCAAAATTTGTCGATTTAAGTCGCGGCAGCATTCCCTGAATCTGCGAGCCGTACATCATACCCATAAGTGTGGTTTCGATAACATCGCTCAAATGGTGACCCAATGCGATTTTGTTGCAACCAAGCTTTCCGGCTTCGGCATAAAGGTGACCTCGGCGCATTCTTGCACACAAATAGCAAGGTGACTCGGAAACATTGTCGGCAATCTCAAAAATGTCGGTTTCAAAAACATGAATAGGTATTTCCAAAATTTCGGCATTATTCTCGATTTTCCGACGGTTTTCAGGGTTATACCCCGGATCCATAACAATGTATTTCAGTTCAAATTCAACATCGCTGTAACGCTGCAGCATTTTCATCAAAACGGCCAGCATCATCGAGTCCTTACCGCCCGAAATGCAGACGGCAATCCTATCCCCTTTTTCGATAAGGCGATAGTTCTTAACACCCTCTATAAACTTGTTCCAAATTTCCTTGCGGAATTTTTTATTGATGCTGCGTTCAGCCTCTTTGGCCCTTGTCAATTCCTTTGGCATATTTTTTCCTTTAATGTTTTCATTTATTTTTTCACTAAATCCTTAACCGTTTGGCCTGCCATAATCAATCCCATTACCGACGGAACAAACGGTACCGACCCCGGTATACTGCGACCTGTTTCGGGGTCTTTTTCGGTCGAGGATAGCGGAATTTCCTCGGAATAAACGACCTTCAGCGACTTAATTCCCCTTTTTTTGAGGTTTGTTCGCATAATTCGAGCCAAAGGGCAAACCTTTGTGTCAAAAATATCGGCAACCCGAAAAGCCGTTGGGTCAAGCTTATTGCCCGCACCCATGGCTGAAATTATTGGAATATTCAGCTCTTTTGCCCTGCAAATTATGTCGATTTTTGCGGCTACGGTATCAACGCAATCCAACACATAGGAATACTTTGAAAAATCAAAGTTTTCGGCCGTTTCGGGCAGATAAAAGCACTGATGTGTTGAAACCTTGCACTCGGGGTTAATGTCCAAAATTTTATCACGCATAACCTCAACCTTGGGTCGACCAACCGTACTGTGCAAAGCCACCGCCTGGCGGTTGATATTGCTAACTGACACCGTGTCGCTGTCGATTAAATCAATAGCACCGACACCTGCCCGAGCGAGTGCCTCAACCGCATGACCACCCACACCGCCAATGCCGAAAACGGCAACCCGACAGTTTGACAAAACCTCTATTGAATTTTCACCCAATACACGGGCAGTACGCGAAAACTGTTCCTTCATTTTAAACCCCTGAATTTAAGATTTAAACACCCTTTTTGCCACGCCTGTTTTGTGCAGTACGCTATACAAAACAGAACCCGAAACCACACCGATAACACCCTGGGTAATGTTACCTATTGTGTCGGCAAGGGCAACCCCTATGCCATAAAGCGGAATTTCGAATAAAAAGTAGCCTGCGACCATTATGATTTCGGCAATAATTGCACCGCAGATAATGCCAAAAATGTCAAATTTTTTGTTGAGCTTTACTATCAATTTGAAAATGGCATAGCAAGCCGCCGCCATAAGCCATTTTATGACAAAGGTTGCAGGTGCATAGTAAGTATAACCCAAAATAAGGTCGGCAAGACCTGCACCGATACCTGCCGCCATTCCGCCAAAAACGGGACCCAAGCAAAGAGCCGACACGATTACAAAGCAATCACCAAAATTGAAATAGCCCTTGTTGGGTAACGGAATTGGGAAAGCAAAGGTAAGAATACAGATGATTGCCGCAAATACCGCAGCACAGCAAAGATTGAAAAGAGTTTTGTTTTTCATAAAAATTACCTCATAAAATAATTTGATTTTTACTAATTACCATTTACAATATTTTTCATCCAATTGCCTCTGGAAACAAGGTAGATACCCATGAAACCTTTAAGTAAATATACCGATTGAACCGCGGCATAAAGCCAAACGACATCGATATTGGTATAACGCGACAGACAATATGCTATGGGAACCGAAACACCCCACATAAAGCCGCAGTCGAAAACAAATGTTATAAGCGATTTTCCACCCGACCGCAATGTGAAATACGATGAATGAGCCAACGAGTCAAACGGCATCATCAAAGCACCAACGATTATAAGACCCGAGGCAATGGAACGCACATTGTCGGAAGTTTTGTAAAGCAACGGAATAACGGGTGACATTGAGGCATAGGCAATGCACATGATTATGCTGATAAACAGCGAAAAGGCAATCAGCTTGCGGTCATAGTCCATAACCTCTTTCATTCGGCCTGCACCAAGCATATTGCCGATGATGATACCGATAGCGTTACCCATTGAGAGGAAGACAACGGCAAACAGATTCCAGAAGGTTTGGTTTATGTTGTTTGCGGCAACAACATCGACACCCTTTTCCGAGTAACATTGGTTCAAAATTGCCACACCTGCTGCCCAAAGGGTTTCGTTCAAGGTTAACGGCAGAGCTTTTTTGAACATATCTAATGCCAAGGCTGCAGGCATTTTGAAATTTTTGAAAAGTCCCACTATGTAAGGGTTTTGGGCTTTGTGGGTGTGTGTCCAGATAACAACTATCGCGGTTTCGACATATCTCGACAAAACGGTGGCAATAGCGGCACCCATGGCACCCAATCGCGGAATACCCAAAGGCTCAACACCGAAGATAAGCAAATAGTTAAAGCCCAAATTGATTAAAACAGCGATAATACCCGCCTTCATGGGCAGCAAGGTCTCCCCTGTTTCACGCAATGTACTTGCATAGCTTTGGGTTATGCAAAACGGGATGAAGCCAATAAGCATTATCAAAAGGTAGTTTTTAGCATTTTTGAAGGAAAGCACGGGGTCAACCGTTTTGGCCTCACCCCTTAAAAATGCGGTTATGAGTTCGTCACCGAATAAAAGAAAAATACCGATGCTGATAACCGTTATGCTAAAGCAAAGAATAAGCTTAAACCTGAGCGAATTGCGAAGACCCTTGTTGTCGCCCTTGCCGTAGTATTGAGCACCGAAGATACCAACACCCGAAACGGCACCAAAAAGACAAAGGTTGAATACAAAAATAAGCTGATTGGTGACCGAAACACCGGTCATGGCCTCGGTTTCAAGACGACCGACCATGATGTTGTCAAGCATGTTGACAAAGTTGGTAATGCCGTTTTGCAACATTATGGGCACGGCAATGGCAAGCACATATTTGTAAAAAGCCTTGTCACCAACATATTTTTTTAACATTTCCTCACCTCAAAACAGTGTTGCTGATTTGTAAAAGCCTGATGGCCTTCCCTTGTGAGGGAAGGTGTCATTGCTATGCAATGACGGATGGGTAGTCAAAGAATAAAGTGTAATTTTTACTGAATTGTAGTCCAATCAACGCCTCATCCACCGCCATTCGGCGGTCCCCCTTCCCCCACCGGGGAAGGCTTTTTATTTATAAATTTCTTACTTTCACATATTTCCGCTTTGCAACATTACGGCGGCGACGGCGGCAACGGGTGCCGTTTCGGCACGCAAAATTCGGGGACCTAATGTTGTAACTTTAGCACCCGAATTTTCCAACATTTCGGCTTCATCCTTTGTGAAACCGCCTTCGGGGCCGATGATGACCGAAATATGCTTTATGTTATCATCAATTTTCTCTAAAGGACTGCCGCCTATTTCATAGAAAAACAGGCACAAATCCTCGTTTTTTATATTTTGTGCAACCGATTTTAATGTGACACAATCTTCCACTTTGGGCAAAATGCCGCGACCCGATTGACCCGCCGCCTCTTCGGCAATTTTTTGCCATCGGTCGGTCTTTTTGGCTATTTGCTTATCGTCGGGACGCGAAACGCAATTGGTCGACAATGTGGGGACTATTCGGCTTACGCCCATTTCGACCGCCTGACGCACGGCGGTGTCCATTTTGTCGCCCTTTGTCAAACAAAGGTAAAGCGTGACGAAAACCGTCGGCTCGGTGTTGTTTTTGGTCTTTTCTATAATTTCCAATTCAACACGGTCGGCACTGCAACCCGAAATCACACAGTTATAGTCATAACCCTTTGTGTCCGAAACGGTGAGTTTTTCACCCGTTTTCATTCGCAAGGATTTCAAAATGTGTTTGGCATCGTCACCCTCGATAAAGGGTGCATTCTCAAAAAATTCTTTAAAAAATCTGGGCATTTTTCTTCCCTCTTAAAACTTATTTACATACAGATTTAGTGTATCATTTTGGTGAGGCTATGTCAAGAAAAAGCCAACAAAAAAACCACCCCGAAAGCAGTAAAAATCTTTCGGGATGGAATAAAATTTTAAGTTTATTCTATAGGCTGATTTTCAAGGTTTTCATCATCCGACGGATCGTTGTAATCATCGGTAGAATTATCAGGAGTTGAAGATTCCGAATCTATACCCATAAACAGGTTTGGAGTAAGGGTGATGATCGTATCAACACTGATAGTCATTCCGGGAGCCGGATCGGTAAGAATGATCTGACCCTGAGTTTTGGTATCGTCATACTTTCCGGGGCCTATAACGATGTTTTCTCTCGGGAAGCCTGCATCAACCAACTTCATGATAGCGCCCATCTGATCGTTACCCGTAACATCGGGCATGACCAAGGAAGAGGGGCCAAGGCTGACAACAACCTCGATAGTGGTGCCGATTTCAACAGCATCGCCGGGCTTGGGATTCTGGCTGATTATTTCGCCCTTATTGTACTCTTCACTGTACTGCTTGGAAACTATCTTGAAACGGATATCGTCACGGTATTCGTCTTTAGTAATGGCGGAGGTGTAAAGCTGACCCACAAAGCTGGGGAGCTTGATTTTACCTGTTTCGGTTATTTCAAGCTTGCTTGTTTCCTGCTGGCTGCTGAAGTTACTCAAAACATCGGAAATATTGCTACCCGAAGAAACAATGTCCTTATTGCCCGAGCCACTTGAATCCTGCATAGTACCGAAGTAGTAGATTATAAAAATTACAACTGCAAGTAAGAATGCGGTAACAATACCTGCAACAAGACCGTACATCTTACCCGAGCTCTTCTTTTTCTTCTTCTTTTTGGTTTGATTGGGTACAGGAGCATTAGTGTAAGGAACAGGTGCCGAAGCGTTGGGCATATTGTTCATAACAGGTGCTGCCGAAGCGCCTTGATTCATGCCGGCTGCCATACCTGCACCCATACCTGCGCCTACGCCAACACCTACACCCAACGGGTTAACGGTGGTATTTTGTGCGGCTACCTGTGCCGAAGAAACAGAGAGACCGCGGCGCATCTGGTCGATAGACTGGGTACGATCGTTGGGCAAAACCTGCAAAGCATTTGCCAGAGTCTCCAAAACAGCCTTAGGAGTTTCGCGGGCAATTTTTGCGGGAATGGTCATGTTATCGTTCTGCAAACGTGCGGTTGCCTCGGGAGGAGGATTGCCGACAAGTGTGCGGTAAATGGTTGCGGCAAAGGCATAGATATCGGTCCAAGGGCCTTGTGTGCCTGCAACACCATACTGTTCAACAGCGGCAAAGCCGGGGAAAAGCTGAGAGGAAAGAGTGCTTTTTGCGGTGCGGCATTCGGTAATGCAGAAGCCCTTCAAACGAAGCTTACCGTCCTTACCTACAATAAGGGTATCGGGCGAAATTCCGCGGTGAACAATGCCTGCCTTATGAAGTGCCGAAATAGATGCAACAAGCGGAGCAAAAAGGCTTCTTGCCTGATCCCATTTGAGAACGCCGCCGTTACGCATCAAAAACTCTCTCAAAGAAATGCCGGGAATATTACGGGTGATGCGGTAAGCGGTGTTGTTGGACTCACGGACATCCAAAACATCAAACAAAGCGGGAAGCTCATTGAGCTTGAACAACTCGCGCGAAAGCTCGACGAATTTTACCAAAGCATCGTTATAGCTGAACTCACTGCCCGAAAGCATGATAACGGTTGCACCGTCGATATCACGCTCGCAAAGACCTTGCGGAAAAAACTCACGGATGTTGACAGTGATAGCGGTAACGGTGTCGTAACCCAAGTATGTAACACCTTCACCGTTCTGGTCGATTACCTTGCCGATGCAGTAACGTGCATCAAGCATAGAGCCCGGTTTGAGCAATGAAGGATTAACGGGTTCTTCGGGATTGTAGCCGCAGATAGGGCACTTTCCTTCGGTAACCTTTTCGTTCATACAGCCGGGACAAAGATTGTTAGGATTTATCATAAACATTTCCCTTTCAGAATAATAAATCAATATAAATCTCTGAATTTTGACCGATAAACGGTCGTATGCCACTATATTTTACCACACCCAACCCAAAAAAGCAACCCACAAGGCATTTGTTTACAATTTTGTGATAATTTCACATGAAACATATCGTAGGGGCGGTTCATGAACCGCCCGAAAAATTATCGAACCACTAAACGGGAGGATGATATCCTCCCCTACAATCACAACTCGTCGAGCGACAGAGAGAAGCTTGCCAAAAATTCCTCCAAAAATACATTGGCGGCGGGGAAATTCATGGCCTTTACAGCCTCTAATGTCGACCTTTCGGCGGCTGAAAAATCGCGGTTGCCCAAAGCAATCTCATCACGGCATTTTATGAGTGCCGAAAGCTTGTCTGCCGCCTTGACGATTGTTTTTAAGGTTGGGTCATCGGTCTTGAAGCAATCCTCAAACTCGGGACGAAGATCCTCGGGCAAAAGGTCTAAAAGCCGACCTTCTGCGGCATTCTCTATTTCCTTATATATATTCTTAATGTCGGAATTATAGTACTTTATGGGTGTGGGCAAATCTCCCGTGATGATTTCGGGTGCATCGTGAAAAAGCGCCAACACGGCGACCTTATCGGCATCGACCGAACCGCCGAAACGCTTGTTGTGAATGACCGCCAAGGCATGGGCGATAAAGGCGGTTTCAAGCGTGTGTTCGGCCAACGATTCCTTGCGTGTGTTACGCATCAAAGCCCAACGGTCGATATATTTCATTCTGAAAAGCATTGCATAAAAATGACTCATAATTTTTCTCCGTTCAGATTGTTTGGTGATAATTTGTGTGTATTAAATTCATTATACAACTTTCCGAATTAAAAATCAATCGCAACAGACCAAATGTTGCAACCGATTAGCCTTCCCGATTAGCGCCCCTACAACAAATCCGATAGATTACAGCAGATTTGACAGCCTTCTCCGGTGGGAGAAGGTGGCAGCCGCAGGCTGACGGATGAGGTGTGATTCTGAGCGAAGCGAAGAATCTTGAAGTAGGGCTTTTTGAAAATCGCATTATCTCTCCTTCCCCTACCACAAATAACAAACCGACCGCAACAAAAAACATGATAGAAACGAAACATCGCTTCTATCATGTTTGGTTGGTTTTTATTCAGGGCTTAATGCTTAACGCAGTTGCCGTTTGAATTATTTATATGTTGTTGCCTCAACGCCGTTTTTCCAAATCTGCTTGCCGTCCTTTATCTGATAAAGGTGGACATAATCGACCGAGAGGGTGTTGCTTTCACTCCAATAGGGTGCGCCTTCCTCGGGAGCCGAGCCGTTTGAGGCAAATCCGGTTGCAAGGCTCACTATCAACTGAACCTCGGTGTTGAATGCTGTATATTCCTGGGTATTTTCTTCTGTCAATTCATATGAGAAGAATACCTTTCCGTCGCAGGTGAAGGTCATTTCCTTGTCGGTCCAGAGATAACCGAAGGTGTGTAGGTCTTGACCAAATGACTTACCGTCGGGACAGGCGTATTTTTTCTGATTGTCGTATCTTCCGTCGAGTGAGGTGTGCTGCCAACCGTTGGCCATTGCATCTTCACTCGGCCAGGTGTGTCCGTTTGCGGCAATAACCTTGGCACTGCCGAAGCACTCGTTTATGTCGATTTCCTGACCACAGTAATCGCCACCTGCAGAGGTAGTCCAAAGTGCAGACCACAATCCGCCGCCGTCGGCAAGAATGGCCGATTGCTCAACATATCCATAGAGATAAACGAGGTCGTAGGTTGAACGGAGCATTCCGCCGTAGTAAGTGAAATCGTCATACTTTGCGCTGATTTTGAGCATTCCGTCCTCAACACGCAAAACATCGGGTGCGGTTGAACGAACCGAGTTCTTGCCGTTGTAGCCTTCGGCATGGAAGTTTGTCTTATCTTCCGAAATTACCCACCATTTTCTGGTATCAACACCGTTGACACCAATATCGGAGTAATCAAAATCATCTATCCACTGCGGCTTGTAATAGCTGGCGGAATCGTATCCTGCTGCCGCGGTTTCATAGCTTCCGACAACACTGTTTGCATCGGTCACTGTGCCCGAAAGCAGCATTTTTGAGAATTCGGAAACTGCCATGGCAGTGGCATAGGGGCTGCCGCCGTTGAGATATATCTTGTCACCCGAAACTTTGATTGAGTAGGTATCGGTATTGCTCTGCACCTCTACCCCGCTTCGGTTGGTGTTTCCGACAACAATTTCAAGCGAGCCCTCGGGCTTATAGGCGTCCTCTTCAACGATAAGCCTGTAACCCGTTTTTTGTGTAACCTTATCGACCATTTCGTCAATCTGCATCTGGGTCAGATATGACGAGTTAAAGTGGGGACGGACTATGCAAAAATCCTTGATGTTTTTTCCGTTGACCGTGATTTCGGAAAAACTGCCTTCGGTTGCATTAAGATGGCTGATGCCGCCCTTTATGCCCTCTCTTTTGATGTAACTTTCACAAAATACCTTAACGGCTTCGGTCAAAGCTTCATCGGTAAAGGCATTTATAACGATTTTTTTGCCGTTGGTGCAGATTATATAGTCTTGGTAGCGACCGCCCTTTTGTTCTTTAAGATACTCCAAAGCCGAGGCAGACTCGGGACGGTTGGTGTTACCTATCAGTATTTCGTATGTGTCGGTGCCGTCCTCCGCATCGGAAACCTGGCGGATAGGTGCTCCGAGATCCGATTTCATCTGTTTGAAAATATTGCTTGCAAGTGCAGTTACGTTTTCGTTGCAGTTTTCGGGACGGACAATGCGGTAAACCGATTCGTTATCGGCATTGAGGTAATTTACATCGTCGTTTGACGGTTTTTGTGCCGATGACGGTTTTTCTGCCGACGGAGAGCTTGCTGTCGAGCCGGTATCACTCTCTCCCCCGCAACCTGAAAAAATGCAAACGGTAAAAGCTATTATGAAAATAAGTGATATGATTTTTTTCATCGTTTGAACTTCCTATCCTAAGTGGCTTTCATAATTAATTGCTGATTTTATTTTATAATAATCGTGGACGCTTGTCAAGGGTCGGCTGCTTATTATTTGGCTTAATGTTTGTGTATTTGGCTAACCGGAGCATTGCGTTGGCTTGACTTGTGGCAAGGCCGCAGAGGCTCTCCCTTGCTTTGATTATTTATGCATTTCTCAACTTTTGGCCCTCGGGTTTTCTTTTTATCACTGTAAACATCGCCGCCGATACGCCCAGTTGCACCGCCAAAGACACTAAAAGTCTTAAAACGACGTTATGTAAACCACTTGCGATAAAATTCCCCAAGAATCCGCTGACCGACCCGAAAATCAATGGTTTCAGTATCCATCCCGACAGGTCAGCCTTAATGTCGGCGGCGTTGAAAAGGCACTTTGCACTCAAGGTTGAGGTAAAGGTGTTGCTTATCATCATAATGGCGAGGTAGCCCTTGATTCCAAACATGGGCACTATGAAAAACACTGCAAAAATGCGAAAGCAGGAATCGAAGGTGTTGAATTTCAGCACGTTCATTTGGCAATCGAGACCTTTTAAAAGTCCTGCGGTAACGCTTTCGAGGTACATCAGTGGAACTATTGGCGACAGCACCAGCATGACCTGACCCACATCGCGGTCGCCGTATATTGCGAGTCCAATGTCGGCGGCGTTGAACATGAATGCACAGGCGACAAAGGTTGACAACACAAGTGTTGTTCCGACCGATTTAGACACTAACTGCTTTACCTTCAAAACATTCCCCTCTGCCGCCGCCGATGAGACCTCGGGTATCAGCATGGTGGAAAGTGAGCTTAAAAATGATGCGGGAAAAAACAAGGTCGGCAGAGCCATTCCCCGAATGGCGCCAAAAAGCTCCAATCCCCTGCCCTTTGACCCATGGAAAACCGTGAGTTTTAAGGGGACAAGCAGACTTTCAACGGTGTGGAGTACCGACCCGAGATAGCAGGTGCCCGTGATAGGTACGGCGATGTGCATGACCTTTTTAAACACCCCCGAAAGCTCTGTCCCCGTTGGCATTTTTCGACGGTCTTTGACATACAAAAGCCAATTTATAAGGAAGGAAACGATTTCGGCAACCGTGTCGCCCAAAAGCACTGCTGCCGCCGTGTAGGTCAGCCCTTTGTGTGCCCAAGCCGTCACACAACCCACAACAACGGCAATGCGAACCGCCTGTTCAAGCAGCTGAACCAACGACGGCTGCAGGGTTTTTCGCCTTGCGATAAAATACCCCCGAAAGCAGGACGACATCCCCATAAACGGCAATGAAAAGCTTAATATTTTGATGGCGGGAATGGCACGCGCATCCTTTAAAAAGTGCACCGCAATGGGTTTTGCGAAAACATATACTGCGAAAACCGACACCGCGGCGACGGCCATTGTCACAAGAGTTGCCGCCCGCATGACCGATTTTACCGCCCTTTCCCCTTTCGGCTCGTTATCGGCAACAAGCCGTGTTACGGCGGTTGAAACACCTGCCGTTGAAAAGGTTGCCGCCAACATATAGACCGAGAAAATCAGCTGATAAAGTCCCATCCCTTGTGACCCTATTTTGTCGGCCTGCCACACCCTGAAGACCATTCCCACCGTGCGAAGAATCAGCGAGGTTGCCACCAATACCACGGTGTTTTTCACAAAAACATTAACCTTCATAAAACCCGTCCTTTCAATGATATTTATGTTGAAATCGGGACAAATATATCTTTAATGAGGGATGAAAAATGAATAGCACATATTTGTTGTGATTTGTATGGTCAACCGTCTGTGGGACAAGTGTTTTGTAGGGGAGGATATTATCCTCCCGAAAATTCTTAATAAACCATTTGTAGGGGCGAACTGTGTTTGCCCGTCAGCCTTCCCTTGTGATGGAAGGTGGCAGGCGAAGCCTGATGGATGGGTAGTAAAGCGATATCTATCATTTTTACTAAACTATAACCCAACCTACACCTCATCCGCCTCACATTCGTTCGGCACCTCCCTTTGTGAATCCCCTCGCCACGCTACGCGCGGCCCTCTCCCCTTTGACAAGGGGCGCTAATCGGAAGGCTTTCGGGAAGGCACGGAGCCCCTCCCCTACGAACAGACCTGAAAGGCTAATGTAGGGACCGACCTCTCGGGCGGTCCGTAAGTTGACGAACAAACCCATGTATTTGTAGGGGAGGATATTATCCTCCCGAAAATTCTCAATAAACCATTTGTAGGGGGCGATTCACAAATCAACCGTTTCTCTCCCTCCGTCATTTTCTTGCGAAAATGCCACCTCCCTCGTCAGAGGGAGGTTCTGTAGGGGCGATTCACGAATCGCCCGCCGAATCCCTCCGCCTCACATTCGTTCGGCACCTTCTCCCACTGGAGAAGGCTTTCGGGAAGGCACGGAGCCCCTCCCCTACCTCCTGATTTCAAACTGGTTCAACAATCTAAAATTATGATTAAAAAGGTATATTTTGTTGTGCTTTGGAAAAGGTAACTAAAAAGGAAGTGTTTAATTTGACGGGAAATTATGAGGCCGATAAGGCGAGGCTGTCTTCCCTGCTTGCGGTGGATGCTAATTTTGACATTTTAAGGCGAGATGTCACCATTGCCGAGCATAAGGCGTCGCTTTTTTTCATGGATGCCTTTATCAAGGACGATGTTTTTGAAAAAATACTGGAATTTTTGTACAAAATCGAGCTCAAGGAACTAAAACAGATAAAGTCGATGCAGGAGTTTTCGCTCCACAAAATGCCGTATGTTGAGGTTGATTGGTCGGGTGATGACCAAATGCTTGTGACAGCGGTTCTTTCTGGTCAGACGGTGCTTATGGTTGAAGGCATACCCGATGCCTTGCTTGTCGACACCCGAACCTACCCTATGCGTTCGATTGACGAGCCCGATAAGGACCGTTCATTACGCGGCTCGCGTGACGGATTTGTCGAAACGCTGATGTTCAATGCGGCTCTCATCCGCCGCCGCATCCGCGACCGAAATTTGAAGCTTGAACATTTCTCGGTCGGAACATCGTCGAAGGTTGATGTGGCTATTGGATATATGGACGGAACTGCTGACCAAAAGACGGTTGAAAAAATAAAAAAGCGGCTCCAAAGCATACAGGTTTCGGGCATATCCATGACCTCGCAGGCTTTGTCCGAATTGCTTGTGCCGTCGGTGTTTTTCAATCCTTTCCCAAAGGTTAGATTCACCGAGCGACCCGATTTTGCGTCGGCCTGCATATTGGAAGGGAAGATAGTCTTGATTATGGACAATTCTCCTGCGGTTATGATATTTCCAAACAGTATTGCCGACTTCATGAAAGAGACCGACGACTACTATTTTCCACCGCTTACAGGAACATATGTTCGCATAATTAGGGCGTTTGTGTCGCTTTTGACGGTGGTTATGACCCCCATAGTGTTAATTTTGATGAAGAACACGGAGCTACTGCCAAATTGGTTGGGATTTATAAACACCGACTCGGATTATTCGATTTCGATATTCTTTCAGTTTTTACTGTTGGAATTGGTCATAGATGGGTTGCGTCTTGCATCGCTTAACACACCAAACACGCTGTCGTCATCGCTGGGTATCATCGGTGGTCTGATTTTGGGCGAATTTGCGGTCGAGGCCGATTGGTTTGTGCCCGAAACCATAATCTATATGGCGTTTGTGGCGATAGCCTCGTTTGCACAGCCAAGCTTTGAAATGGGCTATGCTATGAAATTCTGCCGAATATTTTTGTTGATTTTATCCGAGTTTTTTGCGTTTTGGGGCTTTTTTGGCGGTCTTGTTGCCATTTTGTTGCTCGCGGGCTTTTCTAAAACCATCAGCGGTAAGAGCTATTTGAGTCCGGTAATTCCTTTTAAACCAATGGAATTTGCAAGGGTGTTTATCAGAACGAGCATCCGAAACCGCCAACATTGAAGATAGGGGAGACTTATGGAACTTTTTATTGATTGTATCAAGGCTTTTGCGGTGGGTGGGGTTATTTGCGCCATTGGACAGATTTTGATTGACAAAACCAAATTGACCCCGGCAAGAATACTTGTGACCTATGTTGTGTTGGGCGTTGTACTGACGGCGGTTGGCGTTTATGATTATATTGCCGATTTTGGTGGGGCAGGGGCGTCGGTTCCGTTGACCGGATTTGGATATACGCTTGCCAAGGGTGTTCAAAAGGCGATAGGGGAGTATGGTTTGCTTGGTGCTTTGACGGGTGGTCTCACCGCCACGGCAGGCGGAATCACGGCGGCAGTGTTCTTCGGCTGGATTGCATCGCTCTTTTCCAAACCGCATATAAAATAACAATGTTTCACGTGAAACACAATATGTTGTTGTCGATTGCCGACCAATGTGTACCTGTGCTTTTGTTTCACGTGAAACAAAAATTATTATCTTTTTCCTCTTTACAAAACGTGTTATAACTATTATAATGTATAGGCAAACATAAATCACAACCCCGTCGGCAACCCCGACGGCTTTGGAGGAAATATTTTGGGCAAGATAATAGCCATAATCAATCAAAAGGGCGGTGTGGGGAAGACTACCACTGCCGTCAACCTTGCCGCAGGTGTCGGAATGCTTGGCAAAAAGGTTTTGCTGATAGATGCCGACCCGCAGGGCAATTCCACAAGCGGTTACGGTATCAACAAGCGCGAAATCAAGGTATCGTCCTATGATTTGCTTGTTACGGGTGCTCATGCAAGAGAGTCCGTGATTACCACCGAGTTTAAGAATGTTTCGGTCATCCCTGCAAATATCGACCTTGCAGGCGCCGAGGTCGAGTTGATATCCATAAACAAACGCGAAAGTCAGCTCAAAACGGCACTTTCGCTGATAAAGGACGATTTCGACTACATATTTATCGATTGTCCGCCGTCTTTGGGACTAATCACCATCAACGCCTTAACGGCTTCGGATGCGTTTTTTGTACCCGTTCAGTGCGAATACTACGCTTTGGAGGGTCTTTCGCAGTTGATAACCACCGTCAAGCAGATAAAAATGGGTTACAACCCCGATTTGGAGCTTGAAGGTGTGCTTTTGACCATGTTCGACGGTCGACTCAACCTCACACAGCAGGTTGTGGGCGAAATCAAGAAGTATTTTGCAAAAGAGCTTTACAAAACCACCATTCCTCGCGGTGTAAGACTTTCGGAGGCTCCGTCCTACGGTCGTCCCATTCAGTACTACGACAACCGTTGCAAGGGAGCCGATGCCTACAACGACCTGGCAAAGGAATTTGTAAAACGAAATAAGAAAAAATGATATATATTATATAATGTAAGAGGAGGTCAAAAATGGCTGTTAAAAAAGGCGGTCTTGGACGCGGTTTTGACTCGTTGTTCACCGATAACGCGGTCGAATCCAAGCCCAATGCCGAATTAAGACTGTCGCAGATAGTTCCCAACCGCGACCAGCCGAGAAAGGTCTTTGACGACACGGCTTTGCGTGAGTTGGCCGACAGTATCTCAAAACACGGACTCATTCAACCGATTTTGGTCCGTCCTTTGGACGACGGAAGTTACCAAATAGTCGCCGGTGAGCGCCGTTGGCGTGCATCACGCCTTGCGGGACTTGAAAAGGTTCCGGTTGTTATCAAGGAAATGTCAGATAACGAGGCGGCAGAGCTTGCGCTTATCGAAAACCTTCAACGCGAGGACTTGAACCCCGTTGAAGAGGCCGAGGGCTACCGTGTGCTGATGGAAACCTATTCCATGACGCAGGAACAGGTGGCAAACCGCGTTGGCAAGTCGCGTCCCGCCGTTGCCAATGCTTTGCGACTGTTGGGACTTAAAGACGAGGAAAAGGATGCTTTGTCCAAAGGCGAGATAACCTCGGGTCACGCAAGAGCGTTGTTAAGCTTTCCCGATTCCGAGTTTCGCCGTCAGGCATTTGAACTTGCAAAAACCGGCGCATCAGTTCGCGAGATTGAGCGAATCTCAAAGCAGCAATCGGTCGGCATCACCATGAAGCAACCCAAGCTCCGCAACAAAGCGTATGTCGAGGTTGAGGCGGCTTTGGCCGAGCAGATTGGTCGCAAGGTCAAGATAAAGGGCAACGGAAAGTCGGGCACTCTGCAGATCGAGTTCTTCAGCGAGGAAGATCTGTTTGATATTGCCAAGAAACTCTCAGGCAATCAATAAGTTTAGCGGCAGTGAATAAAGGAGTGATTGCTGTTGGATTACATAGAATTTACTCAACTCCATTTCAACGGTGATGTTGATGCAGCTTTACGGTGTCTTGCATATGAGGGCTATAGTCAAGATTTTAAACTTACCGGTAACTGTAAAAATCTCAAGGAGATAATTGACACTCTGGATGAGACCCTTGCCAACAAGTATATGGAATACTTTAACCTCGAAATAAAAAAGAATCCCGAAAGACATAAACAAGTACAGAAAATGGCTTGGACAATGACGATGATGGGTGAGGATGTTTCGTACGAAAAAATTAGAGATACTACCGAGAATCCATATAAGGCGCGCTTATTAAAGCTGTTGAAAATTTTGTTGATTGGTACAATAGCCATAATTGTGTTGGTTGTTGTGCTAAAATATTTGAACATATGGCATGATGTTGTTATATGGGGTGTTGGTATATTCACGCTATTCGCGGTGTATGACATGAGTGAGATTTCTGTAAACCTTATAAATTATTTTAGATTCAAAAAGGTAAAAAGAATGATAGACGAAAATGAACGTCGAATGTTGGGCAACCAAGAAAACCACAATATATAGTGTATAAATTGTTATAATATACAATATAAAGTAATAAAAAGAATGGAGAATAAAAATGCTGGACATTAAATTTTTAAGAGAAAACCCCGAAATCGTTCGCGAGAACATCAAGAAGAAATTCCAAGACGCAAAGCTTCCCTTGGTAGACGAGGCTATTGACCTTGATGCTAAAAAGAGAGCCGCACAGCAGGAGGCCGACAGCCTTCGTGCCGAGCGTAACGCAATTTCCAAGCAGATTGGTATGTTTATGGCAAAGGGTCAGAAGGACGATGCCGAAGCCGCAAAGAAGAAGGTCGGCGAGTTTGCCGCACGCCTCAGTGAGCTTGAGGTTTTGGAAGGCGAGCTTGACGAAAAGCTTACCACCGTTATGATGACCATCCCCAACATCATCGACGAGACCGTTCCCATCGGTAAGGACGATTCCGAAAATGTTGAGGTTCAGCGTTATGGCGAACCCGTTGTTCCCGATTTTGAGGTTCCTTATCACACCGATATTATGGAAAAGTTTCAGGGGTTAGACCTCGACAGTGCCCGCAAGGTTGCAGGTAACGGATTCTACTACCTCATGGGCGATATTGCAAGACTTCATTCGGCAGTTATCTCCTATGCACGTGATTTCATGATCGACCGCGGATTCACCTACTGCGTACCTCCCTTCATGATTCGTTCCAATGTTGTTACCGGCGTTATGTCTTTTGCTGAAATGGATGCCATGATGTACAAAATCGAGGGTGAGGACCTTTACCTCATCGGTACCTCCGAGCACTCCATGATTGGTAAGTTTATCGACACCATCACTCCCGAAGAGAAGTTGCCCTACACTCTCACCAGCTATTCTCCCTGCTTCCGTAAGGAAAAGGGTGCTCACGGTATCGAGGAGCGTGGTGTTTACAGAATCCACCAGTTTGAAAAGCAGGAAATGATCGTTGTTTGTAAGCCTGAAGATTCCAAAATGTGGTTCGAAAAGCTTTGGCAGAACACCGTTGATTTGTTCCGTTCTTTGGATATTCCCGTTCGTACCCTCGAGTGCTGTTCGGGTGACTTGGCCGACCTTAAGGTTAAGTCGGTTGACGTTGAGGCATGGTCTCCCCGTCAGAAGAAGTATTTTGAGGTTGGTTCTTGCTCTAACCTCACCGACGCACAGGCTCGTCGCTTGAAGATTCGCGTTAAGGGTAAGAACGGCAACTACCTTGCACACACCCTTAATAACACCGTTGTTGCACCTCCCAGAATGCTCATCGCATTCCTCGAGAACAACCTACAGGAAGACGGTAGCGTTCGTATCCCCGAGGCTCTTCGTCCTTACATGGGCGGTATGGAAAAAATCGTCAAGAAGTAATGGGTTGCATTTTAGACAAAACCGCATTTGAGTGGGCAACCGAGGTCACAAGCTTTGAGGTCGATATGTTCGACCGATTAAAGCTGTCGGCTCTTTTGAAGCGTCACCAGGAAATAGGGGAGATGCACCTGAATGAGTTTGGTACCACCTCCGAGCAAATGCGCCGTGAACAAAACCTTTCCTTCATCTTCACAAAGGTCAATGTTTTGGTGCATCGTTTGCCTCGTTCGCGTGAGAAAATTGTCATAAGAACATGGTGCAGTGCGCTGAAAGGTGTCCGATTCACCCGAAACTATGTGGTTTTTGACGAATTGGGTCAAATTTTGACCGAGTCCAAGGCCGAGGTCACGGTGCTTGACCTTTTGACACGCAAAATTGTCCGACCGACCGAGATAAACGGGTTTGCCGATTTTCTTTACAACGACCAACTACCGAACAACGCGGAATATCCCGCAAAAATCAAGATGTTGGTTGAAAATGCGGTGGTACACACCCGCAAAATAAGGTTTTCGGACATTGATTATAACGGCCATGTCAACAACACGGTCTATGCCGATATGGCGCTGGATTGCCTTTCGCCCGAAGTGCTGAAAACCGCCATCAAGGGCTTCGAGATAAACTTTGTCAACGAGGTTTTGCCCGAAGAAACGCTTGAAATATCGGTGATTGAGGAAGATGGCTTCGTTTTCCAAGGAAATGTTGCCGACCGCCAAAGCTTTTTGGCAAGGCTTAAGGTTTGAACCCCGACCAAGGGAAGTAAATAGCATAAATATTCAAAATTGAAAGAGGTCTACTCACCAAAAATGAGTAGACCTCTTTTGCATGATGAAAAATATTTGTGTTGGGGCGATTCACGAATCGCCTGTGGGTGCTTACAGCTTCAAGGTTTTTGTCCATGCCGAAGGTGATACACCGCGGTATTTTTTAAACATCTTGGAAAAATAGCACATATCCGAAAAACCGCATTGCACGGCGGATTCGGTCACCGATGCGCCTTGCGTCATAAGAACACATGCATGCTCAATTTTGAGCGAGTTAATGTAATCGATGGGCGTTTTGCCGGTCGAGATTTTAAACACTCGGCAAAAATACTTTGGGTTGAGCCCTGCTTTCTTTGCTAAAGTCTCAAGCGAAAAGGTCTCACCGATGTTGTCCTCAATCCAATCTATTATTTGTGAAACGGTTTTGGTGTGGTTGCCGTTTCGAGGCTTGCGGCACGGTACAACCGATTGCGATTTGTAAAGCTCATGAAAAAACGCGAAAAGTGTCGACATAACCGACAGATTGCCAAACGGCTCGGATGATACCATTGCACCGAAAACATCAACCGCGGCACGGTAAAGTCGACCGTCGTTTTGATTGAGCAAAACATAAACCGAGCTTTCGCCGTTGATTATAGGACGGAAAAGGCTGTCACTGTCACAAGAACACAAAAGCATATCAAGGTTGGCAACAACGCACTCATAAACGCAATTTTCGGGCACACCTCGGTGAAGCGAACCGCAGTTCACCGTGATAACATCGCCCGCGGTAAGATTATATTCAAGGTCGTCGATATACAAGGTCAGCGTTCCACTTTTAACCCTTATCAGTTCAAATTCCTTGTGCCAATGCAACGGCATTTCATACTGATGATAGTTTTTATCCACAAGATAATATTCAATGGGAAAACCTTCGGTTCCGTGCTTTTTTCGTTCGTTAAGCTCACTGTATTTCATAAAACCCTCAAAAGTGAAAATAATACAAGTTTATATGCCTTTTTATACAAGCAATTCAATAAAAAGTATACTATAATTATAATGATAAACCAATATTCTTGCCGTGTCAAGATAAAAGGAGTTGTCGCTATGGTAATTGAACAAAGAATTAAGGATTTTGAGAAATTGGGGTTTGGAATGTTTGTGCATTTCGGACTTTACAGCGTTTTGGGTAAGGGTGAATGGGCAAAATGGGGTCACAAAATCTCACACGAGGACTATGAGCCTTTGAAAGACAAATTCAACCCCGAACCTGATTGGGCAAAAAAATTGGTGGCAACCGCCAAAAAATTGGGTTGCCGTTACATAACACTTACCACCCGACATCACGACGGATTTTCACTCTATGATACCTGCGGTCTTAATGATTACGATGCACCTCATTCGGCGGCGGGCAGAGATTTGGTGAGAGAATTTGTCGATGAATGTCGCAAAGCCGATATTATTCCTTTCTTTTATCACACGCTTCTTGATTGGCGTGAGCCGAGTTATGAGACCGATTTCCCCGAATACTTAAAGTATTTGAGAAAAAGCGTTGAGATTCTTTGCACCAATTACGGTAAGATTGGCGGACTTTGGTTTGACGGAAAGTGGAACAAGCCGAATGACGATTGGGAAGAGGATGCTTTGTACGGACTTATCAGAAAACATCAGCCCGATGCCATGATAATCAATAATACAGGACTTGATGCCCGAGGTGCTTTGGGTCATCCCGAGCTTGACAGTGTTACCTTTGAGCGAGGTAGACCGCAGCCTATCAACTCGGAAGGCTCACCCAAATATATCGCCTCGGAAATGTGTCAGACCTTGGGTTGCGTTTGGGGTTACGGTGAGGATGACCTGCTTTACAAGTCACCCGAAACCTTGATTGGCGATATTTGCACCTGCCGTAAATACGGTGCCAATATGTTGCTTAATGTAGGTCCCATGGCAAACGGCTACATCCGTCCTCTGGATGCCGAACTGCTGAAGGTGGTCGGCAAGTGGGTCGGTATTTATAAAGAGGCTTTGTACAACCCACGTCCGACCGACATAAATATCCAAGACAAACCGAATGAATTTATTTTGAGGGACGGCAACAACTATTATATGTTCTGCCAAAATATCGGCATGGGCGGTGACGGCAATGTTGTAGTGTGGGACCGTGATACCGACCATATCAACCGCTTTGTGTTGCCCGAAAAAATTAAGAAAATCACCTGGCTCGACAACGATAAAGAGGTGAAATTTGAGCAGGACGGCGATAACACAACGGTCTACACCATACCCTTTGCCTACGGCACCAACCTTATCACCCGTGTGGCAAAGATCGAGACCGAATAAATTGGGTTTTCGTAAGGCAGGGGTTACCCCTCCCGCAAAAACAAAATCAACCCATAACGGGAGGCGAAACGCCTCCCCTACAAAACACACCACAAATGATAGATGTAGGGAACGGATTTATCCGTTCCGAAAATCTAGCACAAACAGATAATAAAAAAATAAATACAACATTAAGGAGAAATGAAAATGTCTGAAAACAGATATATTGGTGATTATCCCGTAATTGGTATCCGTCCCACGATCGACGGTCGTCGCGGTGTTTTGAAGGTTCGCGAATCTTTGGAGGAGCAGACCATGAACATGGCAAAAAGCGCCGCAAAATTGTTCGAGGAAAACCTCAAATATTCCAACGGTGAGCCTGTCAAGGTCATCATTGCCGATACCACCATCGGTCGTGTTGCCGAGGCCGCCGCTTGTGCCGAAAAATTCAGAAAAAACGGTGTTTCCATCACCCTGACCGTCACCCCTTGCTGGTGCTACGGTGCCGAAACGATGGATATGGAGCGTGACACCATAAAGGGTGTTTGGGGCTTTAACGGAACCGAGCGTCCCGGTGCGGTTTATTTGGCATCGGTACTTGCCACCCATGCTCAAAAAGGTCTGCCTGCTTTTGGTATCTATGGTCATGATGTGCAGGATTCGAACGACACCTCAATCCCCGAGGATGTTAAAGAAAAGCTTTTGCGCTTCGGCCGTGCCGCCGTTGCCGCTGCCACTATGCGCGGAAAATCATATCTGCAGATAGGCTCTATTTGTATGGGTATCGGCGGTTCGATAATAGACTCGGCATTTATCGAGGAATACCTTGGTATGCGTGTTGAGTCGGTTGACGAGGTTGAGATAATCCGCCGAATGAGTGAGGGAATTTACGACCATGCCGAGTACGAAAAGGCACTTAAATGGGCAAAGGAAAAGTGTATCGAAGGCTTTGACAAAAACCCCGAGGAGCTTCAGCGTACCCGTGAGCAGAAGGATAATGATTGGGAGTTTGTTGTAAAAATGGCGGTCATCATCAAGGAATTGATGAACGGCAGCAAGAATTTGCCCGAAGGCTGTGAGGAAGAGGCGGTTGGTCACAACGCCATTGCCGCAGGCTTTCAGGGTCAGCGTCAGTGGACCGACTTTTACCCCAATGCCGATTTCCCCGAGGCCATTTTGAACACCTCGTTTGACTGGAACGGTGCCCGTGAACCGTACATTCTTGCCACCGAAAACGATGTTTTGAACGGACTTGGTATGCTCTTTATGAAACTGCTCACCAACCGTCCTCAGATGTTTGCCGATGTCAGAACCTATTGGAGTGGCGAGGCAGTAAAACGCGTCACGGGATATACAATAGAGGGTAAAGCCAAGGAGTCAAACGGCATAATCCACCTTATCAACTCGGGTGCCTGCTGTCTTGATGCCAACGGTGAGGCAAAGGACGAAAACGGCAACGGTGTGCTGAAGTGCTGGTATGATATGACCGAGAGCGATATTGATGCCGTGCTTAAAAACTCCACCTGGAACTATGCCGATTTAGGGTACTTCAGAGGCGGCGGCTATTCCTCGCGCTTTGAAACCAAGGCAGAAATGCCTGCCACTATGATAAGGCTTAACCTTGTTAAGGGCTTGGGTCCCGTTTTGCAGATTGCGGAAGGTTGGACAGTACACCTGCCCGAGGATGTTTCCGACACACTCTGGAAACGCACCGACTACACTTGGCCCTGCACCTGGTTTGCACCGCGTTGCACAGGTGAGGGTGCATTCAAAACGGCTTATGAGGTCATGAACAACTGGGGTGCCAACCACGGTGCCATCTCTTACGGTCACATAGGTGCTGACCTTATCACCCTTTGCTCGATGCTCCGTATCCCCGTATGTATGCACAATGTACCCGAGGAAAAAATCTTCCGTCCTGCCGCTTGGAACGCCTTTGGCATGGACAAAGAGTCTGCCGACTACCGCGCCTGCGAAAACTTTGGACCTTTATATAAGTGAGGTAAGTAATGCTTGAAAACACTCTTTTCAAACTGAAAAACCACGATAATTTTACGGTCGGTTTCTTTGGTGGGTCGATCACCGAAGGAGCAGGTGCTTCTAAAGCGAGTGAAACCTCATGGCGAGCACGAATCACCGCTTGGTTGCGTGAAAGCTACCCCAACTGCGAGATAACCGAGGTGCAGGCGGCAATCGGAGGCACAGGCTCGGAGCTTGGTGTATACCGTTGTGACAATGACCTTGTTTCCAAAAAGCCTGACCTTGTGTTTTACGAATTTTCGGTGAATGACAGCGAAACACAGTGCATAGAGCCACTTTTCAACAACACCGAGTCAATATTCCGTAAAATTTTTGCCGCAAACGATACAGCCGATATTATAGTGCTCCACACCATGACCGAACGCATCGCGACTACGCTTGAGCAAGGCTTCGAATATGTTTCACGCACCGCACACACCTTGGCGGCACATTATTATGGAGTGCCGATGATCGAAATGGGAGAGGCTTTGCGCTCAAAGGTGAAGGAATCCAACGGTGATTGGTTGAAGTACACGACCGACCGTGTCCACCCCAACGATGACGGGTATCTCGTTTACACCGAATGTGTTAAAAATCATATTGAGAGAATGCTCCAATCGGCCAAGGAAATTTCTGCACCCTTGAAAAAGCAACTACCTGACAGGTTTTTCGACTCAGGAAACACGCTTGAGTTGGCGCACATGAAGGATTCTTACCAAGCTGAGCTTGGCAACGGTTGGTTAAAGGTTGATAAAGACCTTTGTCACCGTTATCCTCATTATATTGAGGCAACCGAGCCCGGAGCAGAGCTCTCTTATAAGTTCACGGGTAAGCGAATCGGCATTTACTTTATGATTGCATCCGATTCCGGTGACGCAGAGATTTCAATCGATGGCCAAGAGATGCAAACCGTGCGCACGTGGGACGAGTATGCCTTGTCCTTTAACCGTGCAGGTTACAAAATACTTGATTGCAATCTTGAATACGGTGAGCACATACTGAATCTCAAGGTCAGCTCAGAAAAAGCCGAGGATTCAAAGGGCACCGCCATTCGTATAGGAGCCTTCCTCGTCAGCTAAGATACATAAAGCGTTTTTTTAAACAACCTCAAACACCGACGGCAACAGACCGTCGGTGTTGTTTTTCGACTAAAAAAATTTATTTAAAATCACAAATATTTTTAAAAATTTGAGAAAAACAGACCAATTCTTTTAAATTCGACAAAAGTAGTGGTTTTTTTAGGTGCTACTTCGACAAACTTTTTAACCAAAATATGGTAAAATACGCTTGCGGAAACGAAATTCCGACAAAATTTTAAAACGGAGGAAATCAATATGCAGAACAAAGCTATCATCAAAGAAATCGACAATGTGGGAAGAGTTGTGTTGCCCAAAGAGTTCCGAGAACTCCTGGACGTTCACGGATTGGACGAGGTTGAGATCTCGGTTTGGGAAGGGGGTTTTGTTGTAAAACCAGTAAAATAAACGGTAATTATACTAATGTGGTTTGCAAAAATCAATCTCCAAACTGTATTTTCTGCAAATCATAGAAAATATTGTTAAATGTCACCAAATTTGAACTTCAAATTTGGTGATGTTTTTTTGTGTTAAATCTTTACATTTTAGAGAAAAAGGTTAAAATAGAAGTGAGCAGAAATACCTGTTCATACAATATACAAACCACCTTATACCGGAATCTCGGTCACTAAAAAGAGGTGCATAGCATGCTTCAGTTAAAATGGGTATGGAAAAACATGGCGGGAAAACGAAAGTATTTCGTTTTCGGTATGATTCTTGTGGTCGTCACATCAATCATACAGATTGCAACCCCCAAGCTTACACAGGTCATCATTGATGAGGTCTGGAAAGGCGGGGGTGATGAGGCGTTTTTTGTGAAAATCGTCGCTGCGGTTGTTGCGTTTAAGTTTGTCAGAACGCTGGGCCGTTATGTGATGAGCTGTTTTATGGAAATAGCCTCACAAAAGGTTTTGGTCACCATTGAGCGTAGTATGTTTGCCAAAATTGTGACCCAGGATCCGGATTTTTTTGACCGTAATCGAACCGGTGACATCATAACCCGCGCCACGGGTGACCTGCAGTACATTCGCCATGTTATTGCGGGTGTAGCGCGTGACTTCACCGATGCCATTGTGCTTTTGCTCAGTGCTATTGTGATGTTGAGTACAATGCACTTCGGTCTCACCCTTTCAATGATAATCATAACGCCGATAATCTTCATTATCACAAGGAAATACTCGGCCTACATACGCCCCAAATATGTTGAACTGCGCAACAAAAGTGCCAATATCAACACCGTAGCCCAAGAAAATATCTCGGGCAACCGCGTGGTCAAGGCCTTCTCGCGTGAGGAGTTTGAGGAGCAGCGGTTTGAGGAATGCTGCGAAGACTATGTTGACTATAACCTAAACCTTGCTATCAAACAGAATTTGTTTGTTCGCGTTATCGGTTTCTTGACCGAGATTCTGGGTGTTATTCTGATAGCCGTCGGCGGTTATTTTGTTGTCACCACTACCGACAAATCGGGAATCTGGCAGTTGACGTTGGGTGAGCTTGCCGCATTCTCAAGTATGCGTTATATGTTGGCAACCCCGTTGCAGACTATGTCGAGCGGTGTTAACCAACTTCAGCAGTTCTTTGCCTCGGCCGATAAGGTTATGGAAATATACTATGATGCACCGCTTATCACCGACCGTAATGACTGCTACGATACCGATGAGCGCATCAAGGGTGCCATAAAATTTGAAAATGTTTCCTTTGGATTTAAGGATAACAAGGTATTCCAAAATATCAGCTTTGAAATAGCGCCCGATGAAACCATTGCCATAATGGGTCCCACGGGTTCGGGCAAAACCACCCTTATTAACCTGCTTTGCCGTATGTACGACCCCGATGAGGGTAAGATTTATGTCGACGGAATCGATGTGCACATGTGGAAACTGTCCAAGCTGCACAGTTCAATAGGTGTTGCCATGCAGGATGTTTTCCTGTTTTCGGACACTATTAAGGACAATATCGCCTACGGCAAGCCCGAATTGGCTCAAACCCAAATCGAAACCTATTCCAAGGTTGCCGATGCCGACGGATTCATTAAGAAAATGGATGAACAGTATGAAACGGTGGTCGGTGAACGCGGTGTAGGACTTTCGGGCGGTCAAAGGCAGAGAATCTCTTTGGCGCGTGCCTTGGCGGTTCAACCGCCGATATTGGTGCTTGATGACACCACTTCGGCCGTCGATATGGAAACCGAAAAGCACATTCAGGACGAATTGCAGAACCTCGATTTCTCATGTACCAAGATAATCGTTGCACAGCGCATTTCGTCGGTGCGCCGTGCCGACCGAATCTTCATACTCAACGGCGGTAAGCTTCAAATCGGCACTCATGACGAGTTGGTGCGAAAGCCCGGCTACTACCGTGAGATATGCAAATTGCAGAACATTCCCGATCTTCCCGAAATACCCGAAGAGAAGGAGGTGGCAGTAAATGGCTGAACTTAAAAACAACAAAAAGATAGAGCGCAACACCTATGCGGTGGACGAAAAGCTCGAAAAAGAGTTCGACGCGTCGCACTTAAAACGCAGCCTTATATATGTCAAAAAGTATGTATGGCAGTTGGTTTTGGCGTTGGTTTTGGCCTTTGGATCAACCGTTGTTTTGCTCATAGGTCCTCAAATAGTAAGTAACGCTATCGACCAAGGTATGACCGAGGGTGGAAGTCACTACGGTGACCTGAAATATTTATTCACCTTGGCAGCCATATACTTTTTGTGCATGCTTGTGTCGGCCGTTTTGACGGGTATCCGCACATATATTGTCACCAAGGTTGGTCAGAACATTGTTTTGGACATCAGAAAAGATTTGTTCCACCACCTGCAAAAACTGCCGTTTTCTTATTACGATTCCCGACCCCAGGGCAAAATCCTGGTTCGTGTCACTACTTATGTTGCCTCTGTTTCCGACCTTTTGTCAAACGGAATTGTCAACGCCATAATCGATGTTATAACGCTTGTCATCATCCTCATATTCATGCTTTCCACCAGCGTTAAATTGACAATACCCGTTCTTTGCGGCTTGCCGTTGCTTTTGTTGGTGCTGTTTATCCTCAAACCTGCACAGAGAAAATCTCATCAGGTCATGTCAAATAAGCGTTCTAACCTCACGGCCTACACCTGCGAAAATATCGAGGGTGTCCGTGTTACCGAAATGTTTGACCGCGAGGAAAAGAACCAAGAGGTCTACCGTCGTTTGACCAACGAGGATTCAAACGCATGGATACGCACCATCCGCATTTCGTCCATCATTCCGCTTGCAACCGAAAATATCACCTGTTGGGCACAAATGGGTGTTTATGTGTTGGCGTTCTATCTGTTTGGTGTAAACGGTATAGGCGTTGGCGTTATCATCGCCATGGCAAGCTATGCCTCGCGTTTTTGGGCGCCTATTTCCAACCTCGCCACCATTTACAGCACACTTGTCACCAACATGGCATATCTTGAGCGTATTTTTGAAACAATGGATACGCCTATTGATATTGACGATAAGCCCGATGCCGTAGAACTTCCTCCCATTAAGGGCGAGGTTGAGTTCAAAAATGTTGCCTTTGGCTATGACCCCACAATCAAGGTGCTTAAAGATGTTTCCTTCAAGGTTGAGGCGGGTCAGTCAATAGCACTTGTCGGCCCCACGGGAGCAGGCAAGTCGACCATCGTCAACCTCATCAGCCGTTTTTACGATATCGACGGCGGTAGTGTTACGGTTGACGGCCACTCGGTCAGCGATGTCACCATAGCTTCGTTGCGCGGTCAAATGGGCATTATGCTTCAAGACCCGTTCATTTTCTCGGGAACTGTTGAGGATAATATCCGTTACGGCAACCTCAACGCCACCGAGGAGGAAATAATCGCCGCTGCCAAAGCGGTTCGTGCCCACGATTTTATAATGGGCATGGAAAATGGCTATAAAACACAGGTTCGCGAACGCGGAAGCGGTCTGTCGCAGGGTCAAAAGCAGTTGATCTCATTGGCAAGAACCCTGGTCAGCAACCCAAGGATTCTGGTACTCGACGAGGCAACCTCCAGTGTCGATGCCAAGACCGAACAGCTCTTGCAGGAGGCGGTCGACAAGCTTATGGAGGGTAGAACAAGCTTTATTGTTGCCCACCGATTGTCCACCATTCAGCACTGCGATTGCATAATGTTCATAGCCGATGGCGGAATTGCCGAATACGGCACACATGATGAACTGCTTGAAAAAAAGGGCAGATACTACGAACTGTACACCGCCCAAAGCATTGCCGAAAACACTATCGCCGCGGGCCGGTAAATTGTGTAAGCATAAAAAAGAAGATTCGCATTTGCGAATCTTCTTTTTTTATCGGTGTTTTTTTATCGGTTAATTACAAGTCCTTCTTGTCGGGCTCGTCTTTATCGGTGTCAGGCTCAGTAGCAGAGTCAGAACCCTCAACGTCTGCAGCTATTTCGCCGTCAATATTTTCTGTTATCTCGTCTTCAGCAGGCGGGATAGCATCGTTGTTGTTTTCGCTGTCGTTTTCGTTGTTGACGGCAAACTCAACAGCCTCGTCCAATGAAATCGCCTCGTCCGAATCAGGGGTGTCGATATTGGATTCATCGGCAATATCCATTGTAAATTCGCCCGATTCAAATTCCTCCAACGCCGAATCATCGATGGTAAAGCCATCGGCAAAGCCGTTGTAGGCATCGATCTTGGTCGAATCAATATCATCGAGCAGATAATCGTCGGCAGGATGCTCGGTGGCATAAACTGCATCCTCATAACGGCGAATATGCTCCTTTATAACCTCGCCTTCGGGATACTCGGGCGGAGGTACGGGTCGGAAGCTGCGTTTGATGGCAGTGGCACCGAGGTACAGTGTGATAATGATTAAGGTTATAAGGCTTATGACAATGCCGGTTTTTAATCCGGGTGTTTCAAAATCGAAAACTATTTCACATTCACCCTCGGGTGCAATAACAGCCATAAAGCCTTTGTTCACACGCAAAATTTCGGCAGGCTGACCGTTGACCTTGGCGGTCCAGCCCTCGTGATAAGGTACCGAGAAGAACACAAGATTGTCGCGGTCCATGTTGATTTTGGCGGTGAAGCCTTTTGAGGAGGTCTCAAAGGAGTGGGCGCTGACGGCTCTGCGTGCCTCACAGTCTTTCTGCAAGGCCTCGCTCGAGAAGCTCAACGGTTTGATTCCTGTGTATTTTTCTCCGATCATAAACTCTTCGGAAATATTGTCAAGATACGGCGCAACCTTTTTTACGTCCTTATCCTCAACCAACAACGCCTTGAGCATCATGTGAACCTTGCGATCCTTTTGCTGATCCTTTATGGTGCTTTCGGTGGTGTAGTAGTCATAGGTGAAGCCCATGGGGACATAGTTTTGGTTAAGGTAGATTGAATAGGTGCCCTGATGGTCGTAATTGTCGTTCATATAGTCGTTTTCGACCGAGTATTTGGTGAAGTTGGGCAGTTCGGTATCATACTCGTTTTCAAAAACTTTTGAATTATGAATGTGCGGGTCAAGCACATACTTTACCGATAAGAACGGTCTCAAAGCCGAGTAGGTAAAGTCGGGACGGCTGGCAACCGAGCGTCCGACACCGATGTACTCATAAAACTCGGTTACGCTGGCGGGCACAATGGAATGGAAGAAGTTTATTGACGGCAAATTCAGGTACAGACCTGTATTATCCACACCGTCGAAAACATCAACTCGGGAAAACTCGGTTTCTTTTTCTATCGAAACCTCGCCTTTTATGAGGCCGCCGATTACAACCGAGGATTCGTCATAAGAGTGGGTCTTGCCGCCGCTGATGAAATAGTACGGATAAATAACCGAAACAATGCAAATTACGGCGATCATCGGTTTGAAAATAAAGGTTCGTTTTTCCTTGATAAACGGAATGAAAAGGCGAACCATGATAACGCACAAAAGCGCTATTCCCGCCGTTATCCAAAAACGCTCGTCATAGGTGTTAAATTCGGTGACTTCAACCGATTCGTCTCGGGCGTGTAAGAGGGTTTCATAAATCCATTTAATTGGATTGGTCGAAGCATCGGTGTAAAGACCCCATTTGGTGATTTCGCCCGTGTCGCTGTTGACGGTCGGCATAAATCCGATAACTGCAATAAATGCGGCGGTGATACCTCCACTCCAACGCCAAGCCGAGCTCCAATTAACTTCGGTATCCTCCAAAGAAAGGGCGGTTACAAGGCTCATCAAAAGAATTGGCATGAAGAACCAACGGGCGTAATATGCCGTGTTGAGCATTGAGAACACAGCGTTGAGTCCGGGAATAAGTGCCATAACAATCGAGATGGCCAAAACGCGGCGCTGCCATGTGCCTTTTTTGCCTGCCTGAAGCCAGGCAATAACACCGGTCATACCAAGCAAGGGCATCCAGCCGCCCAAAGAGGACCATCGAACCTCTGCACCGGGGAAGAAAACAGGACGTGCGGGCAAATCGGGCGGGAAGAAGAAGCACTCGATAACATTCAAGAATATCTGCTCCTTGCCGTACATAACGGCACCCCAACCGTTCATCAAACTGCCAAGTCGTTCATTCTGAGTGACCTCGAGCACGGTTGGCAGCATAACTGCGGCCGCAAGCGTTAGTCCCAGCACACACTCGAACAGCATGAGCAAAAACTCGCGAAGGTCGAACTTGAAGCTCTTGGAAAGCATTCGCACCGCCCAATAGATGATAACGAATACCACCATTCCAAAGAAGAAGAAATAGTTGGTGAGGGCAGAGATAAAGACTGCAAAAATTAACGGGCCGCGACTCTTTTCTGCCATGAATTTTTCCATAGCCAACAAAAGAAGCGGGAAAACGATGATGGCCTCGTGGAAATGGTTGAAGAAAATGTTGTAAATCGAAAATCCGCAGAACGCATACAACAGACCGCCGATCATTGCCGTTTCGGCGCGTGCCGTGAAGCGACGGATAAACATATAAGCGGTGAGCGCTGCGCAGGCGAACTTTAAGATGAGCAACGGACCCATGAGATAGGGAACAAAGCTGTTGGGGAAGGGAAGTGTCAGCCAAAAGAAGGGACTGCCCAAAAGATAGAACGAATATGAGCCGATGAAGTTTGCGCCTAAATCGGTCTGCCAATCCCAACCGAAAAAGTTACCTGAACGCACCATTTCATGACAGTGCTGATAAAACGGTATCTGTTGGACATTGAAGTCACCGTAAAAAATGAAATAGCCGTGATCCTGTATTATGAAAGGGATAAAAAAGGCGGTTGCGGTGGCTAATCCTAACAAAAATGTCCACAAACGCATTTCTTTTTTCTTGCCAAGACGGTTTTTAGATTTCGTTGAGAACATCAAAACTTCTCCTTGATTGTTTATTGATTTATCTAAATTGGTATAGCGACAATACATCATTTTATATTATACATTTTATGGCAAATTAAATCAACAGTATTTTATAAACTTTCTTTAAAAAGCGACCGACCGTCCCAAATTTTCGGAACGGTCGGTCATTTTATGAGGAGGATGATTCGAAGTCGTAAATTGTGGCGTTCAAAATTTCGGCATCGCTGTCGACGTGCGACACCATCAAAACGGGTTTGCCTTTTTGCAAAAACTCCCGTTTTATCATCTCGGCCATTTTGAGTTTATTCTCGCGGTCGATTCCGTTAAACGGCTCATCCAAAATCAGGGCATCGCCTTGAAAAGCAACGGCACGCACTATGGCGGTGCGGCGTTTCATACCGCCGCTTAAATGACGCACCTTTTTGTTCAGCGCATCATACAACCCCGCCTCTTTAATAAGCTCAATGGCGTTGGTCTGTTGCTCTTCGGTCAAGGGTGGCAAAAGCACATTGGTTTTAAGGGTCAAACCGTTTAGCAATCGGTCTTCCTGAAACACAACCGACGGTTTTTCACATCCTGAAACCAACCCCGAATCGGGCGAAATCAAACCCATCGCAAGCCTTAAAACTGTGGTTTTTCCGCATCCCGAGGGACCTTTAAGGCAGACACACTGTCCGTCAGCCACTTTAAGGCTAAAGTCCTTTAAAATTTCCTGCTCTTCATAGGAGAAATTGACATTTTTCAGTTCTATCATGCGTCATTCCTCCTGCTTTCTATAAACCGTTTGCAAAGAGCTTTGAGCAGTATTTCAATAATCACACTCAAAATCACAACTGTCAAGGTGACAGCGTAAACCGAGCTGAAATCTATCATGCCCTTGCCTTCAATAAGTATCGTACCCAAGCCGACATTAGGCTCGCAGATGACTTCGGCAGCAACACCCGATTTCCAAGCAAGACCCAAAGCGTTGACCGTTGCGGTCAATAACGATGGCAGCATGGAAGGAAGTTTGATGTAGAAAAACACCTTCTGAGAGCTCAAGCGGTAGATTTTTGCCATTTCCGAAAGCTCTTTGGTTTCGGCACTCAATCCGTCGTGTACCGTTTGCCAAATCAAGGGCACTACCATAAGCATAACGACCGATGTTGGCAGTGCATCGCTTTCAAAAAGAGAGAAGAACAAAATGGTTATGGCAACAACGGGTACGGCACGGATGACCTTCATCAAGGGCGATAAAAACATATCGACAATCTTTGAAAAAGCCGTTGCAACACCCGAAACTATTCCCAAAACCACGCCTAACAAAAATCCCGAAAAAACACGGTAAAGCGTTTCCCAAACGGCCGAAAGGTATTCGTTGGTGAATGCTATGTCGAGCCAGGTCGAAAAAACGGTTTTTGGACTCGGCAAAAACAACAGCATCAGCTCATTGTCCCTTGAGACAAAACGCGACACGGCCTCCCAGACAAGTATCCAGAAGGCGGTCACAATAATTATTTTTAAAATTTTTAATAAAACTTTTTTAATCTTACTTTGCGTTGTAATAGAGGTCATCCTTCGGCATCGCTCCTCCGATAGAATCCTTATTTGCGGTGAAAAGTACGTTGAAGTAACCGTTTACATTGGTTTTCATGTCGTTACCTGTGACATAGCACAGATTGCAGGTGGGAATAGCCTTTTTGGCAATAGCCTCCGAGGCGGTTATCTTATAGGTTGCACAGTGCTTTGCAGCCTCGTCAACATTGGTCTTGGCAAACTCGATAGACTTCTGATATTCCTCGAGGAACTTTTCGACAGCCTTGGGGTTTTTCTCAATATAGGAATCCAAAGCGATAACGCAACCCATCATAAGCTGGGTATCCGAAACCTTGGCCCACTCGTCATTGATGCTCAAAGCTCTTTTGAGTGCGGTGTTTTTAACCATAACGGTGGTTGCGGCAGGCTCGGGTGCAAGACCTATTTCAGCCTCGCCGCTGATAAGCTTGGCAACCAGCTCTTCACTTGAAACAAAGTTGATGGTGACATCCTTTTCGGGGTCAAGTCCGTTCTTTTCCAAAATATATTTAAAGATAAACTCGGGGTTCTGGCCCTTGCCTGTGGAGTAGATGGTCTTGCCCTTGAGGTCGGCTATCGACTTGATGGAATCGCCCTTTTCAAGAATCGACAAAACGCCGTAGGTGTTGACGGCCAGCATTCTGACCTTGCCACCGGTCTTGTTGTAAAGAGTTGCGGCAACATTGGTGGGAACCGAGGCAATATTTATCTCGCCCTTGATAAACTTGGCGTTAATCTCGGTTGCGGCAGAGGCCACGGTGAAGGTGTAGTTATTAGCGGTGTTTTTAGCAGCCGAATCGGCCATGAGCTTTGCCATGCCAACACCTGTGGGACCGGTCATGCAAGCAACCGTCATATCAACGGCGGTGTAAGTCTCTTGGTTGGTCGAAGCTGCGTCCTTATCCTTTGCCGAGTCACCGCAGGCAGTGAGCCCAAAAGTGAGCAAAAGAACCAGCATAAGGCTTATGATTTTTGATAATTTTTTCATTTTTTATTCCTCCCAAGGAAAATTAGTCAAGGTGATTATTTTACAGTGTATGTATTTTTGTTTCGGGTCACAAGTCCGCTTTCCTCTAAGACCTCAAGGCTTCTGTAAAGACTTGACCTACCCATTTTAAGTCGGCGAGCCAGCTCGGCAAGACCGAAATCAAGGGTCACAACACCGTCTGTAGCCTGCGACACAAGATATTCGTACAGCTTTTGCACCGCACTGCCTGCTGAAAAAGCATCGACTCGGCGGTTCAAAAACCTTATGCGGTCGGACAAAAAGGAGATATAGTTGACGGCAACTTTGGGGAACTGCTCAAAAATGCATTTCAGTTCATCCTCCGATGCGTACAAACAAACGCATTCGGTTTTGGCAACTATACTGCTTTTGCCCTGCTTCCATTCACCGAAAACGCTTGCCACACCGAAAACCTCACCCGCGGTCATACTGCGGACGGTGACGGCATTGCCCGTGTCACCCATTCGGCAGACCTTGGCACTGCCCGACATGATTATGCCGATAAGTCCCGTTCGGTAAAGCTCGGCACCTTTTTGCGCCGAAACAGGCGGTTGGAGCTTGGCAACGATTTCGGAAATTTCGGCTTCGCTCAACCCCGAAAACAAAAAACAATTCATTATTTCACCTCTAAAAGTGTCTCATTTGGTACACTTTACACACATTATACACGCAAAATTTCAAAAAATCAATAGGTTTTCTGAAAATTTGACAAAAGTTTAACAAATACTGTTGCTGACCGAGTTGGTGGCTGTATCATCGCTGTCCGAGCCACAACCGACCACTGACAAAACCATTAATAAAACAAGAAATAACGTAAAAAGTTTCTTCATTTTCTATTCATCCTTTCTCAATGCCATTTAATACAGCACGTATATCTGCAGTATTACCCGTTTTAGGTTAAATGTCAATACCCTGAAACAGATTAAATAGCGGTGAAAGTGTAATATTTCATAGGCGTGCTCTGCATCAACGACTACGGGGTTTGCGCAACGACAAGGACCTGAATCAAACACAAATGGCTAAAATTTTGGGGATGCCACAAACGGGATATTCCATATACGAGACAGGCGAGACCGATTGTTCGAAACGGCGCCCTAAAAAACTGTGAATTTTATTGACTCGGGATGTTGAATGTTGTATTATAGTGGTATAATTATTTATTCGTAAGTCTTTGGAGGGGTTTGTTTGTCAAGAGAACGCTTGGGAAGCCGTTTAGGCTTCATATTACTTAGTGCGGGATGCGCTATCGGTATCGGCAATGTTTGGAAATTTCCGAGCATGGTCGGTCAAAATGGTGGCGGTATCTTCGTTCTGATTTATCTGTTTTTCCTTATTGTGATGGGTGTGCCCGTCATGACTATGGAGTTTTCCATCGGTCGTGCAGCACAAAAAAGCCCTGCCGCAATGCATAGTGCATTGGCACCCAAAAAACCGGTTTGGCAGGCTCATGGCAAAGCTGCACTCATCGGTAGTTACCTTTTGATGATGTTCTACACCACCGTCACGGGTTGGATGATGCAGTATTTTGTCAAAATGTCGTCCAACAGCATTCACGATGTTTCGGCAGAATCCTATTCCTCGGCACTTGGAAGTATTGCAGAAAGCTACATCAAAGACGGCAAGCCGATTGAAAGCATCGACCCTGACTATGTTGCTTCAAAGGCTTCTTTCGGTGATATGGTGTCCGATCCATGGGGCTTGATTCTGTTCATGGGTATTGCCGTTTTGATCGGTGCGGTGGTTTGTTCGTTCAGCCTGCAAAAGGGTCTTGAACGCGTCAGCAAGTATATGATGCTGGCACTCATAGCCATTATGGTTGCGCTTGCTATTAACAGCTGCTTTATGGAAGGCGGCGCCGAAGGCTTGAAATTCTACCTCATGCCGAGTCTTGAAAACCTCAAGAATGCGGGTGTTGGCAAGGTTATTGTTGCCGCAATGAACCAGGCATTCTTTACTTTGAGTCTTGGTATCGGTTCGATGGCTATCTTCGGAAGCTATCTCGGAAAAGACCGTTCACTCATGGGCGAATCGGTCAGAATTGCTGCTTTGGACACCTTTGTTGCAATAACATCGGGTCTCATCATTTTCCCTGCTTGCATTGCCTATGGAATTGATGTTGATGCCGGACCCTCACTTATTTTCGAGACTCTGCCCACCATGTTTGCCAAAATCCCCTTGGGCGGTCTTTGGGGAAGCTTGTTCTTCGTGTTCATGTCGTTTGCCGCACTGTCCACCGTTTTGGCAGTTTTCGAAAACATTGTGGCCTGCACGCAGGATATGTTTAAATGGACTCGCAAAAAGGCCTGCCTTATCAACGGCGTTGCTTTGTTTGCTTTGTCGTTGCCTTGTGTATTGGGCTTCAATGTTTTGTCCGACTTCAATCCGTTGGGCGCAGGTACCAACATTCTCGACCTTGAGGATTTTGCTGTTTCCAATGTTCTTTTACCGATTGGTTCGTTGCTTTATGTTTTGTTCTGTACCACCCGCTACGGCTGGGGTTGGAAGAACTTTACCGACGAAGCCAACACCGGCAAGGGCTTGAAGGTCAAGAATTGGATGCGTTTGTATATGACCTTTATCCTTCCCGTAATCATTGCAATTTTGTTCGTTGTGGGTATTGTTGATAAGTTTTGATAGGTAATCAAAATCAACCCACCCCGAGTCTTGGACTCGGGGTGGGTTTTTTGTGTTGTGTTAAATTTTAATGGTTTCACCCGATTTTACACAGCGTGTCTGTCCGCCTGCAAAAAACCAAATATCGGTATCGGTGGGATTGGAAACAATGTGTCCGTTGGCAGAACATTCAAGTTGTGCGAATTTTTCGGCATAATCAAAAATCTCATCGTTAGTGGCAAACCAAATATCATCTTTGCCCGAAACGGCCTTCATAAAATCCTCAATGATGTACCAGTTGTTGTCACCCTCAAAGGTGTAGGTGTGACCCCAAAGGTAGAACAAAAACGGGTCTTCTTTAGGGCTGTCGTCAAGGAATTTTTCGGTCAACTCCATCAAATATGGGTCAGAATGTGCGCAGGTGGGGTCAAGCGGCATTAAGCTCTTGGGGTATTTATAGCTTTGGGTGGACTTGGTGGTGCGCATAAACTTGAGCCCACACATTTTGCCAACCTCAATGGTGGTTTCGTCATAAGGACCGTTAGGGATAGCGTGACCCGTGATAACCTTGCCGAAAAGGTTTTCCAACGCAATGCGGTCGGACAAAATCTCTTGGGCAATTTCAGCCTTTGACATATTAAGCAAGGTCGGATGATGAGCCGAATGGGTTGCAACACTGCAAATTGGGTCGGAATAGGTCGGCTGGACGTCCTCGTCAATCATGGCGCGCCAAACCTTACCTTCGGGATAAACATGGTCACGGGTGATAAATCTTGCGCTGTTAAGGTTAAATGTTCCCTTAACGCCGTATTTTTTCATCAAAGCAATCATCGGGATATCCTGCTGAACACCGTCATCATAGCTTAAAGTGACGGCTTTGCCCAAACCGCCGGGGAATCGCATATATTTTCTTACCATTACGCCGTCCTCCTTATCGCTTTACCGTTTCGCCGGGGGCTATCGAGAATGCGTTACCTCTGCGGTCGCACAACCAAATTTCGGTGGATGTCGGGTTGTGGATTATCTCACCGTCGGCCGAGTATTGCAGACGTTTAAACGCACGGCAATAAAGATAAATTTCCATATTGGTGGCATACCAAACATCGTCATGGCCGCCAACTTTTTCGCAGAATTGCTCCATTCTGTCCCAATCGTTGCGTTGGTCAAATTCGTACGCATGACCCCAAACATAGAACAACCAAGGATTTCCCTTGGGCGTTTCGTTCAAGAATTTGTCGGCAAGATTAAATATTTCGGAGTTGACGTGGTGGCAGGTTGGGTGCCACGTGAGCCACTCGGTCGGCAAATCAAAGCTCAATGTGCTTTTGACCGAGCGTGAGTAGTAGATGCCTGCCATTCTGCAAGCGTCCAAAACTGTATTTGAATAGGTGCCGAACGGATATGCCATTCCGTGAACCTCGCAACCAAACAGCTTTTCCAGTTTCAGTCGGTCGGTGACAATCTCATGAAGGGCAACGGCAGGGTCGCATTTTTCGAGATGGGGGTGCGTATAAGCGTGGCAGGCAACCTCAACATCAGGGTCAGCGTAAACCTCTTTGCACTCATCCTCTGAAAGTCTTCTTGCGTTTTTGCCCTGCTCACCCGTCATCAGACCGCCGTTGAGGTTGAATGTGCCTTTAAGTCCGTTCTTCTTGAATATCTCAATAAGACGAATGTCGGCATCAACGCCGTCATCATAACTGAAGGTCAAAGCCTTCACCTTGCCGTTGGGAAAAATCATCTTATAATAATTCATAAAACTGCTCCTTAATATGGATTAAAACTCACCGCGACGCTTCATTTCGGCAATTTTAAGCACCGCCGCCTGGGTTTTGGCATCCTTGATTTCGCCCGAAAGAATCATGTCTATAACCTTTTCAAGCGGTATCTTCTCGGCAAGCAAAAACTCATCCTCATCCAAGTCCTGCTCGCCTTCTTTGAGACCCTTTGCGGCAAACATATAGATAATCTCACCGCAATAACCGGGTGTGGGATAAAGCTCGCCTATGGGGATTATGGTCTCGGCGGTGGTGCCTGTTTCTTCTTTAAGTTCGCGGATAGCACCAAGCATCGGGTCCTCGTCACCGTCACGCTTGCCTGCAGGAATCTCATAAATAACCTCTTTATAAGGGTAGCGGAACTGCTTGACGAGATAAACCTCGTCATTTTCGGTCAACGCCACAACACAAACACCGCCGTTGTGCTCAACCACCTCACGCGTGGCAACAGTACCGTTGGGCAAAAGCGCCTCGTCAACACGCAGGTTGATGATTCTGCCACGGTATTTGTAGCACTCGGAAACTGCTTTTTCGGTTAGATTCATATTATCACTCCGTTTTGAATACCTTTTCATATAGAGGACTGCATTTTACCTCAAGAAAAGGTGTTGTTTATGAATTCTATTATAAAACAAATCGATTATGATTACAATGGTTTTGAGGGCGTTTTACGAAACTTGAGCGAAAAATATCCGTTTTTGAAATTGGGGTCGGCAGGAAAGACCGTTATGGGCAGGGATATAAAGCTTTTGCGACTTGGAAAAGGTGCCGATTACATACTTTACACCGCCGCTATTCACGGAAGTGAACGACTCACTGCCAATATTTTGCTTAGATTTATTGAAGAGCTTTGCGAGGCTTTGCGCGTTGGAGGAAAGGTTGCGGGTGTGGATGCACACCGCGCACTTTACGGCAAAGGGGTTTTGTTTATGCCGCTTTGCAACCCCGACGGTTGCGAAATTTCACTTAAAGGGGCAAAGGGTTGCGGCGACCTTGCAGGCAGGCTTTACAAACTTTGTAACGGCGATTTTACCCATTGGAATGCCAACGCCCGCGGTGTTGACCTTAACCATAATTTTGATGCAGGGTGGGAACAACTGCATGAGCTTGAACGCGAACACGGGTTTTACGGCCCCGGGCCAACCCGTTTTGGCGGTACAAAGCCTCATTCCGAGCCCGAAACGGTTGCATTGGTTGACCTTTGCAAAAAGGTCAACATCCGTTATGTTATGTGTTTTCATTCCCAAGGTGAGGTCATTTATTGGGACTACAACGGCATAAACACCCACCGCGGTCAGAAAATGGCCGAGATTTTTGCGGCATCGTCAGGCTATGCTCTGGATGTGCCCACACCCTTGGCGGTTGGTGGCGGATTTAAGGATTGGTTTATTGAAACCTTCCGCCGACCGGGGTTCACTATCGAACTGGGTCGCGGTCAAAACCCATTGCCACCCACCGACAGCGAAACGATATACCAACAGGTCAAGGAAATGATGATGTTGGGGTTGTTGATGTGAGGGAACATTTAACTAAAACCCCCTCCCCACAAAGCAAACAGCTCCCCTTGCATTTTCAAGGGGAGCCTTTTTCGTCGAAGTCAACCAACAAAGGCTGACTTTGTTTATACATTCTTTTTCAATACAGTAAAACCAAGACCATCTATTTTCACAAGGCCGTTTTGCGGTTTGTAGCCAAACACGATTTCGGCATCCGCCCAACTTCTGTCGACCGAGATGACCTGTTGTTCATACCAACGGTTGGCGCAGACCAAAACCTGTTGCGTTTCGCCCTTTCTTATAAAGGCGATATGACCTGCTCCCGAAGAAACAGGGATGAAATCACCGTCTTGGAATGCCTCGCACGACCTGCGGAACTGACCCAAACGCTTGTAGAAATCCACAAGATAAGCGTCTTCTTTGCCCCAGGGGTAAAATCCGCGGCAGAACGGGTCGCCATAACCCTCCATGCCTGCCTCGTCACCGTAATAAAGCGAAGGTATTCCCGGCAGAGTGTACTGCAAAAGTGCCGCAATATACAAAAGCTTCTTGGCGTTCCACATTTCACTCTCGTTCATACGTTTTGTTGACTGCCAACCGCGACCGCGACCCGAATCGGGTTCGCCTCCCAAAGCGGTAAGTATGCGCTCGGTGTCGTGCGTTCCGATATGGTTCATCAAAAGCTTCAAAGCCTTGCGGGGATAGTTTTCGCAAATGCTCATAACCGTTTCCACAAGGTCTTCACCGTTGCCGCCCGTGAGGAACTTAATCAGTGCCGAGGCAAAGGGATAGTTCATAACCGAGTCGAGCTGTTTGCCCCTCAAATAACGGCGGCGCACACCGTAGCTTATCTTGTTGGTGGCATCCTCCCAAACCTCGCCGATTATAATGGCATCCTTGTTTTCTTCTTTGACTGCGGTCCTCAATTTATCCAAAAACGAATCGGGCAACTCGTCAGCAACATCCAATCTCCAACCTGCGATGCCGCATTTCAGCCATTTTCTCAAAACGCCGTTTTTACCCGTAATAAACTCGGCAAAATCTTGGTTTTCCTCTTGAGTTTCGGGCAGGGTTGAAATGCCCCACCAAGAGCTGTAACGGTTGGGCCAATTATGAAAATTGTACCAATTATAATACTGTGATGCCTGCGATTGATAAGCACCCAACGAGTCGTAACGACCATAACGGTTGAAGTAGATGCTATCGTCACCCCTGTGGGAGAAAACGCCGTCCAAAACAACCGAAATGCCAAGTGTTTTGGCATCGGCACAAAGATTTTTAAGGTCTTGCTCATCACCCAACATGGGGTCTATTTTCATGTAGTCGGCAGTGTTGTAGCGGTGGTTGGAATGTGCCTCAAAAATCGGATTAAGATAAATAATGCTGACACCCAATTCCGAAAGATAAGGCAGTTTCTGTCTTATGCCCTCAAGATCACCGCCAAAGTAATCGTTGCCAAGTGAACAAGGGTCTCCCGATTGGCGGTATTCGGGTGCTTCTTCGGTGCTTTGGTGGATATATCGGTCACAAGGGATGTTCTGCTTCGGTTTTCCCGAAGCGTAAAATCTATCGGGGAAAATCTGATAAATTATACCGCCCGAAAAGCTGTCGGGGGTTTCGTATTCCTTTTCATAAACCGTCAACTGCCATTCGGCGCCGTCGCGCGAGATATAGCCTTCACCGCCCTTGAAACGGGTGACAAACTGTCTTCCCCAAGGGGAATCGAAGCAAAAGCTGTACCAATAAAGACCTTCTTCCAAATTAAGGCTTGCGGCATACCAACGGTAGTTTTCGTCATAGCTTTCACTCGGTGTCAAGGCGATAAACTGCTCGCGTCCCGAGTCCTCGCGAAGCTTTAAAAAAGCCTCACTGCACTTGGCATCGTTATGCAAAAGCAGACGCAGGGTAACCGTTTCGCCGTTACTCACAGCACCAAAGGGCGATTTATACAAAATGTCTCTCGAATCAAAAGGAATAAATTTCATAACAACTTCCTTAAAGAATATAATTGCTTACACATTATAGATATAATATCTCATTTTTGCCGTAATTTCAAGTATGAGAGGTGTTTTAGATGACACAATTCAGAGAAATATTTTCCGCTTGCACCTCATCACCTCTATGCTTCGCAGCACTTTTTTCGTCATTGGCTTTAATGCTGGTCAACGGCTGGACCGATGCACCTGTAAACATCGCTACCGCTATTCATTCGGGCGCGGTGGGGTCGAAAAGCGCCGTTATTCTGTCGGCGGTGTGCAACTTTTTGGGTGCAGGAGCAATGGCATTTATGGGAAGCTCGGTGGCGATAAGTCTTTATAGTATCTCGGGGCTTGATTCGGTTGAAAGCCATGCCCTCGAAGCACTCACTGCCTCGTTTATTGCAGTGGTTTTGTGGGCACTTTTTGCACTTCGATTCGGGTTGCCCACAAGTGAAAGCCATGCTTTAATGGCGGCACTTTCGGGGTCGGCTGTGGCGGTGGATGGATTTTCGGCAATAAACGGCACCGAATGGTTTAAGGCATTGCTGGGGATACTGATTTCAACCGTGCCGGTGGCGGTGGCGACATTTTTTGTGGCAAACACCTTCAAACGGCAGTCGACCCTGCCCCAAAGCACCTTTAAAAAACTGCAGGTGGTGGGTGCGGCTTTGTCGTCATTCTCACATGGTGCGCAGGACGGACAAAAGCTTGCAGGCGTGCTTGCCTTGACAGCGGTTTTGTGCGCAAACGGTCAAGCAGATACGGCAAAAGTGCCGTTGTGGACGGTTTTGACCTCGGCCGCCGTAGTATCGGCAGGCACATTGTTGGGTGGCAGGAAAATCATTAAAAGATTCAAGGATTTTGCACCGACCGACCCAAAATCGGGCTTTTGTTCCGACCTTGTTTCGGCGGTTGGATTGGTTATATTGGCGGCGCTTGGATTACCTGCCTCAACCACTCACGCAAAATCATCGGCGGTTTTAGGCGCAGGACTGTGCGACCGCCGTTTAAGCGACCAACTAAAATCCTTCAAGGCAATGCTCATCGTGTGGGTGTTGACCTTTCCCGTGGCGGCAGTAATAGGGTTTGTGTTCACAAAGATTTTGTGCAGTCGCTTATGCGTGTGACTTTTTTCGACATAAGACATAAAAATGGGAAGTGATTTTTCACTTCCCGTTTTTGTGTCTACAACAATTAAACTTGCTTTACCAATTTTCTGATTATCATTAAAAAAACGCCACAACCAAGAAGGGAAAACCCTATGATATATGGGATTGTGCCCTTTTCAGCCAATTTTGACGGATTGTCACCGTCCACCTTTATTCTTATAATCTGTCCTATCTGATAATCGGGTTTGGATGAATGGGTTTCTGTTTTCAGAATTTCAATATCTGAATAGATTTTATCGTCAATCGTATATTCCCCGTAGTATCGGTGAGAATATGAAGTCCACTCATCACTTGAGCTTTCGGTCTTAACATTGGTAATCACAGCATCGCAAGCCATACTGTTTTCTTTGTAGTTTTTATCTGTGTATATACCTATAATAGCAAACAAAACTCCTATTACAAACAACACTATACTTATAATCAAAAAAATCTTTTTCCATTTCTTCGCGTTTGTCATTTTACCACCTTTTTACAATAATTTAAAACACCAATTTTCAAAATCTGTTTTGTCAATCATAACACAGATGCATCAAAAAAACAAGGACATCAAAGTATATATTTGAAAACGTTGATTTGGCGTGTTATATTATAATTAAAACATAATAAAACCAAAAATCGTGGATTTTTTGTAAACCGTGCTTCATGAAGCACACTTGCGAACAACCATCTTGTTTTATCGGCCTATTTATGATATATTTCTTTTATAAAACAAAAGGAGATATAGCATGGGGATTGAAAAATGGCTGAAGCTTAACACACACAACCTTGCATCCAAAACCGTTGCCGTAACGGGCACGACGGGTGGTTTGGGTTGCGAGCTGTGTCGATATTTGTTGAAACTCGGTGCAAAACTCATTATGCTTGACCGCAACCAAACCAAAGCGGCAGTTTTGGAAACCGAGCTTAAAGCCGATTTTCCCAATGCCGACATTCACCGCATTGAAATCGACCTTGAGGATATTGACTCGGTGAAAACCGCCACCGAAGCCTTAAAGCAACTGCCTATTGATGTTTTTATGCACAATGCAGGTGCATACAGTATTCCCCGAAAGACCTGCAAAACGGGGCTTGACAATGTGTTTCAGATAAACTTTGCCTCACCCTATTATATGATTTGTGAGCTTTTGCCCAACCTTCGTGCTGTAAACGGCGCCGTTGTTGCGGTGGGAAGCATTGCCCACAACTATTCAAAAAGCGACCCCGAGGACATTGATTTTGCCAAACGCACCGCATCATCAAAGGTGTATGGCAACGCCAAAAGGTATCTCATGTTTGCGCTTTTTGAACGGTTTAAGCATGAAACCGCGGTAAGGCTTTCGATAGTTCATCCGGGCATAACCTTCACCAATATCACGGCTCACTACCCACCGCTGATTTTTGCCGTTATAAAGCACCCCATGAAGATAATTTTTATGAAACCCAAACGTGCCGCGTTGAGTATCTTAAAAGGTGTGTTTCAGCCAACCGAATACCACACCTGGATAGGGCCAAGGTGGTTTGATGTGTGGGGGTTGCCAAAGCACAAACGCCTTAAAACCTGCTCAACCGATGAAAGCCGACAGATTTTTATAACGGCAGAAGATATTTACCGAGGGTCAAAGTGAACAAAAAACACACGCTAAAGACCAAAATTCTTCAGCGTGCGTTTTTTTATATTTATCCCAGTCAACCATTTTGTCAAATTCGCCCCAAGCGTTGGCTTTGTAATGGGGTAAAGTCGAGTTGGTATATAATAGGTCTTTACTTATTATCGTTAATGTAATATAATTAGTGTGCTTCATTTTTAAATAGGGTAGGGACAGAATGGAAAAAATCATTTTAAGCAACGGACTTACCGTTGCTTTAGACCAAAAACCGCAGGCACATTCGGCGGCAGTAAGTATATTTGTTGCAGCAGGCAACCGATTTGAGAATCCCGAATTTTGCGGCGCGTCACATTTTATCGAGCATATGGTGTTTAAGGGAACAACCACCAGAAGCTCTGAGGATATTGCCCGCGAGTCGGATATGATGGGCGGTCAGCTAAATGCTTATACCACCAAGGAGTATACCTGTTTTTACTCCCGTGCCTTGACCGAGCATGTGCCCAAAACAATGCACCTTCTGTGCGATATGATTTGTAATCCCTTGTTTGATACTCACGATATCGAGACCGAAAAGGGTGTTGTTTTAGAGGAAATCGGTATGTATGAAGACTCACCCGAGGACCATTGTTCCGATATGCTGACGGCGCTTTGCTATAAGGGCAAACCCTTGGGCTACAACATTTTAGGCACGCGGGAGTCGGTCAAAAGCCTTACTGCCGAGGGCTTGCGTCAATATATGGCAAAGACCTATGTGCCCGAGCGTATTGTGGTGTCGGTTTGCGGTAATTTCGACCGCGAAAACGTGCTTGAGATACTGAACGGTTATTTTGGCTCGTGGCGAAACACCCAAAACCCGATTGCTTTCGAGAGTATGACCATAAACCCCGGAATAACACTTTGTAACCGTCAGTCCGAGCAAACGCAGGTGGCTTTTTGCTTTAACGGACTGCCTCACGGTCATGAGTTGAGATATGCTTCGGCATTCTTTTCGTCCATCATCGGTGGTGCGGCATCGTCAAGAATAAACCGCCGTATCCGTGAAGAATTGGGCTTGGCATATTCGGCTTATTCCTTTACATCAAACTACCTCGGAACGGGACTTTTCGGTATTTCGGCAGGGTTGGCACCCAAAAATCAGGAAAGGTTCTTCTGCGAGGTTCAAAAGATACTTAAAAATTGCACCGAAATCTCAAAAGAAGAGGTCGAAATGACCCGCGAACAGTTTAAGGCAGGTCTGGTGCTTTCAAATGAAAGTATGTCATCGATCGCCTCATCAACAGGCAGACAACTGTTGCTTGACAACAAGTATACCGACCTTGACGCTATTTTGCAAAAGGTTAACGAGGTTACCTTGGACGAGGTCTTGGAGGTTGCAAAAATAACAACCAACCCCGAAAGCATAGCGCTTTCGGCAGTTGGCGAAACCGAAATCCAAGAATTTTACAAGCAAATGCTTGAGCTTTTTAAAAATTGACACAAAACAAAACGACAGAGAATGTAAAACGTTAAATACATTCTCTGTCGTTTTTTATTGTTTAAAGCTCAAATTCCGAGAAATCCTGACCGTGGGTAAAGGTCTTGTAAACCTCACCTGCACGACGGTAAACATCCTTGGCGTGAGCATAACGGCAGGCCTCTTTATACTTGCAAGACTCACAATTTTCACCGCTTATGGGGTCACACTCCAAAAGGTAATCGTCATAAGGGGTTTTGCCGTTGTCAAGCGCATTAAACAAGGCGGTCACATAACGCTCAAGGAAGAATTTTTTAAGCACCAAACGCACCTTTGCGTCATCCACATTCATGGAAACAAGCTCAAGATACCTGTTGACGCAAGCAAAATACTCTTTTGTTTCTTCATCGGCGATCGATGACTTCACATAGGACTCCATGTATTTCACGGCGCTTGAATACTGACCGAGCATATAAGCACAATAGGCTCTTGTGGCTGAGACGAGCAAGAAACCGTCTTTTGGTGAGGAGAAAGGCAATCCACTGATTCTGCCAAACTGCATATAGCGACCGTAAACAGTGCTTATCATCTTGGTGTGGTTCAAAAGCCAGTTGTGACCGATAATGTCGGCAGACTTTGGCTTTTTATAAACCTTAGAGGCTTCTTCAGCAATGGCATACTCGGGTATAGGCTCATAAAGTCTTACTGCCATAGCCTCGGAAAAACCGGGAACAACAAATCGGTAGCAGGGGAATCCGAGATACGAGAAGTTGCGAACATAAACAGGCTGTTTAAGGTCGCGGTAGAGTCCCAAAAGATATTCTAAAAGCTCTTTGTTGTTCTTGGTGCTCTTGTCGGCAAATTGGGTCGGCTCACGGTCGCAGGTCAACTCATTGGCAAAAAAGTCGGCAGTGTAAACGCCGTTACCTGTCTCAAGTTGGTTGATAACATTGCTGGTTTTTGGAAAATCCGAAAGCTTTGCCATAATTTTACCGCCATGACCTGCGGTAAAGTTATGTATGTTTTTACCTTGCATCAATTCGGTCAGGGTTCTCTGCAAAGCAATCTCAAAAACAGGGTCAGCTGCAACGTTTACTCTATACACCTGGGTCTTTTTGTTGATGATCCTTGTTGAAACAACGGGAAAACCGTTGCCGATGGAATAATCAAAAATATCAATATCGAAATCACCGCTTTTGCGGATATCGTTAATGATTTTGGAGACAACAGGGAACTGATTTATGACCTCGTCGGGTATTTTGGGCGCAGATTTTCCACTTGTCAGTACATTCAATGAAGCGTGACGCTCCATCATTTCGGATAAAGCATGAACCCAAGCTTCCTCACGGGTGTTACCGACACAGCAACCGTTGGTGGCATAAATCTGATCAACGAAATGCATGGGAAGATAAACATGCTTTTTCTCAAAAACACTGTAAAACGGAACGGTCAAGATTTTACCGTCATATGAGCAGGCATAAACTCTGCAAAGCTCGGCAATGCTTTCACGTGTGATGGCAGGATTTTTATAGGTTTCGATAATAGGGTCCATCCACTCGCCGTTTTCAATAAGTTCTCCCACAGTCATGTATTTAACATCGGGTGCAAAGCTTTGCAAATACATGTCGCTGTCGCGACCGATTGATTGATATTTATAAAGGTGCAAGCCACCCTGCAAACGTTCAATAAATTCGCCGTAGGCGCTGGCTCTGGCAAATTCTTTGGTAATTCCCTTACCGTTGGACGAAGGAACACCGCCTTTACCCGAAAGTGTCAGACTATAGCAGTGCTCAACACCCGAGTCGTTCCACTTTTCAAAAACCTCAACACCGAGGTCATTCAAAATCCCTTGGATTTTCGCCACAGTGTCGGCAGGCGACATATCCTTGAATTTTTCATCAATATAACTCATCAGTATTTTCCGTGCCTTTCATAAATCATAAGGAAATTTCTACATACACCTTAATTATATAATATCAAAATCACTATTGCAATAAAAATTTTAATTGCTTATCGCTTTAAATGCGATAAGCAAAACCCAACCGAGGACATTTTAGCTTTCGGTTGGGTTTGTTTTTATTAAATATTCAATGCCGATATTACCGACAGTGCTGCACCGCAGGCAGCCTCTTCGGTATACGGTGGCAATTTGAGCCTTGAGCCAAAGCGTTTTTCGGCAATTCTTTGCAAGGTGGGGTTAAGGCGCAATCCGTTACCTGAGCCCACCGCACCGAAACACGGTGTTTCCATTTTTTTGTACATATCATAAAGCTCGTCAATCATGCCGCAAAGAAAACCGTAGGTGAGGTTTTGGGGTGTGAAATTGTCGAACGAAATGTTGGCGATGCTGCCTTTGATGCTTTGGTCACCGCGTGTACCCGAAAATCTTGTGTCAACATTCAAAGGTGACGAATCGGCACCGTCAAGCATTTTGTCCATTATTTTATAAACTTCACCGTCATCAACCTCGGCAACATTACCCAAAACCGCCTTGTAGAAATCCTTTAAAACAGCATAGGCACGACCACCGCACAAAGCGGCACCCACTGCCAAATATTTTCCGTCAAAAAACGGGCGGGTTTCAATTCCGTCGGCGGTCACTATCTTGTCGGTTATAACCGAAACCTGACTTCCCGTGCCAATGTTGATAAGCACATCGCGTGAGTCACAAAGGCTTGCCAAAACACTTGCCTGATTGTCGCCAATGGCAACGCTGACGGGAATGCCGTTGTATTGGCCTGCAATCTCAAGGTCGGCGGTAACATCAATGTCGCAATCCACCGTAAAGCGGTTGGTTTCAAGACAGAAGCAACCAAGACTTGCGGCATCGGTTGTGTGCATCTTGGCCTTTTTCAAACCGCAAAGGTGCATCACAAAATAATCGTGAATGGTGCAAAAGCTAGCCGCCGATTGGGGCACAAGACCGTTTTCGCGGTTGTAAAAGTCGGTTACAAGTCCGTAACCCGTGTGGCTGTTCATAGCCTCGGCATAGGTTGAGCCGTTTCGCGGTTGCTCACCGCGTTTGTCCTGCCAAGTGTACAAGGGGCTAACTGCCTTGCCGTCATTGTCATAGTAAACAATGCCGTGCATCTGACCTGTTACGCCAATTCCAACGGTTTCGGTATTCACAAAGCCGTTCAAAATCTCATCGGCAAGTGACACAATACGGTCGACCGACTGTATGCGTTCAAAAGGCTTGCCTTCCAAAAACGCGTTACTGTTCACGGTTTTGGATTGAAGCACCTGTTTTGTTTCGGCGTCCAGCACAACACCGCAAACGGCGGTAGTGCCAATATCAATTCCTATTATCTGCATATTTTTACCTCAATAACACTCAACAACTTCCAAATTGCCCGAAAGGGTGAATTTGCCCATAGCGGTGGCAGGCATGAAGAAGTAATCACCCTTTTTGAGTGCCTTTTCGTAAGCATCGCCTGTCACTTTTCCGTTGCCGTTGGTCACAATGTAAATGGCATAACTGTCGTTCACATCGGCGGTGTAATCGGCATCGCACAAGGTGATTCGGTTGATTATAAAGCAATCGGTGTTGCTTTTATCAACAAGGGCTTCCTTTTTCACACCGTTTTCATCCAAGGTGATTCTCGGAATAAGCTTCGGGTCGGGAGAAGTGCCAAAATTAAAGCATTCAACCGCCGTTTCCTTTGATAACCCCAAGTACATTTCCTTGTCGTTCAAACGGTAGTCACCGCAGTAATACTCGGGCTGAATGGTGAAATCGGTCGGCTCCTGAACCTCTAAAATCAGGCAACCTTTACCAATGGCATGCACTGTTTTGGCAGGCACAAAATACACCTCGCCAACCTTGGGGCTAACGGTTTTCATAAGGCGCTCCATGGCATGGCTGTCATGCTCGCTTTGGTCGATAGCTTTAACAAAATCCTCACGGGTGACACCCTCTTTAAAGCCGAAATACAGCTTGGCATCGGGTCTTGTGCCCAATATTGTCCAACACTCGGTCTTGCCATAGGTGGAGTTAAAATGCTTTTTGGAAAACTCGCGGTCGGGGTGGGCTTGTGCAGGCAAACGAATGGCACTGTCCAAGCCTTTTACAAGGATTCTCATGGTTTCGCTCGAACCCAAAAGCTCGCGAGGATATTTTTTCAACAATTCGTCAAAGTAAATGTCGGTGTCTTTGACCTTGGAAATACCCTCGTTGGGGTCGGTTGAGTCCTTGTTTATGGCCTTGACCGCCGAGGCTATCCATTCCTCGGGCAAAAAACCGTCAATCGGCTCGTCACCAAAAAGGTCGGCAAAAAGTTTACCGCCTGTGTAAACACGACCTACGCGGTTGCGTTCAAAAAATATAGGTTTAGTGAACATGGTTAAGTCCTCCTTAACAACCGATAGTGGTAGAATTGAGGTCGAGTCGGGTTATAATATCCTCCTGAATCTCGGGTGAGAGGTCAAGGAAGTTGACAAATGTGCCGTGAATACGCATGATGTAAACACCACTCGGGGCATACTTTTTGGGGTTGGCAAGAACCTTACGCAAGGTTTCGGGAGTGGTGACATTTACATAGAGATAGAACGGCGAAACACCCGATTTAAGCTCGTTGAAGAACAAGGGACGGACAACATTGTTGTAGAATGCAACACCCTTGTCGCCAAGGTCGGTTTCTTTGAAGAATTTGGGGTCGATACCGAGGTGCGAAGCATAACCGCCGTTAAACTGTTCAAACGGCAACTTCATGTTGGAAAGCATACGGAATCCAAGACCGTTTGAAGCCTCACCATAAAGCGGGTCAACACCGTAGCCAAACATATCGCGGGCACGACGGCCATCGGGCGTTGCACCAACCCAATAACCATAGGTCAAATGGGTTGAAGGACTCGAGAAGTCGGGTCTGAAGGGGTTGCCGAGGTAGTTCTTTCTGGCTCTTATCATGTCGCTGACACGGTTGGCGATTTCAACCGCCTCGCGGTCAACCTCGTCGATGTTGTTGCCAAACTTGGGTGCAGACAACAAGAACTCACGAATTTCCTCATAGCCTTCAAAGTTGTTTTTAAGTGCCGAAATCAGTGTATCGGTGCCGTCGGGATATTTTTCAATAAATTTATCAATAGCCACAAACGAATCGGCAAGCACGGTGAGTCCGTGAACAAGGCAACCGCTTCCGTTATACTTGGTGCCTTGGGTTTTGGTGTCACGCATATCGGCACCATACTCCAAACCGCCCATAAAGCAACTGATAAAGGGCACCTTCAACTGCGACAAAGCACATGATGCGCCATTGGCAGCGGCGGTCATGTTATCCAAAACCGAATCGAGCTTTTTATAGAAAGCATCGCGGATGTTTTCCAACTTAAAGTCAACGGCATCGGTCAATGTTTCACCCGTAATAGCCGATTTTCCGCCAAAAAGCACCATTTCAAGCACCTTGGGCAGGCTCAACCAACTGTTGGTGGTGTTGCCGTTGTCCTTGCCCATGATTAAAGGCTCTTGACAACCGGCAACGCTGTAATCGGGAATATCGGCGGGGTCAACGCCGTTGTTTTTCAAAACCTCAAACAGAGCATCATCGTTAAACAACGAGGGGGTCAACACACCGGGTGAGAAGAAGAAACGACCCATTTCGCGGTACAATTCCTCGGGACTGTTTTTATGAAGCTTGACCGAAAGAATCGGTTGCGGAAGGTTCATATCAAAATAAGCGTCCATAATGGCGTAGCTCATGGTGTTGGTAAGGTCGTTACCGTCCAAATCGCGGCCGCTTATCAAAACATTCTGCGAGATTGCCCAGCTACGGTCACCAACATTGTAGAAACACAAGAAGTGACGGAAAAGCTCTGCGGCCTCATCGCGTGAAAGGTTGTTGCGGTAGGGCTCAAAAATGCGGTCAGCATTGCCAACCGAGAAGGCATAGGGGTTGGGTGCCTGCTCAAGACACATAATTTCCCACAAAAGCAGGTACAACTGCAAAGCCTCAAAGAGGTTTTCTGCTCCGTTTGAGCGAATGTTTTTGAGTGCCTTTTCCATGATTTCAAGCTGTGCAACACGCTCTGCAGAACGGGTTGCCTTTTGTTCTGCAATGAGGTCCAAATAGCGGTCAATGAGAATCTTCACACCGCCCAAAGCTACAGCGGCAGCCTCGTAGAAATCGCCCTTTTCGGAGTTGGCTTTTTCAATAAGTGCATCCACACCAACCTTCAAAGCGGTTCTGAAATCGGGGATAACATGACCTGTGACCTGCTCAACGAAATAGATAACCTCTTTAGTTTCATTTTCCGCCTTGGAGTAGGTTTCGTTCAGCATTTTAACCATTTCGGTCTTGGCGGTAAACTGACGCACCTTGTCAATGCGTTCAGCAGTGAAATCGGCATTTGGCTCAATGTCGTTATAAATCGCCATGGGGTCGCAATAACCCGAAAAACCTTCAACGGTGAAAGAAGGATTGATAAGCGCATAGCTTCGTGCAAAGGCGTCCCTTTGTGTGCCGACAAAAATTGCATTGTCGCTCAAAGACAAGGGCAACTCGCGCAAAACATCGCACAAAAGATGTGCCTTTTTAACCTCGTCCGACATTCCGTCATATTTAGGACAATTCAGCATTTCAGACTCTTTGGCGATAAACCAACCATCCAAACGCATTATTTTGCGTTCCTCTTGGTAAAGTGCCTTGGCCATTTCGGTCAACTGACCTTTTTTAAGCAATGTGTTCATAAATCTTTCCTCCGTTTTTAGGTTTTAACAACTGTCAAGCCGTTATTTTTAAAGGTGGTTTCAAAGTTTTTGAGTATATCGTAGGTTACAAATCCGTTTTGAATTTGGTATTCCGTTTGCCATTTTTCCTTGCCGTATTCGTGATAGGCAAGAAATTCAAACACCGTGTTTGAGGTGTCATAGTTTTTAAAATATTCAACATATTTCAAGGGGTCATCGGTGTTGATGCCGTTAATCAGCGGTAATCTTATGTGCTGTTGCCTGCCGTTGGAACAGTTTTTCTCAAAATTTTGTTTGACTGCATCAAGACCCAACCCCGTATACCTTTTGTGGGCATCGTTATCGTAGTGCTTAAAGTCCATAAACAAATAATCAACAAACTCCAAAAGCTCATGCAGTTTTGGGTCGGTACCGTTGGTTTCAAGTGCTGTGTGTATGCCGTTTTGCTTTAAAAGCTTTAGCGCACAAAGCAACTCGTCATGCCAAAGGGTTGCCTCGCCACCCGTGAAGGTCACTCCGCCACCCGAAAAGAACATTGGTCTGCAACTAACCGCCTCGTTTATTAACTGCTCAACCGAGATTTCCTCACCCGCTGTTTTGTCAAAACCGTTGGGGTTAGAGCACCAAAGGCATCGCATATTGCAACCCGACAAATGATACACAAGTCGGTTGCCCGGGCCGTCCTGCCCGAAGTTAAAGCCTTTGCCAAAATGACGCATACTATCACCTCTACACCCATTCTAAATAGTTTTGCTCACTTTGAGAATTGACAAAAACGCACATCGGATGTAAAATAAGACAAACAGTAAAGGAGGGGTTGCGTGAAAAACATCTTCTCAAATGCCCGTCACACCGTGACCGAGGCTAATATCAACTACTATTCCACGCAGTTTGTTCACCCTAAAAGGACAATCGGTCAGCACGATTTTATATACCTGCTTGACGGTGAATGGAAAATAGGACAAAACGGTGAGGAATATGAACTGAAAAAGGATAGCATTCTCATACTCGGTGCCAATCAGCAACACTATGGTGTGTCACCGTGCAGAGAGGGTACCAAAACCATGTATTTTCACCTTTCGTGTGAAGACGGTGACCGCATGAGTGAGGTTGCCGATAGCGAGCAGGAAACCTTCGCTGTTGACACGCTGATAGGTGCCTCAAACAACCGCAATATCAAAAAATTCTTTTTTGAAACGGTCAATGCAAAATTAAGCGGTGACGACCGCAGGTCGAGTGTGTATTTCGACCTGCTTTTGTGTGAGCTTTGCCGAAACGAACCTCGACACGACAGCGATAAAATAGCCGAGCTGATTAGAAACAAGATACACCAAAGTCCCGAAAGGTTTTTCTCGAATTTTGAGCTGGCCGAGTCGGTCGGAGTTTCCTTGAAAACCGCCGAAAACAAATTCAAGGCGCATTTTGGACTAACCATCCACCAATACACCCTGCAATTTAAAATAGAATTGGCAAAATCCTATATCCAAGGCTTTCCCCAAATGCAGATAAAGGAAATTGCCTACAATCTCGGTTTCTACGATGAATACCACTTTAGTAAGCAGTTCAAAAGGCTTACGGGAGTCTCACCGTCCGAGTTCAAACATTAAAAAATCACACCGCCTTGCCATGCAAGACGGTGTGATTTTATCTTTATTTTTATTTTTCTTCGATTTGCAGGAACATATGAGCATCATATTCTGCCTTTTTTGAGGCCATGATCATCAAGGTGCTTCCGTCGGTGGCGCTGGCGCCGAATCTTATGTAGTGCTCCTCATCGCCCACAGTGGCCTTAAGAAATTTGTTGGCCTCATCCTGTTCGTATGCAACAAAAGTACCCTCGGTTGAAATTCCGCCCTTGACGAATGCGATTTTGTTACCGCCTTCAAACACGACTTGGAATGAACCGCCAAAATTTTCGGTTAATATTTTTTCGTTTTCTTCAGCGGTCAGATTTTTTTCGTCGACTATACTACCTGCAAAATTCCAAGCGGTTTCGTCCAAATCAGGGATATCTCCGCATTCTATCAGGTTAAGTATAATTGGCCAATTCAAAATCTCCTGTGTGATGGGGTCGATGTCGGCGCTTTCGACCGACTCGGTGGACGAAGAAGAACCGTTTCCACTGTCGTTCCCGCAAGCTGAAAACGCAAAAACCGATAATATAAGCATTGCGAAAACAAGCAGGACAGATAAAAATTTTTTCATAAATCCTCCATTAGCCAAATGAATATAAATCAGTGCGCACTGTGCTCGTTGGGCGTTCCGCATGCGGGACAGAACTTGGCCTCAGTTTCCATCTTTTTGCCACAACGCTTACAGAAGCAGTGGGTCTGTGCCGCAAAAGCTACGGTCGGTGCGGGCGCAACAGGCGGCACGGGAGGTTCTTGCTTCAAGGGGACCGATTCGGGCGCGGTCGGTGTTGTGTGTTGAGAGGTCGGTTCTTGCACAAGGGCTTTTCCGTTATCGGGTTTTTCGACCGCAACAGTCACCCTGGCAACCGCAGGCTTTTTGATTTTGATTATAACGATAATAAGAAGTATCAAAGAGATGAGTGCAACTACACCGCAAATTATGTAGATATAGGTCAAATCGGTTTCTTCAACCTTTTCTTCGGTCTCTTCCTCGATATAACCCTCTCCGTCAACCTTCAAAACCTCGTCATATTCGCCGTCGCCGTTCTCGTCAATATTCATAACCGAGGTTTTGGCCTTTTCGGCAACGGTGTCTATCTTGGTGGTCGGCGTGATTTCAACATCCTTAAATTCACGCATATCGTTGTACTCGCCGTTGTTGTCCATCAAGCCTATCGAGTAGTTCATGGTTCCGGTTCCGTTGCCTTCAATATGAACATCGTACTCGGTGCCCTCTCGCAGACGCAGTACCTTTATGCGGTTGTCTGTCGAATCGGCAACCTGCTTGGTATTTTCCTCAAATGTGAGCGTTCCAAAGGTGGTTCGCTGTGCCTTGTCGGCATTTTTAGAGGAAAGAGTTTCCCCGTTTAAAGTGACCGAAACATCAACAGGGCAGGCAATACGGACATAAATGTATTTTGTTCCCTGAATTTGGTCGGCAATATCGTTAAAGAAGAAAACAAGCTGCTGTGCATCGTCAACCTCAAAATGGCATCCGTCGCTGGCAATTTTCTGCATCAAATCCTGCGAGCGTGATTTGTTTGATACACTGTTAAAGAAGCCCAACGTATAAACAAGAATACCCTTGCTTCTCAAGGTTTCGGCATAGGCAATAAGGTCATCTCCAACCTTGCCTTCGTTTGGTTCACCGTCGGACATAAGAACAACTATCTTCTTTTTGGCTTTGCTCTTTGACAGCATTTCATCAGCCAAAGCCAATCCCGATTCTATATTGGTTCCGCCGCCGGCGTTAATACTCTGAATAACGTTTTTAAGATATTTTTCGTTCATGCAGAAATCGGCAAGACGCATGGCACTGTTCTCATACGAAACAACACCAATGCTGGCATCCTCTTTCAGAACGGTGGTAATAAACTTGTTGGCAGCCTCTTTGGTTTCGGCCATGGGTGTTCCGTCCATACTTCCCGAGGCATCAAGCACCAACACAATATCGCGTTCGTCCGAGCTTACCATGGTAGGCCATTCGGACTTACCGCCGTCTTTTTCAAGCTGGTCAATCTTCTTCTGAACGCAGGATCTGTAAATTTCCACACCTTTTTCATTTGGGTGCATGGAATAACTGCTGGCGACCACCAAATCGTCAATATCCTCCGAGCGTCTTAACGGCATTACACCGTTGAGGCAATTTCTAACACCCTGTCGGTCAAATTCTTCCTCGACCGAAACAAAGCAGATCTTCATACCCTCTGCCTTGCAGGAGTTGACCAGCATCTCAATCTCATCGTTAAAGCGGGAGACCGAGTCATTTACCAGTGCGGCGGCTTCTTTAGAGAAGATGCCTTTGCCGTTTTTGTCCATCAGCTTGGGATATCCGGCAACAATTATTTTAGCTTCGGGTGCGGCCTGGGCAATATCCTGATAAGCCTTGCGAAGCTTATCTCTGATGCCGCCGCTTTTGTAGAAATCTTTCCATATTCCATTCAGCTTTTGAGAAAGACCGCCCGGATTCAAATAGGTTATGGTGCTTTCTACAACAGCTTCGGTAACCACATCGGAAAATTTTGCATCGTTTCCGCCGAGCGTCAAGGTGATATAGTCAACAGTCTTTCCCTGATTGCGAAGATTGTTTAAAATTTTGATCTGCGGATCAAGGTTTTCGTAGTCTTTGTATGCATAAACATCGCCGGTTAAAACGCTCATGTCATAGATCTTGTAGTAGTCTTTCCTAAAGTAGCCTTGGATATGCTCGGTTGTGGCGCCCGATGCCGCAACAAAATACCAATTAGTGTTACGGTTGTTTGCCATTTTGCCCGATACGGCAGGCAAGGTCAATTGTCCCGACCATGATTTTTGTGAACGGTGGGCAAGCCAATCATGGCTTTGAACCTTTTCTTTTAAAGAAAGACTCTGGTCATAAAACTCGGGCACACCTTCGCCTGCAGAGTAGGAATCACCCATAGAGACGATAATCTTGCTTTGACTTTGTACATTGCTTTCGGTTTCGGCGGCTTCGACATTGCCCACAAAAGGAGGTAACATCAGCAATGCAAAGACCAAACCGAGAACAACGCTTATTACTTTTGTGAAAATAGATTTATTAAACATCGTTTTCATGGCGGTCAGTTACCTCCCAACTGATAGTTTTCAAGCGTTTCGGCATTTATTGTGCCAACTGTTTTCAGGTCTATTTCGCTTGCCTTGGGTTTGATAACATAGAACTGATTGGTGGTGCTGTCATAGCTTGTCATGGTGTCGGTCTCGGAAAGCATGATAATGGCACCCGACTCCAGAGTTGCATTGTAAGAAACGGGTGTTGCCATAATTGCACCGTTTATCTCAACAATAAGCCAGAGGTCATTGTTAGCGGTGGTGTAATAGGTCTGGTAGACGGGGTGATTAAGCGAAGAATATCTCGAAATGGTTCGCTTTTCATCAAGGTCGCCGTTCATCATATACTCGTAGGTAATATCCTGGTTGGCAAGACCGCGCTGGTAGAAATCATTATATACCTGCGACTCGGTGCGAACGTTGGGCGAGCCAAACGCATCCGATTTTGACACAACGGTCGCAATTTCGTTGAAATATTGGTCGGCATCAGGCGGGGTGACCTCATACGAGCTGTTGACCACAATGCTCGAAGGGCTGTCGGGCTGAGAACCTGTGCCATCGGGCTCACTTTGTGTGCCGGAACCGGGCTCCGACGAGGTTTGGACATCAGAGGCCGACGAGCTGTTCTTGTCGGTGTCGGAATCGCCGTCGCTGAAGAATACGACCAAAGCGACCGTAACCGAGGCGGCTATAAGTATTGAAAGTATAACAGCGAGGACAACAAGTCCTGTTTTTTTGCCGTTATTGGCGGGGTTGTTTCCGGCGGCATTTGCAGGTTTAGATGACATTTAAAGACCTCCTTAAAATGTTTAAAGGCTCAGCTGGTTAACTATATGCCAAGCAACACCATAAAATCATGATAACACATTAAAACGTTAAAATCAAGAAAAGTATTTGTGCCGTTTTCGTAATGTCAAAATACGATAAAAATGGTTGAAATACGTAAAGCGCCATGTTATACTTCAAATATAGGTATAAGTATTTGATATTTGGAGGTGCGGTTATGTTTTGTACTTCGTGCGGAACCCACAATGCCGATGATGCAAAGTTTTGTAAGGCTTGCGGCACACCGATTATAAACAGTTTTAACCCTATTTCAACCCAAGAAGAGCCGTCGAATGAGCTTTATTCGGGAACGGCATCGACCGAGCAGGTAACCGAAGTATATGAGCAACCTGTTCAAAACGAGACAAAAAACGAAGAAGAGGCAAAAAAAGAGGCGACTTTGGGCGATGAAACAGTCGTTTTCGAGGCTGTCCCAACACCGTCCGCCGAAGCTTCTGCGTTACAGCAATCGTCGGTTGGCGGAACGACCCAAACACCGTTTGTGGCAGCGCAGCCTGCAGTCGCTGTTGCACAGCAGCCCGTCATTAAGCAACCCATGGGTCAGCCTATGGTGCCACCGACCATGCAACAACCGGTGGTTTATCCAGCAGAGCAACCTATAGCTCCGCCTGCTTACATGGGTGTGCCCGCAGGGGTAATATTTGAGAATGCAGAGCCTCCCAAGAAAAAGAAAACAGGACTTATTATAGGCATTTCGGTGGCGTGCGCTGTTGTATTTATCGCCGCCGCAGTGATCTCAGCCTTTATATTCGGATTTTTCGGAATCGGCAGAGGTGACCCCGATGATCTGTATTCAGCGTACCTTAATATGGCTGAAGAAGGCATTGTTTCATATGAGGTTCAGATCAACTATTCGGATTATAACACTAACTACACGAAAAACGGCACCTCTTCTGTGGATTTTGACGCCGAAATCGGCTTTGGCGAGTATGAGACCAACACCGTTGACTCCAAAGGCTATACAAAAAATGACGGCTCCAATGTTTTAAAATATACTTTGGTCTACGATAAATCAAATCACTACGAGGTGGGCTATGACCCCAATTCGGGAAAGATCATCGGCTCAAATATGACCAAGTATAAAGACGGATATCGACCGGTGGTTGAGTTTGAGCGTCTTGAGTTGTTCCGTGAGCTTTTTGACGGTGGCGAGCTTGACATAGACAAGCTTCTTGAAATGCAAGGGTATGAAGATGTCAAAAAAGACATTGAAGAGGGCAAGTACACCAAAAAGCAGTACAAAAAGGCGGCAGAGGAGTTTTTCAAAAACCTCAACAATAAAGAATGGATGGAGCAAAATCTCAACTTCAAGTGTGAAAGCTCCTTCACCGAGCAGGTTTATACCATAAGCTTTAATGAGTGTGATATCGAAAAGGTTTTGCTTGAGGCTTTTAAGGATTTGGTCGATGAGGACGAATATGAGCGTCGCAAAAACAGTCTTGAGAAGAAAAAGGGCCGACTTGATCTTGAAACGGCAACCTATGTTTTCACGGTTTCGTTTAATAAGATCAAAAAGGCCGAGGTGACAATGAAAAAAAGCACTACACAAGGAGACTGCGAGAATCGCTGGGTCGTCACCTTTATCGACAGCAAGCCGATCGACCTTGAAAAGGTCAAAAACACAATAGACGAGTACAACGAGGGTCATACCGACTGTCGCGAGTGTAATTATTACGCCAATAATTCCAACCCGGACGGCTCAGATAAAACCGAATTCAGCAAAAACCTTTATAACGGATATTGCGCTTCTTGCTACAAAAGCAAGTTCTGTGTCGGCCGTTGCGGAAAAGAACCGACAATAGACGGATACTGTACCGATTGCTTCATACAGTGTTCCGGCTGCTCGGAAAAATACGGAGCGTATAAAAACAAAAAGAACGGTAAGTCATATTGCCCGTCCTGCTACATGAATGATTTCTGTAAATGCGGAAATCCCAGAACAAAAGGCGATTACTGTGATGACTGTTATGTCGAATGTGAAGAATGTAAAAAAGCCTATGCAGATTACAAAAACCTTCGCAACGGAAAGAGGTATTGCCATGAGTGCTACGGTGAGCTTTTCTGCGACTGCGGCAACGAGGTGTATAAGGACCATTATTGTAAAGAGTGCTACACTCCGTGTATAGGCTGTGCCCAAAAAGCGGGCAAGGACTATTACGATGACTATTGTTATGACTGCTATTACAAGAAATACTGCAGGGAATATGATTGCGGCAAACCGATTTATAAAGATGGTTATTGCCAAGAGCATTTTGTTCCTTGCGTGATATGTGGAGAACAGTATGGTCAGGAACACTATGACGGTATTTGCGTAAGCTGTCACAGCTCTTATGTCCAATGCAGTATGTGCAGCAAGTATGCGACGGCCCTTTATGACGGACTTTGTACCGATTGTTACCGAAATAGCGAAAAATGCGATAAGTGCAAACAGTATAAATTCGATGTTTACGACGGACTTTGCGGTGAATGTCATAATGTTTATAAAAAGTGTGACTGTTGCACAGGTTATGACCGTCACCTGGTTGACGGATTGTGTAGTTCATGCTCATATTACTATGCAAAATGTCACTATTGCGGCCAGTATGTCATCAAAGAAAATATAGACGACATGAATATGTGCTTTGATTGCTACCCTATTTATTATGACTGGTCCTGCTTATTGCGAGTGGCAAGGATTGGCTTATAAGCTTTCGCAATAAATACCGTAAGAGTTCTGTGGAAGCAAGCAAGGTCGCGAGTATTCCAACGGTTATTGTTACAATTGCTACAACCGGAATTTTTAATAATTGACGTGTAACCAAAACCCCGACAGACCCAAAAGGTTTGGCGGGGTTTCTTTGTTTTTGGGAGATGATGTCATCCTCCCTCAAGGTTGTTATTCATTGGTTCTCACGGTGATTGCGGATCTACTCGCGGTTAAAAGGCAGGTAAGGTCAACGGGGTCCACGCCTGCTTCGACAAGCGGAAGATAAATCTCGGGCAATTCAATTTTCTCACGGTCGATATTAAGCCCGCCCTTGCCAAACAACAAGCCCACCGTCGCCACCCTTAAATCGGGCGAAAAAACACAGTTGCATTCCAGCAGGTGCTTCGGGTCGGCGGTGATTTCGGGACAGGTGCCCGTCAAAAGCAGCCACCCACGGCACAGCTCGTCAATATTTTCTCTTAAAGTGCAGATTATCACCGATTCGGCATGGGCGATGATGTGTGTCACTGTGTCATTTTCCAAAATTTTGCCGTCGCGGTCAACGATTCCCACTGTGAGTCCAATGCCAACCGAGCTTAGCACATGGTCGGCAAACTGCTCAAACAGAACGGCAGTCTTCAACCTGTCGGTCGAACAGGGTGCAAGACCTCGGGTGTCGAACGTTGTGCTGAAAATATATTCTCCGTTAAATTTATTTAACGCCCTTTTCAGCCTTCTGTGACTGACTTTTTTGCCGACCCTAAAGTTCAGCAACTCGCCCATTCGGCAGACTTCGATTTTTTTATCGGCATCGGTTTCGCATAATTCAGTTATAACAGCAAACACAAAATCACCCCAAACCATGGTTTTGTCCGATAATATGCGTGAATTTGCGTTAATATACATGGTTTTTTGGGCCGATTGTCTGCACATTTTAAAAATTGTAAAAAGTTTATGTATTTTGAATAAAATTTCTTGCAATATAGAGATTTTGGTGATACAATGACAATGTATACCTATGCTTTTAATTTGGGTGAGTATCCACTTTTACAAATAGGGAGAAATTATGAACACTATTATCGTCGGTTGCACCAAGGTTGGTGTTATATTGGCTTCCGAACTTTACCGCGCAGGGCACGAGGTTGCAATTATTGACCGCAACGCCAAAAGCTTTTGCAATTTGCCCGCATTTTTTCGCGGCGTCACGGTCGAGGGTGTTGCCATGGATGTTTCGGTGCTTGAAAAGGCAGGTATCTTGGAGTGTGATGCTTTGGCGACCGTTACCGATGACGATAATATGAATATTGTTGTTGCGCAGCTTGCCAAGGAAAAGTTCAAGATAAAGAACGTTGTGGCAAGAATTGCCGACCCTGTCCGTGAGCGTGTTTACCAAAACATCGGTCTTAAAACCATTTGCCCTACAAATATCGAGGGGGCGGGCCTTTTCAATATGATGACCGAGGAAGCTTTCGACAGCTTTGTGTCATTTGGCAACCGAAAGGCACGCTTTGTTACAAGGTTTGACCCCAAATGGGTTGGAAGATTTGTTTGTGATATTCCTGTTTTCAAGGGCGAGGTTGTTTACGCAATTATTGATTCAGACGGCGAGATAGCGCTTGCCGATGACCGCGCAAGGGTCTTGCAAGAGGGTGAAAAGGTCATCTTCTCGGGCCTTGCCGATTAAACTGTTTTAATTTTTCAAATTAGGAGTAATGCTGATGAAGGTCGTCATTGTTGGCGGCGGCAAGGTTGGCTACTATGTCGCCAAGACCTTGCTTGAAGACGGTATCGACGTCGATATAATTGAAAAAGACAAGGCCACCTGCGAGGCCATCGCCGACGATTTGGATATACCCGTTATTTGCGATGACGGAACAACGGTCGAGGCACTGCTTTCGGCAGGTACCGTTAATGCCGATGCTTTTATCGCTGTCACGGGTTCGGATGAGGATAATATCGTGGCAGGTCAGATAGCCAAGCGCAAGTTTGAGGTTGAAAGGGTTATAGCCCGTGCTAACGACCCCAAAAACGTCGAGGCTATGAAGCTTTTGGGTATTGACATTGCCGTCAGCTCCACGCAGATAATCACCAATCTTATTGAGGCTGAGGTCGATACAGAGGTTCGGCTGCTTGCAACGCTCAACAAGGGCGAGGCAGGTGTTATAGATCTCGTTGCTCATGCTGATTTTAATCCAATGGGCTTGACCTTGGCACAGCTTTCGGTGCCCGAAAACAGTATTATTATCGCTGTTGTTTCAAACGACGAGCTTATAATCCCCAGAGGAAACACGGTTATCCACCCGGGTGACCATGTTACCGCAATTGCCTCAAAGGGCTCTGCCCGCCGAGCATTAAAAAAATTCTTCATGGGATAAAACCCTTTAGAAAGGAACTTTACTATGAGCCATATCAACACAAAATGTATTCAGGAGGGCTATGAGCCTAAAAGCGGCGAAGCAAGAGTATTGCCTATATACCAAAGCACTACCTTTAAGTATGAAGATGCTAAAACGTTAGGCGATTTGTTCGACTTTAACGCTTCGGGTCATTTCTACACACGCCTTTCCAACCCCACATGTGAGGCTGTTGAGAAAAAGATAGCCGCTTTGGAGGGCGGTGTCGGTGCAATGCTTTGTTCTTCGGGTCAGGGTGCAACCACCGCTTCGATTTTGACCATATGCTCGGCAGGTGACCACATCGTTTCGTCCAACTCTATTTATGGCGGTTCGTTCAACCTTTTGAACATAACCCTCAGAAAAATGGGCATTGAGACCACTTTCATTTCTCCCGATGCTTCGGATGAAGAGATTCAGGCCGCTATCCGTCCCGAAACCAAGCTTTTGTTTGGTGAGAGCGTTGCCAACCCTGCATTGACCGTGCTTGATATTGAGCGTTGGGCAAACATGGCTCATAAGAACGGCATGCCCTTGTTTGTTGATAATACCTTCCCGTCGCCTGTAAACTGCCGTCCCTTTGAATGGGGTGCCGATATCATCGTTCACTCCACTTCAAAGTATCTCGACGGTCATGCAATGGCTTTGGGTGGTTGCGTTGTTGATTCGGGTAAGTTCGATTGGACTGCTTCTCCCCGATTCGAGAAGTTCTGTGCGCCCGATGAGTCGTATCACGGCCTTGTTTACCCCGAAAAGTTCGGCCCTGCCGCATTTATTGCCAAGGCACGTGCACAGATGATGCGTGATATGGGCATGATGATGTCACCCATGAATGCTTTCTTGCTCAATGTCGGTATTGAAACTTTGCATTTGAGAATGAGAGAGCACTGTGCCAACGCACAGAAGGTCGCCGAATACTTGGCATCCAATGATAAGATTGCTTGGGTCAATTATCCGGGACTTAAAGACAATAAGTATCACGCATTGGCAGAAAAGTATATGCCCAACGGCACCTGCGGTGTTATTTCGTTCGGCATAAAGGGTGGCAGAGAGGCTGCAGGTAAGTTTATGGAAAGCGTCAAGCTTGCCGCACCCGTTATCCATGTTGCCGATGCCAGAACCTGTATTTTGCATCCTGCTTCCACCACACACCGTCAGTTGTCTGACGAACAGCTTATCGAGTGCGGTGTAACGCCCGACCTTATCAGAATGTCGGTCGGTATTGAGTATGCCGATGATATCATCGCCGATATCGAGCAGGCTCTCAATAAATGTATTTAATTGTATCTAAATAAACAGAAGTTAAAAATGTACAAGGACGGTGATATTTACGGTAGACATTCATACTCATATTTTACCCGGAGTTGATGACGGAGCCGAAAATTTTAAAGAGGCTTTGGAAATGCTTCGCATAGCTAAAACCAACGGAACGACCGATTTGGTTTTGACCCCGCACTATTTGGTTAAAGATAACCGAAGTGATAAAATGACCAAAAAAGATATACTTTCGAGGTTTGAAGCCTTCAAGGAGGCTGCGGCGGCACAGTGTCCCGATATAAACCTATATATGGGAGCCGAGATGTTTGCCGTAAGTAACATTGAGGATGTTGTGGATGATGACGGACTTATCACCATAAACAATACCAAGTATGTTTTGTTGGAATTTGGATTTGACGATTTTCTTGCAAGAGCATTGGATGTTGCCGATGCGCTGGTTCAAAAAGGGTACACGCCCATAATCGCCCATCCCGAGAGATATTCCTTTATACAGCGCAATCCAAGGGATATCGTAAAGTTTCTTGACCGAGGTGCGATTCTTCAATCCAATGTGTGCAGTCTTGCGGGCTATAACGGATTAACTGCACAGGATATTGCGCTGTCGTTTTTGGAAAACGGACTTGTTTCGGTAATTGCGAGCGATGCGCACAGTACATATCAACGGGTTCCTGATCTTTCGGAAGCATATGCTTTTGTGTCGGCAAACTTTTCTTCCGACTACGCCGAAGACTTATTTTACAATAATCCGTTGACGGTAATACGCGGAAAACGGTTGTAATAAACGATTTTCAGCAATGCCTAAACCAACCAACCGATAAGGGAGTAATTTTTCAATGAGAATGTTAAGAATCATAACGGTAGTATTATCGGCCGCTGTGCTTATTTTCGGAACTGTTGTTTTTATTACACATGCAGAAAAGAAAGAGGGTCCAACCCTTGTTTGTACCGTGGACAAGGATGAGGCCATTGAGTGTGAGGTGCACACTCCGGACGAGGTGCTTTTGCAGTATGTTTCGGCTCGTGACGAGCAGGATGGCGATATAAGCGATAAAATCAAGGTGGTACGCAAGAAGCACCTGATCGACGGTAAAAACACAACCATCGTGCAGTTTGCTGTGTGCGACAGTGATAATAATGTCGCCAGTGTGCAGCGTGAGCTTGTCTTGACTGACTATCATCCGCCCAGAATATCCTTGTCAAGCGACTTTATTTTCCAAAGCGGTCATCCGTACAGCGTTTCACAGTATGTAACGGCAAATGATATTATTGACGGTGACCTTTCGCTGTATGTAAAGCTCATTTCAACCGAGTTTACCAATGTTGAAGGCGAATACCCCATAAACATAAAGGTGTCCAACAGCATGGGTGACGGCGTCGAAATGACAATAAAGGCAATCGTCACAGACGATGATTACGTCAGTGTTAAGATTCAGCTTGACGATTATGCACATTATTGCCGCGTAGGTGACGAGATCGACTATATGTCGTTGGTTACCGGCATCAATAATGTGACCGAGAAAGCCTATACACTCGAAGAAATAACTGTCGAAGCTGACGGTGTAGATACATCCAAAGAGGGTGTATATGATGCCTTCTATAAGATTATTGATAAAAACACCGGCAAGGTTATAACCATGACACGCCTGCTTGTTATTGTGACGGAGGATTGAGATGAGAAAATTTGATATAACGCGTGTAAATATTTACACGATCCTCCGCGATCTTTTGCATAATTTTTGGATAGTTGCGTTGGCTGCCATTTCTGCTTTTGTGGGAAGCGTTTGCTATTACACTTATATCCACGAGCACAACTATGTCAGCAGCATGACCGTTTCTATAAACTTGAGCGGTTACACGCAGGATGCGACGGCGTTGTCTCTGGCAAGAACCGTTATCATTGCCGAAACCTTGGACGATGTTTTCCAGAGTGAGGCTTTGTATGATGTTGTCAGCAAGGATATCGGCGAGCCCATAACAGGAACCATTTCGGCAGCCCAGCTCAAGGAGACTAACCTTGTAAGAATCTCGGTTACCGACAAAACTCCTCAAAAGGCTTATGAGACCTTGGTTTCGGTCTATAATAACTATGGCAAGGTTACCGACTTTGTTTTCAGCAACGTTATAATCCGAACAGTAATTAACCCCGGCATGCCCACTTCACCTTCGGGCGAGATATCTGCCAAGCTTTTGGGTCTTTTGTGTGCAGTAATTGCAGGCGGCGTTGTGATTGCACTTGTCGTTTTGGTGTCGTTCTTGAGAGATACCATTAAGAACCCTTCCGACGTTGATAAAGAGCTTAACACCAAGCTTTTCGGCACGGTTAACCGCGTTAAGGGTATCAGCTCAAAGCTGCCTCACGCCAAACGCCGTTTGATTATCACAAACCCGCTTATCGGTTTTGATTTTGCCAACAGCTTTAGACGAATGGCGGTTAAAATCGAAAGCTTGCGCCGTACAAAAGGTCATAAGACCTTTATGATAACAAGTATCACCGAAAACGAGGGCAAAACCAGTGCCACCGTTAATTTGGGCGTTGCATTGGCACAAAACGGCTATAAGATTTTGATTCTTGACTGTGACCTTAAAAATCCGTCTGTTCACCGCTTCTTCGATAAGGTTGAGCATCCCGAGGAGCAGGATTTCCACAGATATCTTGATAACGGCGGAGATATTGAGGAATATATAAAATATGATGCAGATACCGGTGTATATCTGTTGGATAACGCAAAGTTCTGCACACATTCGGCTGAAAAGCTTTCCAATGTCCGCTTTGCCGAGGTTATAAGACAACTTAAAGAAAAATTTGACTTTGTCATTATCGATACACCGCCTTGCGGTATCACCATTGATGCTGAGGTTATTTCGAATGTTGTCGATGCCGCTTTGATGGTTGTCCGTCAGGACGTTGTTACGGTTACCGACATTAACGACCAAATTGAAAATCTGAGCAAATGCTATCTTGCAGGTTGTATCTTCAACGATGTTATTTCGCTGAAAGCACCGCAAGACAGCGACGATAATAACTACAATGTTTATTACACAAGACAGAACGGATAAGGAAGGAGGAATGTGAAATGGCTAGCAGTTCATCCGGAAGACATAGCAGATCATCAGGCGACGGTCAGCTGTTTTCCGAAAAATTCAAAACATTTCGCCGAAGCTTTAGAAGACTTTGGTGGATCTCGGCAGTATGCGGAATCCTGTTTGCTTCGTTTTCGTTTGCCTATTTTCATATAACCTACCGTCCTATGTACCGTTCTGACGTGAAGTTTACAATTACCCCGTTGGTAAGCAGTAATGCTGAAAGCGGCGCCAGTGTTTATAGCTTTAACTATAACTCAACCCTGGCTAAGCAGATGGCAGAAACCTTCCCGTATATCATCAACTCGGGTATTATGGGCGATACACTTGTCAACGACCTTCAACGTCCTGTTAACGGTATGATATCGGCAGAGGCTGTTAAGGATACCAATATTTTTAAAATCACCGTATCCAGCCCCAAGCCGCAGGATGCATATGATATCGTCAATTCGATTATCCGAAACTACCCCAAGGTAGCCGAATATGTTATCGGTGATACCAAAATGAATGTCATTGAGGGTGCGGAGCCCAAGCTCGCAACCGCCCCCTACAATAAGGGCGATTATTACGGATATGTTGCCTTGTTGGGTCTGCTTGGTATCTCAATAGGTATCATTGCAACACTTGTTGATATGCGTATTAAGAAGACGGTTATCAACAAGCGCGATATCGAGTCGTTCTTTAACGGCAAGTGTGTTTGCGAAATTCCCACTGTTAAGAAAAAACGCACCAGCAAGGACGGTGCAATGATAAGAATAAGCCAGTCCCTGTCCGGTTTCTCCGAGGCTATAAGAGTTTTGAAACAGCGTGTCCGAGGAACATTAAAATCCAACGGAACCAAGGTCGTGGGTATAACCAGTGCCGTACACGGTGAAGGTAAGACCACGGTAGCTTACAACCTCGCAAAAGCACTGTCCAATTCCGATGAAAAGGTAATTCTCATTGATATGGACCTTCACGGCCGCAATGTCCAGAAGTACCTTAACCGCAAGCAGGAGGTTTCCAACGCCGGTATTGCCGAAATTGTTGTCGGCAAGGCAGAGGTTCAGGATGTTATAAACTCCATTTCCGATACCATGGACGTTCTCTTTGCAGGTGAGGAAGTAATCAAGTTTAATAAAGATACTTTTGAAGATATATTTAAATATGCCCGCGAGCATTATGACTATGTAATAGTCGATATGTCGACCTGTAGCCTTGCTTCCGAGACCGTTTTGATAGGCGACCTTTGCGACGAAATGCTGTTTGTTGTTCGCTCCAACTCCATTTCACCCGATAAGGTTTACAACTCGCTCAAGGATATGGCGTTCAGCGATGTCAGAATGATGGGCTTCATCGTCAACTGCGTCAATCCCGGCTCTGACCTTGGCGGTTATAAGTATTACGGACGTTACGGACGTCGCCGTTACGGATACGGATACGGTTACGGCTACTCTAACTACGGACGCGGTCACAATTACCGTCGCTCTGGTGAGCTTATTGCGGAAACTGACAGTAATGACGGCTTGAGGTCGAAGTAAAGGTTGCATTTTGTAACCATGCATGTTATAGTAGATTGAGGGTAGTTCCCCGAATGAAATTAAGAGGAGCGTTTAGTATGAAAAAGATTTTAAGTGTCCTTTGCGTGTTGGCAATGATCTTTGGGTTGACATTGGTTCCCACCGCACAGGCAAACACAACCTACGCTTTGGGCGACGCTAACGGCGACGGAAAGGTTAACTCCGATGACGTTATCTATGTTCTTTACAACTCGCTTAACGGCGCAGAGCAGTACCCCTTGGCAGGTGCCTGCGATTTCGACAATGACGGTGTCATCACCTCGGCCGACGCAGTGTACCTCATGTACAACACTGTCTACGGCGACAAGGAGTTCCCTCTCGACGGCTCTGCTGTAAGCACAACCGGTCTTACCGTAAACGGTGTTGATCTTGCAAACTTCAAGATCATCCGTGCTAAGTACAATGTTTCCTACCTTACTCAGATTGAGCTTGAGGCAATGGTAGCAGAACTCAATTCCGAGTATAACGGTTCTTTTGAGATTCTTCATGATACCGATGTCGCCGAAAGCGATTATGAGATCATCGTTGGCAAGACCAACCGTTTGGGTCCCGATGCTCCCAAGGATGCCGATAGTTACTCTATAGTAATCCGTGGCAAGAAGGTTTACCTCAACGGCGGCAGTGCACATGCAACCGCTATGGCAGTTTCCGAGTTCTTTGACCTTATCAAGGGTGCAAACCTCACCAATGCCGATAGCTTTGTAGGCAGCTACACCGAGGCTATCGCCAACTACGACACAACCACCAAGTATCATGCTACTTGGGGTGACGATTTCGATACCGCCGAGATTGATACTACAAAATGGCATAATTGGAGTGGCTGGGGTCGTGAAGGTAAAAACGGCAAGTGGTCTACCACTACCGCTGATCCCAACTATGTATTTAATAAAGATGGCAAGTTCTATATTGTAGGTCATCAGACCGAGAGCACCTACTACGGCGGAAGTCTTAACACCTCTGACACTATGGCTTATAAGTATGGCTATGTAGAAAATAGCTCTATCGTTCCCGACGGTGACGGTTTCTGGTCTTTGATGTGGTTCGGCGGCACTTCCGACGGCACCAATGTAAATTACAACCCCGAAATCGACCTTAACGAGTGCTTTGGTGACGCAGGCAAGACCAATGCTAATGTTCACAAGTGGCCCACTACTGCAGGTACTGCCGCAGGCAAGGTGCACACTTCACTTGATGGAGCTGCAGACGCAAATCACAAAGCCCGTCACTTCTACACCCCTAAGGGCGAAAAGCTCAGTGACACCTACCACACCTACGGTTTCATGTGGACCGAGACCGAGCTTCAGTTCATGATCGACGGATATGTATTCTTCACTTATGAAATCACCAGTGAAGATGATATCGAGACCTTCACCAACTGCTATATGCAGATCAGACATTCCTTCTCGGTCGGCCGTGCCAACAACGGACTTGACATTAGCAACGCTACCACCTATGAGTGGAACAACACCAACCGCTATGTTGTTGATTACACATATCTCTATCAGCTCGATGACGGCAAGCACGACATCATCATCAAGAAGTAATTAAATCTTCAATTAAAAACCTCGCAGAGTAATCTGCGAGGTTTTTTGTGTACCCATACTCAACTAATCAACGTCTGCAAATCGTCAATGATGTCCGACACGGCACGCACGGTTTTACCCGCCTTGCGCTTCATGGACTTATTGTTTTTGCAAACGCATTTCACCGTTGCGGCAACGGCAATTCCGGCCACCATGCCCATACCCATACCTTTTGCAAAGCTCATACAATGCTTCATAAAACATTCTCCTTTCATTTTTTCTTCAAAATTATTTTTGCCCAAAAACCCAAAAGAATAATTGCTATTTAAATACATTAAAAATGCTTTACTTTGTGTGAAAATAAATGTATAATTTAAAAAGAAATTTCTCGAGGTGGTTTTATGAATACTGTCCGTTTCCCCGATAAAGATTTTGGTTTTCCGTTTGTTGCAATGGTGCCCGAAAGTTTAAGCGAGCATCCTGCCATTATTTTTCAACTTCACGGTGCTGGTGAACGCGGCTTTGGCGGCAACGATGTGGATAAGGTGCTTATCCACGGATTTCCTAACATTGTCACCGACCAAAACTTGAAGGATTGCATACTCGTGATGCCTCAATGTCCTCTCGATACTTTTTGGGTTGCAAAATTGGAAAGCCTGAAAGCCTTCATGGACAAGGTGATTGAGCATTATAACGCCGATTTGAGCCGAATTTATGTTTGCGGTTTGAGTATGGGTGGTTACGGCACATGGTATATGGCAATGGCTTACCCAAAATTCTTTGCTGCGGCGGCACCGTGCTGCGGCGGCGGTATGGCTTGGAATTCGGGCGTCATGAAGATGCCGATTTGGGCATTCCACGGACTTGAAGATACCACGGTTTCACCCTATCATACCAAAGAAATGGCATCAAAATTAGAGGGCAAAAACCCCAATTTCAAATGCACACTGTATGAGGGTGTTGCACACAATTCATGGACTAAAGCTTTTAGTTCCGAACTGCTCGAGTGGATGCTGTCACAGCACAAATAATCTATAACCGAATTCAAAACATAAGGAGTTTAGTATGAACATAATCGATAATTTTGATTTCATAGGCGAGGATACCCGCAAACGCAAATTTTTGATGCCTAAAAGAGTGGTCAGTACCACGGGTACTGTCACCGATGTTGATAAACTTTTGATGAAAAAGCCTTTGCAGATTGGCTTGGGTGAGCCACATTTCACCGAAATGGAATCAACCGACAGCGAAAACGCATCGGTTGTTTTAGATTTCGGTTGCGAGCTTCACGGCGGTATACGTCTACTCGTCCCCCATCTCGTAGGGGATACGCCTTATCCCGAAATTCGCATCACCTTTGGTGAGTCCTTGAGTGAGGTTGAGTCGGTCGTCGGTCAGGACACCTCGACCAACGACCATTCAACCCGTCAGTTTACCGTGCCGATTCCCCGTTATAGCGACACCGAATGGGGTCAAACAGGCTTCAGATTTGTTAAAATCGAGCTTATGACCAAGGGTGTGCAGTTCAGAATCAAGTCGGCGGTTGCTGTGTTTGTGTACCACGATTTTGAATATAAGGGCGGCTTTGAATGTAGCGACCCCGAGGTCAACAAAATTTTCGACACCGCCGCCTATACCGTGCATCTTTGCTTGCAAAACATGGTTTGGGACGGCATCAAGCGTGACCGCCTTGTGTGGATTGGCGATATGATGATCGAAACCATGACGGTGCGTGATTTGTTCGGTCGTTTGGACATTGTCGAACAGAGCCTCGACTATATACGCGATTTAACACCGTTGCCCAAATGGATGAATACCATTTCGGCATATTCAATGTGGTGGATACTGATTCTGCACGATTGGTTTACCGCCACGGGTAACATGGAATTTCTCTTAAAACAAAAGGACTATCTCAACGGTCTTGTAAAACAGTTGAGCGATTGCGTTTCTGACGACGGAGTTGACACAGTGCCGGGTCATTTTCTCGATTGGCCCACCAACGATAACCCCAAAAAACGAGCCGCACAACGAAGCCTGCAAAAAATGGCTTTGCTTTCGGGTGCCGAATTGTGCCGTGATTTAGGGTTGACCGAAACGGCTGCCGAGGCCGAGGCAAAGGCACAGATTTTGTCCGAAAATGTGTGGGATGGCGGCGAAGTAAAGCAGATAGTTGCAATGCAATCCTTGGCAGGGGATATCGACCCCGAAACAGCTGCCGAAATAATAGAAAAGAACGGAATAAAAGGCTTTTCAACCTTCATGGGCTATCACCTTTTGTCGGCATTGGCCAAGGCGGGTCACTATGAGTCGGCATTGTCCATGATGAAGGAATACTATTCGCTTATGCTCGAAAAAGGTGCTACCACATTCTTTGAGGACTATGACCCCGAGTGGAGTGAAAACTCCTCAACGGTTGACACATTGCCTCAAAACGGTCAGCGCGATATTCATGCCGATTTCGGTGCCTATTGCTATAAAGGTCTTCGTCATAGCTTCTGTCACGGCTGGGCGGCAGGTCCCGTGCCTTACCTTTTTGAGCATGTTGCGGGAATCACGGTTGAGGATGTCGGTTGCAAGACACTTCGCGTCAAGCCTCATCTTGACGGTTTAGAGTGGGTCAAGGCAAAATTCCCCACACCGTTTGGCGTGGTTTCGATTCACCACAAGCGTCTTGAAAACGGTCAGATTGTCACCGAGTTTGATGCACCCGAGGGTGTAAAGGTAATTATTTAAAGAAAAATGTCGAAATTTTTGAAAATTCTACAAAAAATTTCACAAAACATCTTTATTATTTTTGCCGAATAGTGTACAATAGACTAGGACAGTTATACGATATTAAAAATCGTTGTATGAGGTGTAATATGGCAAACAAGATAAGAATTACCGTTGGCGGTATCGACTACATTATTTCTTCCGAGGATGAGGAGACCTATGTTCGCAAAATAGGTGACGAGTTGAATGTAAAGCTTGACACCTTGGCTCGCAACAACCCTTATCTCTCAACCGCAATGGTGGCCATTCTTGCGGCTTTGGAGTATTGCGATAATGCTAAAAAGGCAATCGCCGCTTCTGAAGAGGCCAAGGCCGAGTTCAAGCGCGTTTCGGAAGAGTTGGCTTGTGCGAGAATGGAGATTGACGGTGCTCGTCGCGAGATTGAGCGACTTAATCGTGAAAACCGTCAGTTAAGACTTGGCAAAAGCGCATTATGATAGAGGTTTTAGCTCCCGCAGGCGGTCTTGACAGCTTTGAGGCCGCGGTGCGTTCGGGTGCCGATGCCGTTTATTTCGGTGCGGGCGACTTTAACGCAAGGCGCAATGCCAAAAATTTTACAACCGAAGATATGCGGCACGCCGCAGAGTTTGCAAGGGTCAGAGGTGTTAAAACCTATCTGACCCTTAATACACTTATAGCCGACAATGAAATGCAATCGGCACTAAACACCGCTTTAAAGGCGGCCGAGGCAGGAATCGATGCACTCATCGTGCAGGATTTGGGGTTGATAAAGCTTTTGAAAAAGCATCTGCCCAATATGCCAATCCACGCCTCAACCCAAATGTCGGTGCACAGTAAAGAGGCTTTGAAGCCTCTCAAGGAAATGGGCTTTTCCCGCGTGGTGGTTGCCCGCGAAATGGACAAAACCGCCCTCAAATCCTTGTGCGATGAGGCCAAAAGATTAGAGCTTGAGGTCGAGGCGTTTGTTCACGGTGCATTGTGTATGTGCCTTTCGGGTCAATGCTATTTGAGTAGTGTTTTGGGCGGTCGAAGCGGAAACCGCGGACTTTGTGCCCAACCTTGCCGACTTGAATTTGTCGTAAAAAACGGTACAGGTCGCGATTTAAGCCTTAAAGACATGAGCTATATTCCCCATATTGCCGAAATGGCCGAAATGGGGGTCACCTCGTTTAAAATAGAGGGTCGAATGAAGCGACCCGAGTATGTTGCCGCCGCCGTATCATCGGTGCGAAATGCTGCCGACGGCAGGGAAATACCCAGAGACACCTTCGAGCTTTTGTCGGGCATTTTCTCAAGAAGCGGTCATACCGACGGATATTATACCAACAATTTGGGTCGGGATATGTTTGGCATCCGCACCGAAAAGGATGTGCAAATGACCGCCAAAATGATAAACCAAGCCCACGAAATTTACCGCCGTGAGTACCAAAGAGTCAAGCTTTCGGCAACGGTAAAAATTCTAGAGGGTGAGCCGTTGGAAATGCTTATAGAGGATAACGACGGAAATCGAGTGACGGTTGATGGCGTTATACCCCAAGCCGCCATAAACCGACCCGTTGATGCCGAGTTTATCGCATCCAAGCTCAACAAAACGGGCGGAACACCCTACTTTTTTGAAAAAATCGATTGCGATGTCCAAGATGGCTTGTCGATAAGTGCTGCCGAGCTTTCCGAAATGCGTCGCAAGGCTTTTGAGATTTTAACCGAAAAAAGAGCCTTTTATAACTCATGCCGTGCTGAAGGTAACACGGTTGAAGACTTTGAACCAAGCCTTGTCACTCCCACAGCAAAGCCTATTAAGACGGTTGCTTGGTTTAAAAATGTGAGCCAGATGCCGAGTGATTTATCGGGTGTTTCGGCGGTGATTTTACCTGTGTCGACCGACTTTTCAAAGGTCAATCTGCCCCAAAATGCCGAGATAATTGCCGATATTCCAAGGGGTGTTCTCCACTCTGCGAGCAGGGTTAAGGAGCAACTGCAATCGGCCAAACAAAACGGTGTAAAGGCCGCGGTTTGCAACAATTTGGCGGCATTTACATTGGCTAAAGAGGCAGGACTCACACCCGTTGCAGGCTTTGGAATGAATGTTTTCAACTCTCAAAGCATTTCGGCGGTTGAAGGTATGGGTGCTAAAGCGACAATTCTTTCGTTTGAAATGTCGGTCAACGATATAACCCATTCAAGCGGCAACATTCCGACAGGAATAATCACCTACGGCAATTTGCCGTTGATGATTTTCCGCAACTGTCCCAACAAAAACGGTTTGGGTTGTGCAAAATGCAACGGTTTGTCCGAAATTGTCGACCGCAAGGGTGTTTCGTTCCCCATAATGTGCAATGGCGAGTTTTCCGAAATGTTCAATTCCCGTCCCGTTTGGATGTTTGACCGAAAAGGTGAACTCAAAAATATAGATTTCGAGGTGCTTTATTTTACCGACGAATCAAAGGAACGCTGTGGTGAGATTTTGACCGCCTCAAAGCAATCCGCCAATCCCGACACAGAGTTTACAAGAGGACTTTACTACCGCGAGGTATTTTAATTTCAATCAGCAAAAGAGGTATAAAAATGAGAAAGAAAAGTTTTAAAGCAGAGTCAAAACGACTGCTCGATCTCATGATCAATTCAATTTACACAAACAAGGATATTTTCCTTCGTGAAATAATCTCCAACGCAAGCGATGCCGTGGACAAGCTTCACTACATTTCGCTGACCAACGCTTCGGTTCGTGAAAATAGTGCCGAGTTGGGCATTTTTATCACCGTTGACAAGCAAAATCGCACACTCACCGTTTCGGATAACGGTGTTGGCATGAGCGAAAAAGAGCTTGAGGAAAACCTTGGCACCATCGCAAAAAGCGGTTCGTTGGCTTTCAAAAAGGAGCTTTCTGAGAGCGAAAATTCCGATGGCGCCGATATTATCGGTCAGTTTGGTGTCGGTTTTTACTCTGCGTTCATGGTTGCCGATAAGGTCACCGTTATCACCCGCAAGTATGACAGCGATATAGCCTTTAAGTGGACGAGTGAGGGTTGCGACGGCTACACGGTTGAGGAATGTGCAAAGGACACCGTGGGTACCGACATTATCATGCACATTAAGGACGATTCCGACGAGGAAAAATACTCACAGTATTTGGAGCAATACACCATAACCGAGCTCATTTCCCGCTATTCCGATTACATCCGTTACCCCATTAAGATGGAGACCGAAAAGACCAAAAATGTCGCCGCCGAAGGCGAGGAAGCCAAGTATGAAAAGATTCGCGAGGTCGAAACCTTAAATAGCATGGTTCCCATTTGGCAAAGGTCTAAGTCCGAGGTTTCAGATGAGGAATGTGCCGCATATTACAAGGAAAAATTCATGGATTTCAATGACCCTGCACTGACAATCCGTGTCAATGCCGACGGTCTTGTTTCCTACAAGGCAATGCTTTTTGTGCCCTCCAAGGTGCCTTATGGCTACTTCACCAAGGACTTTGAAAAGGGCTTGCAGTTGTATTCCTCGGGTGTGCTTATCATGGACAAATGCGAACAGTTGTTGCCCGACCATTTCCGTTTTGTCAAGGGTGTTGTCGACACCGAGGATTTATCCTTGAACATTTCGCGTGAGCTTTTGCAGAACGACCGTCAGTTGAAGGTCATTGCCGGCAATATCGAGAAAAAGATCAAGTCCGAGCTTTTGAAAATGCAACAAAACGACCTTGACAAGTATGCCGACTTCTGGCGTAATTTCGGTATTCAGGTAAAATACGGCGTTGTGAGTGACTATGGATTCCACAAGGATGCTGTTATGGACCTTTTAGTGTTCCATTCCTCCGATTCCGACAAGCTGACCACCTTGAAGGACTATGTTGCCCGCATGAAGGAAGGTCAGCAGTATATCTACTATGCCGTGGGTGATTCGGTTGAAAAAATAGCATCGTTGCCCCAAACCGAGCTTTGTCGTGAAAAGGGCTACGAAATGCTTTACCTCACCGACGATGTTGACGAGTTCGTAATGGCAGGCATTGCTAAATTCGAGGATAAGGAGCTAAAATCGGTCGACGCCGAGGATGCAGGGTTGCTTTCCGAGGACGAGAAGAAAAAGTCCGAGGAAATCAAAACCCAAAACAAAGAGCTTTGTGAGTTTGTCAAAACCGCAGTGGGCGATGAGCTTGCTTCCTGCGTTGTGTCCGATAAGCTGAAAACCAAGCCCGTTTTCCTTTCAACCACGGGTCCCGTCACCCTCGAAATGGAAAAATATTTCGCCATGATGCCGGGTGACGAGCATAAGCCTAAAGCTGAAAAGGTGCTTGAGCTTAACCCCGAGCATCCCGTTTTTGCAACCTTGAAGGATGCCTTTGAGAAGGGTGAAACCGTAAAGGCCGAAAAAATCGCCCGCGTGTTGCACACTTCGGCAAGACTTATTGCCGGTTTGCCCGTCGATAACGCAGTTGACTTCTGCGACACCGTTTGCGAATTTTTAAAATAAGGTGACAACATGGTAAAATATGTTGAGTATGCCGTGACATGGCTGTTTTTCATGGCGATAATTGTCGGACTTTGTCTTATCACGCCCAAGCTTGCCAAAAAAATCGACCAATGGCGTGAGGCTAAAAAGTCCAAAGATGCCGACGGTAATTTGTTGCAACCTATCGAGCAGGAACAACCATCGGTCGAAAATGCAGACCAACCCGAAACCAAAGAATGACCAACTCTGCAACAAAATATTTACAAAAAAACCAACCCCAAACACCAAAAGGTGCTTGGGGTTGTGTGTTTAGGTTTTATTGTTAAACAATAAGCTAACGTTTTCAAAGCCTTCCATTTAAGGTGAAGGGAAACCGCGATAGCGATTTGGTTACTTCCTCGCCCAGGTTGAGGGTGAGAAGGTCAAAAGCAAGGGGAAAATCTCAAGTCGGCCAAGCAACATGGCAAAGGACAAAAGCCACTTTGAACCGAGTGAGAATATATCAAAATTACCCATCGGACCAACTTCTCCGAGTCCCGGACCTATGTTGTTAAAGCAGGCAGCAACGGCGGTAAACGACGTTTCAAATCCAAATGGCTCAAGCGACAAAAGCAGCATGATAGCAAAAAATATTATTACGTAAATGACAATGTAGCTATTGACCGAGTAGAGCGTTGATTTTTCAAGCGTTTTGCCCTCAAACCTCACCGAGTTTACCGACCTTGGGTGTATCATGTGTTTCAGGTCGCGTCTGACACCCTTGAAGAGCATCATAACACGCGAAACCTTTAAACCGCCTGCGGTTGAGCCCGCACATCCACCCAAAAACATGAGCAATACGAGTATCATTTTGGAAAAATCGGGCCATAGATTGAAGTCGACCGAGGAGTAACCCGTTGTGGTTATAATCGACACCACCTGAAATGCCGAATGACGCACCGTGTCTGAAAATGTACCATACACATTGCCCATGACATTGACAATATTTATGGTAATCACGGCAACGCTTATGGCAATAACACCGATATAGCACCAAAGCTCACTTGATTTCAATGCTGATTTAATGCGCTTTAAAAGTATGAGGCAATAGAGGTTAAAGTTGATACCAAACAAGAGCATAAACACGGTAATGACCCATTGACTATATGCACTGTAACCGGTCAAGCTATCACCCTTTATGCCAAAACCACCTGTACCAGCCGTGCCAAACGAGTGAAGCAGACTTTCAAAAAGGTTCATGTCGCCACACCAAAGGATCACGGTCATAATAACCGTCATGGCAATGTAAACAAGGTAGAGTATCTTGGCGGTGTCTTTAACCCTCGGGGCAACCTTACCCACAATAGGTCCCGGCATTTCGGCACGCATGATGTGAACATTTCGACCCGATTCGGTGGGCGTAATGGCCATGATAAACACAAGTATTCCCATACCGCCTATCCAATGGGTAAAGCTTCGCCAAAACAGCATACAGTTACTCAAAGCCTCTACGTCGTTGAGGATAGAAGCGCCCGTTGTGGTAAATCCGCTGACCGTTTCAAAAAAAGCGTTGGTATAAGAGGGAATCTCACCGCTTAAATAAAACGGCAAAGCACCGAAAAGCGAAATGCCTATCCACGATAAAGCAACAATAGCAAACCCCTCACGGGCAAAAAGCGTTTTGTCACATTTTTTGAATATAAACTGCAGTCCCAAGCCTGACAAAAGGGTCATACCTGCGGCAGCAAGCAGCCACCATGTCGAGTTTTCACCATAGATAAGACCCACAATAAACGGGAGTAGCATCAAAGCGGATTCAATAGTCAGAATCCGACCGAGCATATAAAAAACAAACTTTTTATTCATATTAAGCCCTACTTCAAAATGTCGTCAAGGTCGCCAAAACGGTGCTCTGATGAAACGACAACAACGCTGTCACCCGGAAGTATCATATCGTTACCTGCGGGGATAACGGTGTGGTCGCCGCGGATAATTCCCGCAATAAGCACACCTTTTTTGCTTTCAAGGTCTTTAAGCGGAATACCGATAACCTTTGAATCGGGCTTTACGTTAAATTCAAGTGCCTCGGCCTTGCCGTCGGCAATTTTGTAAAGTGTCTCAACATTACTGCCCATTGAATTTTCAAGTGCACGGGCATACGAAACAAGCACATCGGCAATCATCTTTTTGGGCGAAACAACACTGTCCACCCCTAAATTTTCCGCCATTCTTGAACGTTCATCACGGTCAACCTTGGCAATGACCTTAGGAACATTGTTATTAGAGGCAAAAATCGACAAAAGAATGTTGGCCTCGTCCATATTGGTCAGCGAAACAAAGGCGTCCAGCGATTTTATGCCCTCCTCGAGCAAAAGCTCCTGCTCAGCACCGTCACCGTTTATGATAACGGCTTTGGGTAAAGCCTCACTCAAGCGCTCACAAAGCTCGCGGTTGCGTTCAACGATCTTGACCGAACCGCCCGATTCAATAAGCATATCGGCAAGATAGCGCGCAGTGCGGCTACCGCCCAAGAGCATGACGTTTTTAGCCTGCTTTTGGTAAACGCCAAGGCTTTTAAACAGCTTGGAAAGCTCACTCGGCGAGGCGGTAACACCCACCCAATCGCCACTTTTAAGCTGGAACATACCGTTGGGGATAAACACATCATCACCGCGTCGGACATAGCATACAAGCACCTTTGCCTTGTATTTCTGACGCATTTCCATAAGGCTAACGCCGTCCAAAACCGAGTCAGGCTTTAAACGGAACTCAAGCATTTCAAGATTGCCTCTCGAAAAGCTTTCGATTTTTACCGCCGACGGGAATTTGAGTATTTTATAAAGCTCACGTGCTGTCAAAAGCTCGGGGTTAATACACATCGAAAGCTCCAAATTATCCTTCATAAAGTTGAGGCTTTTGTCGTTGTATTCGGGGTTTCTCACACGTGCCATAGTGTGCTTTGCGCCCATTTTGCGCGCCAAGAAGCAGGCCAGCATGTTAAGCTCGTCCGAGCCTGTTACGGCAACAAAAAGGTCGGCATCCTTGGCGCCTGCCTCATCCAATATATCCGAGTCGGCACCGTTTCCGCAAAGACCCATAACATCGTAAACGTTGGTTATTTCGTTCAAAAACGCGGCGTCGTTATCGATAGCAACAATGTCGTGACCTTCCGAAACAAGGCTTGAAATAATGGTTGCACCAATGGTGCCGCAACCTACCAGAATAATTTTCATAAATCTACCTCTGTAAGTTTTTTCATTCTTTATAATTTTACAATAATCCCCCCAAATTATCAACATTATTTTCTGATAATTTTATCTGCTTCATTTTTATTTTTATATCTCTTGCCAAAGGGATGAAAATGTGATAGAATAAACTAAATATGTAAATTTTTTTGTGAAACAAGGAGTAACAATGTCAATACCACAAGAAAGAATCAGAAATTTCTGCATCATCGCTCATATCGACCACGGAAAATCCACCCTTGCCGATCGCCTTTTGGAGCACACCAAGACAGTTTCGGAGCGTGACATGGAGGATCAGTTGCTTGATAGCATGGATCTTGAGCGTGAACGCGGAATAACCATAAAATCGCACGCCGTAACCCTTTATTACGAGGCTGAGGACGGCTTGGAATACGAGTTCAATCTTATCGACACCCCCGGTCATGTTGACTTTAACTATGAGGTGTCGAGGTCTTTGGCCGCTTGTGAAGGTGCAATTCTCATTGTTGATGCTTCGCAGGGTATCGAGGCACAGACCTTGGCCAACACCTACTTGGCGGTTGACCACGGTCTTGAGCTTTTGCCGGTTATCAATAAGATCGACCTGCCGAGTGCCGACCCTGAGCGTGTTCGCCACGATATTGAGGATGTTATCGGTATCGACGGCTCGGAGGCTCCTCTTATTTCGGCAAAAAACGACATCAATATTCCCGAGGTTCTTGAAAAAATCGTAAAGCTTATTCCTGCGCCCACGGGTGACTCCGAAAAGCCCTTAAAGGCATTGATTTTCGATTCTTATTATGACTCTTACAAGGGTGTTATCGTTTATTTCCGTGTTGTAGAGGGTGAGGTTCGTCCGGGACAAACCATAAGAATGATGGCAACGGGTGCCGAGTTCCAGGTTGTTGAGGTTGGCAGAAAGCGTGCCAATATTATGACCCCTTGCGATGTTCTCAAAGCAGGTGAGGTTGGCTATATTGCCGCCGCCATTAAAAATGTTGCCGATGCCCGCGTTGGTGACACCATGACCGATGCCGAAAACCCTGCCGCCGAGCCTTTGGAGGGTTACCGCAAGGTTAATCCCGTTGTTTTCTGCGGTATTTATCCTGCTGACGGTGCCCATTACACCGACCTTCGCGAGGCTTTGGAAAAACTGCAGTTGAACGATGCTTCCTTGCTTTTTGAGGCCGAGACCTCGGGTGCTTTGGGCTTCGGTTTCCGTTGCGGATTCTTGGGACTGTTGCACATGGAGATTATCCAGGAACGCTTGGAAACAGAGTATAACCTCGACCTTGTTACCACCGCACCGAGTGTTGAGTACAAGTTTGAGCTTTCAACGGGTGAGACCATCACGGTTTCAAACCCCACAAATTATCCCGACCCTGCCATTATTACCACCGCTTTGGAGCCGGTTGCCGATGTCAACATTTACAGCCCGAGTGAATATGTCGGTGCTATAATGGGGCTTTGTCAGGAGCGTCGCGGCGAGTATATCGGTATGAATTATATCGGTGACCGCGTTGATATGCATTATATCCTGCCTGTGGGTGAAATTGTTTACGACTTTTTCGATGCGCTTAAATCCAGAACCCGCGGATATGCAAGCTACGACTATGAGATAAAGGACTATCAACCTTCTAAATTGGTCAAGCTTGATATTTTGCTTGCGGGCGAGGTGGTCGATGCATTGTCGTTCATTGTCCATGCTGACAACGCTTATACAAGAGCACGCCGAATTGCCGAAAAGCTGAAGGATTATATACCTCGTCAGTTGTTCGAGGTGCCGATTCAGGTTGCAATTGGCGGTAAGGTTATTGCCCGTGAAACGGTCAAGGCAATGAGAAAAGACGTTCTTGCCAAGTGCTACGGCGGTGACATCACCCGTAAGAAAAAGCTTCTTGAAAAACAGAAGGAAGGTAAAAAGCGTATGCGTCAGTTAGGCTCGGTCGAAGTACCGCAGGAGGCCTTCATGGCGGTGCTCAAGTTAGACGAGTAATAAAACCGACCCAAGCAATTTTTATAGTATGATATTAAAAGCCACAGTGAGAGTCACTGTGGCTTTTGCGTTTGTTTGCGGTTGACTTGTTGAAACGGTGAGTGTATAATAATTTATATAATAAAATTGCTGAAAGAGGGCGGAAACATGGCTGTTTTGAAAATCTTGGGCTCTTGTTCGGGTACCGAGCCAATGCCCAACCGCCGTCACACAAGTCTTGCTCTGACGGTGAATGACCGCAACTATTTTTTCGATGTGGGTGAAAACTGTTCGATTGCGGCACATCTTGGCGGTATCGACCTATTGAAAACCCGTGCTGTATTCATTTCGCACACACATTTCGACCATATCGGCGGTTTGATGGGCTTATTCTGGACGGTACGCAAGCTTAACAACTATTACAAGACCTCTGTTGCCGACGGTGAAATCAAGCTTTTTATCCCCGATATTGAGGCTTTCGAGCATATCCATGGTGCATTGAAGTTTACCGAAGGTGATTTCAAAACAAGCTTCGGCATCACGGTCAACACCCCCGATTTCGGTCGCTTTTTTGAGGATGAAAACATCAGTGTTTCGGCCTTTGAATCACACCACCTGACGCCTGCCGACGACGGTCATTGTCGCAGTTTTTCGTATAGGGTCGGTTTAAACGGAACATCGTTTGTTTTCTCGGGCGATGTTAAGAATATGGATGACCTTTTGGAACCTGTGGGCGATGGGTGTGATATTCTGCTTTGCGAAACGGGTCACCACAAGGTTAAGGATGTCTGTAATTTTGCCGAGACCCATAACGTGAAACGCCTTATTTTTGTTCACCACGGACGCGAGATTTTGGAAAACCGCGCAACCGTAGATGAGGCTCTTGCCATGTGTAAAATCCCCGTCGAAATATCATTTGACGGCATGACGGTCGAACTGTGAGGAATTTAAAATGATTGGTGTATCGTTGCCACTTGATTGGCTTATAAACGGAGAAGGTCTTTCGCTTGATGTTGACCATGTTTTGACAGCGTTAAAAAGCGAGGGTGTAAAAAGCGTGGAATTACGCACGGTGCGTGAGCATCACAGTGCCTTTGAGGTACGGCGTGTTGCCGACCGTTTGTGGGACTGTGGGTTTCAAATTTCGCTTCACGGTAGTATAAAAACGGCAGAAAATGCCGTGACCGAGTTGTTTACACCTATTGCCGAGGTTTTAAAAAATCTTCGTCAGCCAACCGTCAACATAACCGTTCACGCCGTTGTGGGTGATAATGTGAAGATGCTGACCGATGTTGCCGATTATATCGAGCAAAACGGCTTGCCTGTCACGGTGGCGTTGGAAAATAACCGCCTTATGCCCGACAAGTCTGAAGGTGATAGTGCTACACAGGTGTTGAGCATTGTCAAGGCGGTCAACCGCAAGTGTATCGGCATTTGTTGGGACATGGGTCATTATATGTATTGGTGTCTCAAAAACCATCCCGACAAACCCGACAATCTACCCGATAAAGAGTTTTTGAAACGGGTCATCCACACGCATATTCACGCCTTGTCGGGACTAAAAACGCATTTTCCGCTTGATTCACACAACCTGCCGTTAAAGCGTTTTTTGGATGCGCTTTGCTTTGAATACTTCGGACTTTATAATATTGAGCTTGAGCATCCGCGGTTTAAGGGTGTTCGTGAGCCGTTGGAGGCATTTGTCGGTTCGGTGAGAGAACTGCAAGCCCAAATGCCCATTTGTGCCAAGCTTTATGACGAGGTGCGTGAGAATTTTGACAACTGGTTCACCTCGGCTTTAACCGCGTTGAACGGAACGGAAAAGGGCACAAAATTCAGCCTTATTCATTCGTCGTCCTATCTTTTTAACACCAACGGTTACCGTTGGGGAATGGACATTGCCTTCAGAAACGCGAGATTTCTGGCATCGACCCCCAAAAGGGCAGTTGAGCTTTTGAAAGACCTCAATTTGATGATAATTTCGCACGGTCACCGAGACCATTTTGAGGAAAGCACAACGCGTGAGCTGGCACAAACAAAGCTTGAATGGGTAATACCCGACTTTTTATACGATGTGGCAATCGAACGCGGAATCTCGCCCGATAGGATGCACATAGCAACGGAAGGTCAACCGCTGACGGTAGGAGAATTGACAATTTTGCCGTTTAAGGGTCGCCATTATAGGGCAGGCACCGACAAGGGTGTGCCCGAATACGGCTACTATATCACCGCCAAAGATTCCCCGTCACTTGTGTTCCCGGTTGATGTGCGTGATCTGTCACTTGAAAATCTACCCAACACACCCAAAGCCGATTACTGCTTTGCCAATGTGTGGATGGGCGATTATCACTGTCTTGACACCGATTATGCTCCGCTTGACCGTGATTTTGCCGAGTTTATGTTACAGTTTTCGGATAAAAACATCCTTCTGACCCACCTGAATGAGGATGGACGCAAGGACAAAGAAATGTGGCGCGATTTTCATGCCGCGATTGTAACCAAAAAACTGAATGAACTCTCGCCCGATACAAAGGTTCAAACTCCTCACCGCGGCGAAGTCATAACATTAACTTAAAACCATAGGTGATTTTGCAGTTGCAACTTTATGACGGTGCAGAATCAGACCAATAATCATTCAAAGCAAAAGCCGTTTCACAAATATTTGTGAAACGGCTTTAAATTTATTCAATTACACATTTTATATAGACACTTTTAATAGTGTTTTGCTGGGTAATGCCCGTCCAATCGATGGCGCCGAATTCATCAACAAACTGCGAAAGGTCGGTTCCGTCGGCAGCGGTGAGGGTGTAACCCTTGAAGGTGTAGCCCGTGCCAAGTGTGTTGAGCTTGGTCAAGAGGTGGTCGCTAAGATAACCCTTTGCGATAACGCTTTCCGAAACAGGCTTGCCATCCTTGTCAAAATCGGCAATTTTAAGACCGGCTGAGGAATAAAGACCGACACCCGAGAATTTGGCAGGTTCAGAGCTCAAGCCGAGATATTTGTATAGATTATTGGCACATTCTGCGCCCATTTTGTTAAAGGTTGTCTGAGAATAGTGAATGGTGTTGGTTTTATCCATATCCAACGGTGCCGAAGCGGCACAGGTTTCGCTCATGGCGGATATCATGAACAGATTATCAATATCATTGCAAAGCTTGTACTGTGCGCTACGGGCGATGGTAAGGCTCATACTACCCTCGGCTGTTCCGCCTGCCTTGTCGGCACGGACAACCGAAATGCCGCCAAAATCAAGGTCAAGCTCGGCCATAAAGCCTTGGTGCATGCTTTCATAGGCAGAGTAATAGCTGTTGTCGCTGTTAACGGTGCTTACACAATCGGGCTTGCCGTAAACCTCTTCATGCTCGCCTTGATTCCAGATGTAGCCGGTGTAGGCGATGTTGTAATCCTTGCTCAATGCCTCGTAAGATGTTTTGAAAATCTCAACAGTCCTTGCATAAAGGCGCGCATTTTCGTTGCACTCGCAAAGGTAATCGTCGGGATTGGGGGTCCACTCATGAACACCTACTGCACCGACAGCTGCCTGGACAAATACAACCTTTGTTCCGGTCAGGTCGTTCCACTTGATACCGAAGGAGGGAGTAACACCTCCCATGGTGCTCGTCCCACGCGAAGCATCGCAAAGATTGGACATATCACGATCGGCGGAAAGTGAGGTTATAGCGGTACGGTATCCGCTTGAATAACAGGTGCCCTCGGCAGGAACAACAGGCTCTTCCGAATATGCGGAAATCTTTCCGTCAATAACACCGCCAAGCTCCGAGGCGAAACCGACACTTGTTGTGAAGTTGGACTGACCGACAACAAGGATGAGCGAGATACTTTCCTTTGAAGCGTCATAAGGGCGGTCGGACTTGAACTTTGTAACATCACCCTTGCTGAGCTTAAGGGTCAAGGTTGCATCGGCATTGGGTTCGGTAGAAGCGGTAGATTCGGAAGAAACCTCATCACCCGAGCCTTGACTGTTAACTTCGGATTCGGTTTGTGTAGATGAAGCGATTGAAGATGTAGCGGCGGCATCCTTGTCGGCAGAGCCGCTGCTTGAACCACAGGCGCAGCAAAGCACGCCCAAAGCCACACATAAAAAAATTGCCGTAATACGTTTGAAATTCATAATAATTACCTCTTTTTGATAGAGTTATGAGTTCAGTATAATCCCAAAATTATTCAAAGTCAACCTGTCACGGTGTTTTCGGCGTTGCCTTTGAGAAAATTATCAATATTTGCAACAACAACCTTCATAAGTCGTTCACGGGTCTCAAGTCCTGCCCAGGCAACGTGTGGAGTGATGATGCAGTTTTTAAGACCGAGCAGGGGACAATCGGGCGACATAGGTTCGGTTCTGAGAACATCAAGGCCTGCGCCCAAAAGCTTGCCCGAAGTCAAAGCCTGCTTCAAAGCATCCTCGTCAACCAGGCCGCCTCTTGCAGTGTTGATAAACACAGCACCGTCCTTCATCTTGTCAAAGCTTTTGGCGGTCATCATATTTTCGCTGTCGCGGTTCAACGGGCAGTGCAACGATACAACATCCGATTCCTTCAAAAGCTCGTCCAACGACACGAAGGTGACGGTTGGGTCGTCAACGGGTGTGCGCTTGTAGACCAAAGCACGCATTCCAAAAGCCTTTGCTATGTCGGCAACGCGTTTTCCGATACTTCCGTAGCCTACAAGACCGATAGTTTTGCCCGAAAGCTCAAAAATAGGCAACGGAAAGAACGAGAAGGTGCGGCTTTTTATCCAATCGCCCTGCATCACAAGGTTGTTATAATCGTGGGTGCGGTTGACTATCTCAAGTAAAAGGGCAAAAGTCTGTTGGGCTACCGCCTCGGTCGAATAGCTTGGTACATTGCAAACTGTGATACCGTGGCTCGAGGTATATTCAAGGTCGATATTATTAAATCCGGTTGCAAAAAGTCCGATGTATTTCAGGTTTTTAGCATTCTTTATGTTGTCGCGGGTCATGGGTGTCTTGTTGCAAAGCACAATATCGGCGTCCTTGATGCGGTCGGCAACTTCATCGGGTGATGTCAGCCCAAAAATTTCGACCTCGCCAAATTGGTCAAAGCAATCAAGCGAAATGTCGCCGCCTGTTACGGTGTCGGCATCGGTTATAACGATTTTCATAATAATGCTCCTTATAAATATGGTGTCATACAATTATTTTACGCCAATAATATCGATAGGTCAAGAAAAATCGCAAAACAGCGTCTTTACAATAGGAAAGTTTTATGTTATAATGGTTATGGTTAGTCGAAGCGCTTTTAGCGTTTCGACAAACTACAATCATTATAATCTTACGGTAAAGTGATAATAATCTTTTTATATAAGGAGGAATCGGCAATGGCTGATAAAATTTTAACATATAAGGGTAAACCGTTGGTAAGAAGTAAAGATACAATTTACTATGGCAACCCCGAGGATAAGTATATTGTGATGATAAAGGTAAACACCACCAAAGATGTTGGCGGAATTAAAGTGGCTGATAAGGTTACGGTTCAGCTTCTTTTGTCTGATCAGGATATCAAGGCTAAGGACCGTATAGTAAAGTCCAGCGATAAGGTTGGTCTTTATAATGCAATGGATATCGGCGCAATCTGGCTCGACAGAGCACTCAAAGGTTGATAAGTCAAATTAAAACAAACAAGCACACGTATCGCGTGTGCTTGTTTGTGTATATGAGAGTTTTGCTTAAATAAAAGATGATTTCGTTTCCTTCATTTGCAAAACAGATATCATGGCAATAGCTATATCATCGTTCCTCGAGGAACGGATATCATTGAAAAAAGGACTTGCAAACGCAAGGCCTTTTTCATGGCTGGGGTGGCAGGATTTGAACCTACGAATGCAGCAGTCAAAGTGCTGTGTCTTACCGCTTGACGACACCCCAAAATATTAAATCTTTGCTGAAATTTTGCCTTTTTTCGAAAAAAGGTAAAAAAAATAAAAGTGGGGTGGATAATCGGAATCGAACCGATGGCCTCCAGAGCCACAATCTGGCGCTCTAACCAACTGAGCTATACCCACCACATTTTTAAGTCAATGTGCTTTAAGCACACGGACTATTATATCCACCAAAAGGTGATTTGTCAATAGTAAATTTTAAATTTTGCAAAATTTAGAGCTTGAAATCCTCGGGATTGTAGTCGCGACCGATATCTTTGACCTTTGGCGTGCGCTTTAAAGGGTCGTATTTATATGAACCGCAGCAATCATGAAGAGCGCGAAGCCCCTTTTTCATACAAAAAACCTCGGCTCCGCCCGAAAGAAGTCTTGCATTAAGGCAGTAACCACAGGCAGCGGGGATCGATTTGTCAAAAAGCTTTTTTTCCACCTAAAACAATCTCCTTTCACTAACCTTTATAATATACACATCACGATATACATATTATAATATACGCAAAAACAGATGTCAAGCCGCAGAAAGGCTAAAACCTATCTGCGGCTTGGTGCTTATTTTGTCACGCTATGCACATACAATCGCATTCCACTTTTCGGTGATATAAAATTTGACGCTCCCTTTTTATAGTTCAATTACATTCAGACAGCACCTCCACACCCGAAATACACAACACCTTGTTCAATGAGACGTATTATCTCTTGTTCAAGTTTCTTTTTTATATTAGGTACGTCTATTGAATCTATCACCCTGTGTCCGGTAAAACAACATGTTTTATTTCTCATAAAATCACCTCATGTATAAGTGTATCAAATTTCCAAACAATACGCAAGTGCGTATACGCATACGCGAAATAAAGTGTACACTTTCTCTGAGGTGATTTGATGTTGATTAAAGAGGCAGTGGTGTTAAGATTTCAAGAGATTTGCAACCAACGTAATATTAGGTATAATGAATTGGCAACTCTTTCGGGAGTTACTCCCTCTACCGTTTACAGTATGATGAGTGTTGAGAGGAAAGACCTATCAATTATCACCATAAAGAAATTGTGTGACGGCTTGGAAATGACTATCAGCGATTTCTTTGACAACGACATTTTCAAAACGCTTGAGCAAGAAATAAAATAATGCTTATAAAAACCACCGTTCGATAGCCTTAGCCGTCGGACGGTGGTGTTTTTTAGGTTTATCTTTTATTATCTGATTTTATCGTTGGGCTGGGTGACTTCAATCTCAAGTCTTGCCGACTGGAGTCCATCGGCATGAGCGTAAACCTTCAAAATACCCTCGGTGCCGTTGGAATGGATACATGCGGCTACAACACCTGCACGCATCTGACGAGATGCGTTGGCCATAGAGGTGTGGTCGGCAATGTCCGAACCTGTGCCTCTGATATAGCCGTTGGGAGTGCAGTTGAAATGTACCATCGGTGCGGCATCGGGAACCTTGTTGCCGTTTTCGTCAACACAGTAGCAATGAACAACAGCGCAGTCCCACTTGCTTGCAAACAAGGCTTCGGTCTGCATCTCTAATTTAAGTGCCACCGGCTTTCCTGTGGTTGCAACACGGTCAGAAGCGACCTCTTTACCGCCGATGTAACCCTTGCAAGAAACCTCACCGGGTGCGTACACAAGAGTCCACTCACCGTGACCGTATTTTTCAATCTGCTTTCTGCCCTGAGA
>JAZUAC010000013.1:0-22450 GCA_045637775.1 Acutalibacteraceae bacterium | reverse complement strand
AGTAACCGGTACCAAGGGCGAGCGCAAGCACAATATCATCAACTCGCTTTACTTAAAGCCCGAAGAGTTGGAAAAGACCAACTTTGAGCGTTTTGAGAGATATAAGGCTATTGAAGAAAACGAAGCTCTTTGGGAAGAGTTTATGATGGATGATGCTGAAATCTGCGTTGCAGCATTCGGTATTGCCGCCCGTGTTTCCAAGAACGCAATCATGGCAGCAAGGGCGGAGGGTATCAAGGTTGGTATGATCCGTCCCATCACCCTTTGGCCGTTCCCCAAAAAGCCTTTCAAGGCCGCCGCAGATAAGTGCAAGGCTTTCATCTCGGTTGAGCTTTCGATGGGTCAGATGATCGAGGATGTTCAGCTTGCAACCGAGTGCAAGGTTCCCGTAACTCTTTGCAACCGTGCAGGCGGTATGATCCCCAGCCCCGAGGAAGTTCTTGAGGCAATTAAAAAGATAGCAGGAGGTAACAAGTAATGGCAGTAGTATTCCAGAAACCTAAAGCTCTTACAGACGCACCGCTTCATTACTGTCCCGGTTGCACCCACGGTATTATCCACCGTTTGGTTGCCGAGGCTATTGATGAGCTGGGAGTAGAAGGCAAAACCGTTGGTGTTGCTCCTGTTGGTTGCTCCGTTATGGCTTATGATTACTTCGCTTGTGATATGGTTGAGGCTGCTCACGGACGTGCTCCCGCAGTTGCAACAGGTCTTAAACGTGCATTGCCCGACAATGTTATCTTCACCTATCAGGGTGACGGTGACTTGGCTTCTATCGGTATGGCCGAAACTGTCCATGCCGCAACCCGTAACGAAAACATCACCGTTATTTTCGTCAACAACGCAATTTACGGTATGACCGGCGGTCAGATGGCTCCTACATCCTTGCCCGGCCAGGTAACACAGACCTCTCCTTACGGTCGTGATACCGCAACGGTTGGTTTCCCCATCCGTGTTTCCGAAATGCTCGCAACCTTGGATGGTCCCGAGTTCATTCAGCGTGTTGCCGTTAACAACGTAAAGAACATTAACGCCGCAAAGAAGGCCATCAAAAAGGCTTTCCAAAATCAGGTTGAGGGCAAAGGCTTCTCGTTGGTTGAGGTTGTTTCAACCTGTCCTACCAACTGGGGCTTGACTCCTCAGAAGGCACTTGAATGGGTTGAGGAAAAGATGATTCCTTACTATCCTTTGGGTGTTTATAAAGACAGAAGTTCTGCAAAGGAGGAGAAGTAAATGAGCACTACACAGATCCTTATTGCAGGCTTTGGCGGACAGGGTGTTCTGTTTGCCGGTAAGTGTATTGCTTACAAAGGCCTTGAAGAGGGCAAGCAGCTCAGCTGGCTTCCTTCCTACGGTCCCGAGATGCGTGGCGGTACCGCTAACTGCAGTGTTATCATCAGTGATACTCCCGTTGGTTCGCCTATTGTTTCCACACCTGATGTTTTGACCGCAATGAATCTTCCTTCTTTGGATAAGTATGAGGATGCAACCGCAAAGGGTGGAAAGATTTTTGTTGATTCATCCTTGATCGACCGTAAGGTCAACCGTACCGATGTTGACGCTTACTACATCCCCGCAACCAAGTTGGCCAAAGACGCAGGTTTCCCCACACTTGCCAATATGATTATGATGGGCAAGATGATCAAGGAAGCAGGCTTTGTTTCGATGGACGGTATGAAAGAGGCTCTCGGTCACGTTATTTCCGCAAAACGCGCCGATATGCTTGACATCAACCTCAAGGCTATCGAAATCGGCTATAACTACGAAGGCTAATATTTAAGTTAAACACCCGAGCTTTTGCTTGGGTGTTTTTTGTTATAATCGGAATTTTATCTATATGAATTGTATTGCTCACAAAACGACGAATAAAACCACTTTATTTTTGAGTTTTAGTATGTTATTATACACATGTAGTGAAAAAGATACGCTGGATTAAGGTGTGTTTTCAGAAAGGACAGATTTTATGAAGATTAAAGCAGTTTCAGTACCTCTTATTACAGTTGACCCGTTTTTCAGCGTTTGGTCACCTGCTGACAAACTGACCGACAACTACACCTGCCATTGGACCGGTCGTATCAATTCAATGGTTGGTATGGTAAAGGTAGACGGTAAGGTGTTCCGTTTCTTGGGAAGAGTTATGCCGCAAACCCATGCGGTTTACAGGCATGAACCCCAAGCTCTTCCCCAGACCGATTTGGATATTACTCCTACCGCAAGTGTTTACACCTTTGAAAACGACCTTTTGAAGCTGACCGTTACCTTCCGTACTCCGCTTTTGATGAACGACCTTGTTCTTATGTCGAGACCCGTTTCTTATATGGAGTATAACGCAGAACTTAAAGGTGAGTATGACTTCTCATTGTATTTCGATGTTGACACCCAAATTTGCGGTGATTGGGAGGCCGATAAGATTACATTTGGAAAAACCGAAAACTCGCTTTGGGTTGGAAAATCGGTTCAGAATCCCTTGCATTGCAGCGGTGATGACTGCCGCATAGATTGGGGTTATTTTCACCTTGCCGATAAGGACTCATTTGTGTCTGACAAAAAGGGTAGATTCAATTACATCAACAATCGCGAGATTACTAAATTTGAAAGCTTCAACAAAGATAATTACTATACCCAGTGCGCCCACAGAGCCCTTGCTGTCATCAAAACCGACCTCAAGGGCGTTATCACCATGGCTTATGATGATGTTAAGTCTATTCAATATTTTGGTGAAAATCTTGATCCGTATTATATGACAAAATACTCCGGCTTTGACGAGATGTTGGCTGCTGCTATTGCCGATTATGAACAAGTTAAGGAAAAGTGTGAGATTTTTGACCTTGCACTCACCGAAAGAATGCTGGCTGTCGGTAAGGACTATGCCGCAATCGGTTGCCTTGCATACCGTCAGGCAATTGCCGCACACAAGCTTGTTGACACTCCCGACGGAATTGCATTCCTTTCAAAGGAAAACTTCTCCAACGGTTGTATCGGCACTTTGGATGTTACATATCCTTCCATTCCGTTGTTCCTTTTGTTCAATCCCGAGCTTGTTAAGGGTATGCTTCGTCCTCTTGCGAGATTTGCAAGGAGTGACGCTTGGGAGTATGATTTTGCACCGCACGACGTTGGTCAGTATCCGCTTTGCAACGGTCAGGTTTACGGTCTTAAAGATGGTAAGCTTCTTTTGGAAAAGCAGATGCCGGTTGAAGAATGCGCTAACTTTATTCTTTGCGTTGCCGCAGTTTGCGTTGCCGAAAACAGTCTTGATTTTGCCAACGAATACGCCGACCTCATGAAGAAATGGGCCGACTATCTTGTGGAATTTGGCTACGATCCCGAAAATCAGCTTTGTACCGACGATTTTGCAGGACATCTTGCACACAACTGCAACCTGAGTGTTAAGGCTATTGTGGCTTTGGGTGCATATTCCCGTCTTTCGGGCGAAAAGTTCTACGGTGAAAAGGCCAAGGAAATGGCCGACCGTTGGATGCAGGATGCCAAGAGCGCAACCTCGAGCCGACTTGTTTTCGACAAGGAAGAAGGCTGGAGTATGAAGTACAATATGGTTTGGGACAAAATTTTCGGTCTTGGCCTGTTCTCAAAAGAGGTTTACGAGAACGAAATCAAGGAGTACACTGCACAGATGAACAAATACGGTGTACCGCTTGACAGCCGTTCGACCTATACCAAGCTTGACTGGATGGCTTGGACCACCGTGCTGACCGATGACCAAAAGTACACAGATGAGGTTTATGCCTCAATCCGCAGAATGATTGAGGAAACAACCGACCGTGTGCCGATAACCGACTGGTATTTCACCGATACAGCCCTACAGCGTGGCTTCCAGAACCGTTCTGTTTTGGGCGGATTCTTCATTAATTTGATGGTTTGATTAGGAACATATATTTATTAACAAACAGAAGCTCCCTCTGATGAGGGAGCTGTCGAGCGAATGCGAGACTGAGGGAGAGACTACCCCTCAGTCACCTAAAGGTGACAGCTCCCCTGACAAGGGGAGCTTCTTTTTTTATTTTAAAATTTTAATAATTCAGTTTTTACTGCAAATAATAACCCCAACAAACTATTTGGAGGGATTATTATGGCTTTGACTTCAAAGGAATTGAGCTTCATTGAGGATATGATGGGGCTTGAGCAGTTGATGATTGAAAAGTATAAGGCGGCTGAAAATATGACGCAGGATGAGGCTTTGCGTTCAAAAATGAAAAACGCTGCCGACTGTCATCAGCAGCATTTCAACAAACTTATGGGACATTTGAATTGAGGTGACAAAAATGCAGGAAAAGGAACTTATGACCGACCTTCTTACGGTCGAAAAAATGTTGGCTTGGAACTATTCAACCTTTGCAACCGAGTGCGCAACCCAAGGTGTCCGCACCGATGTTATGAATTTGCTTTGTGACCAGCACAAAATGCAGGCCGAGGTTTTTGACCTTATGGCAAGCAAGGGTTGGTATCCCACCGAACCCGCCGAACAGCAGAAGATTGAAAAAGCCAAGCAGAAGTTTATGTCGCAGGGAAATTAAAAATGATATCCTGCGTTTAGCAGGATGATATACGCATATAGCGTATGATATATTTGCAAGGCAAACATAAGCACCGAAATGAATGCTCATTTCGGTGCTTATGTTTGTTATAACATTTTGGCTCTCAATTCGTCGGGGGAGAGGGGGCTTAAATATGCAGGTGCAATGTCGAACATAGTCTTGCAACCTGTCATGCCATCTTGCTTCATTTTGTATGCCGCACGGGCAACGGCTACGATAACGCTTGAGGTAAACTCGGGGTTGGAGTCAAGCTTCAGGCTATACTCAATAATGTGCGAGTTTTCACCATTCCAACCGGTTTTGCCTGCACGGATAACAAATCCGCCGTGGGGAATACCCTTGTGGTCGCGGTCGAGCTCTTCCTGTGTGATGAAATGCACCGTGGTGTTGTAGTCGGCAAAATAGTTGGGCATGGTTTTGATTTCCTGCTCAATTCTAGCCTTATCGGCACCTTCCTCAAGCACAACAAAGCATTCTCTTTCGTGCTTTTCACGGGTGGTAAGCTCGGGGTTAGAGCCTGTGCGAACGGCATCCAAAGCTGCCTCGATGGGGATGGTGTACTGCCTTGCGTCTTTTACGCCCTCGATTCGGCGAATAGCATCGGAATGACCTTGGCTAACGCCCTTGCCCCAGAAGGTGTAGTCCTTACCGTCGGGCAAAACCGCCGAAGCGTAAAGACGGTTCAAAGAGAACATACCGGGGTCCCAACCGCAGGAAATAACAGCGATATTGCCGTTTTTCTTGGCAGATTCGTCAACATTCTTAAAATGCTCGGGGATTTTGGCATGGGTATCAAAGCTGTCAACAACGTTGAAATATTTTGCGTATTCGGGGGTTTGGAAGGGCAGGTCGGTTGCACTGCCGCCGCAAAGTACAAGTACATCGATCTTATCCTTAAAGTTTAAAATATCATCAACATGATAAACGCCAACATCTTCGGTCAAAATTTTAACCGTTTTAGGGTCGCGTCTTGAAAATACGGCAACCAACTCGAGGTCATCGTTTTGCTTTATTGCACACTCAATGCCACGGCCTAAATTACCGTAGCCCAAAATACCGATTTTTATACTCATTTATTACCGTCTCCTTGTGACAGTCAGATTTAACTTTAGTATTATACCAAAACACGATATTTTCGTCAATATCTACCTTGAAAGTTTTTATTGGTTTAATTATGCAAAATGAACCACCGCATATTGTAAGCGGTGGTTCATTTGTTAATCCAATGTATTATTTTTTGAGAAGACGGCGGATAAAGCGGATGATTGCTTTAAGTTCTTCGGTTTTGTTGAAAAATACCATGCCGAAGAAGAACAAAGCAATAACAACAGCTAATCCGAGGATTATTGCAAGAATGATGAGGAATACCTTTAATATTGTCATAAATACTGAGGTTTCTTCCTCTTCGGATGTCACTTGTTTATCGCCTGCCAACATAAATTGCGAAAGTTCTGCGGTAGTTATGGTTACATAGCCGTTTTCAACGGTTGTTATGTAGCAGGAAATATCGCCGTTCGACAAGGGCTGATATACCTTAACGCTTTTGCCTTCGTATTTGCTGTCAACAGGAATTTCAAGTGTATAATTGCCATCGGCAACAGTGCTTAAAGACACTTCATAAGCTGAAATTATTGTGCCCCAAGTCGTCTGTGAGGCAAGCTTTGAGTAAACCTCGCTTTGGCCGTCAAGAGCAGTAACCTTAACGGTTGCACCGGCATCAAAATAACCCGAAACCTTAACCGAGGTTGCACTGTCAACAGCAGTTGTAAATTTAAAGCTGGAAACGGTGAGTTTTCCGGGAACGAAGGTTACAGTGTAGTTATCGCCTGCAGAGCAAGAATCACTTACTATGTCATAAGTACCAACTGTGTTAACATCAGCGTTGCATTTGAGCTCGCATTTGAAGTTATTGCCATCAATAACCTCCTCTGAAAGGGTGAAGGTCAATTTAGGCAGAGGCTTGCCGACCTCAATGACCGTAGATTTTGCGGTCACGGTTAAGGGACGCGGTGTGACGGTTGCAGTGCATTCAAAGCTGTCGTTAGCAAAGGCATATTTGTCGGCGTTTTGGCCTTTGAGTTTCAATCCGCTGACGATGACCTTGGTGGCTTTTTTTACATCTGCACTGTTTAACCTGGCTTCGGTAAATTCAAGGGTTATTCCACTTTTATCGGCCTCGTCTATTCCTTCAAGCACAATGTTGTTTAAGGGAATCTTCTTAATGTCAAAATCGGTCTTGCCGTCATATACCTTGGTAAGTGTCTCCATATTCTTGGTAGTGACGGTGACCTGCTTTAAGGTAGTGCAGTTAAGAACAATTGCTTGAGAAAGATCGGTGTGTTCTTCGTCATTTACAAAGGCTTCAATTGTGCCGTCATCCAAAATACGGATTCGGATTTCAGATTTGTCGAGTGTTGCAGTAGAGTTACTTGATTCCTTTAATTTCAATGTGTAGGCGTGAGAAAGCAGTAACTCGTTATCGGCTTTGGATATAGTGAATGTTTTTTCACCGCTTGTATCGGTTGCAGTATCAATCACAAATTCGCGAGAATAACTGTCGTTAGTGGTTTCTTCCGAATCGGCTAATAGTGATTGTGTGACAGAAAATATAAACTTGGTGTCCTTCGGAATTTCACCGTTTATTTTACACTGAATCGTAATCGAAAACGAATCGGGAAGCTCGATAGGTTCGGAGCCGTTGCCGTCTGACACATTGCTGTTCGATTCATTGCTGCTCGAGCCTTCACTGTTTGACTCGTTGCTGCTTGATTCGCCATTGCCGGACTCGGTGCTGTTTGAACTGTTGTTATCTTCTTCACTTGTTGAAGGCGTGCTTGAAGATGTATCGCCAGGTTCGGTTGCACAAACCGTCAGCGGCATCAAAACCACAAATAATGCCACAATAACGCAAAGCATCGCTTTTGTAATTCTCATAAATTTTATCTCCTCAAAAAACAATTTCCCTGTTTTAAAGTTGTCCTAACATTTTATAACAAAATTTTTAGAAATTCAACAAATATAACAACATTGTAAATTTTAAAGCCAAAATCGGTGGTTTTTAGTTGAAAAGGTTACGATTTTGTGATAAAATCGGTTTAAAATAGGGAGTGTGAAGTAAAAATGTCGGCTTCAAGCTGTGATATGTGCGCTTATTATGTCTATGATGAGGATTGCGACGGCTACGTTTGTTTAGCCGATATGGATGAGGATGATTATATGCGTTTTATCTCATCTAAAGACAAGGGTTGTCCTTTCTTTAGATTGGACGATGAGTATAAAATTGTCAGAAAGCAGAATTAGGTGAAAGTATGAAGGTTTTAATATTAAACGGAAGTCCCCGTGTCGGCGGAAACACAACGACCGCTTTGAGCGAAATGGAAAAGGTTTTTCTCGAAGAGGGGATAGAGGTCGAATGTGTGCAGGTTGGAAACCTTGCGGTTCGCGGCTGTATTGCATGTTATTCTTGTAAGAAAAACGGAAAGTGCACTTTTGATGATATTGTAAACGAGCTTGCACCAAAGTTTCAGGAGTGCGACGGTCTTGTGGTCGGCAGTCCCGTTTATTATGCTTCGGCTAATTCCACCCTTGTTGCAGTGCTTGACCGATTATTTTACAGTGTGCCTTTTTCAAAGACCATGAAGGTTGGCGCTTCGGTGGCTGTCGGTCGTCGCGGCGGTTGTTCTTCGACCTTTGATGAGCTTAACAAATATTTTACCGTGAGTGGAATGCCTGTGGCTTCGGGTCAGTATTGGAACAGTGTTCACGGAAGAAATATAGGTGATGCTGTGGGCGATGAGGAAGGACTGCAAAGCATGAGAACCTTGGCACGCAATATGGCTTTTTTAATGAAGAGCATTGCTTTAGGACGCGAAAAATATGGCATGCCCGATAAAGAAGCACCTATTCAAACCAATTTTGTAAGATAAAATTTCCAACAAAGCCGAGATGCGCTGGTTATATCTTGGTTTTCTTTTACCGAATTTTTGAAGCAGTAAGGTGCTTCGAAAGAATATATTAGTAGAAAATGCTGTTATAAGATATTTCTGCTTAAAAATCTGAAACGTTATAGTACAAATTAAAAGTTAAATCACAGTTTGAGGGTGGCTTAATGAGACGAATTATTAGTGTGATTTTGTGTTTGTTTGTGTTTGTGGGTCTTTTCGGATGTTCTTCCGAGGAAAATAGCACACAAACGGCATCACAAAACTCGGCACAACCGCAGCTTTCTGATGCGCGTGCCAAGGAAATGGCGGCTAATCAGACAGCTAAAGAAAAAAAGAAAAAGACACTTATGGTTTATATGGTCGGTTCCGATCTTGAGGCTAAAGGCGGCGCAGGAACCGATGATATGGAGGAAATTGAGCAAAGCGGACTCGATATTTCGACAACCCATGTAGTTGTTTTTACGGGCGGAAGTAAAAAGTGGCATAACGATGTTGTAGACGCGGTAGAACAGCAGAGTATACTTTATCTTTCGGGTAACGGTTTTGAACGTGTTGGTTCGGTTGCCGCCGCTTCAATGGGAGAAAAAGAGAACCTTGCAGGCTTTTTGAACTATGCTCATTCTTATTATCCTGCTGATGAATATGCTTTGATTCTTTGGGATCACGGTAATGGACCGCTTATCGGTTACGGCAAGGATATGCTGTATGATAACGATTCCTTGACCTTAGCTGAAATGCAGTCGGCATTTCGCGCATCGCCTTTTACAGGTGAAAAGAAGCTGTCATGGGTTGGTTTTGATGCTTGCCTTATGGCTTCGGCTGAGCTTGCTTGCGTGGTTTCCGAATTTTCGCATTATCTTGTTGCATCGCAAGAGGTTGAGCCTTCCTTTGGCTGGAATTACTCATTCCTCTCAAAGTATTCTTCGTCTGACACGCCGTCACTTATAAAGAATATTGCAAGCGAGTATCTTACAGCGTGTGAGGCTTATTATAAAAAGAAAGGCTATACCGACCGCGATACCACGCTTTCTTGTATGGATCTTTCGCATGCGGGCGAACTGCAATCTTCATTGAATGCGTTGTTTGCCGCTGCCTTGAAAGATATTGACGAAAAGTATAGTTTGTTAACGGCACGCCGTGTAGAAAGTCGTGCGTTGGGACGTGCAAGTACAGGCTCGGAGTATGATCTTATTGACCTTTCGGACCTTGCGGCACAAATGGTGGATCTTTATCCCACCGAGGCGGTAAATCTTCGTGCGGCAGTTGAGAAAACCGTCATAGAAAACCGCACCAATACAACCGATTGTTGCGGCTTGTCGTTGTACTATCCTTTCTATAACAAAACCTATTATGAAAAAGATTGGGCTGAGATTTACAACGATTTAGGTATATTTAAGGACTATCTCACTTATTTGGAATCTTATGCCAGCGTGTGGTTGAGGAATGATTTCCTTGCCCAAATAGCCGAAAGCCGTGTTCCTGATACGGTTGCACAGGGTACATATTCGCTTTCGCTTTCCGAAAAGCAGGCTGAAAACTACGCACGTGCAAGATTTATTGTGTTGGCAAAAGAGGGTGAAGGTCTTTACAATCCGTTGTTTTCAAGCTATAATGTCCAAAGAGAGGGGCAGACCCTTGTTGCCAATTTCGACGGCAAGATTATTTATTGTAAGGATAAATTCAATAACTTCTTTATTCCTGTTTCTCAGGAGCATGACACGGTAGGTAACGTAACCCGATACAGCGTGTATGCTAACGCAACCAACCGCCGTGCGAATATGTTAGACAATCCCGAAGGCTATGAACTGCAGGTAGCGGGAATGCTTTACCATCTTGCAATAGGTAACAGTACCCGTGAGATAGCGCTTAGTGCACTAACACCGTGTAATAGCGGAACGGGAACCAACGAGCTTTTGGGTGGTAAATTAGAGGATGTTGATCTTTCAAAATATACCACCATGGTATTTCCTCAGGCGGACCACCTTTATATGACTCGTTTCGAAAACGGTACAATCTGTCCGATATCCCAATGGCATACATCCGGTATGATGTCACAAAATCATGCTCCTATCGGTGATGGTATAGAGTTTGTATTTGCGCCTTTGACCAGCGGTGTATATTCACTTATTTTTGAGATTGAAGATACGCAGGGTAACCGCTATTGCTCGGAGATTTTGCCCATTCAAACCACCGGAACTCTCCCTGAAAAGGTGTTGCCCGATACAGTGTCGGTTGAGTGGACTTCGGGTGATAAAGTTGACTTGGGTACATTTTCCAATGTTAAATTTTCTGTTGAACTAACCGAAACCTATTCCGGCAAAAAGTTCAATCTGGTTTGCGAGAATAAGAATGACTTTGCAATTTATTTCTATACCGAAGATGCTGTAGTCAACGGAAATATCTATTGTCACGATTTCAGCACAGGCTATGTTGATAACGTTGCGCCCGGGCAAAAGTTTGTTTACGAATATGGAATGAGCTTTGGTATTATTCAAGAACAAGAGATTTTGAAACAACTGAAGCAATTGGAGTTCAGTTTGACTGTATTGACTGCCGATACCAATATCACATTGGTTAAAGACCAACCAATCGAATTGAAAATCAAGCATTCTCCCGATGTTACTTATGGTGGCTCATTTTTCAAGAATGAGTATGATAAACCGTGTTTGGGAATGTTGGCCAAAGAACAGGTGGTATACCAGCAAGACGGTGTTAAGATGACATTGTTAGGTCTTGGTGGCAGCGGTGGAAACAGTAATTATTTGAACGGTATTGTAAAGGTTGAGCATAGCGGCAACGATATCAAACATTTCCGCTTCGACAATATTTTCATTGACGATGTTATGCTGCAGATCAGCTGTGCAAATATATCCGCGGTTCCGGGATTGGTTTCATATTACAGTCTTACGGTGTCATCATATGATATTGAAGATTTGGGATTAACGAGCGGTTCTACGGTACAGTTGCTTCTTCGTAAAATGAAATACGTATCACTTGAGGGAGGCGGCGGTTTTGCCGAGTTCCAGCGTTGCAACGTAAAGCTTGCCCAAAAAGGGAAAAAAGCAGTTGTTTCCGAAGGCACTAAGGTGATATTTAATGAAAACGGGGTCCGTCTTTCACTGCTGAAAAGTGAAAGGAATTCTTGGGGCGGTCTCAGTTGGACTTTGGTGGCTGTGAACGAAAGCAATACCGATTACGTCATAGATGTATGTGACATTCGCATCAACGGAAAAGAAATGCAGAATGACGGATATATCGGTCTTGGTGCCAACGATAATATGCTGTGCGCCGGAAAACGGACTGTTATGGAAATCAACTACTTCGAAGATGTTTCTAACATAAATGAGCTTGTGAGCCATATATGCTTTAAGGATCTTTCGTCCGAGAGAATTTTGAAGGTGAGCGATTCGGAAATCAATTGGGTTGAGTAGGGTAATCTCTTAAAATAAAAAAGTGAGGTATGAAAAATGAAAAGGTTAGTAGCAATTCTTTTGGCATTGGTCATGATTTTTTCTCTTGCGGCTTGTTCGGGTCCCGATTCGGATTCTGACTCCGGTGCAGATAACGATTCCGGCTCCAAGAACAACGGAGAAAACAACGAAGAGTCGGATATTGGTTCAAAGTATGAAACGGTTGACGGAGACGATGTCACCAAGCTTGAGGATGACGATCTTAGCTATGTTATGATATATAACCCCAAGATCTATGACGAAAACGAGAAGTTTGATAAAAGCAGTCTGCAGTCAGGCGAGTTCGGACGTCAGATCGACATTGATGTAGACCGTGCAGACGGTCTTGAGGAAGAATTGAAATGGGTGTCTTTTGTTCAGAACGAACTCAACAAAGATCTTCCTTGGGATAAGATTGATCTCGAAGGCAACAAGGGTGACGGACTTAGCAAGGAGTACCGAGTTGGTGACACTCGTGAGTTCTATTGTTATAGCCGCAGTATGAACTCTCGCTCATTGGTTGAGTTTGAGTGTGCCTATGCAGGTGATTATTGCCACATTTGGTCTGACGGAAGCGTTAGCGATTCGTTATTAGAGGATTACGGCGAAGAGTTCGACGATGAGATTTTTGAAGAAATGGTTGAAAATTTCGGTGCACCCCGTTTTGCCGGTGATGACGGAAGAGTAAATATTCTTTTCTACGATATTCCTTATCAAGGCTTGTTAGGTTTATTTACTTTGTATGATCTTTTTGCTACCGGAGAGGTTTCTCAGACGGAAATTTATCAATATGGCATCAATACCGACCACGATATTCTTCACATAAATGCAGAGTATGCGGCCGACAGCCAATATAAAAGCGACGCGTATTCAACCATGGCTCATGAGTTCCAGCATCTTATCTGTGCAACCAATCTTTTCAGCACACCTAATGAAACCATGACCCGTACATGGCTTAATGAGGCGATGAGCGGATATGCCGAGGAAATGCTCTATGAGGGCTCTGCAGAGGGATTAGGACGTACTAAGAGTTTTACCACAAGTGATTTGATCCGTCAGGGCCAGTCTATGTACAATTTCAAGACTGAAGGTCGTGATATCGGCGTTTACGGCTCGGTATACTTCTTCTCAGAGTATCTTGCCGAAACGGCCGGTGACTCTATTTTCTCGAAGATACACAAATATTGGAGAGAGTCTTACAGCAAAACTCTCAATGAGGCCGAAGCAATAGCCGAATCGGTTCCTTCGTCTTTCAAGAAGAAAATAAACAATTTGCTTTCTTATCCAAAGAGTTATGATTTTGATAACGACAACGATGAGTTTATGAGTAAGCTCATTCTTGATTTCTATCTTTCGTATCTTTCCAACAAAGATGATGTTGATGCATTTGAAAAAATAAATGGTGCAAAGCTTTGTTACGATCAGCTTGACGGCGCAAACATCGAAGGTGGCGGTAGAATAATCGTTGCTTTGAAGGATTCGGAATTTGAGATTCCCGAGGATGCCGATGAAGGCTTGGTTTACATAGGACTTAACCAAGACTTTGAGGTCGTAGGTCCCATTATCTGTAAGTAAAATTTAAGAATCCGCTGTCTTTTTCAGGACGACGGATTCTTTTTTTGTGAAAAATTAAACCGTGACAAGGTTTTTTGTTTGTGATATAATATTGGTTAAAAGCCGAAGTGGGGGGTTGAGTGAATGGGCTTTAAATGTCGCAGTCATGTGAAAACAAAAATGCAACAACAAAATAACAACCCAAACTTTTTTGTTGAGGCCTTCAAAGAACGTTTAGGAAGAACTCCAAATGAATACATTTCACAAAAACTTGAACGAGGCTCGCGAATTGAAGATGTAGAGTACTTGTTTAATATTATATCGGCTCAAATTTCCAGCCAAAACAATTGCAAATATTTTGATTTCAGGTTTTTTTACAAAGCAAAAGTCTCACAGCAGCCTGCTTGTCCGGAGAGCGTTTTGTCAACACCGAACAAACCTGAAAATTCAGGTAAGTTTTGGACTCGGGAAGAGGAACAACTGTTGATTAAAATGTATAATAGCGGTGCAACAAAAAAAGAAATGTGTGATACTTTTAAGAGGACCGAAAATGGACTTGCCGCAAGGCTTGTGAAGTTGGAGATTATACAAGATAAAGATATATTTTTTGCTTTAAAATGATTTGAAGGATACGATATGAACCGATATCTCAGAAACCTTAGTAAAATCGAATTTGTAGTGACCTATGCTTGCACGGGCAGGTGTAAGCATTGCTCCGAGGGTGAACATTCTGCCTGCGGTGAGTTTATCGACCCCAAGGTTGCCGCCAATGCAGTTAAAAGGATTGCATCTGAATATGACATAAAGACCGTTATGACCTTTGGCGGTGAACCGCTTTTGCAGTGGGAGGTCGTCACAGAAATAATCGAGGTTGCAAAGACCATGAATATTCCACACCGACAGGTCATAACCAACGGATATTTTTCGAATAGTATAGATGATATACACCACGTAACACGAGCGCTTGCCGAATGTGGGGTTAACGATTTACTGTTGTCGGTCGACGCTTTTCATCAAGAGACCATTCCGCTTGAAACGGTGAAAATATTTGTTCAAGAGGTTAAGTCGGTTGGCATACCGTTAAGACTTCAACCCGCATGGTTGGTGAGTCCAACCCACGATAATCCTTATAACAATAAAACTCGTGAAATCCTTAAAGCGTTTAGTGACATGGATGTGGAAATAGGGGGAGGGAATGTTGTTTTCCCTGAGGGAAATGCGCTGAAATATCTCAATGAGTATTTTGAGGGTAACGTTCCGGAAAACCCTTATATCGAGAACCCGCGTGATGTCAAATGTATATCGTTCTCACCTAATGGTGATGTTTTGGGTCAAAATATCTACCACTCCGATATTTTGGAAATTTTAAATGAGTATGAGGCATAAAAAAGCAGTTTTGACTTAATGGTCAAAACTGCTTTTTGGTCGAGGTGACAGGACTTGACCGTCTGCTTCGGCTTCGCCTCGCATACTATACGCTCGGCGACCGTTGCTTTGCAACAGTACCCGCCTCACGCTCCTCGCTAAAAACAGTCCACCGGACTGTTTTTTACGCTTCAGACCTTCTCAGGTTCAAGTCCTGCATATTAAATAAAAAACAGTCTTGACCTAATGGTCAAAACTGCTTTTTGGTCGAGGTGACAGGACTTGAACCTGCGGCATCCAGTTCCCAAAACTGGCGCGCTACCAACTGCGCCACACCTCGAAAAATATTAAATTTAAAGACAAACTAAAATGACTGCGGTGCAATCCGTTTTGGTAACCCTCTTGCGGTGCCCAAAATCGTTGGTCGCTCCTACTCGTCGCTAACGATTTTGACCGCGGCGCCATTTCGCATTCGCTGAATCATCCGCCGGATGCGCTCATGCTCAAAGCCCAAAACTGGCGCGCTACCAACTGCGCCACACCTCGAAAAATATTAAATTTAAAGACAAACTAAAATGACTGCGGTGCAATCCGTTTTGGCAACCCTCTTGCGGTGCCCAAAATCGTTGGTCGCTCCTACTCGTCGCTAACGATTTTGACCGCGGCGCCATTTCGCATTCGCTGAATCATCCACCGGATGCGCTCATGCTCAAAGCCCAAAACTGGCGCGCTACCAACTGCGCCACACCTCGTTTTTAGGACGCTTGAATATTTTACCGCAAGTTAACCGATTTGTCAAGTGAAAACATTGTGTTTTGCAAAATAACCCCACCCAAGTTTTAAAACTTGGGTGGGGTGGATGTTTATCTTGAGACGATGGTTCGCATCATCACGAATCGCCCTTTACAGGATGGGTATATTCCTTATAAAGCTCAATGCAATCGTAGATGGGTGAGTATTTTCTTTCGCCCTCGGCAGTAACGCAGATTATCTCACGACCGTCATCGGTCACAGCAAAGCTGACAAGGCAGAACAGTGACTGTGCGGTAAAGCCTGTTTTACCACCTTTAATGGTTGCGACTTCAGGCTCGTTGCCATACATCTTTTCGAACATTCCGCTATGGAACTTTAGCTCCTCGTGGAAATCATTTTTGGGAATGGTGTAGTACTCGGTCGAAAGAATTTCGCGACAAAGAGGGTTCTTCACGGCGGCCTTCATTATCATCGCCATTTCGATGGCAGTGGTGTAGTGTTCCTTATTGTGCTGGCCACTGACATTGGTGAAATTGGTTGACGTCAGCCCTAAATCCTTGCACTTTTGGTTCATCAGCTTGACAAATTCTTCTTCAGAGCCCGCAACATGAACTGCAAGGCCAACCGCAGCCTCGGCACCTGACTCAAGCGTCATACCGTACATCATGTCGATGAGTTTGACTTCTTCATTAGGGCAAAATCCGGCCAAGGTGAGGTCCAAACGGTAAACGGGATCGATTATCTTCGAGGTCATTTTAAAGGTTTGGTTATAATCGGTGATATTCTCTGCCGCGACCAAAAGTGTCATGACCTTGGTCATAGAGGCAGGGTATATCTGCTTGTCGGCATTACGGCGAGCGAGAATAGTGTCGTTTGAAGAATCAATCAAAACCGCATGAATGCTTTCAATCTGGTCGCCCAATGTCACGGTATAGTCGGTTGATTGCGGACGGTTGATTTTTTCTTCAGGGACGGTGTTTACTGTAGATGTTATGTTGCTCGATGTCACGGGAGGTTTTTCTATGGTATTGGATTTATTATCTGAACATTTTGAAATTGAAAGAATTATAATTAAGATCACCAAACCAATGGCAATCACGCTGATTCCAAGCTTGATAGCCGGTTTTAAACGGCGCTTTTTACGTTTGGGAGGACGGCTGTTTCGAACCTGAGGACGGCTTTGAACGGGAGGATGACGGTCTGGCGAATAACTGTTGAAAAAATCGCCGTATTTATCATGGTCGGAGTGATAAGACATCTTCTAACATCCTTTAATCGTTTTTGTTGTTTGACTTTAAATAGGCTTCGAGTCGGTAGATAGGCAAGCCTTGAGACACAAAGCGTTGCTCGTATTCTGTTACTATGTTGCCCTCAAAATCACTGTTGTGTAGGTCTAACGAGATATTTTTTAGAGTGAATCCGTGGTCGGAAAACTGTTCCAAAGAAAACTCAAACAGCTGACGGTTGTCGGTCTTTTGGTGAATCTCGGCACCTTCAGTTAATAATTCTTTATAAAGGGGAAGAAATGTGGAGCTTGTTAAACGGTGGCTTGCGTGACTCTTTTTGGGGAAGGGACACGAAAAATTTAAAAACAAGCGCTCAACAGAATGAGGTTTTAAGTATTTTGTGATGTATTCAGCACCGCATTTCAAGAATCGGACGTTGTCGACACCAAGTTCAAGAGCTTTTTCGCAGGCCTGAACGATAACGTTGGTGTTTTTCTCGACAGCAACTATGTTAATATCGGGGTTTTGTTTCGCCAATTCGCAGGCAAACTGCCCCTTACCGCAACCAATTTCAAGCCACAAGGGACGTTCTGTGCCAAACCAGTCGTTAAGGTCCAAAAAATCTTTTTTGTCTCCTGCGGTGGCAAAGTTAAGGTCGTCCGACTTGGCAGAAATAAGCATACCGCCGACCGCTGATTTACGGTCGTCCAAATGCTTTAATCTTTTCATTCTCATAAAATTCACCCTGAAAATACAAACTTATAATAATATACTTAACTATTATACCTCAAACTGACAAATTTTGCAATGGGGAATTGTAAAGAAACGAACTTGCGCTTGGAATTATAAATGGAAAACTATTGTTCAAGTGCTAATTGTTAAATCTTGCTCAAAAGTTGTTATTCTACTTGCAATATAAAAGTGTTTGTGTTATCATTACCTTGCGTGATTCTGTTTGCGCAAGTATTTTTTTGATTTATAGGAGGGGTTCTATCTTGGATCCGGACAGTTGGGCGAAGATAATAATTCTTATTATTCTTATAGCTTTGTCGGCGTTCTTTTCAGCGTCGGAAACATCATTCACATCACTTAACAAAATCAGGCTTAAAATGATGGCAGATGAGGGCAATCGCCGTGCAGCGCTTGCTTATTCTATGACCGACAATTATGACAAGATGCTTTCTACCGTGCTTATCGGTAACAACATCGTCAATATTGCGGCAACCTCGGTTGCAACCATTCTTTTTATTGATCTTTTGAAAAACGAAAACATTGGTTCGACCGTTTCAACTGTTGTTATGACGGTTGCTATCCTTATTTTTGGCGAGGTGTCACCTAAGAGCATTGCCAAAGAGAAGCCTGAAAAGTTTGCCTGCTTTGCTGCACCGTTTTTAAGGGCTTTGATGCTTGTTTTCTCACCGCTTGTTGCGTTCTTTGTGGTTTGGAAAAAGATGCTTAAAAAGATGTTTAAGCTTGAGAGTCAAGAAGCAATCACAGGTGACGAGCTTATCAATATTGTTGATGAGGCTGAAGAGGGTGGCGGACTCGATGAAGAGGAAAGCGATCTTATTCGTTCGGCAATTTCGTTCAGCGAATGTCCTGTTAATGATATTTTGACTCCTCGAGTTGATATGGTTGCAGTTGATAAGAACGACAGTGTTGAGGATATTACCAGAGCTTTTGACGAATCCGGTTTTTCAAGGTTGCCTGTGTATGACGAAACGGTTGACAGTATTGTAGGATTTATACATATCCGCGATTTTAACAAGCATGTTGTTGTCTGCGGTCAATCGGTTGAGTCTATTATAAAAGACACAGTTTTTGTTGCTAAGCAGATGCCAATCAGTGAACTTTTGAAGCTTTTACAGAAGGAAAAGACCCATATGGCTGTTGTATCCGACGAGTACGGCGGTACTATCGGAATTGTCACTATGGAAGATATTCTGGAAGAGCTTGTTGGCGAAATTTGGGACGAGTATGACGAGGTCGTTGAGGAATTCAATGAAAACGGAGACGGCACAGTTACCGTGCTTTGCGGAACTCAGCTCGATAAAATGTTTGAATACTTTGAGTTGACCGTCGATGAGGAATCTGAATCGGTATCGGTTGGCGGTTGGGTACTTGAACAGCTTGGCAAAATCGCCGATGAAGGTGACGAGTTCCGTTATGAGAACCTGCACGTCAAGGTCACCAAAGTCGACCAGCGACGTGTTATGGAGATAAACGTTACGGTTCTTTTGCCCGAAGAGGCTGAAGACATGGAAGAAAAGGAAGATTAAAAGCAAAAAGCCTTTCGGTAATGAAACCGAAAGGCTTTTGGTGATTTTATAGGTTGAGTCAAGCTATTGAGAACAGCACAAGAGAAGTAAAATAAGTTAAAAAACCAATACCGCCGCAAATTAGACCCGCAAGTCCTAAAGAACGACCATGGTTCTCTTTTTTGCGATAGCCAATAAAACCGAATATGAGGCAGAGAACAGTAATTATAAGACCGGTGGTACAATCTGCAACATAGTAACCGAGTGACTCGAAACTGCCTGAATTCAATTTAAGACTGCCGAATAAAATTTGTATTGAATCTGAAAGGCTCTCAACACCGGATATAAATGAGATTATTCCTAATACCAAAGCAGTTATATTGAAGCCGTAAAAAGGTTTGGGAATCTTTGATACGGGATAATTATTATAAACAGGAGCTTGAGTGTATTGATAGTGTGTCTGAACAGGTGGTTGGTAGGACGGTGGGTTGACCGAAGCGTTGTTATCCGGATTTTCTATAATAGCAGTATTGGTGGGGATTTTGTTTTCTTCCATAATCAGCATCCTTTCAACTGTTTTTTGCATGATAATTATATCATTTTCATTGATGTTTGTCAACCTTGTTGAAATTTTGCGACAAATGTATTACAATAAATATAAGGGGGAGTTTGAGTGGCGCAAAAAATAGAAGTATTGTACAGTGACCAATGTGTTACAGCCTGCATTAAACCCTCGGGTGTAAATTCCGAGGACGGTAAGCTGTTTGGTATGCCGACACTGCTCCAACAAAAGACGGGCGTCAAGCCCTTTGTGGTGCACAGGCTTGATAAAGATGTTGCGGGCGTTATGGTGTTTGCCAACAATTCCAAAACCGCGGCAGATTTGTCGCGTCAGATAACCGATAAGACATTCAGAAAAGAGTATCTGACCGTTGTATCGGGTGAGGTTGATGAACACGGTGTTTTGGAGGATTTGCTGTATCATGATCGCATAAAGAATAAGACCTATGTTGTCAACCGTGAACGAAAGGGTGTAAAGCCTGCAAAACTTGAGTTTTGGCGGATTGGCATTGCCGAAACCGAAAATGGTATTGTGTCGTTGGTCAGGGTCAAGCTTTACACAGGTCGAACCCATCAGATAAGGGTGCAGTTTGCGTCACGCAAGCATCCTGTATTGGGAGATCGGAAATACGGTTCACAGTTTGATTGCAAATTGGCGCTTTTTTCCCGACTTGTGGGCTTTGAGCATAAAGGAAAAAGTTTTGAATTTACCGCGTTGCCCAACGATACCTTCCCGTGGGTTTTGTTCAAATAAAATTTGCAATTTATTAAGATTTTTTCCAATGTTTTCTATTGACAATTTATTATAATGTGATAAAATAGTTAACGTGTTAATAAACGCGTTAACTATTTTCGTTTGTGAGGTATGTTTTATGAATAATTCGGAACATAGTGCAAAAGTCAAGATATTGGCCGAGATTTCCCGTCAGACCGACCGTGCTCACCGCAAACTGTTTGAAAAACACGCGGTTGAGGCCTTTGGAATTCATCGCAGTCAACATATGATGCTGATGTATATTTCAAGGAATAAGGACGTTTCTCAAAGGCAGATTGCCGAAAGCTTTAACATAAGTGCCGCCGCCGTTGCCGTGACACTTAAAAAGCTTGAATCGATGGGCTTTGTTGAAAGAGAGGCTTCGCAGAGCGACAGTCGACGCAATCACATTCGTGTAAGCCAGAAGGGAATGCGCGTTATAGACGAAACCAAGCATATTGTCGGAGCTATTGATCGACTTATGTTTGACGGATTTTCGGAGGATGAAATACAACAGCTTCGTGCATTTTCGGAAAGAATGTTCAATAATCTTGTAAAGGCTGAATCGGTTACGACTGAAGAATTAAAGGGGGATATTGATGAAACAGTGGTATAAGTATATAAAGCCCTATCTCAGGTATTTTATAACCGGACCTATCTGTATGATAGTTGAGGTCATCGGTGAAATGCTGATGCCGTTTATGCTTGCGGTTGTGATAGATGCCGGTCGTGACGGAAGCTTGACCGTTACCAAAAGCATTCTTATTGCACTCGGTATGATTGGTATTGCAGTTATGATGATGGTTGGTGGTGTTGGTGGTGCATATTTCGGCGCTAAGGCATCGGTAAACTTTGCTGCCGACCTTCGCTCCGATGTTTATAAAAAAGTGCAGGAGTTTTCGTTCAAGAATATCGATAAATTCTCAACAGGCTCGCTCGTAACAAGGCTTACCAACGATGTCACACAGTTGCAGAATTTTGTTAATATGCTGCTTAGAATGGCACTTCGTTCACCCGGTATGATGATAGGCGGTATTATCATGGCGGTCATGCTGAAGCCTGACCTTTCCATAGTGCTGGCTATCAGCGTACCTTTGATGATGATAGCTATTTTCGGTCTTATTTTCATGGGCTTCAAGCGCTTTTCAAGGATGCAGTTGAAGATAGATAACCTTAATTCCACCGTTCAGGAAAGCGTTACAAACGTTCGTGTGGTAAAATCCTTTGTGCGTGAGAAACACGAAAACGAAAAGTTTCAAACCGCTAACCGCGAGCTAAAGCAGTCGGGTATGTCGGCTATGAAGGTCATGATATTCATGGGTCCTGTTTCAACAATTTTCATGAATATCACAACCATTATCGTGCTGTGGCTTGGCTCAAACTCGGTTGCAGGCGGTGATATGGAAATTGGTGTGCTTTCGGCATTTTTGACCTATGTTTCGCAAATACTTTTTTCCATAATGATGATAACCATGTTGCTTATGACCTCGGCAAGAGCTTTGGCTTCGGCTAAACGTATCAAAGAGGTTTTGAACGAGGAAATCGATATTACCGACCTTGAAGCCGCAAACTGCGAAGCGCAGGTTGAAAAAGGCAAGATAGAGTTCAAAAATGTTTCCTTCCGCTACTATAAAAACAGTGAAGAAGCGGTTCTGCAGAATATCGACCTGACCATTGAGGCAGGCTCAACGGTGGGTATTATCGGTTCGACGGGTTGCGGTAAGACCACACTCGTTTCCATGATACCGAGACTTTATGATGTTGACGAGGGCGAGGTTTTGGTTGACGGAGTGAATGTCCGTGATTACTCGCTTTTCAATCTCCGTGAGGGCGTAAGTATGGTGCTTCAAAAGAATGTTTTGTTCAGTGGCACCATCAAGGAAAACCTGCTTTGGGGCGATGAAAATGCAACCGAGGAGCAGATTGTTGCCGCCTCAAAAAGCGCCGAAGCCGATAAGTTTGTAACCTCATTTAACGATGGCTATGACAGCGCTTTGGGTCAAGGTGGCTCAAATGTTTCGGGCGGTCAG
>JAZUAC010000012.1:0-8599 GCA_045637775.1 Acutalibacteraceae bacterium | reverse complement strand
AGCAATCCTCGTCAGAGGAAGGTTCTTATTAGCCTTCCCCTTTGAGGGGAAGGGAGACCGCGTTAGCGGTGGATGAGGTGTAAACCTGAAAAACCAAATAATGAATGACATATTTCAACGTAGGGTCGATTCACGAATCGCCATCGTCAAATTGCTTTAGGGATGTTGAGCCTGTTCCTGCAATAAGGGACGTCGAGGACGCCGTCCCCTACAACAAAAGGCTATGAGAATTTTCTCATAGCCTTTTGTGTTTTCCATATTCTATTTGTTGATTTATAGAGAACGGCTGACCTTTCGGGCGGTCCGCGGGCGATTCGTGAATCGCCCCTACGGCATGTATTTCAAATGCCTCGTAGGAATTGTCACTGTTTTTTGTCTGTCAAGCCCAAAATGTAATCGGTTGTTGTTTGATAAAATTTAGCCAACGCAATCAAGTAATCGAGTGGCAACTGCCGTTGACCGTTTTCGTATTGACAGTATGTGTTTTGTTTGATGTTTAAATAATTTGCAACCGTTTCCTGTGTCAAATCGTTATCTTCTCTCAGTTCTTTAAGTCGCATATAATCACTCCTTTCTATAAAATATATCACATCTCAAAATGAGATATTGACAATTATCACAAATTGTGATAATATTATTTTACAAAGATTGCGAAAGGATGATTTTATATGACAAATATACTCGAAGATTTGTGGTATGGCAGGGTTGATCCATACAATGAATGCAAATCTTGTGGCAATGAAGCAAAACAGTTGGAGTCTTATATTGAACGCCACAAAAGGTCTTTATCGGAAACCATGACCGATGCACAAAAGGAAACCTTTGAGAAATTATTGGATTGTTACTCCGAGCTTTCCGATATGACCGAACGCAAAATATTTTCACAGGGCTTTAAGCTTGGAATGCAGATAACTATAGGTGCAACGTGTGATGCTGACAAAAAGTGTTAATATTCCTTTAAATTATACTTGTATTTAGATTCCGAATGTGATAGAATAGGTAAGCGGAAGGGCGTTTGCTCCCTTTCGCTTTTCTTTTTATTTGCGGCTTAAAACACAACACATGAGGCAGGGATAGAAAAATGTATCGCATAGGCTTTGACAATGACAAATATCTACAGATGCAGTCCGAACATATTGCACAGCGTATCAAAAAATTCGGTGGCAAGCTTTACCTTGAATTTGGCGGCAAGCTTTTCGACGATTTTCATGCATCCCGTGTTTTGCCCGGATTTGCACCCGATTCTAAAATCAGAATGTTGGCACGTCTTAAGGACGAGGCCGAGGTTGTCATTGCTATAAATGCCGCCGATATTGAGAAAAACAAGGTCAGGGGAGACCTCGGTATTACTTATGACCTTGACGTTCTTCGCCTTATAGATGCTTTCCGCGGATTCGGTCTTTATGTCGGAAGTGTTGTACTGACACGTTATACAGGTCAGGCATCGGCCGATGCTTTTGCTAACAAGCTGCAGTCACTCGGTGTGCCTGTTTACAAGCATTTTCCAATTGCAGGTTATCCTTCTAACCTTAAACTCATCGTTTCGGATGAGGGTTACGGCAAGAATGATTATATCAAAACCACCCGACAGCTTGTTGTTGTTACCGGTCCCGGTCCCGGAAGCGGTAAAATGGCAACCTGCCTAAGCCAGCTTTACCATGAGCACAAACGCGGTGTCGAGGCGGGATATGCCAAGTTTGAAACCTTCCCAATTTGGAATCTCGCGCTTAAAGATTCTGTAAATCTTGCTTATGAGGCCGCTACCGCCGATTTGAACGATGTTAATATGATAGACCCGTTCCATTTGGAGGCCTACGGTGAATTGGCCGTCAACTACAACCGCGATGTTGAGATTTTCCCCGTTGTTAAGGCTTGTATGGAGAGAATGCTGGGCAGTTGCCCCTATAAATCTCCCACCGACATGGGCGTCAACATGGCAGGAAACTGCATTTTCGACCCCGAGGCAGTAAAGGCTGCCGCCGATAATGAGATAATCCGCCGTTATTACGATGCACTTTGCAAACGCAGTCGCGGTGAAGCTGATGAGACCGAAACCGTCAAAATCGAACTTTTGATGGAGCAGGCGGGCATAAATGTTGCCGACCGTTCTGTCATCGCCGCCGCGAATGACCGTGCTACCGAAACGGGTGCGCCTGCCGCCGCTTTGGAGTTGCCCGACGGTACTATTGTTGCGGGTAAGACTACATCGTTGCTCGGTGCAGGCTCGGCAATGCTTTTGAATGCTTTAAAGGTTTTGGCAGGCATACCAAAAGAGGTTCGTTTGATTCCGCAAAACGTTATAGAACCTGTGCAGGAGTTGAAGGTCGGCTTCTTGGGTAACCATAATCCGAGATTGCACACCGATGAGATTTTGATTGCACTTTGCGTTTCGGCAGTAACCGATGAAAACGCCAAAAAGGCAATGGACTGCCTCAAAATGCTCAAAAACTGTGAGGCTCATTCCTCGGTAATGTTGAGTTCGGTCGATATCAATGTGTTCAAAAAGTTAGGCATCAACATCACCTGCGAACCCAAATATCAAAGCAAAAAGCTTTATCACGGTTGATTTTAGCCCTTTTCGCCTTCCGATTTTTTCGGAAGGCTATTTTGTTTCTTTAAAAGACATAAAAAACTTTGTTAAATTTTTAATTATTGTTGCAATGCAGGTTTTAGTGTGTTAAACTGATAGTGTACTTATTCATTTTTTTAACAAAGGCAAGGTGACTTATGAACATTATCGTTTGTATTAAACAGGTTCCCGGCAGTTCAAACGTCAAGGTCGACCCCGTAACAGGTGTCCTTATACGCGACGGTGCCGATAGTAAAATGAACCCTTATGACCTCTATGCACTTGAAACAGCTTTGGCGCTCAAGGAAGCCTATGGCGGTACCGTTACCGCTGTAACAATGGGTCCTCCTGCGGCAAAACAGGTGTTGCTTGAGGCTATTTACATGGGTGCCGACAAAGGCGTGCTAATTTCAGACCGCCGTTTTGCAGGTGCCGATGTTCTCGCAACCTCTTACACACTTTCTTCATGCCTTGTTTCAATGGGCAACTATGACCTTATTATTTGCGGTAAGCAGACTACCGACGGTGACACTGCGCAGGTCGGTGCCGAAATGGCAGAGTTTTTGGGGATTCCGCACTATTCCAATGTTCAGTCGTGTGAAATTTCTCACGGTAAGCTGAAGTTTAAGTGTACACTGGGCAATCTTATTATGACTGCCGAAATGGACACTCCCTGTGTTATCTGTGCCGACGGTGAGATAAACACTCCGCGCTTGCCTTCTTACAAGCGTAAAAAAGCGGCTGATGGCAATGCCGACCTTATTAAGGTATTGTCTTTGGACGATTTTATCGACAGTGACCCCAAGCACTACGGTCTTTCGGGCTCACCTACACAGGTCGAGAAGATTTTCCCTCCCGAAAAGAATTCGGAGCATGTGATTTTTGAGGGAACGGCAGAGGAAAATGCTTCACAGATATTCAAGCTTCTCCATGATAAAAAATTTGTTTGAAAGGCGGTGGAATAAATGGCAGAATTAAGAATCAACAAATCGGTTATAACCCCTGAGGTTGCCGAACAACTTATTAAAATTTGTCCGTTTTCGGCAATTTCTTACGATGGCGAACTGCACATAAATTCCGCCTGCAAAATGTGCAAGCTTTGTGTCAAAAAAGGTCCCAAAGGCGCTGTTGAATATGTCGAGGATGAGGCAAAGGTGACCGTTGACAAGTCCGAGTGGCGAGGCATTGCCGTTTTTGCCGACTGTGCCGACGGTGGTATACATCCCGTAACCTTTGAGCTTATCGGTAAAGCCAAAGAGCTTGCCGCCAAGGTTAATTACCCTGTTTATGCAGTCCTGATGTGCAACGGTGATAAGGGCTATTCTGAAAAACTTCTCAAAAGCGGCGTTGATAAGGTCTTTGTTTACAATTCACCGATTTTCGAGAACTTTACCGTTACTACATATGCCAACGCTTTCGAGAATTTTGTAAATACCGTAAAGCCCTCAAGCATTTTGGTAGGTGCTACTAATATCGGTCGAAGCTTGGCTCCCAGAATTGCCTGCCGCTTCAGAACAGGCTTGACTGCTGACTGTACACGCCTTGAAATCAAGGAAAACACCGACCTTGTGCAGATTCGTCCTGCATTCGGCGGTAACATTATGGCGCGTATCATCACGCCCAACACAAGACCGCAGTTCTGTACTGTGCGTTACAAGGTGTTCTCGGCACCCGAAATGGTCGAAAATGCTACGGGTGAGATAGTGAATTGTGAGGTCAACTCCGAATGGGAAGAGCCCTCGGTAAGAGTTTTGAATGTTGAGCACAAACCGCCCGAAAACGATATTTCAGATGCCGAAATCGTCGTAGCTGTCGGTCGCGGTATAAAATCCAAGGATGATATTGAAATTGTGCAGAAGTTTGCCGATTCTATTGGTGCACAGCTTGCCTGCACAAGGCCGCTTGTTGAGTGCGGATGGGTAGAGCCCAGCCGTCAGATCGGTCTTAGCGGCAAGACGGTTGCACCTAAACTGATAATCACACTCGGTGATTCGGGTGCGGTTCAGTTTGCCGCAGGTATGAAGGGCGCTGAGTGCATTATTGCTGTCAACTCCGACCGTTCTGCACCGATTTTCGACGTGGCACATTATTGTGTTGTAGGCGATTTGTATTCGTGTCTTGACGAGCTTGAAAAAATGATAAAGGAGGCAGGAAAGTAATGTATAGCAAGATAAATTCAACCGATATTGAGTATTTTAAATCGTTTATTCCTGCCGATCGTATATTTGTGGATAACGAAATAAACCCCGACTATCATCATGATGAGTTGAGTGGCACCGAAAATGCTCCTGATGTGCTTATTTTTGTAACCTCAACCGAAGAGGTTGCCAAAATTATGGCCTATGCTTATAAGTACAATATCCCCGTCACTGCACGCGGTTCGGGTACCGGTCTTGTTGGTGCGGCGGTTGCTGTTAAGGGCGGAATACTGCTCTGTACCGCTAAGATGAACCGCATTTTAGAGCTTGATTCCGATAACTTGACAGTTACGGTTGAACCGGGCGTTCTGCTTATGGAACTTTCGGCTTATGTTGAAGAAAATGGACTTTTCTATCCTCCCGATCCGGGTGAAAAGTCGGCGACCATCGGCGGTAATATCTCAACCAACGCAGGCGGTATGCGTGCCGTTCGTTACGGCGTCACCCGTGACTATGTGCGTGAATTGACGGTTGTTCTGCCCAATGGTGAGGTTCAGGTTTTCGGTGGCAAGATAGTCAAAAACAGCTCAGGCTACAGCCTTTTGAACCTTATGGTTGGCTCGGAGGGTACTTTGGGTATCATTACCAAGGCAGTTTTGAGACTTTTACCCAAGCCGACCAAATCGGTAAGCCTTTTGGTGCCGTTTAACTCAATGGATGATGCATTGGATTGCGTACCGTTGATAGTCAAGACCGACACTAACCCCACCGCCATTGAATACATGTCTCGCGACACTATTTTGTTTGCCGAGGACTACCTTTCCAAGAAGTTCCCTGATACGGCACACCCCGCATATCTTTTGCTGACCTTCGACGGTTCGTCGGATGATGAGATTGAGAAGAACTACTCCAAGATTGCTGATTTGTGCATTGTCAACGGTGCAACTGATGCCTTCTTTATTGATACCGATGAACGTAAAAAATCGGTCTGGTCGGCCAGAGGTGCTTTCCTTGAGGCTATCAAGGCTTCGACCGATGAAATGGACGAATGCGACGTTGTAGTACCGCGTGATCGCATTGCCGAGTTTATCAAGTATACCCACCTCATCGCTAAAGAGCTTGGTGTCAGAATCCCCAGCTTCGGTCATGCAGGTGACGGTAACCTTCATATTTACATCTGCCGTGACGGTGCTACCGACAAGGTATGGGAAGATAAGCTTAAAAAAGCATTTGATATGATGTACACTAAAGCTAAGGAGATTGGCGGTCAGGTATCGGGTGAACACGGTATCGGCTTCGCCAAGAAGGGGTATTTGAAGCAAAGCCTTGGCGATACTCAAATCGCATTGATGCGTGGCATCAAATCCACCTTCGACCCCAAAAACATTTTGAACCCCGATAAGTTGTTTTAATAAAACATCAACTCCCTAAAACGTCAATTGACGCTTTAGGGAGTTTTTTTAATCCAAAACCTGTTCGATGAGGGTTTCGATGTTTTGGTCGCTGTATTCTATCTCGCTTGAGAACATTCTTGCCGTTTCGTAGATGTCACCGTCAATGCAACAGATAACTGCGGTGCAAAGCAGGCAAAATTCGAGGTCGTATCGGTGCAGATACCTGAATGCGAAATAGTGAAAAAGCCGTGTGGCATGAACCGTGTTAAGATTGATTTCGGTCAAATTTTCGTGATGGTCTGAAAGGCCATCCAACACCCTATCCCAAGCCGTATCAAGCCTTTCGAGGTCTTTCAAAATCTCTTTCAATTCCGAAACCGCTATTTCGGGCAGCAGGTCTTTAAACTCGGTGGGCGATTTTGAAAAAATCTCCTCACGGTACTCAAAAAATTCGGTTTCATCCTCATTTTGGATGCTTGGCTCATCGGTTTCGGTAATCACCTCGAGCCCGAAATCGTTATCGAGTATCAGCTTTGCGGCCGCTTCGCAGGTCAGTCCCAACCCAACCTCGGTGCGCGAATCAAACTCGCTGTAAAACCTTGGGTGGTCGCGGCAAATCTGACACAGTGCCTGCTCGCCGTGGTGGTTTATTATCTCGCAAAGGTTGTCGTTTTGCAAAAACGGACAACGGTCATTTTCACCCAAAACAAAATGCGGAGTGCCGTCGAACGAGATTTTTTTCATTATTTCGGGGACGGTTTTATATTTTTCAAGGGTTTCCTCGTCAACGTCAATCTCCCAACCGATGCAACAGTTGTGTTGACATTTATTGGCTATACACTTGAAGTCCTTATAGTATGTCGGTGCAAACAGGTGCATAATATCACTTCACTTTATGTTCTGATTTTCGGTGAACTATTGAATTTACGATACTGAAAATTACAACAGCCAGGCAGATTCCTGCTGCAATACCAAGAGCAAATTCGGCTGTTTTGAGACCAAATTCTTTTGTCCCGGCCCAATCCTTTTTGACAATGCTGCTCATTGTGTAGAACAGACTTCCTCCCGGCACCGAAGGCACAATCGAAGGTGCCAAAAACAGTGTTACGGGTGCCTTATACACTCTTGCGGCGACCTCACAATAAATGACCGCCACCGCCGCCGCAATAAAGCACGGCACAAATTTGCCTTCAAAATAAGGCTCGGCCAACAGATAAGCGCCCCAATTGACAAGTCCGCCAATAGCGGCTGCAACTAACAAACCTTTCCTTAACTGAAACAGCAACGCAAAACCAAACGCACCTACAAAGGCCGTCACAAGCTGAATTATAACATCTTTCATACCGGCCCTCCCAACAATGCGATTGACAGCATAAATCCGCCTGCCAAAGCCCCAGCAACCACAAGACTTTCGGTGAAACGGGTCAAGCCCGAAACCGTGTCGCCTGTGATAAGATTGCGTATTGAGTTGGTCAATGCAATTCCCGGTATCAAAAGCATAATGTCACCAATCATTATCATATCGGCATTGAGTGTCGGAAAAAGGCGGCACACTCCACAAATTCCCAATCCGACAATAAACGAACATAAAAATTTGGAGATTATGCTGTTGGGACAAAATCGGGGAGCAACATCTGAAAAGGCACAAATTATCACGGCAAACAAACCGGCCGTCAATGCGTCAAAAACACTGCCACCAAAGAATACCGCAAACGCAAAGGCGGCAACAACACTTCCAATATAATATTTAAATTGATCGAAGGGTCGGTTGCAGTTGTTAAAGCGTCTTTTCAACTCCTCGAAAGAAAACCTTTCGACACAATAATCCCTGCTTAAGCGATTGAGTGCTTCAAGTCTTGCAAAATCGGTTCGTCCTTGGGAAGCGATACGTCTTGTTTGTGTCAGGGGTTGACCGTCGGGCATTTTCATGGTGACAACAATACTCGAGGTTATTGCAAATGCGTCAACACGTTCGACACCGTAGGTGTTTGCCATGCGGTTAACGGTGTTTTCAACGCGGTCTATTTCTGCGCCGCCGTTCAGCATACCTTCGGCAATATCCAGTACAATGCCGATAAACTCATTAAGCTCGGTATTCATAATACACCTCCAAGACTTGAATTTGACACAGTTATTTTAGCAGAAGTGTCTTTTGAAATCAATAGGATGTATGCACTTTTTACAACTTGGCTCAAGAGGTTACAATCTTGTAACCTCTTGAGCAATTTTGTAACCTTATTTTAATAAATTTGTAATCGCATTGATAAGATTTTTGTCAATATAGTGTATATAATGATAATATAAAGAAATACATCTAGTGGTGGTGAGGCAAATGCGCAAAAGATTATCTTTAAACATATCGGCTGTTTTGGCTGTTGCGGTTCTTTGCGCGGTTTTGCTTGTGTCGCCTCAAAAGGTAACTGAAAACGGATTGAGAGACACTTTGGCGATGTGCGATTCGCCTGTTGCGAATGCGCGTATTGATGAGACGGTATGTG
>JAZUAC010000011.1:0-21150 GCA_045637775.1 Acutalibacteraceae bacterium | reverse complement strand
GTTCCAAAAAGGTTACGGCAACCGGTGTCAAGGTTTCAAAGTTCAACGCCGTATTAAGAACCGACATATGACCTTTATGAAGTCCGTCAAAAGTGCCTAACGCCACTACAACGCCATTACTTTTCACTGTTACCGCCTCCTTTTTGTTTAGTATTTTTTATTAATTTTATTCCTTAATAACGCATTTTGTGGTAAGTTCTCTTGTGTCTTGTTTATATTCCGAAAGTCCTAAAAACTCACCCTCGGAATACATTTTAAAAAGTTCACCATCTTCGGCATTGTTAATAAATCTTATACGGTCAATACTTAACGCTGCACCGTTTAAAAAGCGTTTACCTTGAGTCGGTGCGATTGTGATACTTTTAAATTGAGGAACCGCCACATCAGGTGACAGCAAGCACCCTTCGGGGTCTGCCTCGATTTGTTCTAATGTGAAACAGCGGTCAATTGAAAAGCCTGCGGCATCAGTACGCCTTAATGATGTAACGGTGGCACCGCAACCCAAGAATTTACCGATATCATCAGCCAAAGACCTGATGTATGTACCCTTTGAGCAATGCACCTCAACCGTAAAATCGTCACCCTCACGGTTTAAAAGTTTTAATTCGTGAATGGTAACCGTCCTTGGCTCACGCTTTACCTCTTTTCCCTGACGGGCAAGGTCATAAAGTCTGACTCCGTTAATCTGAATTGCCGAATACATCGGTGGAATCTGGTCATAAGTACAATTAAAATGAATCACGGCATCCGCCAACTGCTCATCGGAAACGTTAACCTCGTGTCTTTCAACCACTTCGCCCGTAATATCGAGTGAATCGGTAGTTAAACCTAAACGAATGCCGGCAATATACCGTTTGTCAGCCTCTAAAACATACGAGGAAAGCCTTGTTGCTCTGCCTATTAGTATCGGCAAAACGCCGGTGGCTAATGGGTCTAACGTGCCGGTATGACCAACACGTTTTGTGCCGTATATACGGCGGATTACCGCCGCCACCTTGAACGAGGTGTATCCTGTAGGCTTGTCAACTAAAATCAATCCGTTCATACTTTTAATTCCAAAGTTTTAATCAAAAGATTCTTAATCTGTGACTTTACTTCCTCTAAACCGCAACCAAACTCACAGCCTGCGGCACGCTTATGCCCGCCACCGCCGAAATTACTGCAAAGAAGTGCGGCATCATAAGGCTCAAACGTCCTCATTGAAATTTTCCATCTACCGTCGGACTTTTCACGCACAGTAACACCGATTTGCACTCCATCAATGCTGCGGGACAATGAGGCGATTCCATCCATATCACTTGAATCGCAACCGGTTTCCTTTATCATTTTTTGAGTAACCGTAACAATAGCACACCTGCCGTCACAAAGGTACTCAATATCATTAAGGACACGGCGTTCCATTTCCAAACGACTTTTTGTTTTAACCTCAAACATAACGCGGTTAATCTCGTCATAATCGGCACCCAAAGACATTAATTCTGCCGCATACATATGGGTTCTCGGCGTAGTGTTTGAGAATTTAAAGCAACCTGTATCAGTAGCAATTCCGGTATAAAGGCAGGTTGCGATAAACGGTGTAATTTCAACACCCAATTCTTTAATTACATTAAAAATGCACTCACAAGCGGCAGCACTGTCACCCTCTAAATACAAATTCTCGGCAAAGCCGGTGTTTGTTCCGTGGTGGTCGATTGAAAGTAGCACTTTATCGGCATAATTTTCTTTTAAAGAGCCTAACAAGTTTTCATCCGCAACATCAACCGAAATTATGGTTTCTATTTGGAAATCCTCGTTGCCCTCTACGGTCAAATATTCAAACTTGTGTGGAATTTCATCCGAGCAAATGACATTTGCCTTTTTGCCCATTTTTCGCAACGCCGAACAAAGCCCGAAGCCCGAGCCTAATGTATCACCGTCAGGATGAGCGTGGGTTAAAATCAGGAATTTATCATTATTCTTTAATATTTCGGCAGTTTGAGATAATGAAACCGACCTACTCATTGCCGTCACCCTCGGTAACATCGTCACTGGGCATTTCAGGGAACGAGTCAATAATCTTCGAAATGTGAGCACTATGTTCAATAGAATTATCGGCAATAAAGCGTAATTCGGGGGTTTTACGAAGTTTTAATCTCATTCCAAGCTCGCGACGCAAAAATCCTGCGGCATTTTTAAGACCTTTAACACTTTCAACCGTTTTTTCATAGCCTTCGATGGCGCTGACATAAACGGTTGCGTACGACATATCGCCCGAAAGGTCGATTTTTATAATACTCAGAAGTTTGCTGACTCTGGGGTCTTTAACTTCTCTCAAAAGGTCGGCCAATTCACGCTGAATATCGGCCGTAGCCCTACCCAATTTAAAACTTGGCATATATCATTTCCTTTATTAGAGCTAGGGTCGTCTAAAAAAGACGACCCGTTATATTTTTTAATATCAATCTCTGTATTCTTCCATAAAGAATGCTTCGAAGATATCGCCTTCCTTGATATCACCGAATTTTTGGAGTCCGACACCGCACTCGTAACCTTCGGCAACTTCCTTAACGTCATCTTTGAAACGACGGAGTGAGGAAATCTCATCCTCTGCAACAACTATGCCGTCACGAACAACGCGAACCTTGGCATCGCGGGTGATTTTGCCACGCTTTACATAGCAACCGGCAATAACACCGATACCGCTAACCTTATAGGTCTGACGAACTTCGAGGTCACCCAAAATAGCTTCGCGGAACTTGGGAGCAAGCATACCCTTCATAGCTGCTGTAATTTCATCAATACAATCATAAATAACTCTGTAAAGACGCATTTCAACACCGTCACGCTCGGCAGCCTCTTTGGCTACCGGATCGGGACGAACGTTAAAGCCAACGATAATAGCACCAGAGGTTGCAGCAAGCATAACGTCGGATTCGTTGATTGCACCTGCACCGCCGTGGATAACGTTAACTCTGACTTCTTCGTTAGAAAGCTTTACGAGGCTTTCCTTAACTGCTTCAACCGAGCCTTGAACGTCGGCCTTAACAATAACGTTGAGGTCTTTCATTTCGCCCTGTTCAAGCTGACTGAAAAGGTTATCAAGAGTAACCTTCTGTGCAGCTTTAAAGGCATCATCCTTAATCTTCTGCTTACGCTGTTCAACAAGCTGACGTGCAAGACGTTCATCCGAAACAGCATCGAAATTATCACCTGCAGAGGGAACCTCATCAAGACCGGTAATCTCAACCGGAACTGCGGGACCTGCTTCTTTAAGAGTTTTACCGTATACGTTAACCATAACTCTGACACGACCGACAGAGGTGCCTGCAACAACGATGTCACCCGATTTTAAGGTGCCGTTCTGAACAAGAAGGGTTGCAACAGGGCCACGACCCTTATCGAGTCTTGCTTCGATAACAACGCCGTTTGCACGACGGTCGGGGTTAGCCTTGAGCTCTTCCATTTCGGCAACAAGCAAAAGGTTCTGAAGAAGGTCGTCAATACCATCGTGAGTTTTAGCCGAAACGGGAACACAAATGATGTCACCGCCCCATTCTTCAGGAACAAGACCATGCTCGGTGAGCTGCTGCTTAATGCGATCGGGATTGGCTTCGGGTTTATCCATCTTGTTGATGGCAACAATTATCTGAACCTTGGCTGCTTTGGCGTGGTTGATAGCTTCAACAGTCTGAGGCATAATACCGTCGTCAGCTGCAACAACGAGAATTGCAATATCGGTTGCCATAGCACCACGCTGACGCATAGAGGTAAATGCGGCGTGTCCGGGAGTGTCGAGGAAGGTAATATCGTTACCCTCGTGGTTTACACGGTAAGCACCGATATGCTGGGTAATACCGCCAGCCTCACCCGAAGCAACCTTGGCGTCACGGATAGCATCGAGAAGCGAGGTTTTACCGTGGTCAACGTGTCCCATAACAACAACGATAGGACTTCTGGGCTTCAAGGTCTCCTCGGTATCCTCCGAGATGTCCATAATTCTTTCTTCGATGGTTACAACAACTGCGCGCTGAATCTTGCAGCCCATTTCGGTTACAACGATTTCGGCGGTATCATAATCGATAACCTGGTTAACGGAGGCGAGCATTCCGAGTTTCATAAGCTCCTTAATAACTTCGGAAGCCGTCTTTTTCATTGCGGCTGCAAGCTCACCAACGGTAATTTCATCACCGACGGTAACGGTGATGGGGGTCTTTTTGATTTTTTCAAGCTGAAGTCTGCGAAGCTTATCGGCCTCGGTCTCTCTCTTTGCATTCTGGGGACGACCGTAATCCTTGGACTTCTGCTTTATCTTCTGCTTGCGCTGGTCGTTATCGTTGCGCATTGCATTAGCAGGAGCAATGTTCTCATAACGCTCGTTATATTTATCAATGTTGATGTTGGAAGCACGAGTGTCAACCTTGCGAATCTCGACAGGTCCGCGATTGGGAGCCTCACCCTTCTTTTCCTTCTTGGGCCTGGGCGGAATGTTAACCGGCTCAGATACCTTCTCGGGTTCAGGTTTAACCTCAACCTTGGGTTCAGCCTTCTTCTCGGGCTTGGGTTCAACCTTAGGTTCTGCTTTTTTCTCGGGCTTAGCTTCAACCTTGGGCTCTGCTTTTTTCTCGGGCTTAGCTTCAACCTTAGGCTCTGCTTTCTTCTCAGGCTTTACTTCAACCTTGGGCTCAGCCTTCTTCTCGGGTTTAGGCTCTGCTTTAGGCTGATTCTTTGCTTCCTCGGCAGCTTTTTGAGCAGCCTGTGCAGCCTTCAACTGCTCAAGAATAGCCATCTGTTCGGCAAGCTTGCGGTCCTTTTCAGCCTTACGCTCTTTTGCGCGTGCCTCGCTTGCATCTTTACCTGCAGCAAAATATTCGTCAAAATTCTTAACCTCGTTGTTTTGAGTCAAGTAATCAAAAATAAGGTCAAGCTCGGTATCCTCCAAAGAGGTCTGACTTTTCTTATCTACTCCTAACTTGTCTTTAAGGAGTGCAATGATGTCCTTGCTGTTGATATTAAAATCCTTGGACACCTCGTGTATCTTATACTTAATCAGCATGTGTGAATTCCTCCTTCGATCTTTCGACAGCTTTTACCAATGCGTTGGCAAAACCCTCGTCGCATACGGCCACAATGCCGGCCTTTATTCCGATTTTGGCAGAAACCTCAAAAATAGTATACGGTATTCTTTCAACAGGTATCTTTCCGCCACTGAAATATCTTATTTCTTTTTCGGATTTTTCGGAGATGTCGACGGCAACGGCAATAAACTTTGCATTATTCTTAAGACAGGCTTCTTTCGATGCGGCAAATCCCGTTGCCAGCTTGCCCGCCTTACGAGCTAATCCTAAATAGGATAATATCGCTTCACTGCTCATCCGACTCCAGCTCCTTTACTATCTGTTCGGAAACGCTTGTCGGGATAGCCATTGAGAATGCTCTCTCAAGGCGTTTTGCTTTAATCGCCTTTTTATAGCATTCGGTACTGTGGCATATATATGCCCCACGTCCGTTAGCCTTTCCCGAACGGTCAAGCATTACATTGCCTTCGGGTGTTTTAACCACGCGAACAAGTTCACGTTTAGGCTTCATTTCACCGCATCCCGTACACTGTCTTAACGGTTGTTTTTTTGGTGTCATGGCATTTCCTCACTTTCTTAAACTTCAGCGACAGATTACTGAATACTGTCGTCACCCTCGCCGTAGAATCCGCTTTCGGGATGAATGTCGATCTTCCAACCGGTAAGACGTGCAGCAAGACGAACATTCTGACCCTTGTTACCGATAGCCAAAGACAACTGACTGTCGGGAACGGTTACACGGCAGACCTTGGGGTCTTCACTTTCAATAGTAACACTCAAAACCTTTGCAGGCGACAAAGCCTCGGTAATAAATGCGGCAGGATCATCGGAATACTTCACGATGTCGATCTTCCCGCCACCAAGCTCTTCAACGATGGTGTTAACACGTACACCTCGCTGACCGATACAAGCACCGACTGCATCAATGTCAGGATTCTGCGACCAAACAGCCATCTTGGTTCTGGAGCCTGCCTGACGGGAAACTGCTTTGATTTCAATAGTGCCGTCGTAAATTTCGGGAACCTCGGTCTCGAACAGTCTCTTTACAAGTCCGGGATGGGTTCTGGAAATCATAGCACGGGGACCTCTGTCCTCGTTCTTAACATCAACAATATAAACCTTGATGTGATCGCCTTCGTGAAGCACCTCGTCGGGAACCTGCTCGGTTCTGGGCAATACAGCCTCGCCGCGTCCGATAGTAATGGTTGCGTTACCTGTCTTGGGGTCGATACGCTGAACAACAGCGGTAACAAGCTCTTTATTGCGGCTCTGGAACTCCTCAAATGTCTGTCCGCGCTCAGCTTCCTTAACGCCCTGACGAATAACGTGCTTTGCGTTCTGTGCTACAATTCGGCCAAACTTTCTTGTTTCAAGCGGAATGTCAACAAACTCACCAACCATAGCGTTCTTGTCAACCTTCAAAGCATCGTCGATAAGAATCTGGGTGTATTCATCCTCAATCTCATTTACAACGGTCTTGCGGACATATACCTTAAATACGCGATTTTCAATGTCCATCTCGCAGAAAACAACGTCTCTCGAGCCGTAGTCCTTTTTAGCGGCGGTAATAATAGCAGTTCTTATCTTATCTGCAAGATAACCTGCGGGGATTCCGCTTTCCTCTGCCATCATTTCGAGCGCGTCAAAAATTTCTGCGGTAATGTCAATCTCTGTTTCTTTAACTTTCTTTGCCCTTGCCATTTTTGATTTACCTCCAATATATTATTACAAATGTTAAACAATTTAAAAGTTTGCATCGTCGAGCTTTACAAAAACAAGCTCATTCTTTGCGAACTGTATATCGGCACCGTCACACTCTACGGTAACACTGCCGTCATACGCCTTTAATTTACCCGAAAACTCACGTTTGCCGTCACGCGGTCTGATAAGCTTTACCTTGACATCGGCACCCATATACCTTTCAAAGTGCCACTGCTCGCACAATTCTCTCTCAAGACCGGGCGAACACACCTCAAGATAATAGGATACATTGATGGGGTCGGCTTCATCCAAAATGGGGTCGATAAGACGGGAAACATCAGTACAGTCGTTGATGTCAACGCCTTCCTCCTTATCAATAAACACCCTTAAATACCACGAAGCGCCTTCTTTGACAAATTTAACATCCCAAAGCTTTACCCCCGTGGACTCAACTGTGTCCTTAATAAGTGCCGAAACCTTTAACGCAGTAGGGTTCTGTGCCAAAATATTCACTCCTTTTCAGTTCAAAAAACGTAAGTCTCTAAACAAAAACTAAAGAGCGGGTTGCCCCACTCTCCTCTGTTTCACATATCTTACCTGAAGAATATACCACAAACCATTACCTTTGTCAAGAGTTTTGACAAAAATATTTCCAACAAAATTCGATTGAACCTTCTTGACGGTCACTTGACCATGTGATATAATAATATCAAACAAAACCAGGAGGTGAACCAATGGCAACCGTTCTTCCCGGCACTGCAATAGAGGTGTCAAAAATCGAAAAAGGTGCTTCCCGCCAAATGTTCGACGGGATTTTTGCTACAGGCGGAATAACCCTTTCCCAGGTCTCGATAATGACCGATGTTGAACCCGCCGCCATACAAAATTGGGTTAAACGAAAATTTGTATCATCACCGCAAAAAAGGATGTATTCAAAAAATCAGTTTGCGCGTATATGTATCATAAATATGCTGCGTGAATCGTTGCAGTTGGAAAGGATCATCGAGCTTTTACAGTATATCAACGGTACGCTTGATGATGAGAGCGACGATATGATCGGTGATGCAGAGCTCTATCACCGATATGTCGATATGCTTTCCGATTCCGACCTGCAAAATATCAGCGACAGTGTGATTTTCGAGTTGGCAACAACAGCGGCAAAAGATTTTAACAAGCCCTTCCCCGGTGCAGAACACCGATTGGAAACCGTTTTAAAAGCATTTGCTTATGCACACTTCGCAAGTCTTGCGCGAAAAAAAGCGGAAATTATTATAAAAGATCTCAACACTTAATCTTTGAAAGGATGATTGATTTATGCTTCAATGGTGGGATTCGTTAAGTTCATTTTCGCAGGTTTTAGCTTGTATGGCGATACCTGCAACACTAATTCTTTTGATTCAGACGGTTCTTATGCTTTTCGGCATAGGATCGGGTGGCGATGCCGATGTTGACGCTGATATCGACGGCGAAGTAGGCGACGGTATTTTCGGTGACGAGCTGCCCGAAGGCGACATTGACCCCTCGGGACTCGACGGGTTGAGGGTCTTCTCGGTTAGAGGTATCATTGCTTTTTTCGTAGTGTTCGGTTGGACAGGAATCTCCCTGGATTCAGCAGGCGCAGCACCGGTTATTTCCTCGCTTTCCGCCGTTTTGGCAGGTGCATTAACAATGGTGGCTATCGCATTTGTTTTCCGTGCCATTGCCAAGCTTGAAAACAGCGGCAATATTGATAACCGCAATTCAATTGGAGTCTCCGGCACTGTGTATCTGAAAATTCCCGCAAAACGTGAGCACCGTGGCAAAATTAACATTATGATTCAAGGCACCTTGTGCGAGCGTGATGCCGTGACCGATGAAGAAACCGACCTTCCCACAGGCAGTGAAGTGGTTGTTGTGGCTTTAAGTGGGCAAAATACACTCGTCGTAAAGAAAAAATAAGGTATTAAATGCCGCCTATCAAACGGCATGAAATATAAATAAGTTTTTTGGAGGTAAAATTATGAATTCATCAACAGTTGTTTTGATTTGCGCCCTTGTGCTTGTGGCATTTTCTATCATCATTTGGATATGCTCAAGGTATAAGAAGTGTCCTTCCGACAAGATCATGGTCAAGTACGGTAAGGTTGGTAAAAACAAGGACGGTACCGATCGCAGTGCAAAATGTATCCACGGTGGTGCATCCTTCGTTATCCCCGTATTCCAGTCCTACGAATTCCTCGACCTGACACCTATTTCCATTCAGGTCGACCTTAAAAATGCTCTGTCGCGTCAGAACATCCGTATCGATGTTCCTTCCCGCTTTACCGTCGGTATTTCAACCGAGCCCGGTGTTATGCAAAACGCTGCCGAGCGTTTGTTGGGACTTCAGCTTTCCGAAATTCAGGAGCTTTCCAAGGATATCATCTTCGGTCAGTTGCGTCTTATCATCGCAACCATGGACATTGAGGAAATCAACACCGACCGTGACAAATTCCTTGCCGCAGTTTCGTCCAATGTTGAAACCGAATTGAAAAAGATCGGTTTGCGCCTTATCAACGTTAACGTAACCGACATCAGCGATGAATCGGGATACATTGTGGCTCTTGGTAAAGAGGCCGCCGCAAAGGCTATCAACGATGCTAAAAAGAGCGTTGCCGAGCAGGATAGAGAAGGTTCTATTGGTCAGGCAAATGCCCAGATGGATGAGCGTATCAAGGTTTCTGAGGCTGAGTCGGTCGCTATTCAGGGTGAAAACGACGCCAAGATGAAGATTGCTATGTCGGAAGCCGCTTTGAAGGAAAAGCAGGCCGAAGCACAGCGTATCGCAACCGCAGCCGAAAAGATTCAGGCTGCAAAGGCTTTGGAGGAGTCCTACTCTGCCGAGCGTGAGGCTGAAGAAGCAAGACGCGCCAAAGAGCAGGCAACCCTGGAAGCCGACGTCATTGTTCAAACCGAAGCCAGAAAACGTCAGTTGGAGCTTGAGGCCGAGGCCGAAGCCGAACAGATTCGTCGCAGAGCACAGGGTGAGGCCGATGCTATCTATGCCAAAATGGAAGCACAGGCTCGCGGTGCCGAGGAAATTTTGCGCAAGCAGGCCGCAGGTTTTGCCGAAATTGTTAAATCTGCAGGCGGCGACGCAGATGCCGCATTGAGATTGCTCATTGCCGACAAGCTTGAAGACCTCATGCGTGTTCAGGTTGACGCCATCAAGAACATCAAGATCGACAAGGTTACCGTTTGGGATAACGGTCAGAATGGTGACGGAAAAAATGCAACCGCCAACTTCTTGTCGGGTATGATGAAGTCGGTTCCCCCGTTGCAGGAGGTTTTCGCAATGGCAGGCATGGAGTTGCCCGAGTTGTTGGGTAAAAAGCTCCCCGAAACCGACGAAAACATCCCCACCGTTGAGGCCGAAAAGGTAACCCCTGAAGAATAATAATCGTCATCATTTAAAACATGTAGGGACGACGCCCCCCTCGATAGCCTTCCCCGGTGGAGAAGGTGCCGAACGAATGTAAGGCGGATGAGGCGTTGGTTGTGTAACAATCAAGTGAATACGATAATATATAGTTTTACTACTCATCCGTCACGGCTGACGCCGTGCCACCTTCTCTCACAAGAGAAGGCTGCTGGCCAATCAACCTAAAATTCTCTTGTAGGGGAGTCTCCCCTCCCGAGATAAATTCACAAACCTTAACGGGAGGCGAAACGCCTCTCCTACGATATAAAAGCAAAAATGAGGTGCTTATGTTAAAACTGTATTTCAAAAAACTGCTTATTCTTTTGTGTACATTTTTAATGTGGCTGGCAATAACGGTCACACTCTGCACAATATTCGGATTGGCAAATAAACCGCAGATCGACTACGGCGCATACTCCCTTTGTATGATTGCATGCGGCGTCATTACTGCCGTGCTGACAGGAGTTGTCAAAGTAAGAGACAATGTTGCCAAGCTCGAATACTTGACCGGAATTCAGTTGAAACGGCTACCTTTCGGGCGTGAGGTGTTGGGGATCTTAAGATCAAAACACTATATAGCAGAAATACTTGCCTTTTTGACATGGCTTGTTCCTTTAATGGTATATATCTGCACCTTCCCCGAAAACGCTGCAAAGCCGATACATACTTTGATACTAACATCTCTTTTTGTAATGGCAGTATTCGTACTTGTGTTCGCACTGCTCGACCTTATTGTCACCTTCACCGTCCGAAAACTTTGGATGAGAGGGCATTAAGCACCGCAATTATTACAGCCCCACAGCAGTTAGTTAAAAACCTTGCGGGAGGGCGCAGAGGCCCTCCCCTACAAAAGGCTTAATAGACAATTTGTAGGGACCGGCGTCCTCGACGGTCCGTCACACCACAATTCAGGAAAGAGGTGCAAAACAGCAATGAAGACATCACTCAAAAAAGGTGTGCTTTACACTATGTACATACTGTTTTCGATTTGGTTCGGTATAGCGGTAGAAATCATACTTCTTTACCCTATTGAAATAATTTTTGAACCGTCTGCCATCAGTGAGGCCATTTTGCGACCAACCCTTATGACGGTCGGCTGTGTTGTCGCCGTGTTTTTGGTATCAGCGGTTGAAGGCTATCGTAACAAGAAATTTGACTTCAAAACAATGGTTATAGGCACTGTTATAATGGTGGGTATACACCAAATCCTGACCTTTCTGTGGCCTGCGCTATACGTAATGGGTTCGGCAATGGAATGGTCTGATATTCCTTATGTCTTAAAAACAGGCTACGGCTATGATTGGCGTGACCCTCCCTTTGCGGCATGGCATCTGATAACTCTCGCGTTAGATGTGTTAGCGTTTAGCCCGTTGCTGTGGACCGGTGAAGTCTGTGGTGTCAAAAAGCAACATAAATCATTAAAGAAAGCAAAGGAACGGTCATGAAAAAGTTAACGGTATTTGCTTACATCTGCATAGCGCTTTTTGCTGTTTTACTTGCAGTTGGTATTGTTCTTGACAATGTTTGGGTTGCCATTACATCCGTTTTGCCGTTGCTTATCGGCTTTATAACGGTATTCCACTTTCGATATTTCAACCATTAATTTTTTATTTACACATCAATACTGATTGCATAATGGTGCAATCTCCCACAAAGAACCAACCTCTTGTCGTAGGGGCGATTCACGAATCGCCCGTTAGCAATGTGTTAGAATTAACCTTTTCAGGCGCATCACAATGCGCCCCTACAACAAAACTGAAATGACTTTTTAGGAGGATTGTTATGGAAGAATATACAACTTGTCCGTATTGCGGTAGTGAACGAGAAAGCATGGACGCAGTGAAATGCCCCGAATGCAAGCGCACCTACCCCGACAAGGAAGAGCGCCTGATGGGCCTCCCCGTCAATGACATTGCCGCTTTTGTTGAGAAAAACCAGTCACGCTATATGCACATATTCAAGACGCATGAAGGCAAAAAGAGATTCAGAGGCTGGAACTGGGCGGCTGCTTTAGTACCTGCTCCGTGGATGTTCTACCGCAAGATGTACCGTCAAGGCGTAGTCTACCTTGTAATTTCCAATGCCATTTCCATCGTGTTGAGTATCCTGATTTTACTGTGTTTTTCCGGGACGCTGTCCGAAATGAAACAAGCCTCATTGGATTATACCGAATGGGATAAAGTAGCCACTGAGCTCAGGTACGAAAATCCTTTAGGACAGTACAAAACCAACCCTGAGTATATTGAAGCAACCGAAAACCTGAATGCCGCCAAGGACATAGTAACCAAAGCTGCGACAACAGTGTTATTGGTAACCGGTATCACCTCTTTTGCAGTATCCATCGTCACATTAATGATAACCGGTCTTTACGGTGACTGCATCTATTACCACCATGTCCGTAAAAACGCCACACACATTCGTGACGGCGGAACCTCGGTCGGCGGTATGATCGGTGCTCTGATTCTCGCAAGCATCATCACCTCAATGGTTGAAAGTGTCGTCAACTTCTTTGTAGCTCTCATATTTTAAGCAAAAAAACAAACCGCCCCGTGTGAGGCGGTTTGTTTTTTACTTGTTTTGAATCAACTAAACACTTATGATTTTATTCTTCATTTTGTCAGGTTGCTTGTTTTTCAAATTATTTTCTTGTGAGTTTTAAGGTTGTTTGCTCATTAATAATGGTGAGTTTCTTCTCGCTAACCTCAAACTTCATTTCCGACTCATCGTCCTCACCTTTGTTCAAAACGATCTTGTCGTCGTCAACCGTATATGTTTTTGTTTGAACTTGATCTTCCATGTGGTAAGCACTAAACTCTTGCTCCAACTCTGCGCGGTCAGCTCCGGCCTTTACCATTTCATCGATTAAATTATCGAACCAATCGTTTACAGATTTGGAATACATGGTAAAAGTGACCTTTCCGTCATCAGTGAAATTATAACTTAACTTGATTTTAAGATCGGGCATATCAATGTTTTGAAATTCCTCAGGAAGATCTGCTATCAGTTCTTCAGTATCCATTCCTGCTTCAGCACTGTCTAATTCAGTTACCCATTCACCAACAAGAAGATCTGCATCGTGTCCGCCCTTCTCGTCATCCTTTTCCTCATCACCGCAGGCGGTCATGCCAAGTGCAAGCGAGAAGCACATCAAAAGACACAGTACCAATGCTAATAACTTTTTCATTTTTACTCCCTCTTTCTGCTTTTGTCAAAATCTTTTTTGCAACGCGGAATCAATAAACATATATCATACCGTGTTACGTAAATATTTTAACATCGCTTACATAATTTGTCAATAGCCGCAATGGGTCAGCACCACAGAAAAACGATCCGCAGGACCTGCGGATCGTTTTATTTTATAAATAATGATACTTGTTCTTCCGCGCAAAGATAAACGCTACCGACAGCGTGGCGGCAGAAAATTCTGCCACAACAACCGACACCCAAATGCCGTCGAGTCCTAAAACCAAGGGCAGCAGCATAACAGCGGCAATTTGGAAAACCAATGTCCTTAAAAATGATATAAGTGCCGAAACGAGCCCATTGTTGAGTGCCGTGAAAAACGATGACCCGAAAATGGCCAGACCTGCAAACAGAAAACTAAAAGAATAGATATAAAATCCGCGAACAGTCATTGCCAAAAGGTCGGGGTGGCTGCTTGCAAACAGTAACGACAAAGGTTTTGCAAGCAATATTGACGATATAACCATCAAAACCGATGAAATGCCGACTATAACCAAGCTTTTCTTCAAAAGACTTTTCAACTCGTCGGTGTTGTTTGCACCGTAATGGAAACTGATAACCGGTGCCATACCCATTGTATATCCAAAGAAAATCGCAACAAAAACCATATTGACATACATCAAAACGCCATAGGCGGCAACTCCGTCCTCACCTGCGTATTTCAGCAGTTGGATATTGTAAAGCATACCGACCAACGACATCGAAACGGTGCTCATAAGCTCGGACGAACCATTGGTGCAGGTTCGCAACAATGCTTTGCCGTCGTATTTTGTTTTGCCAAGTTGCAAAAGGCTTGAATTCGGCCTTGCAAAATAGACAAGCGGAGCAATTCCGCCGATTGCCTGACTAATGGCGGTTGCCAAGGCAGCACCCTCAAGTCCCCAACGCAAAACACCGACCAACACCGCATCCAAAACCATGTTGGCAACGCCTGTGACCAGCGTCATATAAAGACCCAATGTCGGTTTTTCGGAGGTGACAAAGAGCGACTGAAACTCCACCTGCAGGGTGAAAAACGGCAAGGCTATCAAAATTATTCTGCCATATGTTACGCAATCTTCAAGCAGTTCACCCTCGGCACCCAGGGCGGAAGCAACCGGTCTTAAAACCAAAAGACCGATAACCGAAATGACAACACTCAACAAAATTGCCGCATAGACAATCAACGAAAACTGTCGGTTGGCCTTTTCCCGGTCTCCCTCACCAAGCGTTTTGCCAATAAGCGCACTACCACCCGTTCCAAGCATAAAGCCAACGGTTGACAGTATCATCAAAAGCGGCATAATAAAGTTGACAGCTGTAAACTCAACCTTGCCGACAAAATTGGACACAAAAAAGCCGTCCACAACGCCGTAGACCGATGTGAAAATCATCATCGCAATCGACGGCAATGTGAACCGCAGTAATTTCTTATATGTAAAATGGTCGGATAATTGGATCTGCATTTTTCTTAGTCGTTATCTTCCTCGGACATATTTTCCAAAGCATACTTACAGCATTGAAGCACCAGCAGATTGAAAGATATTTCATTTTCCGCGGCAACCTTGTTCAATTTTTCGAACAGCGGCTCGGTAAATCCGACTGTGCGAGAAACATTAGCTGATTTGAACTCATTTTCGATTTTAAACATAATATGAACTCCTATGTCAACCTTTATCTTCTTCCCTTAAACCTTGTCGGCAGGTCGACGGTTTTTATTATTAAAATAAGCAGCACAATTTCGACCACCGTCATTATGCCAACCTGCACCATTCGCCAATAAATAGTTGGGAATATGGGCATTCCATATTGAATTTTCAACACAATGGTGGTAAAACACAATCCGCACACCAGTTGTGTCAGCAAAACCGACATAACGATTCTGATAACGCTTTTTGAGTTGTGCAAGAGCGAACCGAAAATAATGCCGTTTAAAACACTCACCGCCAATAAAAACGGTGAAATGCCGAGTCCCGACAGAAGTGCTTGAAATAGGTCACCAATAAAGCCAACCATGGCGCCGGCCCACCAACCGTACATACTGCCCGCCAAGGCTACGGCCAAAAACATGGGCGAAAATTTCAAAAACTCACCCACACGGAATGTGAGTCCCGACGGAAACGGCAACGAAAAGACGACCGCCAAACCCGACAAAACGCCCAAAACAGCAATCATAGTAATGCTTTTTTTTGAATTATTATTTTGCATAAAAATACCTCCTATTACATCTTCGTTGAAATAATAAGAGGTTAAAGCTCAAAAGCGCAATATTCTTCTTACTATAACAGCGGGATGCGAAACCGCTACCGCAGACTGAATTTCAGTCCTTCGTCCTCAAGACAACTCCCCGTTCTCAAAGGCACTTCAAGTCGCAAGGGTATAACACCCTTTAAACTCACGCATCGGTTTCTACTCTGTTTTATTGTTATTGGTTTGCACCACAGTTATTTTAACACAAACCTCGCGGTTTGTCTATATATTTTTTCTTATTTCGCTTGCATCAAGATACCTCAACATCGCAACATCACGATTTTTGTCTAACAAACGCAATTTCAGGGTGCAATGTCCATGGCGTTTGTCAAACGGTGTCTGTTTTATTGTGATGCTTTCAATGTCCTCTTTTTGGCATTTCAACTCGTTGACCGTGGCACTCCGACGGTATTTCACCCATATACCTTTATTTGAAAACGCAACGCCGCCTTTTCTTGCGATATACAACCTCACCGCCAACCACACACCGCAAAACATAACTATCGGCAACGCAACCGCCATAGCAGGCATTTTAAATCTTGGAAACATGGCCGAAACAACCGTTGTTGCCGTTAAGGTAAGGGCCAAAGTGCCCATTGGCAACCAAACACACCGCCTGATACCTTTTTTATCAACACGAACAGTTTCACCCTTAAAACCCATTTGAGGCAACAGCCACCCTATAAGTCCATTGGCAAACACCGGCTTGACGCATGGCACGAGCAGACCTATCTCGCCACGACGCCGACCGTAACCGCAGGCACTGAACTTTACAGCACATTTGTCAGCAAGTAACATCAAGGGAGCCTTAACCGTTTTAACGGCATTGACCGACCGTGCCTCGAGCAAAACTGTTCGGTGAGGCATTTTGCCTGCATCAAGCATGATATACTTGTTTGACCGTACCGAAGAAAACTTATAATTCCTCAAAAGCAAGACAGCGAACGATATAACATATCCCAAACCGATAACCAACGGCACATATTTCCCCGCCGTTTTCATCCATTCATACAATTTTTGGTTATCGTGTATCTCGGGCAACAGTGACGGTATGCTTTTACCGAGCAAGCTGACCGCCACCTTGACTATTGGAATTGCAAGCAATACGCCTGCCGTTGCCGACGACAGTGCCGCTGACATAACCACACTTGAATAGGTGTTGCTTTGCACTGTTTCACCTTTCACCTCATAGCTTGCAAGCAATCGTTCAGCGTCTGACCGCCGTATAGGGATGCTCTCGTCTGCACGCCTTTTTGTACCCGCTTCGGTGTAAACTTTCAGTCTGCAAGCCCCAAAAAGCGATAAAATCGGATTAGTCTCAAGCACAATAATTTTGGATGCTTCTTTAGGAATCTCATAACTGATTTTGCAAAAAAGGCCCTTCACCACATGGATACTTTTTTCACTGTCAAGCGTGATCCTCATTCTTTTAAATTTTAATACCGCAACATTGACCGCCACCAATAGCATAACGGCTTCGGCGCCCACCACCGCCGACACGGTTTCGGCTTCTTTTGAAAAATACAGATAGAAAGCCCTTGCCACGGGAATTATCAAAAGTGTCAGATAAGGGTACAACAAATTGGCAACATAAAGGCAATGCGGTCTTATTTCCAATTTATTTTGGCTCACCGTGTTGCACCGCCTTTCTGAACAAAACCGATTGAGTATGGGTCATGGGTGGCAGAAAAAGATTGTGTCCCACACCCTTTATTATTATCATTTGCAGACAAAAGCACCCTGCCAACGGAGGTTTTACTCTCTGAACGTAAACTATCCTTGTTTGAGGGTAGATATATTCCCTTTTGATAATGACACCCTTTTTGCATATTATCCGACCGTTTTCAATCAAAACGACCTCCGACCGCCAAAGCTTTGGCAGATAACAAAACAAAATGACCAACCCTACCACAGTCACAGCACCGCAAATTGCAACGCAGAGATAAAAATAGCCGGACAAAGTAAGCGCTAATGCCGAAAAAACGGCGGCAAATATAACTGCCGCCGTGAATCTCCAATATAAAAGAACCTTTTTGTCGAGTTCAAAAATCATACTGTCACCGGAACTATTTTTCTTTTATTTTCTTCCAATATTCTTTATATGCAAGTTCCGTTTTATTATCACCGAATTCGTAATAAATATTATTTTTAATTGCATCCGGCAGATATTGTTGTTTGACATAATGATTTTCATAATCATGAGGGTACAGGTAATGTTGACCTTTAACCTCGGCATCTTCACCGTCAAAATGCTTGTTTTGAAGCTGCCTTGGAACGGGTCCCGTGTTGCCCCTTTGAACATCGGTCATAGCCGCATTGATTGCGTTATAGACCGAGTTTGACTTGGGACTGATTGCCACAAGCACAACAGCATTGGCAAGCGGTATTCTTGCCTCGGGCAGGCCTACTGCCAAAGCGGTGTCAACCGCCGCTTTAACAATGGGGATTATCTGCGGATTGGCTAACCCTACATCTTCGTTAGCACACACAAGCAGTCTTCGGCAGGCCGAAGCCAAATCACCCGACTCTAAAAGCCTTGCTAAATAATGCACTGCGGCATCGGGGTCAGGTCCACGCATCGACTTCTGGTATGCCGAAACAATGTCATAATGGTCGTCACCCTCGCGGTCATAACGCATGGCACTTTTTTGGGTGAGTTCTTTTGCCGTTTCTTCCAAAACGGTCAGTTTACCGTCTTTTCTCTCACTTGAAAGCACACACAACTCTACCGAATTGAGTGCTTTTCTGACATCACCGCCACAGCCTTTACAGATTATGTCAACCGCATTTTGGCCTTCAAACTCAATCTCAATGCCCTGCTCATTTGACATAATTTCGGCAGCACGGTACACCGCGGGACGAATATCCTGCCATGAAAGTTGCTTAAACTCAAAGACGGTCGAACGGCTTAAAATAGCGTTATAAACATAAAAATACGGGTTTTCGGTGGTCGACGCAATCAGCGTGATATTGCCGTTTTCAATGCTTTCGAGTAAGGTTTGTTGTTGCTTTTTGTTAAAATACTGAATCTCATCAAGATAAAGCAAAATGCCGTTATCTCCACCAAGCATTTCGGCCGAGGAAAGCATCTCCCTGATATCGGCGGTTGAGGCGGTTGTGGCATTAAGTTTGTAAAGACGTTTGTTGCTTTGCTTGGCAATAATGCTTGCAACGGTGGTCTTTCCAACCCCTGAGGGGCCGTAGAAAATCAGGTTGGGGATAGTCCCCGACTCAATAATACGGCGAAGCGGCTTACCGTAGCCTAATAAGTGCTTTTGACCCACAACTTGATCCAAAGTTTGGGGTCTTATTCTATCTGCAAGAGGCGAATTCATAAGCCGCTTCTCCTTTCGTTAGTTTTATAATTTGCGATTATTTCTTAAATTCAGAGAACTGATAAGGGTCGGTAATCTCATAGAAAGGTCCGTTATCGGGGTCTCTGTGGAACATTTTTCCGTCCTCATTCTGATACAAACGGATGTAGTCGATCATATATTCAATAGGCTCGGTGCGGTTGTCGTCAGGCTTTGAAACATGCTTCAATCCGAAAGCCATTGAAAGAATAAAGTAAATGGGTTCGTGGAAGACCTCCATTACGGGGTTGTCGATACGGATGGTGCAGCAAGGCTCACCATCAATAAAGAAGGAAACCAACTCGGGAGTCCACTCAAAACCGATGGTGTGGAAATCCTCGGAGAACTTGGCACCGTTGGGTAAATATGCCTTTTTGGGATAGCCCTGTCCGTCAAGATAGTTGATATGACCGTCCTTCCACCAGCTGTGGATATTGAAGGCAAGGTATGAGTCATCACCAAACATCTCAAGAACATCTATTTCAGAACCTGCGGCAGGACAACCGTTACGGCTCTGACGGCCCATCCAGAAGCCGGGCCATATGCCGGGACCGCCTTTGGGCATCTTGGCTCTGATTTCGGCATAACCGTACTGATAAGCAATATTGTCGATACTGCGAAGCATACCGCTTGCATAGTCCTTATTTTCCTCAATAGTGCCCTTGATGATAAGCATACTGTCCTCAACACGGCAGTTTTCACGCTTTCTCCAAGCGGGACGCTCATCGTGACCGGGTACATTGTAATGATAAATCTTCCAATAACCCTCGTCAATCTTGGGACCGTCAAAATGGTCTTCCCAAACAAGCTTATAGTTTTTACCAAATGTCTTTGCGTTCATAATTGCCGCCTCCTTATCTCTTAACCAAAAGGTCGCCATCGTTCTGATAAAGCTTGATGCTCTTTATCTTGAACTCGGTCGGGAACTTTGCGTCGGCTTCGGGCGCATCAATATTAGGCAAACCAATGGACATTCCTGCGGTGAACTTCAAGAAGTTCTTTCTGCCGAGAACCTGATATGTGCTTGGAGTTATATCGCGGCGGCTAACTTCATTGCCATCTACATAGAAGGTAACAAAATCACTTGTTATCTCAATGCCGAACTTGTGGTAACCGGGTGCAAGCTTTTCATCCCCTGCTTCGGGATAGAAACGTCCGGGACGACCAAAGAGGCAGTTTATCTTATGGGGAGTTTCATAAATTTCATCCATCCAACGGATGTACATATTGGTTGCGTTCTTACCTTTATCACCGTGAACTGCAATAAGGTCAAAATCAGCCTTATAGGGGGTTCCTTCGGTAGAAACCAACGAAAATACAGGCCAAACACCCTTTTGGAAATCGGGCAAAAGAGCTTCAACCTCAACATAGCCGTGTGCAAAAACAAGACCGTTGCAAACAACCTTACCGCCTTGATAGCCTTCACCGTCATTACCTGCGGTAATAACAAGATGACCGTCCTTCACGGCAACATTTTCGGGTTTGTAGTGCATTTCGGAGCCTTCGTGCTTTGATGCTCCCTGGGTGATAACATGGCTGGGAACAAAATCATTGTCCTTCTTGGTCGAATGTGCTTTCACCTTTTCGTCCAAAGCCACCCACTTGTTTTGGTCGAGTCCGCCCGAGAAATCTTCCTCAAACACGAGCTCATAATTCTTTTCGTACAATTCCATTTTGACATTTCTCCTTTCGCGGCATACGGTTTGCCCTGCGCAAAGATTATTTGTAGCAAAGAGTTTTCTTTGCTTTTTTCATTATGACATACCGCACAAGATATTGCAAGACAAAAACGCATTATTTATAGGCTTTTTTATATATTGTTGCACATACAATAACGAACCACCGCCGCACAGATATTTCTGCACGACGGTGATCCGTTGTATGGGGATGAATATGGGTGGGTGATTTTAGGTGGCGGTGCTACACCGTCAGGTCAAACAGAGTGATCTGTGCATTTTCTCTTTTAGGTCTTTTGGGGATGGTTATGGTATATTCTATAAACTCCTCGGTTTCATTCTTTCTTGACGTGGCATCAACACCCGATTTTCGCATTGTGCCAATCATCTTGGTGATGCTGTTGGTGAATATTCTGATATCACCTATTCCGCCACGACTTTGTCTGAAGCCTCTT
>JAZUAC010000010.1:0-10932 GCA_045637775.1 Acutalibacteraceae bacterium | reverse complement strand
GTTGACGAGCTTATTGCCAACGCAGTTGAGGTTGACGGCGTAAAGCTTATTACCGAGCGTTTTGAGGGAATAGGCAGTGAAACAATGCGTAGCATGGCCGACAAGATTCGCGACAAGATGGCCGATGCAGTTGCAGTATTTGCCGATGTCAACGGCGAAAGCGTGACCTTTGCCGCAACGGCAGGTAAGGATGCTCAAAGCAAGGGCATTATGTCCGGCAAATTGGTCATGGCAGTTGCAACCGTTGCAGGCGGTAAGGGTGGCGGAAAGCCCGACTTCGCAATGGCAGGTGCTAAAGATGTTTCCAAGGTGGCAGAGGCTTTGGCTTCGGCAACCGAGACTGTTAAGGGAATGCTTAAATAATTTTCGGAGGGATTTTCTATGGATTGTCTTTTCTGTAAGATAGCGGCTGGCGAAATACCGTCTACCAAGATTTTTGAAAACGACGATGTTTACGCCTTTTTGGATATTGCTCCGCAGGCACCGTTTCATGCGGTTGTCATCCCTAAAAAGCACATCAAGTGTGCCGATGAGATAACGGCTGAAAACAGTGGAATCATTGCAAAAATCTTTGAAGCTATCGCTGTTATTTCCAAGGAACAAGGCTTGGAAAACGGCTACCGCATCGTTAATAATTGCGGTGAGGACGGCGGTCAGACCGTTGGTCACTTGCATTTCCATGTACTTGGCAAGCGTTCTTTGGCTTGGCCTCCGGGCTGATTTAAGTGATGTTTTTGCAAAATTTCAATTTTTGGAGATGACAAAAAATGGATAAGTTTTATGAAATGAAAATAGCAGGCTTGACCCGAAAACTGCCCATTTGTGCAGTTAACGAGCATCTAGATATTGCAGGATTTATCATTTTCGGTGACGTTGAACTGACCGTTGCCGCGTGTGCTGAATTGCTCAAAAAGGTCAAGGAGTTTGACGTTGTTGTAACTCCCGAGGCCAAGAGTATTCCGTTGGCTTATGAGCTTTCGCGTCAGTCGGGTAAGCCTTATATTGTTGCCCGAAAGGGACTCAAGGTCTATATGCGCGACCCCATTTCGGTTGCAGTAACCTCTATCACCACCCAGCACGAGCAACATCTTTATATTGGCAGTGATGATGCCGACCTTATAAAGGGCAAAAGGGTGCTTATCATTGATGATGTCATCAGCACGGGTGAGTCGCTTGAGGCTGTGAAGAAGCTTGTCAATACCGCAGGCGGCGAGATTTCGGATTGCTGCGCAATCCTCGCCGAGGGCGATGCCGCAAAACGCGATGACATCGTGTTCCTTGAGCCGTTGCCTTTGTTCTTTAAATAATTGATTTAAATCGCCTTTGATTCTCAAGGGCGATTTTTTGTTGATTTTTTTGTATGTAATTGCTATACTAAAAGCGTAAGATTTAGCCAAGGAGATGCACCATGAAAAAAGCATTTTCAGTTTCAGCGGTTATATTGATAGTATTGCATTTGCTTGTCGGTTGCTCTGAGCAAAGCGAAAATGAAACAGTCTCCGAGCAAAGCTCCGTTGTTTCGAGTGTTGGAATTGTGGATGATGTGCAATTTATCAATTCCGACGGTGAGGCGGTGTATTGCGTTGTCAGACCGAGTGACGATAATTCGGCTATGCCTTATGCACAGTATGTTGTCAAATACTATAAATCGCTTCTGGGCGTGAATGTTAAGAATATTTCGGACGAGGATGACGGAACCGACCAATATGAGATACTGGTAGGCAACTGCAACCGTGCAGAGGTTGCAATTGCAATGCAACACCTCGAGCAGAAAACAGGCGCCAGGTATAATGATTACATTATTTACACCGTTGGTAAAAAGATTGTGATTTACAGTCAAAGTGATGAAGGATTGAGCAATGCAACCAAGTACTTCATTGACAATTTTTTAAAAAAAGATGGAATCAAGGGCGGAATCGAGTATGTGTATGCGGTTGACGGTGATTTCAAAAATCTCACTGTAAACGGTGTGCCGATTGGCAGATTCTCGCTTATTCGTCAGCATTATAACGCATCGTACCTTACACAACTTGAGATGAACGGTATGACGGAAGAACTGTTTTCAAAAACAGGTTATAGAATTGAAATTAAACATGATCAGTATACAGAACCTGAAGAATACGAGATAATTGTAGGTGACGCGAAACGCGAGGGTGTTGAGGTTATAACCAATCGTGACGAGTACCGAATTAAGATTGAGGGCAAAAAGGTTTATCTCAACGGCGGCAGTCCACATGCGACCGCAATGGCAGTATCCGAGTTCAGAAAAATGCTGAATGGTGATATTACTGACAGTCAGTCAAGGGTTGGAAGCTATTCCGAAACGTTGAGGTCGTATGACATGACCACTACGCTTTATAAAACCTGGGGTGAGGATTTTGATGGCACCGAGATTGATACATCGGTCTGGAAGGTGGGCGATCCCGGCTCAAGGGACCAAGGACTTAACGGCAAGACTCAGGTGCGTTCAAGTGACCCGAAGGATGTTTTTGTGAATGACGGCAAGTTCCATATCTGTGCCCGTGAGGATGACGAATATTACTACGGTGGCATAATTCAGACCTATTGTACATACAAGTACGGATATATTGAAATGAGTTCAAAAATACCGCACGGAACAGGATTTTGGACGGCGTTGTATCTGTGCAGTGACGACGGTGCCAGTGTTATAGAACCGTCGTTACCTATGTTAGCAAGTCCCGAGTATGATGTTATGGAGTGCTTTGGCAATTCCGAGCATTATCAGGCTAACATCCATTCATGGCCAAGAGGCGGTGCAAATTTACTGTACGGTTGGGAGCATATCTCACTTGATGGTGCGAAATACGGTAACGATAAAAGATACCACAGTGTCGACAAAGGCATTCCGTTGGGTTATGATTATCACACCTACGGCATGATGTGGGACGAAAGAAAAGTAACCTTCACCTGCGATGCTGATCCGTTTTTCAGCTATGATACCACGACAAATGATCAGGACATTGAAACCAACAACCATAATGTGTGGATAAGAATCGCAATGAATGTCGGCAATGCAAACAATCCCGAACCCGGTATCACCGATAATCCCGACGATTGGTACAACACCGGAATGTTTATTGTGGATTGGATCAATGTTTATCAAAAGTATGACGGCAAGTGTATGCTAAACGGCGTGGTGTTGGATTAAAACGGTTATTCCCTGCGGTATTTTACTTAGTGATACTGATTATGATTAAAAAACGAAAGGAGTAAAGCAAATGAGAGCAAAGTATATCTTGGCAACAAAAAGAATAGTAAGTTGTCTTTTGGCATTGCTCATGGTGGTTTGTTTTACTGCTTGCGAAGAAAAGTCTGTTGAAAGTGATATGCCTGATGCTTCATTAGAAAGCACAAAGAACCACAGTACAGAAGAACTGTCACTTGAAATTGAATTTACAGTAATTGATGATATTAAAAATCTGGTTAAATATTTCGAAAATGCGGCTTTGATCTTTGAAAATGTGTGTGTGGACTATCAGCTCACTTTCAACAATAATAACAATATAGATGATTACACGGCAAGTGAACTGATAGAGAGTCAATTCACGAATTATTTTAAAACCCTCAAAATCGGTGACGAATCAATGCGAAATGCGGGCTGTGAGGTTATTTCCGTATACAATACAATGGTGCGGTGTGGATTTTCTGATATATCTTTAAAAAATTTGATTGCACTATTTGAAAATCAAGGCGCTTTGATAGCACAAGATTTTGTGAAAGGCAAATTAGGTTCAAATCCGTTTGCTATTTCGCGTGTGTTCGATGAGGTTGAAATTGCTTATGAAAAGCTCGATTGTGTGCCAAATATAGATCAACCCGGCAAATACGTTATTTCTTATTGGTTGAGTTCAGATTTTGACTCTGCACTTCATACAGTATCAGTCGAGATTTTTAACAGCAAAGCTCTAAATGTGGCTAATGGCGATTGGGACAGTATACTTAATGGGAAATTTATTACAGGTTATAAAATAATTGAAAATTGAAATCATAGTTCAAAAAGCGGTTGGCGTAAAAGCTAACTGCTTTTTGGGTTTTGTGGACAGATGAATTGACAGTTAATGAAAGCGCTTTACTACACAACTTAATTTCGAAAATTTTTCGTTGAAACATTCATTGCAAGTGATGTGAAAAGGTGTTATACTTTGGGTATAATTATTTTTACCTTTTTAACAGGATGTGATTTTATGTATAACAAGCTTTCACTCAATGGTGAGTGGCAATTAAAGGGTAAAGACCAAAACGGTGCCGACATCGTACTGCCTTGCGCTATTCCCGGGTATGCTCATCTTGCTTTGGAAAAGGCAGGAATTATACCTGAGATGTTTTGGCGCAAAAACACCGAGCAGTGCCAATGGGTCGAGGATGTCGAGTGGACATTTTCGAGAACATTCGACATTGAATACGGCACAGATTTAAGCCGTGCCGAGTTGCGTTTTGGCGGTATTGACACCTTTTCTGATGTTTATTTGAACGGACAAAAGATTTTAACCTCGGACAATATGTTTGTACCGTATTCCGTATGTGTTTCAGATGCTTTGAAGGTTGGTACTAACGAGCTTTCGGTCGTGGTGCATCCTTACAAACCCATTGCACCCAAGCCCGATACCACCAAGTACCGTGCTGCTTTCTGTCACGACCGTGCCATGATAAGGCGTTTGCAGTGCACCTTCTTCTGGGATTGGGTCGACCGTTATGTAACAGCAGGTATTTGGCAGGATGTTGAGCTGGCATTTTTGCCCGAGGCCACGATTTCGGATGTTTTCACCGAGGTTCGCGACATTTGCGACACAAGTGCCTCGATTAACTTTAAAATTGAGACCGACAATGCCGTTTCATCGGGTTGCCGATTTACAATTGACATAACCGACCCCGATGGAGCTAATGTTTGGGATTTGACAGGTCGTGTGTTTATGGACACTATGTATCTGCAGGCTGATTTGAGGGATCCCAAGCTTTGGTGGCCTCATGGCTATGGCGAACAGCCTTTGTATACCGTTTCGGTTGCTTTGTTCTCGAAAGACGGCAACCAGCTTGATAAAAAAACGCACAAAATCGGTATCCGTACCGTGCGTTTCGAGTGTCTGCGTGATGAAGAAGGCTCGGATTGGGAAAGACGCACCAACGAGCTTCGCGGCAAGCAGGAAAAGACCGATAGTCCTATCAGCGATGCCGTTACCGAAAAGGAAGTCTTGGAAAATTATGAGCTCAAAGGCGAAAGCTTTATTTTGCTGGTCAATGGTAAACGGATTTTTGCAACGGGTGGCAACTGGGTACCCTGCACACCGTTCCCTGTGTCGGGTATGGGTGAACAGTACCGCAAATTGTTAGAGCTTGCCGTCAAGGGCAATCAGAATTTGCTCCGCGTTTGGGGCGGTGGCCTTTATGAGCTTGATGAGTTCTACGATATTTGCGATGAATTGGGTATTTTGGTAACGCAGGACTTCCTTTTGGCTTGCGGAAAGTACCCCGATGACCTTGATTGGTGGGTTGAAAGCTTTAACAAGGAAATCAGAGCCAATATTATTCGTCTGCGAAATCATGCCTCGTTGGTAGCTTGGTTTGGCAACAACGAAAACGGCGACGGCTTTGATTGGGATGACCCCAACATGAAAAATATGGCGTTGCAGTACAAGTCCTACCGTCCTATTCTCAATGAGCTTGACCCCAATCGTCCTTTCAGACCATGTTGTTCTTGGGGTGGCAAGGAAAACACCGACCCAACGATAGGAGACGACCATCTTACATGGTGGTTCAGAGGCGCCGAAAAGATCGACCCCACATGGTTTGACAAGGTTGGCAGAATGGCCACCGAAAGTGCCGTTGAGGGTTATCCGTTGCCCACATCTTTGAGAAAATTCCTCTCGGAAGAGGATATTTTGGACGATATGAGTGATGTGACCGATTACCACATCAAAAACAATATGTATTTCGAGCCTGCGGGTCTTTTGTCGGTGCACGACCGTTTGAGAAAGAATACCGAGGTTATAGTTGGCAGGTCTGACGACCGTTTCCGCGATATTTACCTTTTGTCGTATCTCCAATATGAGTGGGCACGATATGTTTTAGAGGGTGCAAGACGCTCAAATTGGTACAATTCGGGCATTCTTTACTGGATGTATAACGATTGTTGGCCGGCACTTGGCTATGCTTTGGTAGATTTCTACGGTGTGCCCAAGGCAGGCTGGTATGCCACCAAATATTCAGGTGCTTCGGTTGCCGCGACTATCAAACCTTCTGACGGCAAGTTGGAGTTTATTGCGCTTAACCACGGCTTTAACGCAGGCAGCTATGAGTACAAGGTAAAGCTGTATCAAGCTTCTGCATCTAAGCTTAATGAGGTTAATCACGGTCGATTCAACATGAAGAGCAATACAAATCAGTTGCTTTTGACGGTGGATGAGTCGGCTCTCGAGCCCGACGGTGACAAGAATGTTATTGTGTTCCTTGAGCTTTACCGCGACGGACAGATGATAAGCCGTGGACGTTGGTATCCCGATTGGTTGAAGGCACTAAATCTGCCTAAGGCCGAAATCGAGGTTGAGGTTGACCGCAATGCGCAGACTGTGACCGTAACCTGCAAGGCAGGTGTTGCAATAGGTGTTGCACTTGACGGTGACGTATTCTTTGAGGACAACTATATCGACCTTTTGCAGGGCGAAACAAAGGTTATATCCTACAATCCGCTTGACGGTTTCGACAAGGTTGATGTTTATGGTTATAATATTGATATAATCAACGGGATTTAAAGGTAAATATTACATTAAACAAAAAGAAGCTCCCTCTGATGAGGGAGCTGTCGAGCGTATGCGAGACTGAGGGAGAGAAGATATACGGACAGTCGAGGACGCCTGTCCCTACTACCCCTCAGTCACCTTCGGTGACAGCTCCCCTGACAAGGGGAGCTTCTTAAATTATTGCAATTCAGTTTTTTGCTGATTTTGTTTTTGCTTTATCAATTCTCGCTGTAGATGATGGTTACATCGGGGTGGAGCTGGAGAATAGATGCGGGCATCATGGGGTCTACGGGACCTTCCATAGCCTTCTTGATAACCTCAAGCTTTTTAGCACCGTTGGCAACCAACAAAATCTTCTTTGCCTGCATGATAGACATCATACCCATGGTGATTGCACTGGTGGGAACGTCGTCTTTAGAAGCGAAGAATCGTGCATTAGCCTCAATGGTCGAGGGGTCAAGCTTTACGGGATGGGTAGCAGCGGTGAAAACTGCTTCAGGCTCGTTAAAGCCGATGTGACCGTCGAGACCGATACCAAGCAACTGCAAATCGATGCCGCCCAAGGACTTGATAAGAGCATCGTACTCCTCACCCTCTTTTACAAGGTCTTCTGCACAACCGTTAGGAACATAAGTCTTTGCCTTGTCGATATCAACATGATTGAAGAGGTTGTCGTTCATAAAATAGCGGTAGCTCTGGTCGTGACTGCCGTCGAGACCTGCATACTCGTCAAGGTTTACAGAAGTAACATCCTTGAAGGAAATTTCGCCGTTATTCACCTTTTCGATAAGTTTCTTGTAGGTGCCAACGGGAGAAGAACCGGTTGCCAATCCCAAAACACAGTTATTCTTCATGATAATCTGTGCTGCGATAAGGTCGGCTGCTCTTACGCTCAACTCTTCATAGGTTTTTACTGAAATGAACTTCATAAAAATTCTCCTTTTAAATTATTCTGCTTTGTGACCCTTTGCTATTATTTTGTTAAGCACACGGTCAACATATTCTTCTGTTTTTTCTTCGCTTTCAACCATTACGCGGACAACAGGCTCGGTACCACTTTGACGGAGAAGTACACGACCCTTGCCGTTAATAAGCTCTTCAACTGCCTTAACCTCGGCCAAAACATCAGCATCGGTGACGGCTGCGGTCTTATCCTTAACGCGAACATTTTTGGTGAGCTGGGGATAAAGCTTTACAGGCTCGGCGAGCTTTGCCAAACTAAGCTTTGAATCGCAAATCTCCTCTGCAACCATGATAGCGGTAAGCAAACCGTCGCCGGTTGTGGCATACTTCTTCATAATGATGTGACCCGACTGCTCGCCACCGAGACCGTAGTCATTTTCCTGCATGCACTCGTAAACAAAACGGTCGCCAACTGCGGTTTCGGCATAGTTCATGCCGGCTTCTTTAAGGCTTGCAACAAATCCACTGTTAGACATCACGGTACCGACAACAGTGTTATCGTTAAGCATTCCACGAGACATCAAGCGCTTGCCGAGAATGTAGAGCATCTTGTCGCCATCGACAACATTGCCGTTTTCGTCAACAGCAATACAACGGTCACAGTCACCGTCAAAAGCAAAGCCCAAATCAAGGTGCTTTTCCTTAACCAAAGCACAAAGCTTTTCAATATGGGTTGAGCCGATGCCGTTATTGACATTAAGACCGTCAGGCTCATTACCGATTACGGTTGTCTGTGCACCCAAAGCACCGAATACCTGGTTTGCAATCATCCAGGAAGCACCGTTTGCACAGTCGAGATCGATGCGAAGGTTCTTATAAGAATGTGATGCAACCGAGATGAGGTATGCAACATAGCGGTTACGTCCTGCAACATAATCAACGATGCAACCGATACGCTCACGGGTAGCCAAGGGAAGGTCGTTGCCGGTAACACCCAACTCATCCAAATCACCGTCAATATAAGCTTCGATAAGCAGGGTGGTAGCATCGTCAAGCTTTTCACCGAAACGGTTGATAACCTTAATTCCGTTATCATAGAAAGGATTGTGCGATGCGGTAATCATGATACCACAATCAAACTCATCCTGACGGGTGACATACGAAACGCTCGGCGTGGTGGTTACATGGAGCATGTAAGCATCGGCACCCGAAGCAGTGATACCTGCAACAATGGAGTACTCAAGCATATAGCTTGAACGACGGGTATCCTTACCGATTACTATTTTTGGACGGTAGTTAGCCTTCTGACAGCCCGAGAGGGGAGAAGAGAAGTACCAACCTAAGAAACGGCCGACCTTGTAAGCGTGCATAGAGGTGAGGTTGAGATTAGCCTCACCGCGGAAACCGTCGGTACCAAAGTACTTTAATTTTCTGGGAGCGTTGCTCTTTGCAGGCTCGATGGTAATCTTGTCGTGCAAAAGCTCATCGGTCGAGACATTGAACAACTCACAAAGCTGTAAAACCTTATCGATTTGGGGCAAAGCCTGACCCATTTCCCATTTGGAAACCGACTGACGCGATACATTGATTTTTTCGGCAAGCTGTTCCTGCGAAATATCGGCCGCAACGCGAAGCTCGGTAATTTTTTCACCTATAGTCATAATTTTTCTCCTTTAAATAAATATTAGGGGAACTTAACTCATTTTTAAACGGCTTTATAATATTTTTGCGCCATTTCACCTTAATATCATAGCAAAATCACAAATAACATTCAAGCAAGTTTAAATTGAAGTTTTGGAAACCACAGGTTGCGAATATATTGATATATTATCATATTTTATTCCAAAAATCAAGAGCAAACTTCAAGTTTTGCAAACAAAAGTTTACAAATTTGTTGTTTTGAAGTTGGGACTGTGTGTTAAACTGTGGGTTTTATATTTATGCTTGGGATTTTGCGTTTTTGACTTGGAACGGTGAAAATCACAAAAACTGTATAAAAATACATAAATATTCATAAAAATTGCATAAATATGAATATTTTTGCAAAAACTTTCAAAAAAGACTTGATTTTTTCATTTTACAGTGTATAATTGTGTTTATGATAAATATTTTGCTCGGGCGATGCCCGAAAAAGGAGATTCTTATAATGAAAGAGATTAAGAAAGTAGTACTTGCCTATTCGGGCGGACTTGATACTTCTATCATCATTCCTTGGCTCAAGGAGAACTATAACAACTGTGAAGTCGTTGCTGTTTCGGGTGACGTCGGTCAGGGAACCGAGCTTGACGGTCTTGTGGAAAAGGCTCTCAAAACCGGTGCTTCCAAGCTTTATGTTCTCGACCTTAAAAAGGAATATATCGAGGATTATATCTGGCCTTGCCTTAAAGCAGGTGCAGATTACGAGTCTTATTTGCTCGGCACTTCTCATGCACGTCCTTGCATTGCAAAGGCTTTGGCAGAGATCGCCAAGAAGGAAAACGCTGATGCTATTTGCCACGGATGTACCGGTAAGGGTAACGACCAGGTTCGTTTTGAGTTGACCCTCAAGGCATTTGCTCCTGTCCTCAAGATTATCGCTCCCTGGAGAGAGTGGGACATCAAGTCCCGTGAGGAAGAGATTGAGTATGCTGAGGCACACAACATCCCCTTGAAGATCAACAGAGAGACTAACTACTCTAAGGATAAGAATGTATGGCACTTGTCTCATGAGGGTATGGACCTTGAGGATCCCGCAAACGAGCCGCTTTATAATAAGGAAGGCTTCCTTGAGTTAGGTGTTTCACCTGAACAGGCTCCCGAGACTCCTACCTATGTTACCATTCACTTTGAAAAGGGTATCCCCACCGCAGTTGACGGCGTTGAGATGGATGCTTTGCAGATTGTTGAAACCCTTAACGAAATCGGTGGTAAGAACGGTATCGGATTGCTTGACCTCGTTGAGAACAGACTCGTTGGTATGAAGAGCCGCGGTGTTTACGAGACTCCCGGCGGCGCTATTCTTTACAAAGCACACGAGGTTTTGGAGACCATCACTCTTGACAGAGATACTTCGCACTATAAGAAGCTGGTTGCACAGAAGTTTGGCGAGCTTGTTTATTTCGGTCAGTGGTTCACTCCTTTGCGTGAGTCACTCTCGGCTTTTGTTGACAAGACTCAGGAAAATGTTACCGGTGATGTTAAGCTCAAGCTTTACAAGGGTAACATGATTAACGCAGGCGTGACCTCTCCCTATTCTCTCTATGATGATGTTATCGCATCGTTTGGCGATGATGAG
>JAZUAC010000009.1:0-27838 GCA_045637775.1 Acutalibacteraceae bacterium | reverse complement strand
GTTGCGCTTCCGATCATTTTTGTGCTGCTGATTTATGTTATGTTTGCACCTGTAAAGAAAGAAACCTTGGGAGAAGAGAAGTTATGAGAAAACATATTACACCTTTAATATGCTTGGTTGCTTTATGTATGGTGATGTTTTGTCCGCTATCTGTACAAGCAGCAACTCCTTTGGATCCCACGGCAGATGCAAGCTTGACGCTACATTACCAAAAAGAGGAACAGGCATTTTCCGATTTATCAATCAGCATCTACCGCGTCGCTGAGGCTTTTCCGGACGGTACATTTGAACTGATAGAGCCGTTTTCCTCATACCCGATCAACATTCACAATATCACTGTGCAAGAGCAGTGGAAAAACACCGCTGTTACACTGAGTTCGTATATTGTTGCCGATCAGCTTATGCCCTATCGAGAGGCAACGACAAACGATACCGGAACTGCAGCCTTTGAACATTTGGAAACAGGCTTATACCTCGTGAGTGAGGTGGTTGCAGAAAACAACAGTGGCACCTATGTATTTGACCAATTTATGGTTTACCTTCCTACCCCTCAGCCAGATGGCTCTTTTGACTATGATGTTGAAGCAAAGCCCAAGTGTGTGGATTATGTTCCCAAAACCGAATACAGAGTCACAAAGCTTTGGCAAGATGCAGGAAAACAGACAGAACGGCCTGAGGAGATTACAGTAGATATTTACAAAGACGGTGAATTGTGGGAAACACAGATTCTGGGTGCAAGTAACAATTGGTCTTATGTTTGGTATGTATCTGATGAAGATCACAGCAAATGGACTGTAGTGGAACGTGCAACGCCCGATGCCTATACTGTAACAGTGCAACAGAACGGCAATAGCTTTTCCATTATCAATACGCATAAATCTATTACAGATATTCCGGACAGTCCCCAGACCGGAGACACCTCCAATATAACGCTGTATATTATGCTGATGTGTATATCCGGAATTATGCTGATTGTTCTTGGTATATACAACAGGAGGCATAAGGAGCAATGAAAAAAAGAAAATTCCCAATCATTCTTGTTTTGGGTATCTCTTTGGTGGTCATTAGCTTTTCTCTAATTGTCGGCCTTCAGATTCGCACACATATCGGCGCTAATGAAAGCCGAAAAGTGGTAACGAGAATGAACGAATTATTACCTGAAAGGACAGTGGGTGTACCCGGGATATCTCCTAATCCTAACATGCCGGTTTTGGAGATCAATGATGTAGACTATGTAGCGTTAATAGAAATTCCCTCGTTAAATCTTACATTGCCGGTGGCAGATGCGTGGAACAGTCAAAAACTTTATAGTTCACCGGCTCGATTTTACGGTAGTTGCTATGATCACTCGTTAGTCATTGGCGGTGCAGACAACTCTCGTCAATTTTCATTCTGCGACAAAATCGACAACGGAACCGTTATCATCGTAACGGATATGACAGGAACACAGTTTTCCTATACCGTTAGCCGAGTTGACCGTTCCGAAAGTGCCGAGAATAATTGGCTTATTAGTACGGATTATGATTTAACACTCTTTTGCCGTGACACCTATTCTATGGAATATGTTGCGGTAAGGTGTAGTTTTATGTATAGCTAATTCCTCCTTTTTTCAAAAAATTCATAACACGATATAACAAAGCACGTCTGGCAGTAATGGCAGACGTGCTTTTTCGTCGTGCAACAGGCTGCTGTGGGACTAACAATGGGCGGCGGACAGAGCCGTACTGACCGTGTAGTTGGCGGACTGTCGAAATCCGTAATCGGCGGACAGAGAATTTTCCTGGCGAAAATGCGTTACCACCGATGGTAAGGGTATCTGCCGAAGCTCGTGGCGAAAATGAATTTCAATGTATTTTTCTTTGTTTGCAATTCATTTCAGTCTTTTCGAGGATGACCTTTTCATTTTTCTCGTTTTGCTTTCAGTTCCAATATTTCGGTTTTGTATTGTTTGATTTTTTGCATTTGCTTGGTATACAAAATCCCCCTTGTGGTAGTACTTTTATTCTACCATAAGGGGGGGTTCTATTGTCCGTTTTTACCGGATTTATGCATTTTTGTTGTTTATACAGAAAAGATCTTATTTAAATTTTTCGCAAAGTATTTTACTTTAAGAAAGACGGCTATTATCCTTGTGCAAAAGGCTTTTTATTTTTTTGACTATATTTTTGACGGCTAATCACAATGAAAACTTTATCTTCTTCATGTTTTCCACCTTCAGTTCGTAAGAAGAATGGACGTACCTATTAAGTGTGATGTTTACAGAAGAATGACCAAGCAAATCGCTGAGAGTTTTAATATCAAATTGTGCCTCAACACAACGAGTCGCAAAGGTATGCCGCAATGTGTGAAATGTGGTGTCCGCAATGTTTAGTTCCGCCATAAATTTATTGTATCGATTTTCTAATGTCCTTGGTTCTACGGGAACGGTTGTCCCAGACAACAAAAAGCATCCGGAAGAGTATTTCATATCTTTAATTTTTTCAATCACAAAATAAGGCAATGGAATATCTCTCTTTGATTTTTTTGTTTTTGGTTCAGTGAATACCAGTTTTGTTTTTGTTGTTTGTGATGATCTGTCCGGAACTCGCTGTAAGGTTCTCCAAATATGCATTTTGCTTATCGAAACATCTATATCATCAATCGTCAAAGAGCATAATTCACCAATACGGATACCTGTATATAACGATATTAGTATTCCAACTGAAGTATAATCATCCGCTTGTGATAGTTGATTATTGACTAGAATTTGTTCTTCTTTGGTTAATACCTTTGTCTCTTTTGTTTCAGCTTTGATTTTCAAGCACTCCAAGTCACAATGCAGTACACATTCGAATTGTTTTGCATACTTAAGAATTGATTTTAATATAGCAATAGTATCGGCAATTGTCTTTGAAGAAAATGTAGTATTAGAACGAATGTTTTCCTTTGCTGATAAACTTGAAACGAAATTTTCCAATATAAGAGTCGTTATTTCGCTTATTTTATAGTTGGCAAATATCGGCAAAATGTGATTATATATCTTAGTTTCATATCGAGTAATTGTTGAAACTTTTACAGAATTTCGTTTTTTGTTTAACCAACATGTAACTATTTGATTGAACGAAAACTCAGAAAAATTCACTTTACTGTTTGAAACAGCATTCCGTGCTGATAACAACTTTTGCTTTGCATCGTTATAAGTGTTAGCATATACATATCCATATACCGCCTTTTTATCGGCAGCGTATGATTTAATATATCTGCCTTCCCATCTACCATCTTTTCTATGGTATATATTTTCGCCTCTTCTTGGCATTCAATGACCCCCTAATGACTATGATTTTGACGGAGAATAAACAACAATTGTTAAGATAAAGACCATAATACTATAAATCCTTGCTTTTTCGATTTAAAATGACATAAAATCGTTGACAAATTCAACACCAATTTGTATAATGTGTATAATAAAGGTGTCTTTATATATAAAAACTATTTCTTAAAGTAAAATACTTTGCGAAAAAGATCAGAGGAGTTCAAAATGGAAAGTAAAGCCAAGTGGAGGATTACAGAAGCCGAAAAAAAGCGCTTCATTGATGCTCTCGCAAATGAGCTTCCTGCTCTAAGAGCCAAAACGGGAGCTCCGCAGGATGATTTGGCTAAGTTGATTGGCATTTCAAGGCAGACATACGGATCTATTGAGAGAAAATCAAGAGACATGTCGTGGAGCACGTATCTTTCACTGATTTTATTTTTTGATTACAACAAATCAACACATTCGATGATTAGACATTTGTCTGCATTTCCGACAGAACTGATTGACAGACTTAATGACGGTAAGCATATTACTGAGATAGATTTGGAATCGGTTTCGGGAATAACCATTGATGACATAAACGATAAACTTGACGAGCAAGCGCTTCACTCGATCAGAACGATTATAATGCTTGAATATGCAAGATGCAGTAACCTGCCGGGTGACGCGGTGGTTAAATCGTTTGACGGAAAAATGTTTTCTAATGAAGTGTGCGCTATTGATGTCAAAGTAAAAAAATCTTAAAGCAGAATAAACCGTATGGGGGAGAGTTAGACGATGGCAAAAAGATTGAGTTGTGTAGTTCTTATATTGATTCTGATTTTTTCTGTTTGTGCGATGAATGTGAGTGCGACAGAGAACAAAGAAAACAAAACAATAAAGAAAATTATCAGTATTGTTTACGATGATTCGGGCAGTATGAACAACCAAAACGAAGATTGGGCATATGCAAGTTATTCATTGCAGAACATGATTGGATTGATGAACCCACAGGATGAGTTGAGCGTTGTTAAAATGTCCAGCCCGACTCAGGTAGTCGGATTCGATTTATCAACGACGGCATCACGCGCTGAAGGTATCAAGTCGGTTGAAGGTTGGGGCGCTCGCGGCGGTACACCTTTCACTGCGGTACAAACATCGGTTGACTGGCTAAAGTCAAAGAAATCTGAGTACGCCGATTCTCAGTCGGTTGAGTTTTGGCTGGTTATTATAACCGACGGTAGTTTTGAAAACGGCTACCCTTCAAATATGACCAATTACCTCAATGAATTGAAAGATTCCATGGGTAACAGTAAATTTGAAGGCATCTTTGTTGCAGTTGGTAAGAAGGTTCCCAACTCGGTTAAGCAGGATTGGACGAGTGTCACCGGCAATCACCTGATTACTGCCTCGAGCAGTGATGATATCGTAAATGCGATGTCTGAGGTTTCGGGACTTATTATTGGGCAGGGCGGCAAAAGTACCGATATCAGCGTAACCACAACGGCTGACGGTAAAGGTATAATGTTTACATCAGCTTTTCCTTTGAAGAAATTTATCGTTTACGAACAGAACCAGAGTGTCGGTATCGAATCGGTTTCGGTTAACGGTGCAAAAGTCAAGGTAACATCTGACTTTTCTGCTAAAAAGCCCGGTAAGGGAACACTTACCTCACGAACCATTCATTGTGAAAGCGACGGTTCCAATTTCATACCTGCCGGTCAGATAGTAGTTAAATTCGAGTCTCCGATCAACACAGGAAGCAAAAATTTCAAGATCTTGACCGATTCCGCAGTGAATGTTGATTTCAAGGTTTTAAACAAAGCGGGAGAAGAGATAAAAGATCTTGATGAGGCGTCGCTTGTCGAAGGCGATTTGGTTGAGTTTACAGCAACGGTAACCAGTTGTATCGATAACAGCCCTATTAATTTGAAGAATTGGGCAAAAGATTTGTATGCACAGTTGATCGTTAACGATCAGAGTATTGTGATGGAATATAATTCAAATGACAATACTTTCTACGGTTCTTTCAAAATCAAGTCCGGCAGTAACCTTGCATATTCGATTATTACTTTGCCGGGTTATTTCAGATCTAAATCCGATGTGGTTAATATTTATCCTATTGAGGTGATTGAAAACACCACAGCGACTATATCAAAGAATTCGTTTGATATCTCTTACAAGCGTTGCGGCGACTTTGAAGAAATCGGAACAATTACCTATACCGTTTCGGGAGGCGCGATAAACGGTATTTGCGGTTTTGAATTTAAAGATATGCCTAAAGGCATTACCGCCAGCGTGAACGGAATATTTGCGGATGACAACGGAAAGTTATCGGTCAAGCTTCGCAATGATGTGCCGGCTGACATCAAATTCTATCGCGATAAAGATTATAAAGAGACCGAAAAATCGGTTGTTAAAATCAATGTAACCAGTAATCAGTATGTGCTGAATTGGCAAAAAGATTGTGTGACAGAGGTTACGTTGACACCTATAAAAAGGCAAATTACACTGAAAACGGTTAAAGCGGACCGAGCCGATAAACTTGAACTTGGTGATTTTGACGGTAAGGTTATTTACACTGTTTTGGTTTTGGGCGACGGGGAATATTTGTCTAAAGAAGAACTTAAAAATTTGAAATTTGATGCCGAGGGAATGGATGGCGTTGAATTGCAAAAGGAAGTTGTTGAATATAAAGGCAAACATGCACTCGAGATTTCATGCAAGCAAACCAAGTCAGACATGTTTGTTACTACCGGAGAGCTTTTCTCTAAGATAACCGTAACTACTGAATATGATGAATCCTCAAAACCGACAAAGTTGTCATTCTACATCAAAGACAGCATTTTAAAATACCTTATTCCGGTGCTGTTACTGATTTTAGTTATTATCATAATCGGTTATTTGCCCGGTGTTAAAAAGAGAATTCCGAGTAGGAAATACCACATTCAAGCTAACGGCGAAGCAGAAGCGATATATGTTAAGGCTTTCACAAGACTGCTTCCTTATGTGGCTGAAAAGGGTTCAGGCAGTGATTTGTCGTTGAAGGCAACATCCAACAAGAACAGGATAACCGTTATCAACGATTTTTATTCAGGACAAAGTGCACTGCTTGACGGTGAGCCAATCCAAGAAGGCACTTCGAAGTTTGATCTGCCTCTGGGAAGTGTTTTGAGGATTGTTGAATCAAACAGAGAAACTGTTTACATATATTCAGATTCCAGAAGTGATGACGGTTTTGGTGACGACTTTGGCGGATTTGATGATTCAGATGATTTGTTTGGTGGAAATGATTCCGGCACTGGCAATAATTCAGATGATAAATTTTTTTGATTGAGAAGGAGTTTTTGAAATGAACGAAGAATACAAGAATGTTCCGGTACTGCTCATAGGTTTGGGCGGTATTGGCTCGGAAATAGTAGATAATGTTTATGGTAGATTAAAAAACTCAGGCATGGCAGAAAATGTTGAGGCTTTGGTTTTTGATACCGATATCAACTCTCAGGTAAAGCTTCACAACATCAATCCCGAATGTAAAATTCAAACAAGTACAGACCGTACTGTTAAATATGCGTTGGATAATGACCCCACTGCAAGAGACTGGTTCCCTTCGCATCCTTTGGTTGAAAAAATGCAGATGCTGAACGGTGCAGGTCAGATTCGTGCTGTTTCCAGATTGGCACTTCGCTCTGCTATGAGCGCAGGTAAGCTGACCCCCGTTTCTGCAGTAAGAGAGAGACTTTTCAGACTTGGCGGTACCACAAACGAAAACGGCCTTCGTGTAATGATCGTTTCGTCTATGATGGGCGGCACCGGCTCCGGTATGTTCTTGCAGATTCCTCTCTACATACGTGAGGTTTTTGAGAGCCAAGTAAGCGGCATGGACAGAATTGAGATTCAGGGAACCTTTATTCTTCCCGACGTTCTCAAAGGCGCAATTACTCCTGCAGCGCAAGAGAATGTTTATTCAAATGCTTATGCTGCTATGAAAGAATTGAACGCAATGATCATGTCGTTGGGCGGTGATGGCTCGAGCATCAATCTTGAGTACAAGCCTAACCAGTTGAATGCAAGCGGTATGCGTGATATCGCACTCAAGAGCTGGCCTTACGACTATTGCTTCTTCTATGATAAGGAAGATACAAAGGGCCGCGTTTTGAGAGGCTTCAAGGATTATATCGATATGATCGAGAATAACCTTTACCTTCAAGTCTTCGGTCCCGTATCTGACAGACTTTACTCTATTTATTGTAATGAGATTAAAGATATCGTTAAGAAGGGCGGCCGTAACATTTACGGCGGCGTCGGTATCGGCGAGTTGAAGTATCCTTATGATGATATCGTTGATTACAATGTGTATAAAGTGTTGGCAAGCAGTCTTGACAATCAGTTGTTGAAGATTGACCAGATTTACCGTTCTGAAATGGATAAGTATAACCGTAATATACAGAACGGTATCGACGATCAGATGCCTGACCGTGAGAATGTTTACATTACCAATTTTGAGTCTCTTGCCACAACCGATAACTTCTTTGGACAAATCAAGGCTTCGCTGACCGAATTTGATGATAACGATAACGAGATAAGTGACAATGTCAAGAAATTGCAGGCCGCTATCGATGCAGAAATCATTTCTATTTATAATACCGACGAGGAATTCAGAAATCAGGTTGCTGCTTGCTATATCAGACCCGGCTCATTCTCTAACCTGCCTGCCGAAAAGATAAGAAGTGTTGTTGCAAACTGTGAGAACCGCTTCCGCCAGTTCAGAATGATGATTGAAGGCAAGGCACAGAGCAAAGCCGAGTCCAAGGCTAATGCTGACTGGGGTGTTTATTCGGAAAACGACAAGAGCATTCTCAATGAGTTCCTCCGCGATAAGGAAACATTTATCAATTCGGTCGGTATTCGTTATTTACTTTATAAGACACATAAGAACCTTAAACAGGCAAAGATTGATTTAGACAACAGAATTATTGATGCTGCCAACAAGCTCAAGAGAGGCGAGGAAAGACCTTTCAATGCTCAAAACGGCACTGCTGTTGATGCAGTTAAAAAGGCAGAAGAGGTTGTCAGAAGCAAGGGCCTGTTCGGCAAAAACTTCAAGAACTTTAAGGAGGATTATGCACATAAAGCAGGTGTGCATTTCAAACTGCTTGAAGCATATTGCCAGGATAGCCTCAAGTCAGCATATTATGAGCGTTCAATTAAGCTGTTAGAGGTCTTGATTGGCGAATACGAGAAGATGTTCAGCCGTCTTTCGGACCAGAAATATGAGGTTGAAAAGCATATCAGCAGCCTTCTTGTTAAGCATGACGACACCAAGGGAACTACCAATCTTTATGTTTTGGCAAATCAGAAGTATAAGGAACAGATTTGGAGAACTATTCCCGACGATGTTAAGACCAGTATCCTTTCGGGTGCTCTTTCGGAAGAAATGCATAGCGCGTTGTTTAGCGGATTCCAGAAGAAGGTTAATAACGCTATTGGTCAGATTGTCAGCTATGATAAGCTGTTCAACGACCTTATTGTCAAGAGCTGCCGTGAGAGATTGCTCGCTAACAGTACCGTCCGAGAGGAACTTGACATTAACATCATGCAGGCTCTAGAGAGAGAGGCTGATTTCAGCGGAAATTCTGCCAACAAGCAGGAATACATCAAGGCTCGTCTTGGTGAACTGGTTGATTCTGTATGTCCTTGGACACCCAAGTCGGAAGAGTCAAGCGATATCAATGTTTGGGGTATTAGCGACAACTGCCGTACAGCAACCGAGTCTCCCGATGAGACAAGCACTATTTCCAAGCTTATCCAAGAAACCTCGGTCGGAAAACTTGCGGCCAATAATATTGTTTCATCTCCCGTTTTGTTTAATAACAGTATCTTGTTCGTCACTGCACGTTACGGACTTATGGTAAACGACTTCCTCAAGTTCTCGGCAGGTAAGAATAACGCTCCCGACGGTGAGTATTATACCGCTTACAAACATGTTGTTGAGAACATCTCTAAAGAGGGTCAAACAAACAGCTATGGCGGTACCGCAATCACTCCTCATATCGATAAGAGATGGCACCTTACACTTCGCGACATTAACGATGAGGTATATCTCAAGAATATGAACGATGTTGCAAAGGCTTTTGTTATCGGTGTTGCCAACAAGAACTTTGTTGTTAAGCAGTCTGACAGTGCGGCCGATGTTACACAGTTTGTCTCTGTGTTTGACGGTATGCCCACCGCCATCAGCTTCCAAGGCAGCTCTGTTGACGGCAAGATTAAGAATATGTACAAAGCATTGTCCGGTAACCCCGACCTTGTAAGAAATGTTATGGAAGAGTTTGAGAAATACTGTGAAAACGCACAGAGAAACTCCAACCGTGATATCAGCGTGATCGAAACCGATTTGATTAAAAAGCTTAACGATGTTAAGGTTTACGGCTATGATGAAGGTACAAATATCGTGGACGTATTTATTAACTTCGAGCGCGAGTCAACTCAGATTGAGAAGGACGATAAAAATTATAAGGAAAAATACCGTCTGCTTTATACCGCACTTTATGAGGTTATAGAAGAGGCTGTTAAGCCTTACTGCTTCGGTCAGGGCGACTTTGATTTGAAGATCAACTGCAGTAGGGTGCTCGAGAGTCTCATTAAATCGTCTTATTGGGAAGAAAAGCTCAATAAGGATAGCATGGTATATGCAGAGTCTCTCGGTCAGATCAAAAACAAAATTGGAAATATGTAACAGATATTGAAAAACCAGGCACATATCTTACCGATATGTGCCCTGGGAGGTATTGAAATGGTAATAGTTATAGACCTTAGCAGAAAAATGGTCGGCTTCAATCTGTTTGAGAGCTTTTTCTACCAGTTGAAGAGCGAGGGTACACTTGTTTTTGCCAACGACCCTTTAAAGGTGGATGATATGGATTTTAACTATGCTGAGTTGAAATCCCGTGTACAGAATATTTTGTTCGACCATCATGCAAGCTCGTATAGCCTTTGCGTTTTATACGATATGGCAGACCAGCAAAAAGATCCAATCCGGAACAGTATTGCCGCAAATATTCATGAAATAAAAGAGAATATTATTAAACCGTTGCAGCAGAACTATTCTTTTAATAAGCTGTTTTATTTCTCGCTAGACAGTGTCAAAAGAAGTTACGATGGTGTTCCCAATGATGAAAATATAAAATTAGCGATAGAGTTTGATTCAAAAGGATACCTTGCATCGAACGAGACATACAGCGATTATTCGGAAATTTTATTTACTGAGCAAGAGCTTCAAAAAATAGACCTTGTTTGGTATGAAATAAGAAATAGCAGCGTGTCGTCAGACGGTATTTCGATTAAGGATACAAAAAAGGTCGTTGCTGATTTCAAAAATGGTTTGAGCGAATTTTTTGATGCAAAAACTGCAGTAATCAGTCAAAAATACAGCGATCTTTCGTGGTATGCTTTGCGTTTGAACAGAGTTTTCAAGGTGGTTTCCTCTAATTTTGAAACCTCGTTGTACAAAAACGCAAACTCAGTGAATTCTATACAGAGTCCGTCTGAATTGCTTCGCGATGCCTTTAAAATGGAGGTTTCCACTTACCGTGAAAGAGAAGCCAGCATTCTTCATATTGGATTGAACGATAAAAACACAAAGATACACCATGAGGTCTTGTTGTTCAGACATCAGTTAGAGATAATAGCTGTGCTGATTTATTTGGCAACCAACGATACTAAACTCGTGTTTGAGGGTGGTTATACCATCGGGAGAGAAAACCATTGGGAAATCACCACCATTTTGAACGATGCCAATCTTTCAAAAATGTTAAACTCTTATAACTCTAAACTGAAAACCGAGCTGGATAAACTCGGAAAATTCACTAATAATGAGATAGAATATGAAGAGTTTGCACCCAGAACTTTCAATTTGGCTATGGAAATGAGAAAGCCGGAGCTTCCTCCTGCACCGCCGCTTGGTTTATTCTCAAACAAAGGCGACGTCAGAAAGATGGAGCATTTTGCGGATGCCTTGTATAAGAGGTATTTAAATGGTGTTGATTATGCCAATAAGAGAATCCGCGAGTTGACCACCAAACTCAGAGTACAAAAGGAATCTGAGCTGTCCGGAAAGCTGAAAAAGGGCAATATTCTGGAAATAAATGCTGAACTTGAAAATATGCAGGTGAGCATTAAAGAGCTTCAACAAAAAATTGCTTCATATCGTCCCAAAGAGTCGATTGCAATCAATCCCAATTTGAAATCGGAATATAACAACACTGTCAAAGAGCTTAGGGTCATGATGTTAAAACGTTTGAGCGGTGTATCGTTTATTAAAAATGCACTGCTGATAATGGGAACTTCACTGTGCTCATATCCGATTTTGCAGCTTACTGATATTCCGGATGAAACGATGCTGTTCATAAGCTTGCTGATGCTGGTTTTACCTGTATCGGTTTATACAGTTTTGCAAGTGGCTTATTCGGCGCTGTTGAAGAAAAGGGTGGCTAAGAAATTATCCGTGCTTGTTCGTGAAAACGAGGTATTAGTCAACAATCTCTTCCGTAATGACAACGAAGCTTCTAAATATGTTCAGGATGTTTACAACCTGATAATGATGAAGAAGTATGTGAACGAATGCAACGCCAAGGTGATATCTTCAAACCGCAAATTCAAGCAGTTCAGTTATCATCATGATAAGCTTAAAGAACATGCCGAAGTAAGCGATATGCTGATCAAAATACTTGGTATAAATACTTCCTCTGCCGATTTCGTTAAAATTGAAAAATTAGAAGGTTTGGAAGGCGGAAAAACCATCGAGACAAATCCGCTATACTGTCCGCTCAGTTATTTACTTGTTGATGACCCTATTAAAAACAAGGCGGTAATCAACGACCAGCAAAACGTCGATATCGACAGTAATCTGATAGGATTTGTTGAAAAATTCATTATCAAGCACGATAAGGAGTACTGCCATGATTGAGTTTTTTGTTTTCAACGCTATAGCGACTGGTGCTACTCTTATTGGGCTTTGTATTCTTGCGTGTTATGGCGCATTAAACATTAAAAAGGAATATCGATACAAGCATCACAATCATTTGGTGTTTTTGGTTATTGATATCGGTGCCGGTGCTCTGATTTATTTGGGAACCTGGATGGCTTCGTTGGCCAGCAGAGATGCCGAAAAGTTTTTAGAAAAAATCCATGTTGACCATATTATTCCGCTGTTTATCCTTGTGACTTATTTCTTATACAAGGCAGTATACTATATTTATTTCCATGTTTATTCTAAAAAGTCGACGGATATATTAGAGGATAATTTACCTGCTCAATATTATGAGAAAAACGGTGTTTTTTATCTTTCACCATACTATTCCACCCTTTCAAGGGTGTTTAAGTATTCAACGCTTGTTATACTGGTGTTGATAGGTGTTGGCTTTGGCGTTATATATCTTGTGAACGTGAACAATTACGCTGATATTTCCATAACTGTGGAAGCATTTGTTTTATTGCCGTTGCTCTTTGCTGAACTGTATGTTTATTTTGACGGTCATCTTGAAGATGAAGTTAAAAAAATGCAGAAAAAGCAAGATGCTCCCCAAGAAAGAACCACTGTTTGGGCGGATCTTGATGAGGAGTACCATAGATTATGGCAGCGCCAGTTGTTGGGCCGTTACAGTGTCACCAATAAATATGAGCGCCGTATAATCACCCAAACCAAGAAAAGGGATAAGCTTTCTGAAAGTATAGCCCAGTCTGCTTCCGGCAACAAGCCGAACGACTTCCTTTATTCCAAAATATTGTCACCTGTTATGAGGGGTGATGATATGATCATTGAAAGTTGCTTGCTGCAAGGTTTTTCGGATATCATTGTTCCGATTGTGAACATCATGTTTACAGCCAGCAAACGAATGATGTTTGTTTGCGATAATTACAGCACTGTGAAACAATGCGAAAAATGGTTTGAAGAGCTTGGTATTAAGTCTAACACTGCAAACTCAAACATGGTTATCGATGTTTTGAGCTATGATAACACTGAATCAATCAAAATGGACAGTAATGTTGATATTTACATAGGAACTGTTGATTTGGCATTGAACAGTAAAGCTATTTTTGAAAACATCGATGTGGTATTTTGCATCAATGTTGATAAAACTATTTCGGAAAATGCTTTAAACTTAAATCTTCTTGCTTCGGTACTTTCGAGTGACCGATACGACAATGTTCAATATATTTTGTTTGGTAACCGTGTCAACGGATTGAAGCCGACGGCATCAAACGTATTTATGCGAGGGGATTTTGGTTACCAGATTGTAAACAGCTCGATCGAAAAGAGCTTTAATGCTAACTTCTGGTCCACCGAAAAAGGATGGTTGCAGTCAGAAATACTCCCCGGCTTTGCCGCAAGATTTTTGGGACAGCTGATACCGTTGGCTGTTCCGGCGTTCAAGCACGATATCCAGCATGTAGATATTATTTCGTCTGCACAGTCCTTCTCCGACCAAATGCTGTCGCTGCAGACAGCACAGCCGTTGCTTAACAGGTATATAGGTAAGGATATAGTAAATATCGATGAGGCAATAACATTTGCCGAAAATGAGAATTTCGTAACCCTTAGCGATAATTCTGTTGTGGTTGTCGGCGACACAAGCAACAATGCCGCTTTAGTTCTTTTGAATTGGTTGAAGTATGCAAAATCAAACATGTTCTTGAATGTTGTTTCTACACCGTATTTGCTCCGCGACTATATAGTAGCAAACATGGACTTCTTCCTTGGAAACGTGGAAGCAATCGGTAATATTCTTCCGGTTCCTAAGAGCAACATCAAGCTTTCTGTTTACAGATTGATAAATCAGCTGTGTTACGGAAATGTCGCAGAAGAAACATTGCTTTTGGCCATTAAGAATTATCAAACCGATATAAAAATCAATACGTTCGAGAACGATCAGGTTCGCTTCATAACAGAAGCGCTTCATGATTTAACCAAACGAGCATTCGGCACCAACATATTCTTCACTTCATATTTGACCTCACAGCGAATCAGTAAGGATAAATCGATGGAAAGCAAAAGATATTACAAATTGCTTGAATCGGTTAAAAACGAACTCCCTGAGAGACTGTTTAAAAATATCACATTTATTGATTCCGAGCAGTTTGCAAAAGTTTTGAAACGAATTCCTGTGTTTGAATTGTATCAGAACTATTTGGAGGGTCAATATGTATCCTTCGACGGCAAATACTATCTGATAGATAAAATCGACTATGATAACGGAATTGTAGAGCTTGCTTATTCAAGCAATAATGTAAGCGTGCATTACCGCCAGTGCCGTCAAATCAATAATGTTGTACACCACGGAATCAGTAAAAAGTTGCCTGTTTTGAAGGTTTGTGACAGCGTATTGAAGAAGAATCTTCTGAGCGCTGATATCGAAGTTAACACTGACGGATACTATGAATTTAATAACGGTATCAGTTTTGCTCCAGGCGGATTTGGTTACAAGAAGGTTGATTCTAATAAGAAAGGTCTCCGAAGAAACTACAAGTCCACCAATGTTCTCGCTGTAAATATTTCAAGCAAAAACATATCTGCAATGTCGCAGGAAGAGAAGTTTAAGCTTTCCTTCACATTTAGTGTGCTGCTGAATGAAATGTTTGAGACTTTGTTCTCTAATATCAAGCAATATATTATTGTTCGAAGTGTTGTGTCTGACAGAAGCTGTTTAGCTGATTTTGAACAAGAGGAATTGGTTAAACTCTATAGTCCGATTATAGATTCAAATGTTGAAGATGGCATAAATATCTATATTACAGAAGACACAGAGCTTGAAAAGGGTATCACCGATACTATTGTAAATAATTTCGATGATATTATAATGCGACTTTTGTTTGACTACTTGTTCTGGTTGCTCAAAGAAAAAGAAGGCAAGCGTATCGAAAAGTGGTTCGCTTCTGACAGCGGTGATTTTATCAATGTTGAAAGCATGGATAAAATGTTGTTCCTTAAATACGGCGGTGAAGAGGTTAACGCTTGTCTCGATTTGGAAGCAGCGTTTAACTGCTTGTTTGAACTCATTCTCAAAGGAAATGATACACTTACTTACAGTAGACTGGATTTTATTCGCAAACGAATTGAGAATAATCCTTTTGAAGTATTAGAAAAAGCTAACGCTGAAGAGCAGGCTAAAGAAACGCAGAACGCACCTCAGCCTCAAGCAGGAACTGCACCTCAACAGCAAGTGCCTGTTGCAGTAGCTGAACCTCAACCTCAACCTGTGGCTGAAGCACCTCAGCCGGTAGCAGAAGATGCACCGCAACAGACGTTAGAGGCGCCACAATCCCAACCCATTGCTGAGGAAGTCGAGCAGGCTTTGGAGGAGAGCGAACCGGCAGAGGAAGAACCTCAGCCTGAAGAGACCGAGGAAGAACCTGAGTCGGCGTCAACAGAAGAGTCCCAACCGACCGAGGTGGAATCACCTGAGGAAGATGCATCTGAATCCGAGACGGAAACCGTTTCCGAAGGAGAGTCTGCTCCTGAAGAAGAGGCGAAAAAAGTCACAGAAGAGTCTGCATCTGAAACACAGGTGCCGCAACAAGCCGAAGGTCAATAGCCGTAGTAGGTGAAATGTTTTTCGAATCAATAAAAAAGAGCACGGGTTAACCTGTGCTCTTTTTTTGTGGTTTTGTTTGTTAATAGAAAATATTTTTGGCCTCGTGTTCAAAGGACTATAGCATCAATTGCACTTAATTCTTCTTGTGTGAAACTGAGATTCTCGGTCATTTTAAGGTTTTCCAATATCTGTTCGGGCCTTGAGGCGCCGATCAGAACACTTGTGATACCGTCACGGTTGTAAATCCAAGAAAGTGCCATTTGCGCAAGGGATTGACCTCGCTGCTGTGCGATTTTATTCAGATTTTCAATTTTTTTCAGCATTTCGCTTGAAAGAGAACGTTCATTTAAAAATCTACCGTCGGTTTTCACACGACTGTCATTTGGAATTCCGTTGAGATAACGGTTGGTGAGCAAACCCTGTGCAAGAGGACTGAAAATAATCATGCCCTTGTTTTCGTCAATGGCGGTTTTCAAAATTCCGTTTTTCTCAACCGTACGGTCAAGAATCGAATACTTGTTTTGGTTGATGATAAAAGGGCAGTGAAGCTCCCTCAAAATATCGGCGGCTTTTTTCATCGCTTCACCATTGTAATTTGAAAGTCCTACGTAAAGCGCTTTACCGCTTTTTACAATGCTGTCAAGTGCCCACATGGTTTCATAAAGTGGTGTGTCGGGATCCATTCTGTGATGATAAAAAATATCAACATAGTCAAGTTTCATCCTTTTAAGGCTTTGGTCAAGACTGGCTATGAGATATTTTTTGCTGCCAAAATCGCCATAAGGACCGGGCCACATATAATATCCTGCCTTGGTGCTGATTATCATTTCGTCACGGTATTGTTTCATGTGTCCGTGAAGTATTTTACCGAAATTGATTTCGGCACTGCCCTCTGAAGGCCCGTAGTTGTTGGCAAGGTCAAAATGTGTGATTCCGTTATCAAAGGCAGTGAAACACATTTTACACATGTTGTCATAGTTGGCATTGTCGCCGAAATTGTGCCATAAGCCAAGTGAGATTGCGGGAAGCTTTAATCCGCTTTCGCCGCATTTTCTGTAATTCATGGTATCGTATCTTTTGTCGTTTGCAATGTATCCCATAATGTCCTCTTTTTTCAATTTATCGAACTTCGGCTTGTGATCGTTATTTGGTTGTCAGTCAAGGGCTTGGAGAATAGCATCCTTAGTGCGATATCCAACCATGGTAGCATGAAGCTTGCTGCCTTTAAATACTAAAAGGGTAGGGATGCTTGCGACGTTAAAACGCATTGCAAGAGCACTGTCTAAATCGACATTAACCTTACCAACCTTGATATCGGTGCGTTCTTCGGCAATCTCGTGAACGATGGGCTTGATCATCTGGCAAGGGCCGCACCAATCTGCATAAAAATCGACCAAAACGGTGCCGTCCGACACGAACTCTTCAAAATTGTTGCTGTTCAAATCTTTAACCATAATATAATCCTCCTGTTTAATCTTTTGACTTATAATAAAGCATGCAATGGCAGTATCCTTCAAAATCGGGGTCGGCCATCTGCGCTTTAAATTCTTCGCAAATGCACTTATATTCGGGTGATTTCGAAACGCGGCAGGGACAGTAGCCGTCCTTTGCCTTTAAACCTTGTTTTATGCGTTCAACCACTTCTTTGTCTTCGTTCAATCTGATAGCCATAAAGCTTCTCCTTTTATTTTATCCCATTTTTCAAGAAAACGGCAGAAGAGTATATCTCATTCCGCCGTTTTCTTTATTTTTGTGTTTCAATATGACACTTAATGGCAGCCAATGATATATCGCTTATATCATGCTCCATTTTGCAGGCGTCTTCTGCTGCGGTTTTTTCATCAACACCGATGCTGATAAGGAATCTTGAAAGTATGGTGTGACGTTCGTATATTTTTTCGGCAAGCTCTTTGCCAATCTCGGTCAGATGCAGAAAGCCGTCATTATCCACAGTGATGTAGCCGCCTTCCTTTAAAAGACCTACGGCACGGCTTACACTGGGTTTTGAAAAGCCCATGTGCTCACAAACATCAACCGAACGGACCGAGTTGCTTTTGCTCGTCAGAACATATATTGTTTCAAGGTACATTTGTCCCGATTCCTGCAAATGCACAAAATCGCCTCCGTTCTTTTGATTTATATTGAAATTGTAACACATTACAACAGCTTTTGCAAGCAGGATTTTGCCATTTAGCCAAGGGTCCTCATTGCATTGAGAATAGCAATTACTGCAACGCCCACATCGGCAAACACTGCTAACCACAAGGGCGCAAAGCCAAACGCGCTCAAAACCAGAACAAGAGCTTTTATGCCTAACGCAAACACAATGTTTTGTTTGACTATCCCTAGTGTCCTTTGTGCGATTTTAACGGCGGTTGAAATCTTTTTGGGGTCATCGTCCATTAACACGATGTCGGCTGCTTCGATTGCAGCGTCCGAACCTAAAGCGCCCATAGCAATTCCAATATCAGCACGGGTCAAAACAGGTGCGTCGTTGATGCCGTCGCCAACAAAGACAAGCTTCTTTTTATTTGGAACGGTTTTCAGCAAGCGTTCAACCTCCAAAACCTTGTCTTGCGGTAAAAGCTCGGAAGAAAATTCATCAATCAACAACTCGTTGGCGACTGCTTTCGCAGTTTCGGTGCGGTCGCCCGTTAGCATAACAGTGTGTTTGACGCCGCATGCTTTAAGTGATTTTATTGCCTCAAATGACGCGGGCTTTATCTTATCCGATATAATTATATATCCAAGATACTCACCGTTACATGAAATATGGACTGTCGTGCCATGATCTAAATGCTCCGTGGGTTTTATCGACAATGTGTCCATGAGCTTTAAACTTCCGCAGGCAATAGTTTGTCCGTTAACCGTGGCGGTTATGCCATGCCCTGCGATTTCTTTAACATTTTCAACTGTTAAATCCAAAGCATTTATGTATGCCGACTTCAAAGCTGTGGCAATAGGGTGGTTTGAGTACATTTCGGCGTGTGCGGCAAGGCTCAAAAGTTCGTTTTGGGGCAGCCTCAAACTGTGGATTTCAGCCACATTAAACGAGCCTTCGGTCAAGGTGCCTGTTTTGTCAAACACAACAGTGTGGGTTGATGCAAGTGCCTCGAGGTAGTTTGAGCCTTTTACAAGTATGCCTTGTTTAGAGGCACCGCCGATACCGCCAAAGAATGATAACGGCACCGAAATAACCAAGGCACAAGGGCAGGAAACTATCAAAAATGTCAAAGCGCGTATAATCCAATCGGGCAATGCAGAAATGTAACTGCCGCTGATGAACAAAGGCGGCAAAAAAGCAAGCATAACAGCTGTGATGACCACTGACGGTGTGTAGACCCTTGCAAATTTGGTGATAAAATTCTCGGAACGAGATTTATTGGCACTTGAGTTTTCTACCAACTCCAATATTTTGGAAACGGTTGATTCTTGAAACGGCTTTTCGACCTTTACTTTAAGCATACCGCTTAAATTCACGCATCCGCTGATGATACCGTCACCTGCATTGACAATTCTGGGTATCGATTCACCGGTAAGGGCCGATGTGTCGACCGACGATTCACCCGAAAGCACCGTTCCGTCCAAAGGTACGCGGTCGCCTGCACGTACGGTAATAATATCGCCAACGCTGACCGTTTCGGGGTTGACCTCAAGTAATTCACCGTCTTTTTCAATAATAGCCACATCGGGTCGAATGTCCATCAACTGTGCTATTGACTTACGACTTTTGCCAACGGCAATGCTTTGAAAAAGCTCTCCTGTCTGATAAAACAGCATCACAAAAGCGGCTTCGGCATATTGAGGCTCGGTGTTTGGAAAAAAACCAATGCATATAGCGCCGATGGTGGCTATTGCCATTAGAAAGTTCTCATCAAAAACCCGGCCGCTTCGAATATTTCGGACAGATTTAAGCAAAATGTCATATCCGATTATGAAATAGGGGATAAGGTAGGCTCCAAGTGTTGCCAAAAGGCTTTGATCCTTTATTATGAATCGGTCAAGTAAAAACGCCGACAAAAGCAACACTGCCGAAATAATTATGCGGTATAAGACCTTTTTCTGCTTACGACTCATTTTTCAATAATTTCGCAGTCGGGCTCAACCTTTTTGGCTATTTTCTTTGCTTTTGCCAAAATCTCGTCAAAGCAAGAATCCTCGGCTTCAAGAGTCAGCTTTTGGCTCAAAAAGTTGACCTGAACATTGATAACACCGTCTAATTTTCGGATTCCGTCTTCAACCTTTTGGGCGCAGTGGGCACAGTCAAGTTCTTCGATTCTAAATACTTTTTTCATAGTAATTCTCCTTTATGTGTTTGCAAGAATGTGTTTTATAAGTGCTTCGTCACCGTTGGGTTCTTTGGCAGGTGGCGATGTGGGTCTGCCTTCAAAAATATGCTCTGTTCCATTGTTGATGATGGTGCGTACATGGTCGTCGGCAAGGGAATAGAACACCGTCTTGCCGTCGCGACGGGGTTTTATGAGGTTTGCCTGCTTAAGCACACGCAACTGGTGGGAGATGGCCGACTGGCTGACACCAACAAGCGTAGCAATGTCGCAAACACACATCTCGCTTTCAAACAGAACATACAGTATTTTTATGCGGGTAGAGTCACCGAATATTTTAAAAAGCTCGGCAAGGTCAAACAACGCCTCGTCATGTGGCATCTGCGCTTTGACCGATTTTAAAATATCATCATGCGTGTGCATATAATCACAGACATCAACATCACCTTTGTCCAAGCATAAAACATTCAAATCATTTTGGTTATTCATATAATCACTTCCAACATATGAGCATTTGTTCATATGTTTATTATAATCGCGTAATTCGGTTTTGTCAATAGTTGTTCAAACGCGGAGAAAAATGAATGTTATAGAAAACGAAAAATATAAATCCAAGGCGGTCCCCGGTTGCCTGTGGGCGATACAATGTATTCGTACCGAGTCATGGCAATAAAAGTGATGTATTATTGGTTCTGTATTCTATTTTTATTATGTTAAAACCTTGACAAATTCCGAAAATGAGATATACTATATTAGATAATAATGTAAAATTTCTTTTGGAGGGTTATTATGCTTAACAAAGATAAGAATATGGACACCGTTGTAGCACTTGCAAAAGGCAGAGGATTTGTCTACGCAGGCTCTGAAATCTACGGCGGTCTTTCCAACAGCTGGGACTACGGCCCCTTGGGTGTTGAACTCAAAAACAATGTCAAAAAAGCTTGGTTCAAGAAGTTCGTTCAGGAGTCTCCTTATAATGTTGGTCTTGATTCGGCTATCATCATGAACCCCGAAACTTGGGTAACAAGCGGTCACGTTGGTGGCTTCTCCGATCCTTTGATGGATTGTAAGGATTGCCATGCACGTCACAGAGCAGACAAGCTTATTGAAGACTTTGGCGGCAGAGCAGAGGGTATGACCTTCGAGCAGATGTCGGAGTATATTAAGGAAAACGGCATTGCTTGCCCCGATTGCGGAAGCAAGAACTTTACCGACATCCGTAAGTTCAACCTTATGTTCAAGACCTTCATCGGTGTTACCGAGGATGCCAAGTACGAGGTTTACCTCCGTCCCGAAACTGCACAGGGTATTTTCGTAAACTTTGCTAACATTCAGCGTACCACCCGTAAGAAACTGCCTTTTGGTGTTTGCCAGATCGGTAAATCTTTCAGAAACGAAATCACTCCCGGTAACTTCATTTTCCGTACCCGTGAGTTTGAGCAGATGGAATGCGAATTCTTCTGCAAGCCCGATACCGACCTTGAGTGGTTCTACTATTGGAAGGACTACTGCAAGAATTGGCTCTTGAGCCTTGGCATCAAGGAAGAAAACATCCGTATGCGTGACCACGAGAAGGAGGAGCTTTCTTTCTACTCAAAGGCTACCACCGATATTGAGTTCATGTTCCCGTTTGGTTGGGGTGAGCTTTGGGGTATTGCCGACCGTACCAACTATGACCTTGGCCGTCATCAGGAGGCCAGCGGTAAGTCGCTCGAATACTTCGACCCCGAAACCAACGAGAAGTACATTCCTTATGTTGTTGAGCCTTCCTTGGGCTGTGACCGCGTATTGCTTGCATTCCTTTGCGAGGCTTATGACGAAGAGGTTATCGATGCCGAGAAGAACGATGTTCGTGTAGTGCTGCGCTTGCATCCCGCACTTGCACCCTTTAAGGCAGCTGTTCTTCCTCTTTCCAAGAAGCTTTCCGAGCAGGCAGGCGAAATCTATCAGAAGCTCGCCAAAGAGTTTATGGTTGATTTCGATGATGCAGGCTCGATCGGTAAGCGTTATCGCCGTCAGGATGAGATCGGTACTCCGTTCTGCATTACATACGACTTTGAGAGTGAGACCGACGGTTGCGTAACCATCCGTGAGCGTGATTCTATGGAGCAGACCCGTGTTCCCGTTGAGTCGCTCAATGAGTTCATTCGTTCCAAGCTCGATTTCTAATTTAACCAAAAAAACTTCCGCTGAATATTCGGCGGAAGTTTTTTATTAACAGCCGTTTGATTTGTTATTTTAAGGAACGATCTCGAAGGTTTTTATTTCTATTTTGTTGAAAACTGTCGCAACGTGTGGTAAAATGAAAAGAAAAAGTGATTTTGGAGGGTGTGCAATGTCGGATTATAAAAGACGTTCAAAAACAAAAAACGCTCTGAAGCGCGTGCTTTTGGCAGTTTTGTCCTTTATATTTGTTGTAGCTGTTGCGTTTTCTTCGGTTTTTTTAATAGAAACCTTTTCCCGAAGCTTTAACGGCGGTGACAGTAAAAAGCCCTTAACCACACAATCTGAGACGTCAAGCACTCAATCTATTGTATCGGTGCCCGAAGAACCCAAGGTTATGACGGCTACCATTGCTGCAACGGGTGACCTTTTGATGCATGACCCGTTGATAACCAATGCCAAAACAGATGATGGCTATGATTTTAGTAATATATTTAAATATTTTGCCTCGTATACTTCGGATGCCGACTATGCGGTCGCTAACCTTGAGACCACACTGCGCGGAAACGAGGATGGATATTCCTATAAAGGATATCCGCAGTTTAACTGTCCTGACAGTATTGTCGACGCCGTAAAGGGTGCAGGTTTTGATATGCTGCTCACAGCCAACAATCACTCTTATGATACCCGTTCAAAGGGGATGCATCGTACTCTTCAGGTTATTGAGGACAAGGGTCTTGATAGCTTGGGTGTTGTGAAGAATGATGACGAGAAGCGGTACATTATAAGAAATATCAACGGAATCAATATAGGTATGCTTTGCTACACCTATGAGACCGATGAGAATAAGGACAAGGTTGCGCTCAACGGTATCCCTATGACTAACGATGATAAAGGTCTTATAAATACGTTCCAGGAAAAAGACCTTGACACGTTTTACGAGAAGCTTGATGTTCAGTTAAAAGCAATGGAAACCGAAGGTGCTGAAGTTACGGTTCTGTTTATCCATTGGGGAGAGGAGTACCGCACCACACCTGTAAAGACGCAGAAAACCATGGCACAAAAGATATGTGACCTTGGTGTTGATGTTATTATAGGTGGACATCCTCATGTTATTGAGCCTGTTGATCTGTTGACCTCCGAAACCGACCCCGAGCATAAGACTTTTTGTATTTATTCTTTGGGCAATACTGTATCAAATCAGCGTCGCGAACGTATGAGCCTCAAAACAGGTCATACTGAGGACGGTATTTTGTTCAGCGTAACCTTTGAAAAGATAGATGACGGAAAAGCTTATGTCAAGTCGGTTGACGCATTGCCTCTTTGGGTTAATATGTTTAATTCAAGTAAAACCGGTAAAACGGTTTACGAGATAATTCCACTTGATGAAAACATAGAAGATTGGAAGAAAGCGTTTGACCTGACCGATACAAGCGAGAAAAAAGCCCGTGAGTCACTTGAACGCACTAAAAAGATTATTGGCGAGGGAATGGAGAAGATAAGAGAGGATCTTTCATCTCGTCTGTAGTGTGGTCGAATACGGGTATAGATCGGGCTGAGGTTTGAATTTTAAAGGCGTGATGTGAGTTGAAAATAAAGAATATTCACGGCGATGCCAGTTCTCTAAAAAGTTAGTTCAATAATTAGTAAAGGGAGGTCTCTGTGCCTTCTCCTTTACAGGTGTCAATTGATACTTTGTCGGAAAGTCTTGCGTTTAGGCAAGAGAGGCGATACAGTATCAAGGATTCCTGGCTTAGTTCGAAATAAAAAGCAGGTGGCAAAAGCCATCTGCTTTTTTTATTTCGGAACTTTAAAGCAGAATTGTGCTGAAGGAATGATGGATTTTTCAAAAAACTTTAAAATTTTGGAAATTTAGTATTGACAATATTGACAAAGGGGTGTATAATCCTATAATGCCTAATCATGGGGTTTTATGCACCTATTTTTTGTTCTTTGTAGAAAATAGTGCGCAAAATGCTCGTGAATTTATGCGGATTGACGGGAATTTCAGGGTTTCTGTTAATACGCGTTCTTAAATCAGATAAGGAGTGATCAAAGCCTATGGCTAAAACGGTGAATGTTAAACCCGTTAAACTCGGAAAGAACGAAAGAATGACGTTCTCGAAGATCAGTGAAGTTATCGATATGCCTAACCTCATTGAGATTCAGAAGGATTCTTATGCGTGGTTTCTCGATCAAGGCCTTAAGGAAGTGTTCGAAGACATGTCTTCGATCGACGACTACACCGGTAACCTTGTGCTCGATTTTATCGATTATCGTCTCGATGATAAGCCCAAGTATACCGTTGCAGAGTGTAAGGAGAGAGATGCGACATATGCCGCACCTCTGAGGGTTCTTGCACGTTTGCAGAACAAGGAAACCGGCGAAATCAAGGAGAACGAAGTATTTATGGGCGATTTCCCGCTCATGACTGAATCCGGAACCTTCGTTATCAACGGCGCAGAACGTGTTGTTGTATCGCAGTTGGTTCGTTCTCCCGGTGTGTATTTTGACTGTGTTATAGATAAGTCCGGTCGCAAGCTTTTCTCGTCGACCGTTATCCCTAACCGCGGTGCATGGCTTGAGTATGAAACTGCTCAGGACGGTGCTTTGTATGTCCGTATCGACAAAAACCGCAAGTTGCCTCTCTCAACCTTTATCCGTGCACTCGGTGTACAGAGCAATTTTGAGATAAGCGAACTTGTCGGTGAGGATGAGCGTATGACCGCTACCTTCGAGAAGGATACTACTGCCGACACCGATTCCGCCCTTATTGAAGTATATAAGAAGCTCCGCCCCGGCGAGCCTGCCACTGTTGATGGCGCTCAGACCCATTTGGAGCAGTTGTTCTTTGATGAGCGTCGTTACGACCTTTCTCGCGTTGGTCGCTTCAAATATAATAAGAAACTTGCTATCGGCGCTCGTATTCAGGGAAAAGTCCTGTCCCGTCCCGTTGTTGACCCCATGACCGGTGAAATTCTTGCCGATGCAGGCGAGACTGTCAGCCGTGAAATGGCTCGTGAGATTCAAAAGAGAGGTGTCAGCGAGGTATTCCTCGATGTTCTCGAAGTTGAAGGCGAGCGTTCCGAGGTCAAGGTTATCTCTAACGGCGTTGTCGACATTCGTGATTTTGTTGATTTTGACGTTGCTGAGCTTGGCATTAAGGAAAACGTTGTATTCAGCGTTTTGAAGGACATTCTTGAAAATAACGAAGGCGAAGAAGCCATTCGCGATGCCGTTATCGACAATTTTGATGCACTTTGCCCCAAGCATATCACTCTCGATGATATTTTCGCATCTATCAACTACTTCCTCGGCTTGCCTCATGGTATCGGCACCACCGATGATATCGACCATTTGGGCAACCGTCGTATCCGTTGTGTTGGTGAGCTTTTGCAGAATCAGTTCCGCATCGGCTTCTCCAGAATGGAAAGAGTTATCCGCGAAAAGATGACCTTGCAGGCTCAGGATATGGATGTTATCACACCTCAGAGCCTTATCAATATCAGACCTGTTGTGGCTGCTATTAAGGAATTCTTCGGTTCTTCTCCGTTGTCGCAGTTTATGGATCAGACCAACCCGCTTTCTGAGTTGACCCACAAGCGCCGTCTTTCGGCTCTCGGTCCCGGCGGTTTGTCCCGTGATCGTGCAGGATTCGAAGTTCGAGACGTTCACTACAGCCACTATGGTCGTATGTGTCCTATTGAGACTCCTGAAGGTCCCAATATCGGACTTATTTCCTACCTTGCAACCTTTGCAAAAATAAATGAATATGGCTTTATCGAAGCACCTTTCCGTAAGGTTGATAAAGAGACCGGCCGTGTTCTTGATGAAGTTGTTTATATGACTGCCGATCAGGAAGACGAGTTTATCGTTGCTCAGGCTAACGAACCTCTGGATGCAGATGGCCGCTTTGTTAACGAGCGTGTTAACGGTCGTTTCCGTGACCAGTTTGTTGAGTGTAAGGGCTCCGAAATCGACTTTATGGACGTTTCGCCTAAGATGGTCGTTTCGGTTGCAACCGCTATGATCCCCTTCCTTGAGAACGATGATACCAACCGAGCCCTCATGGGATCTAACATGCAGAAGCAGGCTGTTCCGCTTCTCAAGACCGAGAATCCCTTTGTTGGAACCGGTATGGAGTATAAAGCCGCAGTTGACTCGGGCGTTGTTGTTTTGGCCAAGCGTGCAGGTACTGTTGTTGCCGCTTCGGCAGATATGATCAAGGTTAAGGCTGAGAACGGTGAGATTGATGAGTACGAGCTTATCAAGTTCTTGCGTTCCAACCACGGAACCTGTATCAACCAGAAGCCTATCGTTAATGTAGGTCAGACCGTAGAAAAGGGCGAGGTTATCGCTGACGGTCCTGCTACCGCAACAGGTGAAGTTTCCTTGGGTAAGAACGCCCTTATCGGCTTCATGACCTGGGAAGGCTACAACTACGAGGACGCTGTTCTCATTAACCAGAAACTTGTCCGCGAGGATATGTATACCTCTATTCATATAGAGGAGTATGACATCGAAGCCCGTGACACCAAGCTTGGACCTGAAGAAATCACTCGCGACATTCCTAATGTCGGCGACGAAGCTTTGAAGGACCTTGACGAGCGTGGTATTATCCGCATCGGTGCCGAAGTAAGAGCAGGTGACATTCTTGTCGGTAAGGTAACACCTAAGGGTGAGACCGAGCTTACCGCCGAAGAGAGATTGCTCCGCGCAATCTTCGGTGAGAAGGCAAGAGAAGTCCGTGACACCTCTTTGAGAGTGCCTCACGGTGAATACGGTACTATCGTTGACGTTAAGGTCTTCGACCGTTCCAACTGTTCTGAACTCAACCCCGGTGTTAACCTTGTTGTTCGCTGCTACATCGCACAGAAGCGTAAGATCTCTGTCGGCGATAAGATGGCAGGTCGTCACGGTAACAAGGGTGTTGTTTCCCGCATTTTGCCTTCGGAAGATATGCCGTTCTTGCCCGATGGTACTCCGTTGGATATCGTTCTTAACCCCCTCGGCGTTCCTTCCCGTATGAATATCGGTCAGGTTCTCGAGGTGCACTTGGGCTACGCTGCAAAGGCTCTCGGTTGGAAGGTTTGCACACCTGTATTCGACGGTGCGCACGAGTCCGATATCCGCGAGTTGTTCAAGCAGGCAGAAGAGTTCACTAAGAGCGATGAGTATGCCGACCGCGGTACCGCAAAGCTTGACTTCTCGAAGATCCCCTTCACTGAGGACGCCAAGACCCAGCTTTATGACGGTCGTACCGGTGAGCCGTTTGATAATAAGGTAACCGTCGGTTATATGTATTACCTCAAGCTCCATCACCTTGTTGACGATAAGATTCATGCCCGTTCAACCGGTCCTTACTCCCTTGTTACCCAGCAGGGGTTGGGTGGTAAGGCTCAGTTCGGCGGTCAGCGTTTCGGTGAAATGGAAGTTTGGGCACTTGAAGCTTACGGCGCTGCTTATACCTTGCAGGAAATCTTGACCGTTAAGTCCGATGACGTTGTAGGACGTGTAAAGACCTA
>JAZUAC010000008.1:0-5570 GCA_045637775.1 Acutalibacteraceae bacterium | reverse complement strand
GAAGAAATTGGCGCTAGATTGATTTCGTTGCTGAATATAAACTATTGCTACAATGATGGTTTTGATGATCCGATCAAGCTCATGAATGCCGCTGCGGTGACCCTTCGCGACTATTCTTGCGATATTCCGGGTTACGGTATTTGCGTAAATGAATATCTTGTCGAAAGCTTTATAGAAAATTTCTACGGCGTTGAATTTTCTCACAGCAATATCTATAGTGATTGTCCCGAAGGTTATATCATGACGGTTGAATGCGAGAATGCCGTGCAGAATCATGAGTTGATTTCTGTAAACGAAAACGAAGGAAGTTATGAGGTGATGAGCGCTGTAACTTTATATTACGGCGGTGACGATGTTGAAACCTGTTTGGTAAGATCGGTGTTCGTGCAAAACGAATATTCCGATTTTGGCTTCAACCTTATTTTGTGTGAATTTTTGTGAGTGGTCGCTAAAACTTGCAAAACGCAACAACTTGGTGTATAATAGAATAGAAACAAAGTCGGTCTTGGTTTCGACCGACTTTTTGTGTATTGTGAGGTGATACCGTGGCTAAAAAAGAGCATAAAAGAGGAATAGCTATTCCCGGTCGAATACTTACGGCAGGACTCTTGATACTTTTGCAGATTGCAATATGGGTTTTTGTTGAAATATACATGTCCTATATCGCTACGGTGCTTTACACGGTTATAAGGATCATTTCTTTGATAATGGTTTTTGCGATTATCAATAAACGTGATAATCCGAGTTATAAATTGACATGGATAGTGTTTATTCTTGTGACACCTCTGGTGGGCGGAGTTTTGTTTTTCCTCTGGGGAAACGGTAAGGTCAAGCCCATACTTAAAAAGCGTATCAAGGAGCAAAAAGCGCTTAACAAACGGTATTTGTGGCAGGATCCTGCCGTGCCGGTAAATCTTCATTATGAAGATGTCGATCATGCGCGTCAGTCGCATTTTCTGTTCAACGAATCGGGATATCCTGTTTACAGTGATACAACAGTTGAATATCTTTCGCCCGGCGAAAAGTTCTTGCCGCGAATGCTGGAAGAGCTTGAAAATGCCGAAAAGTATATATTCTTGGAGTATTTCATTTTAGCCAAGGGTGAAATGTGGGATTCTATCCACGATGTCCTTCGCCGTAAAGCAGCTGCCGGAGTTGAGGTTAGAATAATTTTTGATGACTTCGGTTCGATTTCGCGTCAAAGCCGTAATTTTGTCAAGAATCTTCGTGCCGAAGGTATCAGAGTAATGGCTTTTAACAAGGTCAGAGCATCGGTTGACCTTTTTCTCAATAACCGCGACCATCGAAAGATATGTGTAATTGACGGTTATGTATCCATGACCGGCGGTCTAAATATTGCCGATGAGTATATAAACAAAACGCATCCTCACGGTTATTGGATGGATTGCGCGGTGATTATGAAGGGACCTGCTACAACCAGCTTTGCGGTAGCATTTTGCGAGATGTGGAGCAGTATGACCCGCGAGAGGCTTGACCCCATAAAATACATTGTCAACACCTTTCCAAAGGCACCCGGTTATGTTCAACCATATGTTGAAAACCCGTTGGACACCAACCATTATCCAGGCGAAGGTATTTACCGTCAGATTTTGGGCACAGCGAAGGATTATGTTTATATAGCCACGCCGTATCTTATTTTGGATAACACAATGATTACGGCATTGACTTCGGCAGCCAAAGCAGGAATCGATGTCAGAATAATCACTCCCAAAATCAAGGATAAGTGGTATGTTCATCCGGTAACGCAGTTCAATTATCAAGAGTTGCTTGAAGCAGGTGTACGTATTTTTGAGTATACACCCGGATTCATTCATTCAAAACTATTTGTTTCCGATGATGCGGTGGCTACTTGCGGTACTATAAACATGGATTACCGAAGCTTTTATTTTCACTTTGAGTGCGGAGTTTGGATGTGTTCGATTGATGCGGTTCACGATATCAAAGAGCATTACCTTGAAATGCAGAGCCAAAGTAAAGAGATTTTGGTCGCAAAATGGTCAAAACGACCGCTGTTAAAGAGGCTTTTTCAGGCGGTGCTTCATATTTTTGCACCGTTCATGTAATATAATACGTTGATTTTCACCTGAAAATATGGTAAAATTTAAATAAGTTTAAGATTTGTTCATATTTTCTACTTTGCATTTTAATATTTTAAAGTTATACTATGATGTAGAGTTAATCTACTTTCATCAAAGGAGACTAAATTGATGGATGATAACAACATGAATAATACTCAAAACAGCAGTTTTGAGCCATCCGATCAGTCATATAGTTATACGCCAAATACAACCTATCATTATGCGCAACCACCCATGCCGCCGCAACCGCCCAAAAAGAACAAGCGTCAGTTTGGTGCAGGTGCGTTGGTACTTTGCGTTATTTTGTCGGTTATTATAAGCACAGGTGCATCACTGGCTATTGCTCTTGGGGCGTTTTCAGGCGGTTCCGATAATGATAGCAGTGATAAAATCAATAAAGAAACTGCATCGGTTACAACCTCAACTGAATCAAACTCAAACGACGTGAGTTCTCATGACAATAACCAAACAACATCCGACAACAACACTTCCGATAATAAGGAGACGGTTTCAACCGTAATTACCATTGACGGAAATGTTGAGTCGGTGGTTGAAGCAGTGTATGACAAGTCGGCCAACTGTGTTGTCGGTATCAGAACAAAGGCTTCGGTTGAAAATATATTTGGCGGTGAAACTGAAAGCACAGGTGAGGGCTCGGGTGTTATCTACACCGAGGACGGTTATATTATCACCAACTACCATGTTATCAAGGAAATCGCCAACGATTATTCAAAGAAATCGTCACTTGAAGTATTTATGATGTCGGAGCCTAACAATCCTATTGATGCAAAGGTTGTTGGATACAATATTTCGGCTGACCTTGCGGTTATTAAGGTTGAAAAAACAGGTCTTCCTGTTGTTGAAATGGCCGATTCCGATAAAATCAAGGTGGGTCAGTATGCAATAGCTATCGGTTGCCCCGGCGGAATCGAGTTTTTGAACTCAGTATCTTACGGAATTATCAGTGGCCTCAACCGTACTATCACTATTGACTCTATCGGAGAAATGAAGCTTATCCAAACCGATGCCGCAATCAACCCGGGAAACTCGGGCGGTGCGTTGCTCAACTCAAAAGGCGAGCTTATCGGCATAAACTCGTCAAAATTGGTTGATGAGAGCTTTGAAGGAATGGGTTTTGCAATTCCCACCAAAACAGTACTCGAGGTCGTCCAGGATATCATGGATAGCGAGAGCAATCCTTCACCTTATATTGGCATCGAGATATATAAGTACGATTCAAATTATCTTGCACAGTATAATTTGCCCGCAGGTGCTGCAGTTAAGAGTGTTGTCAAAAACGGTCCTGCCGATGTTGCACACATCCGAGCAGGTGATATCATAACCGAGTTTGACTCGGTTGAAATCAAAGAGTATACGGATTTCATTGATACTTTTGACAAGTGTACACCCGGCTCGACAGTTACTGTACGCATTTACCGTAACGGCAGATATTACAGTGCATATGTAACTATTGGTTCAAACAACAGCAGAGGTTAAAATTTAATCCGATGTCGCGCGCCGCGGCATCGGATTTTTGAGATTTTGGAGAGTTTAGAGTATTATGTTTACACGACTGCACAGTACCGGCATCTTTGGTATAGATGCCTATATGATTGAGGTCGAGGCTGATATTTCAAACAGTTTTCCCAGCTTTGAAATCGTCGGTCTGCCCGATACTGCGGTAAAGGAATCGCGTGACCGAGTGCGTTCGGCACTTAAAAACAGTGGGTTTACCTTTCCCACAACCAAAATAACGGTAAATTTAGCACCTGCCGATATTAAAAAGGCGGGTTCAATGTACGATTTGCCGTCGCTTTTGGCAATTCTTAATGCCTCGGGTCAACTGAATTCCGAGGTTGACCTCACCGAGTGTGCTTTTATCGGTGAACTGTCGCTTGACGGTCACTTGAGGCATATCAACGGTATGCTTTCTATGGCTATTGAGGCACAAAAGCGCGGAATAAAGCGCTTTTTCGTGCCCAAGGCCGATGCTTTTGAGGCCTCGGTCGTTGAGGGTATCGAAATTTACCCTGTTGATTCGGTCAAGCAGTTGGTAATGCATTTAAGGGGTGAGGAAAAGATAAAACCTCATGGTAAGCCCAACATTGCGTCACCGTTCTTCAACTGCCCCGATTTTTTTGATGTAAAAGGTCAGGTCGCCGCTAAAAAGGCACTTGAAATAGCTGCGGCAGGAGGTCACAATGTTTTGCTCATTGGGCCTCCCGGCTCGGGTAAAAGTATGTTGGCAAAGCGTTTGCCGAGTATTTTGCCGTCTATGACCTTTGAGGAATCGATTGAAACCACCAAAATTCATTCGGTTGCGGGCGCATTGCCGTCCGATGTACCGCTTATCGTAACACGTCCATTCCGTTCACCGCACCACACCGTTTCTGCGGCAGGACTCTCGGGTGGAGGAATAATTCCGCGACCCGGCGAAATATCACTTTCGCATAACGGCGTTCTGTTTTTGGACGAATTCCCCGAGTTTTCGCGTCAGGCTATGGAGGTTTTGCGAGCACCTATCGAGGACGGCAAGGTCACCATTTCGAGAGCCAGTGCACGGCTTACATATCCTTGTGAATTCTCGCTTGTCGCCGCTATGAACCCTTGCCCTTGCGGATATTTCGGACACCCTAAAAAGAAGTGCATATGTTCGCCAATTTCCGTAAAAAAATACCTCGGTAAAATCTCGGGTCCCATGCTCGACCGACTTGATATTCATGTTGAGGTTCCTGCCGTGCAGTATGAGGAGCTGACAGGCAGGTCAGATGGCGAGACCTCGGCTGAAATCAGAAAGAGGGTAGAGAAGGCCCGTGCTATTCAGCAGGCACGTTATAGGGGTACAAATGTCACTTGCAATGCAAGACTCACCTCGGAACTGATGCAGAAATACTGTGTTTTAACTGACGATGCCAACAGAATTTTAAAAGCGGCATTCGAAAATTTGGGGATGTCAGCAAGATCGTATGACCGAATCCTCAAAATTGCCCGGACGGTTGCCGACCTGGACGGTGATGAGAAAATAGGTGCAGGTCATATAGCCCAGGCTATTCAGTTCAGGAGTATGGACCGAAAATATTGGAGCGAATTATAACTTAAACAAAAAGCCATGCCGACCGCGGTCGGCAAGGCTTTTATATTTGCGGTTTATGCTTTTTCGTCAAACTTTACGGGTGCGCCGTTAATAGCATCAGAAGCAAATGCGGCTTCCATAACCTTCATTACTCGGCGAACCTGAGGCAGGGTGATGAGTGCGGGCTCAACACCGTCGATAGCCTTAACAAGGTTGCGATAGTAATCGTGAACATCACTCTGGGGTCTTTCAACCTCATAGGTGTCGGTTGTGATTTCGTCACGGGGCGCCATGGTCTTGGTGATACCTGCGGCGGTCTGTACCGGCAAAACATCGTTTTCATGCCATGCCTTGCACTTTACAACCTTGGCATTCTCACGCCAATCCTGAATAATGGC
>JAZUAC010000007.1:0-18254 GCA_045637775.1 Acutalibacteraceae bacterium | reverse complement strand
GGTCTTACTGACCCGTCCCTCTCTGTCTGCTTCGCAGACATCTCTCCCATCTTATGGGAGAGTCTTCCCCTCCCTTTAGACAAGGGAGACTATGAAAAATCCGCCCGAGGCTCTTCGGGCGGATGATTTTGTTTATTGCGGGACATCGAGGACGCCGTCCCCTACAAGCGTCATCACTTAGATTCTTTAATGGCAGCCTGAGGTGCAGTACGCAAAAAGGGGGATTATATATCCAAGACCGAGAACCGTCCCCTGTCTTACCCTGTAATCTTTATCGATCTACTTGCTTGCCGGCAAGGGCGCGCCCAAAATTTGTTGCATTTTTAATGAATAAGTAGTATAATTTATTTATAACATAAAATACACTAAATGGAGGTTTTTGTTATGAAAAAAATTCTTGCACTGGCACTTGTCCTTATTGTCGTCCTGTCTCTGTGCGCTTGCGGCAACACTTCCGACGGCGCAGATGAACCCACGAAAGCTCCCACCGGCAACAGCGGTTCTGCAGACGGCACAAGCTCTGACTCTTCCGACGATAGCACCCAAGATACCGGTTATGTGGGCACCTGGAAGGTCATTCCGCCCGATTCCAACAGCTTTCCCCCTCTCTACATGGTCCTGAACGAGGACGGCACTGCAGGTTGGGGTGCCAAGCTCGACAATCTGGAGTCCCGCATCTGGTACGAGTGCGAAGAATCTGACGCAAAAGAAGGTCAGATGGAGCTTTCCCGCGAGGATAACAGGGGTTACGGTAACGATTTCTACCTCACCGAAGACGGCAAGATCTACATGGAGATTAATCTTACCGTTGGCAACAATTCCTACAAACACATCTATTTCGAAAGACAGTAATCACACATGACACACAAAATCCCGCCGATTTCTCGGCGAGATTTTGTATTAGCAATCAGCCCTTGATTGCAGCCCGGGTGGCGGGTGGTGGGCGATTCGTGAATCGCCCCTACGAATTTGTTTAAGGCCTGACGGACCGCCCGGAGGTCGGTCCCTACAAAAGGCTTTGCGGTCTATTGTAGGGGACGGCGCCCTCGACGTCCCGTGGTTATTACATAACATTGCGGAATGCATAAATGCATTCCCTACGAATGATTTTAGGTATCTTTGTAGCGGAGGGACTTAAGCCCCTGCCCTACATTATATTTCACGCCAAATTGCCGTTGGTTACATTGTAGTGGTGCTTCACCAAGCACCCGCGAATCCCTCCATCGCCGTTCGGCGGTCTTACTGACCCGTCCCTCTCTGTCTGCTTCGCAGACATCTCTCCCATCTTATGGGAGAGTCTTCCCCTCCCTTTAGGCAAGGGAGACATAAAGTCCAACGGGTGGTTGGTGAATTGCCATGCGGTATATGTCATTTTTGAGTTTTAGAATGCGGGAAATTTAGTGTTGAAATTATCCCTTTTATACATTATAATATAATGAATAGAAATGTTGCGGTTTTTGAGCCGCCAATTTGAGTCGTTTTGACTTTGAAATTAAGCGTTCTTACATTATATATAGGAGATGTTTTTATGGAGTACAAATTTTCGGGTCCTGTGGCCGATTTGAAGCCCTCGGCTATTCGTGAAATTTTGAAATTCACATCTATGCCCGGATACATACCTTTTGCGGCAGGCAATCCCGCACCCGAGGCTTTGCCTTGCGATACGGTTGCTAAAATCACTGCCGACATTATGGCAAACCGTCCTATTGAGGCTTTGCAGTACTCGGTTACCGAGGGTTATATGCCTCTTCGCAACCATTTGAAGGACTACATGAAGCAAAAGCACAACATCGGCCGTGAGTTTGATGAGCTTATCATCACCACAGGTGCACAGCAGGTTATGAACCTTGCAACCATGGTGCTTTGCAACCGCGGTGACACGATTATTTGCGAAAACCCGAGCTTTATCGGCTCACTCAACGCTTTTCGCTCGTTTGGTGTAAACCTTGTGGGCGTTGAGGTTGAGAGTGACGGTATGAATATTGAAAAGCTGGAGGCGGCACTTAAAGCCAACCCTGATGCACGCTTTATCTACACTATTCCGACCTTCCAGAACCCTTCGGGACTTTGCATGAGTGTTGAAAAGCGCAAGGCGGTATATAGTCTTGCCAAGAAGTACGGCGTGCTGATTTTGGAGGACAATCCGTACAGCGACACCCGTTTTGCCGGTGAAGAATTGCCCACCATCAAGAGTATGGACGAGGACGGCATTGTAATTTATGCCGGCACATTCTCAAAGGTTATTTCACCCGGACTTCGTGTTGGTTTCACCGTTGCACCTGCACCCATTGTGGGTAAGATGGTGGTTTGCAAACAGACAAGCGATGTTCACACTAACATCTTGGGTCAGCTTATCTGCCACGATTTTATGACAAAATACGACTATGAGGCTCACCTTGACCGCAACCGCGAGGTTTACCGCAAGAAGTGTGACCTTATGTGCGGACTTATTGACGAGAAGTTGGGCGACTATGTGAGCTATGTAAGACCCGAAGGTGGTTTGTTCGTTTGGCTCACTCTCCCCGAAAAGGTTGACATGGTTGGTTTCTGCACCGAGGCGGTCAACAACAAGGTGGCAACCGTGCCGGGCACCGCCTTTGTTACCAACCCTGCCGATGTAAGCCATTGCTTTAGAATGAACTACTCCACCCCCACCGACGAGCAGATTATAAAGGGTATGGACATTTTGGGCAAGGTTGCAAAGGATTATTTGAAGTAATCCTTGTAGGGAACGGATTTATCCGTTCCGCTAACAACAAGCCGGCTTGACGGAAAGCATAAATGCTTTCCCTACAACACGGTAAAACAATAAAATGTAGGGAACGACGCCCATGTCGTTCCGTCACACCTCCCCTTTGGGGAAGGCTGATGAAATTAAGGAGAAGAAAATGGAAAACAACAATGTGCCCCAGAAGAAAAGGGCGTTAAGCTTTATTCAGTCGAGTGGTATGTTTACACTTGGCAACTATCTTGGAGCGGTCAAAAACTGGAACAAAATGCAGGAGGATTTTGAGTGCGTTTTCGGTATTGCCGACCTGCACGCAATAACCGTCCGTCAGGAACCTGCAGAACTCAGAAAACAGATTTACGGCGCTGCCGCAATGCTTTTGAGTACCGGTCTTGACCCCGAAAAAACCTTGATTTTTATGCAGTCGCATGTTGCGGCTCATTCGCAGTTGGCTTGGATTCTCAACTGCTACACCCAGTTTGGTGAGTTGTCGAGAATGACACAGTTCAAGGACAAGTCGCAAAAGCATGCCGACAATGTTAATGCCGGTCTTTTCACCTACCCTGTTTTGATGGCGGCCGACATTCTTTTGTACAAGCCTGACCTTGTTCCCGTTGGTGCCGACCAAAAGCAGCATCTTGAGATTGCTCGTGACATTGCCAAGCGTTTTAACGGAATTTACGGCGATGTGTTCACTGTACCCGAGCCTTATATTGCACCCATTGGTGCCAAGGTTATGTCGTTGCAGGACCCCGAGAAGAAAATGTCGAAATCTGACGAAAACGAGAACGCAAAGGTTCTGTTGACCGATGCACCCGATGTTATCATGCGTAAGTTTAAGCGTGCCGTGACCGACTCGGAGGCCAAGATTTATGTTGGCGAAAACAAGCACGGTATCAACAATCTTATCGAGATTTACTCCTGCATTACGGGTAAAACCCCCGACGAGATTACCGCCGAGTTTGAGGGCAAGGGTTATGGCGACTTTAAGATGACGGTTGGCGAGGCCGTTGTTGAGGAGTTGCGTCCCGTTCAGGAAAAGTATAATATGTACATTTCGGACAAGGCACAGCTTGAAAAGATTTACAAAGAAGGTGCCGAAAAGGCCGAATACTTAGCACGTCGCACTCTTTCCAAGGTTATGAAAAAGATCGGCTACGTGCTGTGATAAACTGTTTTTGATCCTCTTAAAATATCAAATTTTGATTTAAAGGAGAATTTTTATGTTAGTTGGAGCCGCTGAAAAGAAATACGGTATTGATGCCCGCGCTTTTTACAACACCTTTGATGAGCATTATGACACTGACAAAAAGTTTGGCTATTTTTCGGATGACGGTAAGACCTACACCGTTACCGAAAAGGACACCCCCAGACAATGGATAAATATGCTTTATAACGACCGTTTTGCATCGGTTGTGACCAACAAGGGTGAGGGCTACATGGTCTATGGCGGATTTTACAACCGTATCACCCGATATTTCAACTCGGAGCTTTATCTTGTTCGTGAGCTTGACGGAAAAAGAACCCTCACGGTATATGATTATGACACGGGCGATAAGGTCGATTTGTTTGACAACGCTACGCTTAAATGCCGTGTCCGTGCCGGTGCTATGGAGTTTGAGGGTCGAGAAAACGGGTTTGAATATACAATCAAGATTTTCGTTCCCACCAATTCCCCCTGCGAGTGCTGGATAATCAACATCAAGGACACAAGCGGCAAACCCAGAAATTTAAGACTCCACGCCGGAACTGTCTGGACCTTCCACAACCATCTTTTGAGAAACGGTAAGAAGATTCCTTGCGAAAATATGCAGGTAACCGCCACCGAAAACGGATACACTTTGAGGGGTGACGATCTTCGCAAGCCGTTTGATACCTTGTTTGGCGGCTTTGCGATAAGCGACTTTACCAACGGATATTTTGAGAAGAAGGTCGAAAAGGTACTGACCTCCAAAAAGAAGGACCCCGCTGCATACAAAAACTTTAACTATACCTATGTAAATGTCATTTCGGACATAAACCTTGAAGCCAACGGCTGTGCCGACCGTGTTGTGGTGGCAACTGCATCACACGACGAAACCGAGGTCAACAACTGTGTGGGTAATTACCTTGATGTAAAAACCGCTGTTGCAGGTCTTGATGCCGCAGTTGCTCATTTTGAAGCAGAATTTGACCACAACACCTGCTCGTTGCCTGACAAAAATCTTGAAAGATTCTTGAACACTTGGCTTAAATATCAGTTGGGCTTGACCTATGTTTACAACCGCAACTCCCAAAACGGCGGCTTCCGTGACGTTTTGCAGGATAGTTGGGGAGCTATGCTGATAAGACCCGACTATTCCAAAAAAAGAATGCTTGAGGCATTGTCCCACGCATACAGTGACGGTCACAGTATGAGAGGCTATGACAGCCACACCGGCGTTACCGACCCCGAGGATTTTGTTGATTGTCCGTTGTGGGCACCCTGCACCGTTGCACAGTATATAAAAGAAACGGGCGATTTTGCCATTATGAACGAGGTTCTTCCCTACTTTGACAGTGAAGAAACCGGCACGGTTGAGGAACACCTTTGGAGAATGGTTGAGTATCCTTATCTTAACCGCGGTAAGAACGGCCTTGTGCTTATGCGTGACGGTGACTGGCTCGACGGTCTTTCGGGCGTTAATCAGAACGGCACGGCAACCTCGGCTTGGGCAACCATGCAGGCCTTCTGGGCACAGAACATCCTTGCCGAGCTTTATGAGGCAATGGGTGATGCCGAAAAGGCCGCAACATTAAGACAGAGAAGTGCCGAATATAAAGAGATTGTGCGCCGTGTTGCCTGGGATGGCAAGTGGTATGTTTACGGCTTTAAGAGTGACGGTCTGCCGATCGGCTCTTCTAAGTGTAAGGAAGGCAAAATTTACCTCAACCCGCAGACCTGGGCAATTTTCACGGGAATTGAGGATGACCCCAAGCGTATTGCTTGCATGCGTCGTTCGGTCAACACCTATCTGACAACCATGTTTGGTCCCATTCTGCTCTATCCCCCTTATATCAACGACAAAACCTGCGGAAGACTCAGCGGTCAGGTTCCCGGCACCTTTGCCAACGGTGCGGTTTACCTCCACGCAGGCACATTTAAGGTATATTCCGACATTGCCGCAGGTGAGTACGACGATGCCCACGATACCTTTATGAGACTGTTGCCCAACCACCCCGATAACTCGGACTTAAGAAGAACAAGCGAGCCTTGGTGTACCGGCAACGTGCATTTCGGACCCGACAGCGAATGCTTTGGAATGAATCTGTTTACCTGGTTTACGGCAACACCTGCTTGGTTAATCCACGGCGGTTTTGACAAAATTTTGGGTGTTGAGGCAGAATATGACGGTCTGCACATTAACCCCAGAACGCCCGACGATTGGAACGAATATTCGGTCAAGAGAACCTATCGCAACAAGGTGTATAACCTTACCTTTAAGCGTTCCGACGACTGCGAGAAAGGTATTTACAAGGACGGAAAGCTTGTGTTTGACAATGTTATCCCCTTGGATGCCGCCGACGGCGACTACTGTGTGATTTACTGATAACAAACCTTGTTTTCATACCTGAAACGCCAAAAGAAGGTTATGAAAAAGATCGGCTACGTGCTTTAAAGGAAACGCTTTATATTATTTTTCTATGTTTGTTGCTTTGGCTATACATTAAACAAAAACAGGTTTGGTCGTTTGACCAAACCTGTTTTGCGTTAACTTGGGGACCGTCCGAAAGGTCGGTCCGTACACCAGTCTTTTAGGTCTATTGTAGGGGAGGGCATCTCAACTCCCGTGGTTATTACTTAACATTGCGGAATGCATAAATGCATTCCCTACAAAAGCGCTTTGGCCATACTGAGTTCTGCCGTGGCGAAGGCTCCCCTTGCAGTGGCGGAATAAATATCCGTCCTGACAACATTATTCTGTTTCTTCGGGTGGGATGAGATAGGCTACGGTCTTGAATCTCGACATAATTTCCTCATTTGGGTCGGTGTCATAAACGTTGTAGACATCGCGTCCGTGCTTCACTGCATATTTAACGGTATTGTCGGTACCGCCCTTCGTTCCGTCGAAATATGTCAAAACATATCGGCATCGGTCGACCATATAACGGTTACGTTGGTCAAAAGCCCACTTTGCGTAGAGGTCATTCAGCGTCACAACCTCGTCGCATTCTGCCAAAAGGTCACGGTAACGCTTCTGCCACTCCGAACTCCAGCCCTTTTCCTGCCCCGAATACGGCACAACTCCGATAAGCTTCAACGATTTATTAAGCTTTTTAATAAGCGCAATGTGCTCACCTGCTATAATGTCAAACCCGTGAGCCATTCCACAATAAAATGTGTCCACGCCTTGTTTGATTTTGTCGGCAATGGCACTGGCAAGCCTGACGTAAAACTCATTATAATCGTCGTTGGCGGTATCTAACAGAAATTCGAGTTTGTCGGAACGGTGACCGGTGAAGCAACAGCAATTTTCAATATTTATCATATTTTTCTCCAATTAAGAAAAGTAAGAAATTTGTACAAAAAGAAAATAAAATTAAACGAATACTTGAAAAGCCTTAACAAAGGGTGTATAATTGTTAAATAAATGAAGCAACTGCGGTTGCGAACATTTATTCGACTTTATAATTGTAACACGAAACTAAAAATATTTCAACAAAAGAAGGAAAAAATAATGGATAAAATAGATTACCGTTTGATAACTCTCTTACAGGAAAACGCCAGAATGCCGTTAAAACAGCTTGCCGAAAAGGTATTTTTGTCATCACCTGCGACTGCCGCACGACTTGAACGCCTTGAAAAAAGCGGTATAATCAGTGGTTACAGTGTCAAGGTTGACCATAAAATGTTGGGATACCCCATCACGGCATTTATCAATCTTGAGGTTCAGCCGCAGCAAAAGGCGGTGTTTTATCCGTTTATTAAAGAGCATCCCAACGTGCTTGAGTGCAACTGCGTAACGGGTCATTATTCCATGCTTATCAAGGTTGCGTTTGAAAGCACCGAGGCTTTGGATATTTTCATTGGTCAATTACAGACCTTCGGCAGCACCCAGACGCAGATTGTTTTCTCAACCGCAAAGTCGGAAACAGGCGTTGACCTTGAAAACATTATCAACGGCAATTATCCCGAGGTGCCTGAGATTAAATGATTCAAAGAAGTTCACAAAATTCGGTTTTTGAGCGAATTTACAGTGTAGTCAAAAGAATCCCCGAGGGAAAAGTTGCAACCTACGGTCAGGTGGCAATGGTGGCAGGGAATCCCCGTTGGGCGCGAGTTGTGGGTTATGCGTTGCACAATAATCCCGACCCCGAAAATATTCCGTGTTATCGCGTTGTCAACCGCGAAGGCAGGGTGTCACCCGCGTTTGTTTTTGGCGGTCAAAATGTCCAAATCGAGATGTTAAAGTCCGACGGTATAAAATTCATTGACGAAACCCATGTTGATATGGCAAGATTTTGCGTTGACACCGAAGTTTTAAAGTGAATAATTATGAATGATAATTTGACAAACAAAACCACAAAATTACCCCAAAGAAAACCCACCCGTTTACCCGAGTTTGATTACAGCAACAACGGGGTATATTTTGTTACGATATGCACTCACAATCGAAAGAAAATTCTTTCGGAAATTTTTGTAGGGCAGGGCCTTGGTCCTGCCGAAATAATATTGTCAAAATACGGTGAAATTGCTGAAAAACAAATTTTTGCATTGGAAAAACGGTTGTAAAAAATAAAAATTGAAAAATTTGTGATTATGCCCGATCATATTCATCTGTTGGTTAATATTAAAAATTTTGCGGCAGGAGCAAGCCCCTGCCCTACGTTGTCGGATGTAGTTTGTGCTTTCAAATCGTTGACAACGCGTGAATGCAAGCAAAAACACAAAATTGAAAAGCTTTTCCAAACCTCCTTTTACGAACATATTATTCGCAACGAACAGGATTTTAAAGAAACATGGGAATACATAGAAAGAAATCCTTACCGATGGATTGAAAAAAACACAACCCCGAGAATTTAATTTCTCGGGGTTGTTTAACATTTAAGAAATATTCTTCGGTGGGAGCAAGCCCCCACCCTACAATACAAGAAAATGTATGTTCAGAGATTATTATAAATCCTTGATGCCTTCGTGGTAGGCATTGAGCTGTTCCTCGGAGGGACGCCAGGGTTTAGAACCGCTCGGAATGGTGGGCAACTCACCGTTGGGGCCGTAGAACGGGCTGGTGCGGTCGTTACGCCAGAAGTCGCGGTCCTCTTGCTTTCTGAAATCGGGCAGGTCATAGGGCTGTCCGTTTTCGAGCAACGAACGGTGACCGAGTATCGCAACCGCCGACATCTTGGTGGCAAAATAGACATCCATTTTAGGCTTGCGGTCCTCTCTGAGGCAGTTCAAAAACTCTCGCATAACAATAAAGTCACCGCCGCCGTGACCTGCCTTTTCGATCAAGGCTTCATCGGGGTCATTGCGTTCGGGCTCATAAACGGTGCTGCTGTCTTCAACATTCTCGGGCTTTTCCCACCAGCTGTAGTTAAGAGAAATCTTACCGCCTGTTCCTCGCAGGTTTTCAACCTGACCCTTGGTTCCGCAAACACGGTATGAGTTTTCCTCGTGACCAAAGGCGGCACAACCCGTGATTCTGAACACCGAATCATCGTCGTTCAAGGTGGTGATGATAGCGGTACGGTCACCGCAGAATTTTGAGCAGACTATTTTTTCGGTCAGAGGCGCCCAAATGGGGAATGCCGTTACTCTTTTGGGCTCAGCACCGGTTGCATACATAAGCGGTGCCAAGGAATGTGTGCAATAATAGGTCGCAGGCAGATAGTTTCTCCAATGCTTTTCATAGGGAATGTATATTTTTGCAAAGGATGCATCCTTGCCGTGACCGGGGTGGTTGTATTCGCCCTCGGCAAACATTATCTTGCCCAAAGTCCCTGTTTCGCACACACGGGTTATCTCGCGGTTGAATCTCATAAAGGGGTAGTTTTCACAGATCATATAAGTTGCGTTTGACTTTTCCGCAGCCTCAACCAACTCAACACATTCAGCCATTGTTCCTGCGGCGGTGCATTCGCTCAAAACATGAACACCTTTTTCAAGAAAACGGATGGCATAGGGTGCGTGCTCGTTAAAGTAGTTAGCAAGCAAAACGGCATCCATATCGTGCTTGAAAAATTCCTCAAAGTCGGAATAATAAGCAACGCTGTCACCCAACTTTGCCTTGGCTTTGTTCAAAAACCTTTCGTCTTTGTCACAAACGGCAACAACCTCTGCGTTGTTGAGCATGATGTGGTCGGCAAAATTCATTCCTCGGTTGGCACCGAAGATGCCCAATTTTATAGTTTTCATAATAACACTCCTTAAAGTGATTTTTTGTTTTTATATAAAAGCAAAGCCAGTATAGTTTTATTGTAGGGAACGCATTTATGCGTTCCGTTAGAGTGCAAATAACCTGCGGAATGGACAAATCCATTCCCTACAATAGGATTTAAGGCGTCGTTGTAGGGGATGGGTTTCCCCTCCCACGGTTAAAAACAATTGTTGCGGTAGGGCGCAGAGGCCCTACCCTACAAAAGGTTTTGGCAAAATATATACAATCAAATCGGTATTGTGACCAAAAGGACGATGCCGATAAACGAAAGCAAAACCGATGCGACCTGACGTTTGGTCGGCTTGCTTGAGGTGAAAAACGCGATAACGGTCGACACAATCATAACTCCGCCCGTGACCATGGGGTATTGTACCGAAGCATGCACATGCAAAAGCGCCGCAACCAACAAAAAGTTGGCAACACGGTTGATACCGCCGCCACCAAAACCAAACAAGACGGCAGGCAGGCTGATTTTTCCTTTATATGTGCGGTAGAGCGCCAAGGCAAGTATTCCCGAAATTGTGAAGGTGCACAACGATGTTAAAAAAGAATAGCCTGCGGAACTAACGCGTTCATACGGCGCAGAGTTGAAAATTTTGGTGATAACGCCCGACATTCCGTTAAGCACAAACACGCCGACATAATAAATATAGGTGCTTTTTTTGGTGTGTTTTTGGTCATCCTTTTGAAAGGTCAGCACCAAAGCGGCTGCAATAAACATGTAGCAAAGCCCTTTGGCAACCGTCATTCCCTCGTCGAAGAAAACGACACCGACCACCGACGGCAAAACCATTCCACCCAGCATCATAATGAGCGAGTACATCGAAAGGTTGACGATGCCGAGCGTGCGTTGTCCGCAGTAGTTGAGCAGTATGCCGTTGATTGCGGCGGTGGCCGCCATTATTAGTGAAAAGACCGAAAATTCAAATTTGAGGCCGTTGATGACCGCCATCAGAATAAGTCCTGCAACCGACCCGATGAACGACAGCAAAAAGGTTTGGAAAAATCCGCTGCCCATTCTGCTTCGGTACTGTCGACCGAAAACAAAGTTGGTGCTGAACATCAACACGCTGAGCGCTATCATTCCGTAGTACATAAATTTCACCTCACAACTTAATTATATGAGTTTTTTGTGATTAGTAAATGGAAAATTTCCATAAATATATGGAAAAAGGTTGACTGTTTGCGGTTGGGATGGTATATTCGTTATAAGGACGGCTGACGTGACGGGCGGTCGTAGGCGCCCGCCCCTACGATGCGGTGTTAGGTTTCTTGTAGGGGCGCATCACGATGCTCCCGCAAGCGAACGCAGGAAAGCCCCTACGAAATGTCTTTATGCCTGTTGTAGGCGTGGGTTGTAAGCAAAAGGAGATAACTATGATTGTAAAAAATCTTTGTAAATTTATTCCCGACAGGGCGAAGAATGAGCTCAAAACGGTAAAATTTATTCTCGAAACCGACCCCCTGGTGCAAAAGGCCGAGACCGAATTGAAAACTCACTTCGTTTTTCTGATAAAAAGCGGTGAGGGAGTAATGAACTTTAACCGTGAAACGGTGTCGGTCAAGGCCGGTGATGCGGTTTTTGGTTTTTCGGGCGAAAAATTCAAGGCCGTCGGCACCGACCTGCAGTACTACTACATCTGTTTTGAGGGCTCACGTGCCGAAGAACTGTTTTTGCGGTTTGGCGTGTGTGCGCTTAACCGTTTGTTCAAAGGCTTTGAGGGAATGTTGCCGTTTTGGCAGGAAAACATCTCGAGAGCCACCGATGAAAACATCGACCTTGTTTCGGAATCGGTGCTTTTGTACACCTTTTCAAAGCTAAACCCGATAAATCAGGAGTTTGAAGATGTTGCTTTTGTTTTGCAACGTTACGCCGAAGAAAATTTTTCCGAGGTTACATTGTCGTTGCAAACCGCCGCCCAAGAGCTGGGCTACAACGCAAAATACCTCTCAACCTGCTTCAAAAGAAGAATGAATATGGGCTTTTCGGAGTATGTCAAAACGCTTCGCATCAACAACGCGGTTTTCCTCATAGAGCACGGTGTCGAATCGGTCAAAAACGTGGCTTTTTTATCCGGATTTCAGGACCCGCTTTACTTTTCAAAGGTGTTCAAGACTGTCATCGGCCAAACTCCCACCGAGTATGTTGAAAAATTGAAGAAAGAATAAATAAAAAACCGACCAAAACAGAAGTTTTTATTGCACCTGCAATGGCGGTGTGATATATTGAAACTAAACAGGAATGCTTGATCTTCGGAGGTAAGGATATGAGCTTTAACAAAGATAAATTCTTGAATCCCGATTCAAAATACCGCGTGCGACCGCTTTTGCACGCATTCTGTGTAAAGGATGACCCGACGGCAGTGGCCAAAGCGCTAAAGGCTTACGGCTACGGCGGTGCCGTTATCAATCCAAAGTTCAATGACGAGACCTTTGTGACCGACGAAGCTCTCAAAATATTCAAAGAAACAGCCGACGGCATCAAGGCCGAGGGGCTGGATTACTGGATATATGACGAAAAAGGCTATCCCAGCGGTCAGGCCAACGGATTTACCTTAAAGGGTCATCCCGAGCTTGAGGCAAAGGGCTTTTTTATGGTCCGTCGCATTGCCTACGAGCCTCGCCACACCACATTTACCATCGACGACGAGACCGACAAGATAGTCTGGGCGGCCAAATACCCCGTTGATGCATCGAGCATTTCTGAGTCTTGCGTTCAGTACGATAAAATGATTCCGGTCGACTTCACCGAATCCTTTGTTGAATGTGACCTTGAAGCCAACGAAGCGTTTTTCATCTTCTGCCAGAAGCCTGCCTATGAGGGTAGTCACCTGACGCACAACGTTTCGTCCTTTAAGCGATACATAAATCTTCTTAACCCGAATGCCGTCAAGCGTTTTATTGAACTGATGTATGACGGCATCGACAAGGCCTGCTTGGATGTCTTCAAAAACGCAGGCGCGGTGTTTACCGACGAGCCGTCATTGCAGACGGGCTACGCCCGTGCCTATGAAACCTGGCCGTATGCTTTGGCACCCTATTGCGACACCCTTTTTGAGGAGTATAAAAAGGAATACGGCACCTCACTATTGCCATATTTACCGTTGATTTTTGAAAACGGCGCAGGGCATGAGGCTATCCGCATCAACTTCTACCGCCTTGTTGCAAAGCTTATTGCCAAGGCCTTTTCGGGACAGATTTCCGAATGGTGCCGTGCTCACGGGACTGTATTTTCGGGTCATTACTTTGCCGAAGAAAGTCTCAAATCGCATGTTAATTCCTATGGTGACAACATCCCCGTTATAATGGCGGCTGATTACCCCGGTATTGACACACTTCTCTGCATTCCCGAGGAGTATAACTGCAACACTGCAAAGCACGTGCAGATGGTGGTGCGAAAAAAGGATACCAACGGCATGATGGTCGAGCTTTGCCCGTTCCTCAAAAAGCCTGAGTTTGCCGAAGACCCGTGGAACAACATGTCGGCGGTGGTCGGTCTTCTTGCAATGCACGGTGTAAGGGTGTTCAACTCCTATTTCCGTGCCGAGTTTGGCACCTATGATAAGCGGTTTAACAACATTGAAGGCTATGCAGGCCGAAATTATGAGTCGCGCGAGGATTGCATAAAATTCAACGAGTATGTTGGCAGAATCGGTTATATGCTGGACGGTTTGAAAAGTGTTGACAGCGTGTTTGTCTATCGCCCGATCGAGGATGCACAGGCTAAATATTTCCCGACAACTTCGGGTGCGGTGCAGAGTGATGCTTCGCAGTCCGACAATGCTTTGGGCGCGGCAGGCAAGCTGTTGTTCTTTAAAAGAGGTATCGACTTCCAGTTTGTCGACTGTGAGGATATGATCAATGCCGCCGAAAGCCTTAAAAACGGTAAGCCGACAATATCGGGACTCGATGTTAAAACAATTATCGTTCCCGGTGTTGATGTTATGGATTCGCGCGCACAAAAGGCGTTGGTCGAGCTGAAAGCGGCAGGGGTCAATGTGCTGTTCCACAACAAATTACCCTCTATCGGCACCGACAATGCTATCGCGGTCGATATTGCCGAGCATTTCAAGCCTGTTTCCACACCCGAGCTCAACGCCTTCGTTGATGCCATCGAAACAGATTTTGTTGCCAAGGCAGACGGACTCCACCTACTCACGGCAAAGTATTTGAAGGATGGCAAGGAAATGTATTTTGTGGTCAACAACACACGCGGCACAAATGCCGAATTGACACTCAACCACAAAACCAAAACCACCGCAACGCTTTTTAACCCCGTCGACGGCACCACCACCCCGATAAAGGTCGGCGACACCTACACCGTGCCGTGGTTCAGAAGTGTGTTTATTATATTTGATTAACAAAAGAGAACCTTTTGCAGTTGCAAAAGGTTCTCTTTTTTCATTTTGCTTCACGCTTCCATTTTCCGCTTTTCCAACGGAAATATGTAACAATGGTACGCACCCATTCATCAACGGCAAGACCGATAAAGCAACCGATAAGTCCCATGTTGCATTCTATGGCAAGCACATACGAAAGACCGATGCTGAACAACCAACACGACGAAACTATGAACACCATCGAATACATAACGTCACCCGTAGCACGCAGGGCATATTCGTAAATCTGGCTTATGGCTCGGGCCTGCTCAACTATAATATCCACCAAAAAGACGCCGAAAGCCACCTGCATTGCCCATTCGTCGTCGGTAAAGATGCCCAACAACGGCTTTCTGAAAAGAAACACCAGCAAGGAGATAGTAAGGTTTACAACGGTGGTAATGCGTATCAGCTGTGCGTTCATTTTGTCAGCGCGTTCGTAATCGCCTGCACCGTAGCACCGACCCACAAGCAGTGCATTGGCATTGCCCATGCACATACTTACAAGGTAAACATAGCACAGAATATTGGTGAAATAAACATTGGTCGACAACGCCCTTGCACCCAAAATCGCAATAAACGAGGCCGTGAAAATCTTGGAAAAGGTAAACGAAACCGACGAAATACCCGACGGGATGCCGATTCGCAAAACGGACTTTATGTGGCGGAAAAAGTCATGCACACTGTCGGGGACCTTGAGCTTGATTTTGACCTTTAAAAAGAAGATTACAGCCACAACAAAGCCCACAATATTACTGATACAACAACTGTAAGCAACACCGGCAACACCCGTGATAGGTGCATACTGCGGATAATAAACCACCAAAATGTTCAAAATAAGGTTCAGTCCGTTGACAAGCAGGCCCACATAGAAGGTATACTTCGGGAAACCGTAGCACTTAAGCAGAGCCAACAAAGCCGAGGTGACAATGGTGAAGCCCACATATATCATTCTTATCTTAAAATATTGAAGTGCCAATTCGCACACAACACCCTCAAGGTTCAAAAAACCGACAACCTGCGGTGTGAGTAAAACCATAAGCGGTGTGACAACGGCGGCAATGATAACATTAACCGCAATGGCGGTGAATGAAAGCTCCTTGACCGACTTCATGTCCTCGGCACCTATGCGGTTGCTGACAACCACGATAGAGCCGTTGGCAATCATGGTGCCAAGCAGGGAAATGAGCGAAATTACCGTCGAGGTCGAGCCTACTGCTGACACCGCATCCTCTGAATAACCGCTTAAAACAGCGGTGTTGACGGTGTTCTGCATATAGAGCATGGCACTCTCAAAAAGCATGGGCAGCATGAGCGAAAACAAGGAAAGTGTACCCAAACTCGATGTGTGTTTGAAAAGACTTTTATCAAATGTAAAAAACTTTTTAATTGCGGTCATTTTATCACCCGAACACTATTAAACCACATTTTATCACGGTTTGCAATGCTCAAACCGTATATCGTTTGTACAAAAACGACTTTTTCCCATCCCAAGCACAAAAAATCCCCCAAAGCTTAAAGCGTTGGGGGAAAGATAACTCTTATCTGTTGTTGATAATCTTGGTGAGCTCTACAGGGTCAACAATCTTGCCGTCCTTATAGACACGCATATTGCCCGAAGCAATCTCATCAATGAGAACAACCTCGCCGTTGTTGTAACCGAACTCGAACTTAACATCCCAAAGGTCGAGACCCAAGGTCTTCAAATCGTCGGCAACAATGCGGGTGATTTTAAGGGTCTGTTCCTTCATGGACTGGAACATTTCGGGGGTCATAACGCCCAAAACCTCAAGTCCTTCGCCGGTTACAAGCGGATCGCCCTTCTCGTCGTTCTTGAAGGTGCACTCAACATATCCGTTGGGGATAACGGTGCCATCCTTGATATACTCGCCATAGCGACGGATGAAGCTGCCGGTAGCAACCAAACGGCAGATAACCTCAAGTCCGCCACCGCCCTGAGCTTTACCGAGGCACTCTGCAGGAAGAACCTCCATAGTAGCATTCTCAATATCGGCCGAAACATAGTGAGTCTTAATGCCGGCCTTCTTGAGCAACTCAAAGTAGTAAACCGAGGTCTGCAAGTTGGCCTTGCCGATACCGTCGATAGTGAGACCTACCGAGTTCTCACCGGGATCGAAAACACCGTCTTTACCGGTGCAATCGTCCTTGAATTTCAAAAGAACATTGCCATTGTCCAAAGCGAAAACGTCTTTGGTCTTGCCTGTATAAAGCTTTTTCATAAAAAAGTCCCCTTTTTTAAAAGTATATAAATTTATGTGATAACCGTTAAGGTTTATCGTGCAGTTGCTGTAGGGGAGGATATTATCCTCCCGAAAAATCATTTAAGTATAGGCAGTGTTGTAGGGGCGATTCATGAATCGCCTAACCGTTAATTTTCCTCTTCGGGTGTATCGTTCTGATTATTCTTCTTACAACCCTTGCATCCGCGAAGCACCTTTATTTCATCGCGGTGGACAGACACGGGTAATCCTTCCGAACCGTCGAGCTGAACCTTCAGCTTGCCGGTCAAAAGGCTGACATCAACAACGGTGCCCTTACCCTCGGGAGTGTCGACATAACTGCCGTTTCGGGGTGTGATTTTATCAAGATACTCATACGCATCCTGCTCATACTTCAAACAGCACATAAGTCGACCACAGGTGCCCGAAATTTTGGTGGGATTAAGCGAAAGCCCCTGTTCCTTGGCCATTTTGATTGAAACCGGCTGGAAGTCGGACAAAAATCGCTGACAACAGAAGGGTTGTCCGCAAATTCCAAGACCGCCCATCATCTTGGCCTCGTCACGAACGCCTATCTGACGAAGCTCGATTCGGGTGTGGAAATGACCTGCAAGGTCCTTTACCAGTTCACGGAAGTCAACACGGCCATCGGCAGTGAAGAAGAACAAAATCTTGCTTCCGTCAAAGGCTATTTCAACATCCACCAGCTTCATTTCAAGCTTGCGGTCGGCAATCTTGCGCTCACAAAACTCAAAAGCGTCCTTTTCGCGGTCGCGGTTTTCACGCATTTTTTTGAGGTCACCCTCGGTTGCGGCACGCACAACATCTTTAAGTTGACCGACAACCTGACTGTCGGGAATGTTGTGGTTTTCGCTAACAACCTCGCCGCATTCGGTACCCCTTGAGGTGGTGACAATAACATAAGAGCCAACGGCGAATTTTTCACCCTTGGGACTGAAAGAATATATCCGTCCGTCGGAACGGAATTTTACTCCGATAACTTCAACCATTTATATTCTCCAAAAATTTATTCGGTAATACTTTGCAGGGGTGCATTATGTATCAACCCTACACAATAGATTCTTCACTACGCCAAAATGACAAAACATATCATTTATGACAATATATTTTAGCACATTTTTTCACAAATTACAATAGTTTTGTTGATATTATAAATTGCCAATTAAACAAAAATTTGTAACGGCTTTTGTGGGCTGTCGAGGGCGCCAGCCCCTACTACCCATCCGTCAGCCTTCGGCTGCCACCTTCCCTCACAAGGGAAGGCTAACGGGCGAACACAGTTCGCCCCTACAAATGGTTTATTGACAATTTTCGGGAGGATAATATCCTCCCCTACGAATACACGGGGTTGTTCGTCAACTTACGGACCGCCCGGGAGGTCGGTCCCTACATCATCTTTTAGGTCTGTTGTAGGGAGGGCCTCTGTGCCCTCCCGAAAGCCTTCTCCAGTGCGAGAAGGTGCCGAACGAATGTGAGGCGGATGAGGTGT
>JAZUAC010000006.1:0-7454 GCA_045637775.1 Acutalibacteraceae bacterium | reverse complement strand
AATTCCAATTTGTCGAATTGACATGTAGGGGACGGGTTTCCCGTCCCGCGGGAGGCGAAGCCTTATACTACGCCAACAACTGACGCATTTTGGAGGGTGTTATCTTTTTCTACCCTTGCGTTTTTCTTTTTTTAGTCTTACTTTCCAATACATACGAATAAATAGGGCGTATAACAAAATCAGCGGCAAACTAACAATAAGTAACGGATAAATAATAAACTTGAATTTTCTAATATAGTAAAACACATCCCGTTTTACAACAACAATCGGTTTGTATTCGCCACAACTTTCACACAAATCCGGACATTTAGAACAAATGTATTTTTTCGTTCTTCAATCCCTCCCAATGTCTCATTTAAACATTCAAAACATATTTCCGACATACACGCTACCTTTCACGAACAATTGTTAGTATATAATCAATTGTAATTTCTTATACTTGATTTGTCAAGAACAATTGTAGGTGAAAAGTATGAGAAAAATATTGTCAGAGCGCTTGAAGAAATGTCGAAAAGAAAAAGGCTTGACCCAACAGCAGGTCGCAATATACTGCGACATCACCGAAAAAGCATATCAAAACTATGAGCTGATGACCCGCGAGCCAAAGTTGGAAATTCTTATTAAGATAGCCGATTTCTATAAGGTTTCATTGGACTACCTCGTTGGCAGAACCGATGAAAAATGATATACAATAAGTTGTATGATATATTTGTTGTCACAAATATGATATAAATAAAAATCGTTCCTTGGGTAAAGGAACGATTTTTATTTATGCCAACAACTGCCGCATTTTTGATAGTATAACCCTTTCCCTGCGTGAGACCTGAACCTGGGTCATTCCCAAAACCTTAGCCGTTTCGGTCTGCGTTTTGGATTTATAATACCGCAGGATTATCAGTTGACGGTCGTTTTCGGGCAAAGTCTTCAAAACCTCTTTTAGCGATATATGCTCCAATAGCTTTTCATCCTCGCCTTCAACCGCGATATCAAACTCGCTCGTTCCATTCTCGTTTTCCACGGTTAGCGACATTGTAGGCTGTGCGGCACACAATGCCTCAGTGACACTTTCAGCGCTCACGTTCATCGATTCGGCAATCTCGTTCACGGTAGGTTCCCTGCCCAAGGTTTTTGACAAACGTTCATTTTCACGTGTCACCTTCAAAGAAAGTTCTTTTAAAGTGCGTCCAACCTTGACACTTCCACCGTCACGGAACATACGCTTGATTTCACCCAAGATAACGGGTACTGCATAGGTTGAGAACATCAAACCTCTCGACTCATCAAAACCTTCGACCGCCTTGATAAGACCCATGCAGCCCGCCTGAAACAAATCGTCATATTCGATACCTCTGCCCTTGAACTTTTTACAACACGAGTGCACCAAGCCTAAATTGTTTTGGATAAATTCATTTTTTTCTGTCATACTTTATGCTTATCTTCTTTTGCATTGTTACGGTGGTACCTTTCCCCACCGCCGAACGCACTTTTAGCTTGTCGGTAAAGCTTTCCATAACCGCAAAGCCAAGTCCTGCACGTTCTTCTCCTCCCGTGGTAAACAACGGTTCAAGTGCTTTCCCGACGTCGGGAATACCGCAGCCTCTGTCGCGAATTTTGATAAATACCGTGTTACCGTCGGTGCTGACCGTTATGTAGATAAGCCCTATCGTATCCCGATAGGCGTGTACTATACAGTTGGTGACCGCCTCACTCACGGCGGTCTTTATATCGTTCAATTCCTCCAATGTTGGGTCAAGGTGTGCCACAAAAGCTCCGACTGCCACACGCGCAAAGCTTTCGTTCTGCGACCTTGACGGAATCACTAACTTTATTTCGTCCTTCATACTATTCTCCTATCTGTCCATTTTGGCAAGACGGTCAAGTCCCGCCAATTTCATAACCTTACCTATCTGTGGTGATGTGTTAGTTACATGAAGCTCGGCACCCAACGGCTTTAAAGCTTTATACCTGCCCATGACAAGTCCAATCCCCGAACTGTCCATAAAACTGACATCTCTGAAATCAAGCACTAACATGGTTGGTACATTTTTCTCAACCGCCGCATCAATTTCGTTTCGCATAACGCTTGCCGTATGGTGGTCTATCTCACCTTCGAGATATGCGGTAACAACCTCACCGCTAACCGTGATTTTTACTGACATTTTCTCAACTCCCTAAGCAGCGGAGTAACATCCGAACCCGATTTTTTCGGGCGGATTTTCACCTCCGCTTTGTTAAAATACTCGCCAATACAAAAGTATTGGCTGCGTTTTTGCCGTGCCGATGCAAAAATCAGCACCGTAAAAATTCTGCGATCTGAAACAAGCAGAATTTTGTGTGATTTTTTGTGCAGCAAAGACGGTAAGGCTTGCGCCTATCGCCGCCGATAATCCGAAAAGCGCCGAAGCTTTGCCGTTTCAGACAGGTTCGGATGGTACTCCACTGCTAAAAAAAATCCGCTACACATTAGTATAGCGGATAGTTTATAAAAACTTTGTCACAACAAGAGCGACTTTTTAATTGTTTTTTGTCTGAAAATGTTTTAACAAAAGCGGTCTTATGTCACCTGCAAGATAAAGCGAACCGAAAACAATGATTTTGTCTTCATTTTCAACGAGTTCTATTGCCTCTTCGTAAGATTTTGAGGCAACAACATTATCACAAATAGACTCGCAAGCCACCTTCAAATCCTCGGCACTCATGGTTCGGGCATTAGATTCAACCTTTACGGTTATCATTTTTTTGAATTTGCCCCGCAGTAGGCTCAAAGCATCCGAAACATCTTTATCAGCCATAAAACCAACGATTGCGGTGGCATTTTCGATACCGGACTTTTTCAAAAGGTCTGCCAAAGCACCCGTACCGTTGGGGTTATGCGAACCATCCAAAATGACAAGCGGTTCACGCGATATAACCTCGCATCTTGCAGGAAAAACTGTGGTCCTCAAGCCCTGCTTTATTTCATCAACCGTGATTTCGGGGAATGCGGCTTTCACAGCCATAACAGCATTTATGGCATTACTTATCTGATGCTCACCGGGCAAAGAAACATAGTATTCCTCACCCTGCCACAAAATTTGACTGCCGAAAATATCATTGGATAAAACCTCAACCTCACAACGGTCGCTGATTTTAAGCTCGCAACCAAGGTCTTTTGCGTTTTTTTTGATAACCTCCAATGCTTCATCACTATTGTCGGCGGTGGTGACAACAGTGCAACCATTTTTGATAATGCCGCATTTTTCAAAGGCAATTTCGGCTTCGGTATCGCCCAAAATTGAGGTATGGTCAAGCGCAATTCGGGCTATAACCGATGCTTTTGGCGAGATTATAGTATTGGTGGCATCCAACCTGCCGCCGAGACCAACCTCAAGCACAACAGCGTCACACCCCTGCTCAAAAAAGTAGAGAAACGCCACGGCGGTGATAAACTCAAACTCGGTTATAGGGCATTCGTCATTCGGCATTTGGTCAACAACCGCCTTTACCCTTTCGGTGTAAACGGCAAGGTCGCTATCGGGGATGGGTTGACCGTTTATCTGAATGCGCTCATTAAACACCGTGACAAACGGTGAAATGTAAAGTCCTGTTTTTTTGCCCGAGGCACGCAGGATATTGCTCAAAAATGTGCAGGTTGAGCCCTTGCCGTTGGTACCCGCAACATGGATAATATTCAACCTCTCCTGCGGGTCGCCCAATCGGTGCAAAAGCTCTGAAATGCGTTCAAGACCCGGTCTTGACCCAAACCGCATTAAAGAATGTATGTAGTTTAAACATTCGGTGTAGTTCATAGGAAAAATATCTCTCCCTCAGTCACCTTCGGTGACAGCTCCCTCGTCAGAGGGAGCTACTAAAGTCATATTCAGCAAAAGCGGACGGGAAACCGTCCGCTTTCATATTATTGCTTACATTTTAGATTTGATGTCGGCAATGCTTGCTTCCAAAAGGGCAATCTTGTCAACTGCCTTTTTGTAAGACTCGCGCTGTGCTTCAACAACATTGGCAGGTGCTTTAGAAACAAATGCCTCGTTATTGAGCTTGGAGCCGAAGAAATCTCTATCCTTCTCGGCAGCGGCAAGCTCTTTCGACAGACGGTCAAGCTCTTTTGCGAAGTCAACAAGCTCATTCATGGGGATCTGAACAACGGCATCGGTTGTAACAACACGAACTGCGCCGTCAACATCAACATTGTCGCAGACCTCAACCTCGGAAGCCGAAGCCAAACGGGTCATAAATACTGCACACTTATTGAAGGTGTCTTTAGCCTCGGTGCTGATGTATAGCTTTGCCTTCTTGGAGGGAGGTACATTCATTTCGGCACGGCGGTTACGCACAGCCTTGATAACATCCATAACCTTCTCAAACTCAACCTCTTCTGCCGAGAAATCAAGGCACTCACAAGCAGTAGGCCAGCTGGAAATCATGATGGTTTCACCCTCATGAGGCAATGCCTGCCAAATTTCCTCGGTGATGAACGGCATGAAGGGATGCAAAAGCTTCAAAGTGTTGGAAAGAACATATACAAGAACACCTCTTGCGGTGGATGCCTTCTCGGCATCGTCACCGTTAAGACGAACCTTGCAAAGCTCAATATACCAGTCACAGTAAACATCCCAAATAAAGTCGTACAACTTGGAAACTGCAAGACCGATTTCATACTTATCGAGATTATCGGTTACTTCTTTAACAACATTGTTGAACTTGGAAAGTACCCACTTATCCTCAAGCTCAAGGTTTTCAGGGATATAAGGTGCAGGCTCATTTTCGTCGAGATTCATCAAAACGAAACGGGCAGCATTCCAAAGCTTGTTAGCAAAGTTACGGCTTGCCTCAACACGCTCTGCTGAATATCTCATATCGTTACCGGGAGTGTTACCGGTAGCCAAGGTGAAACGCAATGCGTCGGCACCGTACTTTTCGATTTCTACAAGGGGATCGATACCATTGCCCAAAGACTTAGACATCTTTCTACCTTGAGCATCACGGACAATACCGTGGAACAATACGGTGTTGAAGGGTGCTTTGCCGGTATACTCCAAACCGGAGAATATCATTCTGGCAACCCAGAAGAAGATAATATCATATCCCGTTACAAGGGTGCTTGTGGGATAGAAATATTTAAGGTCAAGAGTGTTATCGGGCCAACCAAGGGTTGAGAAAGGCCACAACGCAGACGAGAACCAGGTATCGAGGGTATCCTCATCCATTCTCACCTTGCCGCCACACTTGGGACAAACATCGATATCAGTACGGCTTACGGTCATTTCGCCGCAATCGTCACAATACCAAGCAGGGATTCTGTGACCCCACCAAAGCTGACGGGAAATACACCAGTCCTTGATGTTCTCCATCCAGTTGTAATAGGTCTTTTCAAAACGACCGGGAATGAGCTTAATTTCGCCCGACTTCACAACATCAATAGCAGGCTCGGCCAAAGGCTGCATCTTAACAAACCACTGCTTGGAAACACGGGGTTCAACAATGGTGGAACAACGGTAGCAAGAGCCAACATTGTGCTTCATGGGCTCAACCTTAACAAGGAATCCACCCTCTTCAAGGTCAGCTACAATAGCCTTTCTTGCCTCATAACGATCCATACCGCAGTATTTACCGCCAAGCTCATTGATATGAGCATCATCGGTCATAACATTGATAACCTCGAGGTTATGACGGAGTCCAACCTCAAAGTCGTTGGGGTCGTGTGCAGGGGTAATCTTAACAACACCTGTACCGAAGTCCATTTCAACATAAGTATCGGCAACAACGGGAATCTCACGGCCAACAAGCGGCAAAGTAACGGTCTTACCGATAAGGTTCTTATATCTTTCATCATCGGGATGAACTGCAACGGCAGTATCACCCAAAAGGGTTTCGGGACGGGTGGTGGCAAGCTCGATATATCCGCTACCGTCGGTAATAGGATAACGAAGATGCCAGAAGTTGCCATCCTTTTCAGCATATTCAACCTCGGCATCCGAAATAGATGTCAAGCAATGGGGACACCAGTTGATGATACGCTCACCGCGATAGATGAGTCCCTTTTCATAAAGACGGACAAAAACCTCACGAACGGCTTTTGAGCAACCTTCGTCAAGGGTGAATCTTTCTCTGTCCCAGTCGCAAGAGGTACCAAGCTTCTTCAACTGCTCGATAATTCTGCCGCCATAGGTTTCTTTCCAAGCCCAAGCACGCTCTAAAAAGCCATCACGACCGAGGTCATCTTTAGTGACGCCCTCTTTACGCATAGCTTCAACGATTTTAGCCTCGGTAGCAATGGAAGCATGGTCGGTACCGGGAAGCCAAAGAGCCGAATAACCCTGCATTCTCTTCCAACGGATGAGAATATCCTGCAAGGTTTCGTCCAAAGCGTGACCCATGTGAAGCTGACCCGTGATGTTGGGTGGCGGAATCACGATGGTGTAGGGTTTCTTTTTCTGGTCGACCTCGGCATGGAAATATTTTCCTTTGAGCCAGAAGTCATAAGTCCTGTCCTCAACTGCGGACGGATTATAAACCTTTTCAAGTTCTTTTTTCATTATTTCAAGTCCTTTCGGAAAACTTTCTAAATAACTTTTCAAGTCTATATATGATATATCAAAACTCTCAAAAAGTCAACCATTACAAAATTTTCCTTTGGTATTTTTAAAAGTTTCGCACAAAATACTCTTGTCAGTATGAGTTAAACGCTTGCATTCAGACTGACCTGCACTCCGATTTTTTCGGAGTGCATTCTTTTTTTACAGCTTCAACTGTTCACCCTGCTCTTCGGCTGAAGGCAAGCTTCCTGCGGCGGGTAAGGTTCTTGTTCTGTAACGGTGAGGCTTTTGGAACATACCCTCTTGGTACGGCACAACCTCAAACAACCTCTGACCCTTCTTCTGGGTCATGACGGCTACACCGCCATTATCCTTGGTCGCCTTGACCTGCAAAGCACCCGTGTGAAGCAGCAGCATTCTTCCGCCCGTGGATTTAAGCAACAGTTCTTGGTCCTCTTTAATGTGCATTATCTGACAAAGCTCAAACTTATCGGTATAAGCCGAAATAAGCTTTTTACGGTTGGTTTTGGTAGCATAGGCCGAAAGCGAAACCTTTGCAACGCGTCCGTTTGTAAAGAAGAACATCATAAAGCCCGTATAATCGGTGGTAACTATCATCGCAACCGGCTTTTCGCCATCATCAAAGTCAAGCTTTGCGGGTACATAGTCACCCAATACACTTGTCTTGGTATCTTCAAAATCATTAGCTCTTGATTTATAAACCTGACACTTATCGGTAAAGAACAACAGCTCGGCAGCATTGGTGGTTTCGATAGTTGTTACTATCTCGTCACCCTCTTTAAGCTTGTGCTCACCACTCATACGAAGCGACTGCGGTGTTATCTTCTTAAAGTAACCGTCCTTGGTAAAGAACAGCGTTACAGGGTAATCAGGGACTGCTTCTTCCTCAAGTTCAATCTT
>JAZUAC010000005.1:0-18393 GCA_045637775.1 Acutalibacteraceae bacterium | reverse complement strand
AGTCGACACACTGTTAGCATAAAATCGGCGGTTGTTTGCTTGGTTGTTCGGCAAGGTGTTTTTTTGTGACATGCCGTAAATTTCTTTAAAATTTTTTATGAAATAGCTTGAAGACGAAAATCCAACGTACTCGGCACAGTCCGTAATACTCATATTGTTTGAAATAAGCAGGTCTATGGATTGCTTGACATAGAACCTTACGCGGTCAACAAAACTGATTCCGTTTCCTTCAACCTCGTCGGCGTCTTCATTTTGGTACCGATAACGGTATACCCGGCCGAAAATGCCTATGCAGTTTGAGCGCATGATAATATCACACCCGGGATTTCGATTAGCTTACTCGTTTTTTTATAGAGTCAATGAGCGAAGGAATGGGCAGAAACCAGCCGCTACTATGTTGACGATATTGTTGTTTATCAGAAGACAGGAATGGATATTCAGTACGATTATAAAGATAGACATTACGGCTTTACAACCAAAACCCATTACAACGACTAAAGAATTTCAAACTTTTGATAAACCCAAAGGCTTGTTTTGTTATTCAAGGCATATTTTCCCGACAAACAGCAAATAATATTTTAAGTTAAACTGCGCAAACTTTAGTCTTTTAAGTTATTTAATCAGGATTTGATATTCAAAAAGGTTTTTATGCCAAAAAATATTGTTTTTTTGCCGAATGTATGTTATTATAGTATAAATTAGGCGAAATATACTATAACTTTCATATATAAATCGGTCAGGAGGAAAAGTAATGGCCAATAGAGAAGAAGTGCTTCGTCCCGTCGCTGATATAGGCGGTGGAGCGTCGTTACCTCACCGAAAAAATACCGCTGAAAAGGAATCGGTTGTAATGCCGTCGCCTTCAAAGGTGGTTATCCCCATGCAGCAGCACATCGGTGCACCGTGTACACCTTGTGTCAAAAAGGGTGACACCGTTTATGTTGGTACAAAAATCGGTGACAGCGATAAATTCGTAAGTGCACCGATACACTCCAGCGTTTCGGGTACTGTCACGGGATTGGGCTCGTTGCTGATGCCGTCGGGTCAGACGGTTGAAACTGTTATTATCGAGTCGGATGGTCTTATGACACCCGACCCCGAAATAAAAGCCCCCGTTGTTGAAACACTCCAGGATCTGGTCAAAGCGGCAAGGGATTCAGGATTGGTTGGTTTGGGAGGCGCAGGTTTTCCGTCGCATGTTAAACTTAATGTTAACCTCGATAATCCGCCCGATACGCTTATAATCAACGGTGCCGAATGTGAGCCTTATATCACCTCCGACTACCGTGAGTGCGTTGAGCATACCAACGATATTCTGGAGGGAGTTTATCTTCTCAAAAAAATTATCGGTTTCAAGCAGGTTATCATTGCTGTTGAAAACAACAAGCCTATGGCAATCGATGCCTTGAATAAGCTTGTTGAAAATGTTATGGGAAGCAAGACCTCGGTTGATGTTGACGATGACGAAAAGATGAAGGCAATGTATAAGATTGCCGCTGATGAGAGAGACGCTGATAACTCGGTTCGTCTTATGCGTCTTAAGTCGCGCTATCCGCAAGGTGCAGAAAAGGTGCTTATCTACACTGCGACCGGCCGCAAACTGCCGTTGGGCAAGTTGCCTTCCGATGTCGGTTGCATGGTTATGAACGTAACAAGTGTCTCGTTCCTTAATAAATATATCAAAACGGGTATGCCCTTGGTTTCGAAGACCGTTACGGTCGACGGCGGTGCGGTGGCAGAGCCGCAGAATGTTGTTGTCCCGATAGGTACATCTATAAGTGATGTCATTGAATTTTGCGGCGGTTATAAAACTCCTGCAAGGAAGATTCTCTACGGCGGTCCTATGATGGGTAATGCCGTCATCAGTGCCGAAATGCCTATTATGAAACAGAACAACGCAATTCTTGTGCTTGACCGCAAGCAGGCTGAAAAAAGGGTTGAAAGTCCTTGTATCCGTTGCGGACGCTGCGCTAATGCTTGTCCTATGCACTTGCAGCCCTTGGAAATAGAGTCATCGTTGCGTATTGGCGACCTTGACCGTGTCAAGGCGCATTATGCCGAATATTGTATCGAGTGCGGAAGTTGTTCGTATGTGTGCCCCTCAAAGCGTCATTTGACTCAGGTTGTGCGAATGGCTAAAGCAGAGCTCAAAGCTAAAAAGTAAGGAGGAAGTCTGAAAAAATGGAAAAACTGATAGTTTCACAGTCACCGCATATTCAGCATGAGGATTCCTCCAAAGGCATTATGCTTGATGTTATCATCGCACTTTTACCTATAACCGTTGCAGGCTGTCTTATCTTTGGTTGGATGTCGGCACTTGTTGTTCTGACCTGCGTTGTAACGGCGGTTATTGCAGAGTATGTATGCTGCAAGGTCATGAAAAGGTCTAACTCTATCGGAGACCTTTCGGCAGTTGTAACCGGTCTTATTCTTGCACTCAATCTGCCTCCCGAGTTGCCGCTTTGGATGGCGGCTATTGGCAGTGTTGTTGCTATTGTTGTTGTTAAAATGATGTTTGGCGGCTTGGGTCATAATTTTGCAAACCCTGCCATCACCGCACGAATTGTGCTTATGGTTTCGTTCCCTGCGGCTATGACCGATTGGGTTTCGCCCTCGGGTTTTGAGTCAACCGTAACCTCGGCTACCGATGTGAACACGGTTGCCACTCCTTTGGCAACAGAAGGGTACTCCTACGGACAGTTGTTTATGGGACAAATTCCGGGTTGTATCGGTGAGACATTCTCGCTGCTTATCATTATCAGTGCACTTTACCTCATTGCCCGCCGCGTCATCTCACCTGTTACACCTGTTTCTATGGTGGCAGTTGTTGCCTTGATGTCGTGGATTTTCGGCGAAGACCCGCTTTACATGATTCTTTCGGGCGGTCTTTTATTTGGCGCGGTCTTTATGGCTACTGACTATGTAACAAGCCCCATAAACTGGAAGGGCAAGCTTATTTTTGGTATAGGTTGCGGCCTCATCACCTTCGTTATCCGCCATTTCGGATATTTGCCAGAAGGTGTATCCTACTCAATATTGATTATGAACCTTTTTGTGCCGTATATCAATAAGGTGACAACTCCTAAACCGTTTGGATGGGAGGGCGCAAAATGAAAAGCTTGAAAACCATTATTATAACTACGATTATTTTGACCCTTATCTGCGGCATCGCCGCCGCAGGCTTGGCTTTCACTAACAACCTTACGGCAGACCGTATTGAAAAGTTGGCAATCGAGACCGAGAAAAAGGCTATGGAGAGGGTAATCTCGGCCGATTCTTACGAGAAAAACATCGTGAAGCTTAACGGTGAACATGAGTACTACACCGCAAAATCAGGCAGTGAAACGATTGGATATATCTTTATCGTTTCGACTAACGGCTACGGTGGTGCAGTAAAGGTTATGACCGGCATCGGTGTTGACGGTAAAGTTATTGCCGTTGAGGTGCTTGATGCATCCAATGAGACTCCGGGTCTCGGCCAGAATGTTACAAGAGAAAGCTTTTGGGCGCAGTTCAAGGGCAAAAGCAGTGAGCTTACCGTAAAACAGGACATTGAGCCCATTACGGGTGCTACAATTTCATCAAAAGCAGTAACACAGAGCGTTAATGACGCTTTGAAGATGTATAATGTAATAAAGGAGGATGGAAACAATGGCTGAAACCGGTAAAATGTCCGTCCTCACAAAGGGCATAGTAAAAGAAAACCCCGTACTCCGTTTGGTTTTGGGAACCTGCCCCACATTGGCGGTTACAACTGCCGCAGTAAACGGCATTGGCATGGGTGTTGCCGCAACGTTGGTGCTTATCGGTTCAAACGTGGCTATCTCACTTTTGCGAAATGTCATTCCCGATAAGGTTCGCATTCCTGCATTTATCACCATTATCGCGACCTTTGTTACCATTATCCAGATGCTTGTCAAGGCGTTTTTGCCGAGTATTGACAGTGCATTGGGAATCTTCCTTCCGCTTATAGTTGTAAACTGCATCATTTTGGCAAGAGCCGAAATGTTTGCATCCAAAAACCCTGTTCTGCCGTCTATTCTTGATGCGGTGGGTATGGGTATAGGCTTTACAGCGGCCTTGACGCTCATGGGCATGATTCGTGAGTTGTTCGGTGCAGGAACCTTGTTTGGGTTGCCTGTAACCGAGGGTGCTATCGAGCCTATGATAGTATTCATCCTTCCTCCGGGCGGATTCTTTGTGTTCGGTGTGCTTGTAGCGCTTTCCAACAAGCTTGCCGTTAAAATGGGCAAGAAACCTGTCAAAAATCTTGGCTGCGGAAGCTGTAAGGCTTGTGGCGGATGCGAAATGGCATCGGTCGACGAGGCTGCACCCATAGACGGTGGTATTGTTACAAATTCCGATATTGCCGAAAGTGTAGGGGAGACATACGCTTCTACCGAGGAGACCACAGCGGTCAGCGGTGACGGAATAACCGATACCCAGGTTCGTACCGAGGCAGAGGTTGTCCAAAAAGCCGACACTACTGAAGCAGAGCCCAAAGTAACACCTGACACCGATGTGTTGCCTGCCGATTCCGACGGCACTGCACCTATTGAGGATGTTACCTTGAAGGAGCCCGAAGCAGAAGCGCTTACCCGTAACGAGGCGGATGTTGATACCGATGCTAAAACGGGTACCGATATTGAAGGCGAAGATGCCGATGCCAAAAAGACCGATGGAGGTGAGCAGTAATGAATTGGACTAACATTATCACCATTGTGCTCGCCGGAATTTTGACCGAAAACATGGTTTTGGCAAAATTTTTGGGAATCTGTCCTTTCCTCGGTGTTTCCAAAAAGACCAACACTGCCGTAAGTATGGGTATTGCCGTAACGCTGGTTATGTTACTTGCAACGGCAGTAACCTATCCTATTCAGGTTTATCTGCTTGACCCTAAAGGTTTGGGATATTTGCAGACTATCGTGTTTATTCTCATCATTGCCGCTTTGGTTCAGTTGCTTGAGATTGTGCTTAAAAAGTATATTCCTCCGCTGTATACTGCGTTGGGTGTATATCTTCCGCTTATCACAACCAACTGTGCGGTTTTGGGTATCACAATGCTCAACTTCACAAATGAGCGTATCACTAATTATCCCGAGGCGTTGTTTAATGCGTTGGGAGCAGGTTTGGGCTTCTTGTTTGCGATGTTTATCTTCTCGGGCGTGCGCACCCGTCTTGAAACCAGCAACATTCCCGAGGCTATGAAGGGTTTACCCATAACATTGGTTTCAGCAGCTATTGTGTCATTGTCGTTCCTCGGATTCGCAGGAATCGTGCATTAAGGAGGAAACGGTATGAATAGTATTTTATTAGCTGTTATTATCGTTGCGGGCATTGGTTTTGTTGCAGGCTTGGGACTGTCCATTGCTTCTATCGTCATGGCGGTCAAGACCGACGAAAAGGTAGAGGCCTTGCGTGCCGAATTACCCGGTGCCAACTGCGGTGCCTGCGGATATTCGGGTTGTGACGGTTATGCCGAAGCCTTGGCTAAAGGTGAGGCCAAGCCCGGTGCTTGTGCACCCGGTGGTGCTGAAATGAATGCAAAATTGGGCGAGATTCTGGGTGTTTCGGTCGAAATGGCCGAACCTATGGTTGCCGTTGTCAAGTGTAACGGAACCTGCGACCATGTGGATAATAAGATGCACTATTTCGGTGTTTCAACCTGCAAGGCAGCCAACATGATGTATGGTGGAAATCTTGCTTGCAGCTTCGGTTGCCTTGGATTTGGAGACTGTATGGCAGCCTGCCAAAAGGGTGCTATAAAAATAGAGAACGGAAAGGCAACGGTTGATAGCGAACAATGTTCAGCTTGTACCGCTTGTGTAAAGGCTTGTCCCAAATCTATTATTGAAATGATGCCCAGGGAAAAGGTCTACGCCAAGGTGGTTTGCTCTAATAAGGATAAAGGTGCCGTTGCACGTAAGGTTTGTGAGGTCGCCTGTATCGGTTGCGGAAAGTGTGCAAAGGTTTGTCCGTATGACGCAGTCACCGTTGAAAACAACCTTGCACGAATCGACCCCGCAAAGTGTACCGCTTGCGGCGCTTGCGTTGAGGCATGTCCTGCAAAGTGTATTGTGCTTTGATTTTCTAGTGATAACATTTAAAAAGATGAATCCCTCCACCGCTCACGCGGTCCCCCTCCCTTTAACAAGGGAGGCATGGAAAAGCGCCCCTTGTCAAAGGGGAGAGGGCCAACGAAGTTGGCGAGGGGATTCAAAAAGTTCGTTTCATTGAAATTAGCAGAAAAAATCAAAAAACACTTTACAAATGAAAAGTTTTGTGTTATAATCTTCGGGCGTCGGTATGAACTGACGCAAAATTACCGTTTTCTGAGTTTTCGGAGTAAGCTTCTTTAATGAAGAATTCACCAACCGATTGCTCGGCTTACGGCGGAAATATTATGAAAGGGTGAAAAAGCGATGATTAGCAAGGAAGTAAAGAGCCAGATTATGGCTGAATACGCTACTCACGAGGGCGACACCGGTTCTCCCGAGGTTCAGATTGCTGTTCTGACCCGTCGCATCAACGAGCTTACCGAGCATCTTAAGGCTAACACTCACGACCATCATTCGCGTCGTGGTCTTTTGAAGATGGTTGGTCACAGACGTAACCTTCTCGCATACCTTCAGAAGAAGGATATCGAGAGATACCGTTCTATCGTAGCTCGTCTCGGTCTGCGTAAGTAATCTCTATGAAAAAAGCCGACCGATTCACTTCGGTCGGCTTGATTTACTTTTTTAAAACTGTAAATCAAAGCAAAAATTATTGGTGATTTGCGGGGCGTGTGCTGTTTTTAGCAGTTGATCGAGTGTCCAAAACCTTTTGGAGATTGGATCTATTGCTAAATAGGCACCCCCGTGAAAATATAAAACTAAAATATTTTATGGAAGGTGTAAAAAATGAGTCAGATCAAAAAGTTAGAATTCACTGCCCACAAGGTTTATGAAACCACTCTCGCAGGCAGACCCTTGAAACTCGAGACCGGTTTGATGTGCGGTCTCTCCAACGCATCCATCATGGCTACCTATGGCGAAACCAGCGTGTTGTGTAACGTAACCGCATCGGCCAAGCCCCGTGAGGGTGTTGACTTCTTCCCCTTGTCGGTTGACTATGAGGAGAAGATGTATTCCGTAGGCCGTATCCCCGGTTCTTTCCAGCGCCGTGAGTCCAGACCTTCTGAGAAGGCTATTCTCACAGGTCGTTGCATCGACCGTCCCATCCGTCCTCTCTTCCCCAAGGATATGAGAAACGATTGCTCGGTTGTTGCTACCGTTATGTCGGTTGACCCCGATTGCAGCCCCGAAGTTACCGCTATGATTGGTGTTTCGGCCGCTATCGCTATTTCGGACATTCCTTGGGATGGCCCTGTCAGCGGTGTTAAGGTTGGTCTTGTTGATGGCGAAATCGTTATCAACCCCACTCTTGAGCAGAGAGCAAAGAGCGAAATGGATGTAACCGTTGCTTCTACCGGCGAGTTGGTTGCTATGATCGAAGCTGGCGGTAACGAAATTCCCGATGACCTTATGTTCGATGCCATTATGGCTGCTCACGAGGTCAACAAAGAGGTTGTTGCCTTCATCAACGGCATTGTTGCTGAAATCGGCAAACCCAAGTTTGATTTTATTTCCAACGATCCCGATCCTGCAATTATGGCCGAGATTGAGGAGTTCTGCATCGAGGATGTCAAGAAGGCTCTTGATACCGACGATAAGAATGTTCGCGATGCTGCTTTGTTGCCCATTTATGACGCTGTTCACGAGAAGTTTGACGAGCGTTTTGAAGGCTGCGAAGCCAAGCTCGACGAGATTATGTATCTTGTTCAGAAGCACGTTGTTCGTGCATGGCTTAAGGACGAGCACAAGCGTGTTGACGGCCGTGGTATCAACGATATCCGTCCCTTGAACGCTAAGGTTGACCTTCTTCCCAGAGTACACGGTTCGGGTATGTTCACCCGTGGCCAGACTCAGGTATTGAGTGTTACCACTCTTGCTCCCGTTTCCGAGGCACAGAAGCTCGACGGTCTTGATGAAGAGGTCGAGAAGAGATATATCCACCACTACAACTTCCCCTCGTACTCCGTAGGTGAGACCAAGCCCAGCCGCGGTCCCGGTCGTCGTGAGATTGGTCACGGTGCTTTGGCTGAGCGTGCATTGTTGCCTGTTATCCCCTCGGTTGACGAGTTCCCCTATACCATCCGTGTAGTTTCTGAGGTTCTTTCCTCCAACGGTTCTACCTCGCAGGGCTCTATCTGCGGTTCTACCTTGTCGCTCATGGCTGCAGGTGTTCCCATTAAGGCTCCCGTTGCAGGTATTTCCTGCGGTCTTATCACCGGTGATGAAGGTGTTAAGGGCGAGTTCATGACCATGGTTGATATTCAGGGTCTTGAAGACTTCTACGGCGATATGGACTTTAAGGTAGCAGGTACCAAGAAGGGTATCACCGCTATCCAGATGGACCTTAAGGTTCACGGTCTTACTCCCGAAATCATCAAAGAGGCTTTCCAAAAGACTCACGATGCAAGAATCAACATTCTCGATGAGATTATGCTTCCCTGCATTGCAGTGCCCAGAGCTGAGCTTTCCAAGTACGCTCCCAAGATGCTCACTATGTCCATCAACCCCGAGAAGATCGGTGATGTTATCGGTAAGCAGGGCAAGGTTATCCAGAAGTTGCAGGAGCTCTTTGAGTGCGTAATCAACATCGAGGAAGACGGTCGTGTATTCATCTCTACTCTTGACACCGATAAGGGTCAGGCTGTTATGGATGTTATCGACATCATCGCCAAGGGCCCCGAGGTTGGTGCATTCTATCAGGGTACCGTTACCAGACTCATGGAGTTCGGTGCATTTGTTGAAATCGCTCCCGGCGTTGAGGGTCTTGTTCACGTAAGCAAGCTCGATGTCAAGCGCGTTGACAAGGTTGAAGACGTTGTTACTGTTGGTGACATCATCAAGGTCAAGGTTACCGAGATCGATGACCGCGACAGAATCAACCTCTCCCGCCGTGATGCCCTTGTTGAGCTTGACGGTATGACCGTTGAAGAGGGTGCCGATGAAGGCGAACGCCGTCCCAAGCGTGACGGTGGCCGTCCCGGATTCAGAGGCAGAAGATAATTTGATATTTTAAACATTTTAAGCCGATACAGAGCATAATGTTCTGTATCGGTTTTTGCGTTGCTTGTAGTAAATCGATGATTTCTACACAACATTTTGTGTAACGCGACGCAAACAACCGTAGTTGCGAAAAAATAATAAAAAATACTAAAAATAATGCTTGAAATTTTGGAAGAAATAAGTTAAACTGTTTTATGTGAAAGTATCTTCCCGTAATATACCTCGGGGATAACTATATAGTTTTGCTAAAAAGGAGAATGATTTATGAAGAGAATGTTGAAGAGAACGCTTGGTTTGTTTCTTTCGATATTGATGGTTGTGTCGGTCTGTCTGGTCGGACTCACTAGCATCGTTTCGGCCGCTGAAACGGTGACATATAAAGATTTAGGTGTTTTCAGTGGCACAGGTGCTTCCGCTGGCAATGTTGTTGATGACCCTGCCGGCTCGGGCGAAAAGGTCCTTAAAATGCAGTATGGTCCCGGTCGTTACAACTTGAGACTTGCCGACCCTGCAAATAAAGCGGCTGCATTTGTGATTACTGCAGGCACTACATATACCGTAACCTTTGATTATTATGTTGATAAGTTTGGCTCTGCGGGCAAAACCAATCCCGGTTTTAGCTTGTACTACGGTAATGAGGATTCCGGTGGAGATGGAAGAAAAGAAATTGCCGCTCAACTCAACCAAGGTGCAAAATTTGGCGCCGATAAGACATGGCATTCTGCCGCTATAACCTTCACAGCATCCGATATTAAGGGTAGCAAAGGCAATCTTCTCAAGAATGTATATCTCACCTATTATGACTCCAACGGAATGGTTGGTTATATAAAGAACCTCACCATCGTTACCGAGGGTGGTACTTATAGTAATGAGACTATCGATTGGGACAAAAGCTTTAATAGCGAAGGCGCTTTTGATACCTACGGCAGCGCAACATCTGCTTTCACAAGCAAAAAGCTTGATGCAGATGGCAATATGACCGTTGTTGCAGGCAAAACAAACACTCCCGCTGCTGTTAACGCCGCTGCTTGGTCTAATGTCATTGTGCCTATGTACTCTCGCAGTGATGATTCTACAAGAGCACCTTTTTATATCGACCCTAACAAGACCTATGCTGTTACGGTTCGCTACAAGGTCGACAAGTATGTTAGCGCTAGCTGGATTGGTATCGGTACAAGCAATAACGATACCGAGTCAATGTCACCCGTAATCGGCGAAGGTTCAAGAAGAACCTATTGTTGGGCTAAGAGTGAAAATGTTGCTGTTACCGATGGTTGGGAGTCTATCACCGGCATTATAAAAGATGTTCCCGCACAGACCTTCTTGAAGATTTTGGTTTGCGGTAAGGATGATACCACAGTTACCATTGCCGATGTTGAGGTTGCTGTTATTGAAGATAGCATGACTAATGCTACCATGGTTACATATAACGATAACGGTCAGCCTTTTGTCAGAGCTAAATATATCGGAACCGATGTCGATGAGGTCGGCCGTAACTCCGATAATGCCGCCATGGGCGAGAAGTTTATGGGCTGGTATACTGATGCACAGTATGTCACTGCAGCCACAAAGATTTCTGCAAACAGCGTTTTTTATGCAAAATACCCCACTACTATTATCGACTTCAAGCACATGCCTTCTCCCACAAGTCCTATGGGCTACAACGGTACTAGCGGTGTTAAGGTAGGCTATCAAAAGGGCATTTATAATATTACATTTGCTAACAATGTTGGTGCAATGATCCCTGCTTATGATGCAGCTCAGACACGCGATGTTTTCTATCGCCTCACTCAGGGTGTTAACTATAAGATCACTTATTACTATCAGGCATCCACCGATATGCAGTTGAGACACACATTGGCTTCCGGTGCCGGTAACAGCGGCGGTCGTGATACCAGCCGTGAGCACGGAACATTAACTGTGCCCGCAACAGGCACCTCAACAGGTGGCTATAATCCCGATCAGTTTGTTGCGTTGTCGTTTAATGTAAAAGGTAATGTCACAAGCGATAAGACAGGTCTTTGCTTGCGCGGCAACAAGTCGGCTTCATTCCGTCTTGACAAGATCACTATCACCGAAATCACTCAGGAAAACTTTGAGAACAACGGTCTTAAGGTTTCTGCAAAGCTTAATTATAATGATGGCGCAACTGCCAACGAGACGGTTGAGTTTGGCTATAACGAAATCGTTGAATTCCCCATTCCTGAGCGCGAGGGCTATGTTTTCGCAGGTTGGTTTAAGAATTACAGATTGGCTAACAGCGCAGTTTCTACCGACGATATTCCCATAAGTATCATTCGTGGTAGTTGGGGTCTGAAAGATGTTACCTATACTGCAAAATGGGTTTCCAATGAGACCGTTCGTGTAGATTTCAGTGAAACTCCTTACATCGGAACCATGAGTGGTGGCGATAAGGGTGGTGCATTCTCAATCGTTACTGATGAAGCTATTGACGCCGAGTCAACCGATAACGCATATGCGATGCTGAATGCTCCCAGTGCAAACAATATTTATAAGGTATCTCTCTTCAATGATGACGGTTCCAGATTGTATGCAATGGAAGGCGTTACCTATCGTTTCACCATTCGCTACAAGGTCACAAACGATAAAAACGGTCAGAATCTTTCCATTGGTGTTGGCCGTAGCTTGATTAATGCTTACGCCCCTGTTGCTTTGGATGATGTCGATGAAACTATGTCTGTGGTCGCTAAGTCCAAGAATACCGACGGCTTCGTAACCGCAACTGCAGATTTCGCTGTTAAGAACATGTATGACGCAGGTAACGGTGTTACCGAGTCCGGTTTTGGTAAGCTTCGTCAGCAGCTTTGCTTGCGTATCAATACAGGTGTTGTATATGTCGACTATGTTGAGGTTACTCCCGTAGCCTACACTCCGGAATACGCTTTGTATGTTGATAATGCGGATGTTGATGTTGACTTCCAGAACAAAACCTTTACAATAACTCCTCATGAGGGCTATGAGATCAAGGTTGGTTCTGTTGCTTCTCGTGTAAACTACTCTGATTACACTATTACCCCTGCTCATACCGATGAAAACGGTAAGGCTGTTAGGGAAACCTGTACTGCAGAAGAGAAGGTTGTCACCAAGTACTATGAATTGAATTCTCTTGACAACGGCAACACCTACGCTTTCTCTCTCGACGGTATTGCTCCTGATAGAATTAATTCTCTCGTATTCACTGCCGAGGTAGTCGAAAGCGGCACGGCTAACAACGCTTGTGTTATCGGTGTTTCAACCCGTAAAGACGGTGAAATCGTAAACGGCGAAGAGAAGAAGGCAGGTATCCGTTTCCGCGGTCGTGTTTCCAACGCAACGGTTGAAAATGCCGATGAAGTTGGCTTCATCGTTATCCCCACCAAGGCTTTGGCAGGTGGCACTATCGAAGCGTTCATGAAGGCTAATCCCGACAGCAAGGTTCCTGCAAAGGGCGTTGTTTACTCAAGCGAGCGTCATATTGTTTACTCACAGATAGATGGTTATAACGATTATCAGATTGTTATTTCCAATATGCCCGAGGCTTTACGTGAAATCGAGCTTTCCATTGCAATGTATATTAAGAACGGTGATAATACCGAGTATATGCAGCTTGGAGCAACTGCAAAGTATTCTGACTATGTTAAGTAAGGAGGTCTCAATATGAAACTTTACGAGAAACCTATGATAAAAATTGAAGATCTTCTTGCCGATGCAGATATCGCAGACACGTCTTTTTTGGGCGAGGTAGATCCCCTTGCGGGTGCTGACCCTGAATTGGGTGAGCTCTCAGTCCCCATTGGTGACGGATGGGATCAGTATCTCTGATATTCAGGCTAACAGTTTCAATTTTTTCAGCAGCAAGCACTTTTGTGCTTGCTGCTTTTTTCTTGTTAAAATTCACAATATTTTTCTCAAAAACGCCATTCATTTTACTTGCAAAAGTGACCGAATTATAGTATAATTGAAAAGAATATGGAACAGTATACCTATTGGGAGAAATTGTACTTGGAAAACATGGTTTCTGATGTGAAAAAACAACAAGAATTGGCCAACCAGTTCTTGTATTGCGAGCGTGTCCGTCAGTTGGTCAACGCTAAATATTCAAAGCAACCTCTTGCCTTTGTTCACACCTATGGTTGTCAGCAAAATGTCAGCGATTCGGAGCATTTGAAAGGCTATTTGGAGCTTATGGGCTATGGCTTTACCGATGATTTAAACGAGGCCGACCTTGTGCTTTATAATACCTGTGCTGTGCGTGAACACGCCCAAACAAGGGTGTTTGGCAATGTTGGGATTTTAAAGGCTAACAAGCGACTTCGACCCGGAATGCTCATTTGTATGTGCGGTTGCATGGCACAACAGACCGAGGTTTCGGAAAAGATAAGAAAAAGCTACCCTTATGTTGATATTTTGTTTGGCACGCAGGTGCGTCACAAATTCCCCGAATTTGTTTACCGCAAAATGACAACGGGTAAACGTGTTTTCGAGAATCCCACCGATGACAGCGGCATTTATGAGGGTATTCCCGTCCACCGTGACGGCACCTTTAAAGCGTGGTTGCCTATTATGCAGGGTTGCAACAATTTCTGCACCTACTGTATTGTGCCTTATGTCCGTGGACGCGAGTTTTCGCGTGAGCCTGAGGATGTAATTGCCGAGGCAAGAGAAATTGTGGCAGGCGGCGCCAAGGAAATAATGCTTTTGGGTCAGAATGTCAACTCCTACGGTAAAAACTGCAAGCATAAAATGACTTTTGCCGAGCTTCTTCGCGAAATAAACGCTATTGAGGGCGATTTCAGAATAAGATTCATGACCTCGCACCCCAAGGATTGCTCGGAAGAGTTGCTTAAAGCAATGCGTGACTGTGAAAAGGTTGAAAAGCATTTGCATCTGCCCGTTCAATGCGGTTCAACGCCGATCTTGAAAAAAATGAACCGTTACTACACGGCAGAGCAATACCTCGAGTTGGTCGAAAAAGCTAAAGCACTTATCCCCAATTTGCAGTTGACAAGTGATATAATCGTCGGCTTTCCCGGAGAGGGTGAAGAAGACTTTTTGAAAACACTTGAGCTCATCAAAAAGGTGAGATACTATTCTTTGTTCACCTTCATTTTCTCACCGCGACCCGGCACACCTGCCGAAAAAATGCCCGACCCCGAGAGTAAGGCCGACAAATCCCGTCGATTTGCCGAGCTTTTAAGGGTACAGGAGGAAATCTCACGCGAGCTGAATGCCGAGGTTATAGGTCGCGAGGTTCGATTGCTCATTGAAGAAATCGACGGTGATATTTTGGTTGGTCGTTCATCCGAAAACCTTGTTGTAAGGGTCAAGGGTGACACGGCACTTTTAGGAAATTTTGTCAATGCGAAGATAACCGCCTTTGACGGTGTACTTCACGGAAATATAATTTGATGTTAAGGAGAATTTATAATGGATATTATCGAAGCCGCAAGAAATTTAGGCGCAGTATTACAAGAGGATGAAAGATACAAAAAATATATCGAGGCAAGAAAGGCTAACGATGCCGACCCCGAACTGCAAAAGTTGGTTGGCGAGTTCAATTTGGCACGCATGCAGGTCGACAACGAGTTCCAAAAGGAAGAGGCCGACCGTGACAATGAAAAGATAAGAGAATTTAATGTTCAGATCCGTCAGCTTTACGGCAAAATCATGTGTAACGATACCATGATGGAATTCAATAAGGTCAAGGCCGAGTTTGATGCCGTTATGCAGAGAGTAAACGGAATTATCGAGCTTTCTATCGAGGGTGAAGACCCTGCCACCTGCGAGCCTGCTTCCGGCTGTACAGGTAGCTGTGCAACCTGCTCGGGTTGCCACTAATATTTTAAAAATCTAACTTTGGGGTGAAAACAAATGGCTGAACTGTCGCCCATGATGCGCCAGTATCTTGAAATTAAAGAACAGAATAAGGACACTTTGCTGTTTTTCAGAGTGGGCGACTTTTATGAGTTGTTTTTCGATGATGCAGTGACCGCCTCGCGTGAGCTTGAAATTGTGCTCACGGGTAAAGAATGCGGTTTGGAAGAAAGAGCACCCATGTGCGGTGTTCCTTACCACAGTTACGAGGGTTATGTTGCGAGGCTCATCGAAAAAGGCTACCGAGTAGCCATCTGCGAGCAGACCGAGGACCCCGCAACCGCAAAGGGACTTGTTCGCCGTGATATTGTTCGAGTAATCACACCGGGTACCGTTTTGGAAGACAGTATGCTGGATGAATCTCGCAACAACTATCTTGCTACCGTGTACTTCACAAAAAAAGAATACGGACTTTGCTTTGTTGATGCCTCAACAGGTGCGGTAAGCGTGACCGAAATTTCGGGCAGCGATGCCGTAAGCCGTGTTATCGGTGAGTTGGGAAGATTCAGCCCCAAAGAAATCGTAACCGTTCAGCCCATTGTCGAAATTAAGGAATTAACCACCTTTATCAAAGACCGATTGCAGTGCTGTGTCACCATGATTGACGAAGAACGGTTTGATTCAGGTATTGCCGAAATAGCCGTTTGCAACCATTTCAAGGTGTCTTCGGTTGCCGAAAAGGGACTCAAGGCAGGCTCGCTTGCCGTAAGAGTTTTGGGCGCTTCGTTGGATTATCTTGTAAAGACCCAAATGAGTGGTATGGAGCGCATTTCGGAGGTCAATTTTTATTCCGACAATCAGTTTATGCGTGTTGATGTTACCGCAATGCGAAATCTTGAGCTTTGTGAAACCATGCGCAACAAAGAAAAACGCGGTTCGCTTTTGTGGGTGCTTGATAAAACCAAGACCGCAATGGGCAAGCGTCTTATCAGAAGTTGGATAAGCAAGCCTTTGATGGACCGCATGGCCTTGGAAACCCGCTATAACGGTGTTGATGAGCTGGTTGGAAATGTTGTTTTAAACGGCGAGATAAGAGAACTTTTGGCAGGCGTGCACGATGTTGAGCGTTTGATGACGCGTATTGTTTACGGCACAGCAGGAGGCAGGGAACTGCGTTCCTTGTGCTACACCATGAAAAGCTTGCCTTTTATCAAACAACAGTTGTCGGGTTGCCGTTCAAGAATACTCAACTCGGCTAATGACGATATTGACACTTGTGATGACCTTTGCGACCTTATTGACCGCGCAATAGTCGATGAGCCGCCGTTCTCGGTTCGCGAGGGCGGTATCATCCGCGAGGGATATAACGCCGAGGTCGATATGCTTCGTTCCGACCTTACGGGCGGCAAGGAAATAATCGCCCGAATTGAGGCCGATGAACGCGAAAAAACAGGTATTAAAACACTTAAAGTTCGCTATAACAAGGTGTTCGGCTATTATATCGAGGTTACCAACTCGTTTAAGGATATGGTGCCCGACACCTACATAAGAAAACAAACCTTAACAAATTGCGAGCGTTATATTACCGATGAACTCAAAAACATCGAGGCTCGTGTTTTGGGCGCCCGTGAACATGGCTCACAGTTGGAATTCCAGATTTTTGACGGCATTCGCAAGCAAGTGGCCGATGCTCTGCCCAGAGTGCAAAAAACGGCCGATGCTTTGGCCCTCATCGACGTGCTTGCCTCGTTTGCCGAGGTCGCCGTCAAAAACAACTACTGCCGACCCACGCTTAACACAAACGGCAATTTGAATATTGTCGACGGTCGTCATCCCGTTGTTGAAAATTTAAGTTCGATGCCCTTTGTCCCCAACGATACGGTGCTTGATAATGGCAACAACCGTTGTGCTATTATCACAGGCCCTAACATGGCAGGTAAATCGACCTATATGCGTCAGGTTGCCATTATTGTGCTCATGGCACAGATTGGCTCATTTGTCCCCGCAACATCGGCCGATATTTCCATAACCGATGCTATTTTCACCCGTGTCGGTGCATCGGATGACCTGGCTTCGGGTCAGTCAACCTTTATGGTTGAAATGAGTGAGGTTGCTCATATTTTGAAAAATGCAACCAACAAAAGTCTTTTGATTCTTGATGAAATCGGTCGCGGAACTTCAACATACGACGGAATGTCCATTGCAAGAGCCGTTTTGGAATTTGTTTGCGACAAGAAAAAAATCGGTGCCAAGACATTGTTTGCCACCCATTACCACGAATTGACCGCGTTGGAAGACCAATTGCAGGGTGTCAAGAATTATAATATTGCCGTCAAAAAGCGCGGTGATGATATAACATTTTTACGCCGTATCGTCCGTGGCGGTGCCGATGACAGCTACGGTGTCGAGGTTGCCAAGCTTTCGGGCATTCCCAATGCCGTTATTGAACGCGCTAAAGAGATTTTGCAGACGCTTGAAACCGAAGGTGCACCGTCAACGCCCAAATTCATGGGTGACGAGGCCGAGGCACAGATAACCTTTGAGCTTCACGGTGCAAAGCAGTTGCTCGAGGAACTTAAGCTTTTGGATGTCAACACATTAACACCCATTGAATGTATGACCGCGCTGAACGGATTTGTTCAAAAGGCGCGTGAAATCAAATAATAAAAGAGGGAAAACACATGAAGATAGGTGCAAGATATAAACTTATCGGCAAGCGTAAGCACGCCATAATTGATCTGCCTGTTTCCGAGGTTATCGACACCTTTGAGGAGGCACTTTGTGACCCCGATGCCTCACGTCTTTCGGGCACTGTTGATCGTGAAACGGGAGTTTTTAAGATCGAATACAAGATTCCCGGTCGCAAGAATGATACCTTTGAAAACTACTGTATGCTGGTCGAATTGACCGAGCTGCCCGATGGTGGAACCAAGATAGAATACGCCTTTGTTTATGACCGTGTTATCAGTTGGTACACAAGATTTTTGTCGGTTATATGCTTCCTTGTTCCGCTGGCTGCGGCATTGGTCATCTACTTTAAGTTTGACCTTAAAGAGCTTATTCACCTTGTGTTCTATGTTCCGCTGTTGCTTATTTCAACCTTTGGTGTGTTTTCACTTTTTGGCTATCGTGAGAGCATGAAAAGTGTTAAACCTATGGTTAAAGAATTTGAAAATATGCTGATTGCCGCTTTTGAAGAGGAGTAATCTTTAAAACGGCTATTCTTTGAAAGGAGGTCACATATATGGCAGTTATAAATGTGTTGCCCAAGCAGGTTGCCGAGCTTATTGCCGCAGGTGAGGTTGTTGAACGCCCTTCCTCGGTCATAAAGGAGCTTGTTGAAAACTCAATAGACGCCGGTTCGACTCTTATAACGGTTGAAATTAAAAACGGCGGTGTGACCTTCATGCGTGTGACCGACAACGGTTGCGGCATTGCCCGTGAGGATGTTACCAAAGCCTTC
>JAZUAC010000004.1:0-38501 GCA_045637775.1 Acutalibacteraceae bacterium | reverse complement strand
TTGGAAGCCCAAAATGTCGATTCTTGCTTCCTATTTGTTCGGCGGACTTTACATTCTTTGCGTATATATTCCCGGACTTTCGGCCAGCAACAAGGAATTGATAAATATGTTGCCTTATCTTGTTACCATAGTTGTGCTTGTTATCATAAGCATCCGCAAGAAGCGTGAAAATCAGCCCCCCGCAAGCCTTGGTCTTTCTTATTTCCGTGAAGAACGTTAAATTTAGGTTTTTCACTTGACAGAAAAGAGTTGCTGTGATAAAATTATTAGGAATTAAAGCGGTTTTCCGTGAAGTTTTTTAAAGGAGTAATTACCATGAGCAGAATTAAGACTATCGAAACCAGAGATATGAATAAGAGCGTTAAGACCGGTGGCTGTGGCGAATGCCAGACTTCTTGCCAGTCTGCTTGCAAGACCTCTTGCGGTGTTGCTAACCAGAAGTGCGAAAACGCTAACAAGTAATCTTTGATTAAAAAGAGGAACGCCGCCTTGACTCAAGGCGGCTTCTTTTGTGATTTGGAGTAATTTATGGTACATTGTTACAAATTGAACGGTTATAACATCGTGCTTGATACCTGCAGTGGTTCAGTGCATTCGGTTGATGAGGTTGCGTACGATATTATTGAAATGTATAAGACCCATTCGGCCGATGAAATAACCGAGTTTATTTTGAATAAATACAAAGACAATCCCGATGTCAATGCTGATGAGGTTCACGAGTGTCTTAATGATATTGCCGAGCTTGAAAAGGCAGGCAAACTGTTTTCGGAGGATGTTTACGAAAACCTTGCCATTGATTTTAAAAACAACAGTAATGTTGTAAAGGCAATGTGCTTGCATGTTGCCCATACCTGCAATCTCAACTGTTCGTATTGCTTTGCAAGTCAGGGCAAATATCAGGGCGACCGTGCTTTGATGACCTTTGAGGTTGGTAAGCAGGCATTCGATTTTCTTATTGCCAATTCGGGCACAAGAAGAAACCTCGAGGTTGACTTCTTCGGTGGTGAGCCGTTGATGAATTGGGATGTTGTAAAGCAGCTTGTTGAGTATGCCCGAAGTGTTGAAAAGCAGCACAATAAAAACTTCCGTTTTACACTCACAACCAACGGTGTTTTGCTTGATGATGAGATTATTGATTATCTCAACAAGGAAATGTGCAATGTGGTTTTGAGTCTTGACGGCCGAAAAGATGTTCATGACCATTTCAGAAAATACTACAACGGCAAGGGCAGTTATGAGGATATAGTACCCAAGTTCCAGCGTTTGGGTGAAAAACGCGGCGGTAAGGACTACTATATGCGTGGCACCTTTACCCACAATAATGTCGACTTCACCGAGGATATTTTGCACATGGCTGACCTTGGTTTTAAAGAGTTGAGTATGGAACCCGTTGTTTGTCCACCCAATGACCCGTATGCCTTGACCGATGAAGATATGCCCAAACTGTTCGAGCAGTATGAAAAGCTTGCCGTTGAGATGATACGCCGCAAGCAAAAGGGTGACGGTTTCACCTTCTACCACTATATGATTGACCTTACCGAAGGCCCTTGCATCTACAAGCGAATCACGGGTTGCGGTTCGGGAACCGAGTATATGGCGGTCACACCTTGGGGCGAATTGTATCCTTGCCATCAGTTTGTCGGTGACCCCAAATATAGCCTTGGCGATGTTTGGAAGGGTGTCACCAATAAGGCAGCCCAGGATGAGTTCAGAAGTTGTAATGCTTATGCCCGTCCCGAATGTAAGGAGTGCTGGGCAAAGCTTTATTGTTCGGGCGGTTGTGCTGCCAACTCTTACCATGCAACGGGTAAGATAAGCGGTGTTTATGAGTATGGATGTGAACTGTTCAAAAAGCGTATGGAATGCGCTGTTATGATAAAGGTTGCCGAGGCCGACCAATGAACACGCCGATAGTTGATTTTGTTAAAGCTTATGCCCAAAGCGGTAAGGCTCGGTTACACATGCCGGGTCACAAAGGTCAGGGGATTTTAGGCGTTGAACAGTATGATATAACCGAGATTTCGGGAGCCGATGTGTTGTATAGTCCCGAGGGTATTATCCTTGAGAGTGAGAATAACGCAACCAGCCTTTTCAAAACGGCTCATACATACTATTCAACCGAAGGCTCGTCATTGTCGATAAAGGCAATGCTTGCCATTGCCACCTGCGGCAAACAACCGTTGATTTTGGCGGCGAGAAATGTGCACAAAGCGTTTTTGTACAGTGCGGCATTGCTTGACCTCGATGTTGAGTGGCTTTATCCCGAAATCCAAACGCATTTGTGTGCCTGCCAAATAACGCCCGAAGGTTTAGAGAAAAAACTTTTGGAAATGCCTCAAAAACCTTCTGCAGTGTATGTTACATCGCCTGATTATCTTGGCAATGTGCAGGACATAAAGCGACTTGCAGAGGTTTGTCGTGAGTTTAATATTCCGTTGTTGGTTGATAACGCTCACGGTGCTTATCTTGGATTTCTTGATGAGTCGCGGCATCCAATACATCTTGGTGCCGATATGTGTTGCGACTCGGCTCATAAGACCCTGCCTGTGCTGACAGGTGGTGCTTATTTGCATATTTCAAAAAACGCACCGCAGGATTTTTGTCAAAACGCAAGAAGATTTTTGCAGGTGTTTGCATCAACAAGTCCGTCGTATCTCATAATGCAATCACTTGATTTGTGCAATAAGGTGTTGAGTGAGGACTTCAAAGATAGGTTGTGCAATACCGTGAAAAGGGTAGAGCTGTTGAAAAACCACCTTATACAACGCGGTTGGAGTTTTATGGGTGACGAGCCCCTGAAATTGACTTTGGATTGTGGTGCTTTTGGCACCAACGGTGAAACGGTTGCCGAAAATTTACGACAAAACGGCATTGAGTGTGAGTTTTGTGACCGTGATGTTTTGGTGCTGATGTTTACCACCAATGTTGATGAAGCGGTTTTTGAAAAGCTGAAAACCGTTCTTTCATCGATTGAAAAGAACGCTTGCAATAACCTAACCACCCCGAAAAACATAATCAAATGCGAGCAGGCTATGAGCATTCGAAATGCTTTATTCTCCGTGCAGGAAACGGTAGCGGTCGAGTCGGCAGTGGGTCGAATCTGTGCTGCACCTAATGTTTCGTGTCCGCCTGCCGTACCTCCCGTGATGAGTGGTGAGGTCATAACCAACGATGTGGTTGGTGTTTTAAAATACTATGATATTGAGCAAATTGATATTGTGAAATAAAAGAAGTCAGATTCCAAACGGAATCTGACTTTCATTTTATATATTTTCAATTTTTGAAAAATGGCATTCCGAAACCTGGAGTTCGGGGAAGGCACCCGAAATATCTCGACAGAGTACCGACACGATAACATCCTCGGTGTTGAAATGACCTGCATCATAAAGCGAGATGCCAAGCCCGCCTGCTTCAATGAACAAATGATGCTTAATATCGGCGGTTACAAGTGCATCAGCACCCGAATTTACAGCGTCAAAAAGGAAATCTCCGCCCGAACCTCCACAAACGGCCACAGTTGTTATATCATGGTCGCCTGCAACAAACTTAACTGCACCGCCCAGAGCCTCTTTAATATGCTTGGCAAAGGAGTATGGGTCTTCGGGTTGGTCAAGATACCCCTTACGCATGGAAAATCCGTCTGAAGATATAAGCTCTTCAACATCATAAAGCTCCAACGCGTCGCACAATGCATCGTTGACACCGCCTTGTGTCTGGTCAAGGTTGGTGTGCATTGAAATAACCGAAATACCTTTTTGGATAAGCTTAAAAACAAGGCTGTCGGCTGTGATCGACTTCAAACCGCTGAAAATAATCGGATGGTGGGTGATTATAAGGTTTGCACCCAAATCCTCGGCTCGGTCGATAACCTCTTGGAAGCAATCCAACGCCACCAAAACACCCTTTACATCGGCATTTTCGTCACCGATAAGCAGACCTACATTATCAAAACCCTCGGCAAGCTCCTTGGGTGCTATGCCATAGAGGAAATCCAAAATTTCCTTTACCTTCATAGTTACCGTCCTTTCAAAAAAGCCTCCGCAAAGATATATTTTGCAGAGGCTTGATTATTTTTGGTAGGGACCGGCGTCCTCGACGGTCCGCAGGCGAACACAGTTCGCCTCTACGATTATAGATTACTTCTTCTGGAACGAATCCTTGAGTGCTACGGTGCGGTTGATTACAAGGTTGTCGGGAGTGCTGAGGGTATCAACACAGAAATAACCCTGACGCATGAACTGATATTTGTCACCGGGGCAAGCATCCTTCATAAATGCCTCACACTTTGCACCCTTCAAAATGGTGAGTGAATCGGGGTTGAGGTTATCCTGGAAAGAGGAAACACCCTCTTCGTCCGAAGGGTTCTCAACATTGAAAAGGCGGTCGTAAAGTCTGATTTCGGCATCAACACAATTGGTGGCCGATACCCAATGCAATGTGCCCTTAACCTTGCGTCCGTCGGGAGCGTCACCACCAAAGGTGGCAGGGTCATAGGTGCAGTGAACAACGGTGATATTGCCGTCATCGTCGCATTCATGAGAAGCATATTTTACAAAATATGCACCCTTCAGGCGAACCTCCTTCTCAGGGCACAAACGGAAATACTTGGGAGGAGGAACAAGTGCAAAGTCGTCCTGCTCAATGTAAATCTCGCGTGAGAACTGAATGGTACGGGTTCCAAGCTCGGGTTTGTTGGGGTTGATTTCAACGGTAATGTCTTCAACCTTGTCCTCGGGGTAGTTATCAATAACAACCTTCAAAGGACGAAGTACAGTCATGGCACGCTCTGCGTTGATGTTAAGGTGATCTCTTACGCAAGACTCCAACAGGGCATAATCGATAACGCTGTAAGCCTTGGAAACACCAATCTTCTCACAGAAAGTGCGGATAGCCTCGGCAGGATAACCACGGCGACGCATACCGCTGATGGTGGCCATTCTCGGGTCGTTCCAACCGTCTACAATACCATCGGCAACCAGCTTCAAGCACTTACGCTTACTGGTCAAAGTGTAGTTTACATTCATACGGGCAAACTCAATCTGACGGGGAGGTGTAGGAAGGTTCAAAACCTCCAAGAACCAGTTGTAAAGCGGTCTGTGGTTTTCAAATTCAAGAGAGCAAAGTGAGTGGGTAACACCCTCACGGAAGTCGGACAGAGGATGTGCAAAGTCATACATGGGATATACACACCACTTGTCACCTGTGCGGTGGTGATGAGCTTTAAGCACACGGTAGATAACGGGGTCACGCATGTTAAGGTTGGGGGAAGCCATATCGATCTTGGCACGCAAAACCATTGTACCGTTGTCGAACTCACCTTCGGTCATTCTGCGGAACAAATCCTTGGTTTCTTCAATGGGTCGGTCGCGGTAAGGGCTGTTTACACCTGCCTCGGTCAAAGTGCCTCTCATTTCGCGAATGGTATCGGCATCCGACTCATCAACATAAGCTAAACCTAAATCAATAAGCTTCAATGCGCAGTCGTAGATGAAATCGAAGTAATCGGAAGCGAAATATACATTATCCCACTGGAAACCAAGCCAATTGATGTCCTCTTTAATGGCATCAACATACTCAACATCCTCTTTGGTGGGGTTGGTATCGTCCAAACGAAGGTTGCACTTACCGTTATACTTTTCGGCGGTGCCAAAGTCTATGCAAATAGCCTTGGCGTGACCAATGTGAAGATATCCGTTGGGTTCGGGCGGAAAACGGGTCTGCACCTTTTCATAAACGCCCTTTTCAAGGTCTTCATCAATGAAATCGTGTATAAAATTGGAAGGCAGAGCCTCATTTTCCAAAATGTTGTTGTTATCCATAAGTTATTCTCCTAATTAAACGGTCTTAAAATGTGCGATGGCATCATCAATACGCTTCAAGCAGGTGTCGTGACCCAAAACCTTCATGATACTGCAAAGGTCGGGTGTGTTGGTGCGACCTGTAATGCTGACACGGATGATGGTCGAGGCGTCACCGGGACTACCTGCAAACTTTTCGGGTTCGGCTTTATAAGCTTTGGTATCGGTTGCAAAGTTTGCGGCAGGACAGATGCTCTTGATGGTTTCAAACCAAGCGCTATTGTCGTGGTTGGGGTCATAAGCTTCTTTGTAAGCCTCAAGAATCTTTACCGCCGAGTCGCTTGTGATATGAGCAGCAAGGTCAAAGCAGGGAGTATAAAGCTCATCGAACATATACTCGGCGTAAGCCTTTGCGTCACTCCATTTAATGATGTCTTTACGGGGCTTGGGATTCTCACGGTCGATGTTGTAGATAGCCTTTGCACGCTCAACATCTTTGGTCAAAATCTCATAAAACTCGGGGTCGTATTCCTTTGCCCAATCAAGTAGGCAATCAACAACCTCTTGTGCCTTCATTTTGCTGATAACGGTCTTTGAAACATCGTTCAGCTTATCGGTATCAAACAATGCGCCCGAAGCACTCATCTTCTTGATGTTGAACTTGAACTTCTTATAGTCCTCCAAGGGGTTGGCTCTTCGCCAATCCTCAAAGTCACTTGCGGCAATGGTCATAAGATACTCAATAACGCTGATTGCGGGATAGCCTTGCTCTGCAAAGAAGTGAACAGCAGCCTCGGGGTCTTTACGCTTGCTTATCTTACGCTTGGCACCGTTGTCAAGCTTCATAATTGGCGAAACATGAACATATTTGGGCGCCTTGAAACCAAGCAGCTTGAACAACTGCAAATGCTTGGGAGTAGAGGAAATCCACTCATCACCGCGTATAACATGGGTAGTGCCCATCAAATGGTCGTCAACTGCATGAGCAAAGTGATAGGTGGGGATTCCGTCCGACTTCAAGATGACAAAATCTTCGTCGTTCTCGGGCATTTCAATCTTGCCTTTAATACCGTCGTCAAAAACAACCTTGTTTTCTTCCGAGCCGGGAGATTTCAAACGCACAACAAACGGCTTACCCTCTTTGATAAGAGCCTCGGCCTCGTCGGGGGTGATGTTGCGGTGCTTGGCATATTCGCCGTGATAACCGGTACGAACCTTGTTGGCTTCTTGAACGGCACGAACGGCGGCCAAATCGTCCTCTGTGCAGAAGCAGGGGTAGGCAAGCCCTTGCTTTATCAAAGATTTGGCGTAGCACTGATAAATCTCGGCACGCATGGATTGCTTGTAAGGACCGTACTGTCCTTCCTCGCGTTCGGGCTCAACAAAGCCTTCGTCAATCTTAATGCCGAAATGCTTTAAGCCCGTGATAATGTCGGCAATACCGCCCTCGACCTCACGCTTTTTGTCGGTATCCTCAATTCGGGTGAAGAAGATACCGCCGGTGGAATCGGCAACAAGACGGTTGATCAATGATACAAACAATGTACCCAAATGAAGATAACCGGTAGGACTTGGAGCAACACGGGTTACTCTCACGCCTTCGCCCAAATTTCTGCTTGGAAACTTGTCCTCATAAAAGGCGGGTTCTTCTTGGATGTTGGGGAGCAAAAGCTCCGCCATTCTCTCAAAATCATTCATACTAAAACCTCGTAAGTAAATGAAAATTATATATGTAAATAAAAGAACATAAATATACCTATATATTATCGCAGATTTTACAGATAATTACAACTATAATTTGCAAAAATATAAAGGTTTATTATTGTTTTTTTTGGTGCAATGTGTTATACTTTATTAAACAAGCCTAGAAATGGGTCTTATTTAACTAAGAAGAGGTTATTTATGAAAAAAATATTCGCATTACTTTTAATTGTTGCCATGCTTTTCTCATTTGCCGCCTGCAACCGGGAACAACAGAGACAAAGCGGTGTTGCCTCGGGTCCTATCGTGGATAAAAACACACTTGATATTGTTGACAATGCATTCAAAGTTACTCAGGAGCATTTGAGTAGTGCCAAAGCTTTGGGGTATAAGATCAATCTTACAACATCCGAAGATGTTATGGACGTTGTGACATCGTTAGGGCTTAACTCAAGCATTAAGTATATTGACGGTGAAAACGGAAAGGTTTTTGCGGTTGAAAGCAAGACCGAGCTTGGTGAAAGAACCGAAAAGGTTCAGCTGTATAGTGACGGCGTAAAGCACTACGGCTACAAGGTTGGCGGATTGTACGAGTTGACAGGTAAGGATGTTGAGCCCTATATTGCCGAACAGTTTGCGCTTATCAAACTTTGGGATACCACAGGCTTCAAGGCTGTAAACACCTATATCGTAGATACTGCATCAAACGGTCATGCATTTGTTATTGAGTATGATGTTAATGATGAGTCTTTGTCGCTTGGTGCTATTATCGGTCAGTCGACCAACACTGAGCTTGGTGATGTTACTTCGGCAGAAGGTGTAAAGATTACCAATTTCAGAGCAAGCGGCATTATTAATGCAAGCGGCAAGCTGGAAAGCGAAAAGGTTGAGGTGCATTACGAATACACCAAGATAATAAACGGCAGCACAACCTCAAGTGAAGATGCTTCCTCTACCGAGTCTGATAAGACTTCGAGCAAAGAAACCGAGTCTGAAACCGTTACATCGGTTGAGTCTCAGAACGAAGCCAAGGCAGTAGCTATTTCGGGTAAATTGGTAATAGATATAAGTCTTGATTACGATATTTCCGAGGTTAAGGTTCCCGATATGATGACTGCAATCACTCAAAACGGCGGCGAGGGCGAAGGTGACGGAGAAGGCGACGAAGAGGCTCCCAAGATCAGTGAGATTTCGATTCCCGATTTCTTGAAGCTCACCGAAAAGATAGAAACCTCTGATGATAACAAGGCTAATACCTCAAGCCAAAACAAAACAGGGAAAAAATAATTATCTATAATCATTCGATAAAACCGGCTTTTGCCGGTTTTATCACTGCTTTAAGGAGAAGATAAATATGGCAGAAGAAAGAAAATGTAATGAAACAGGCTGTACAGGGGACTGCAGTAGCTGTGCAAGTGCCAAGCAGCACAAACCCGAGGACTTTTTGGCCAAGCTTAACGAACACTCAAGCGTAAAGCATGTTATCGGTGTTGTCAGCGGTAAGGGTGGCGTAGGTAAGTCTATGGTTACCGCAATGTTGGCTGTTTTAATGAACCGTATGGGGTATAAGGTTGGTATTTTAGACGCTGATATTACCGGTCCTTCCATTCCTAAAATGTTTGGCATCAACTGCCGTGCATTGATGGATGATAAGGGTATCATCCCTGCCGAGACCGCCAATGGCATCAAAATCATGTCCTGCAACCTTTTGCTTGAAGACCCCAACGCTCCCGTTGTTTGGAGAGGTCCTGTTTTGGCAGGTGCTGTCAAGCAGTTCTGGACCGATGTTAATTGGGGCGAGGTTGACTATATGTTTGTCGATATGCCTCCCGGAACAGGTGATGTTCCGCTTACCGTTTATCAGTCGTTGCCTATCACGGGTACTGTTATCGTCACCACTCCGCAGGATCTTGTTTCCATGATAGTTAAAAAGGCCTGCAACATGGCAACCATGATGAACATTCCCGTGCTTGGAATGGTTGAGAATATGAGCTATGTCAAGTGTCCCGATTGCGGTAAAGAGTTTGAAATCTTTGGTCAGAGTCATTTTGAAGAGCTGTGCTCCGAGGTTCAGATTATGCCCTTAGGTCGTATGCCTATTGACACATCCTTGACCGAGCTTTGCAACATGGGTGAGTTTGAGCGCTTTGACGCTGATTACCTTAAAGCAGCTGCCGAAATGATTGAAAAGGCAACTAAATAATAAAAAAGCCTCCCCTGTGTAAGGGGAGGTGGCAAAACGCAAGTTTTGGCGAAAGCTCCCTTTGCACAAGGGAGCTTTTTTATAACCATTAGTTTTCAGTACCGATTTTCTTGATATTAGGGCAAACAAGTGCTTCAGAACGATAAACGGGAGCTGCCCAACGAACGGCATTCTTGATAATGGTCTGAACATTGGGGTCGTGGAAAATGGGGAAGGTTTCGTGACCGGGCTGGAAGTAGAAGATTCGACCGTTTTCACGATGGAAGGTGCAACCCGAACGGAACAACTCGCCGCCTTCATACCAACCCATGAAGATAACCTCATCGGGATTGGGGATGCCAAACGGCTCGGCATATGTTTCAACATGAGGAAGTTCAAAATAACGGCCGATACCCTGGGTGATGGGGTGGGCAGGATTGATGTTCCAAATACGCTCCATATCACCATGCTCGCGCCAGCCAAGGTGGCAGGTAGTACCCATAAGCAGCTTGAACGGCTTGGAATGGTGAGCTGAGTGCAATCCTATAAAGCCCATGCCGGTCAAAACGGCATCGCGAACGCGAACAGCAACCTCATCGGGAACCAAGGCGTGCTTCATGTGACCCCACCAAATAAGAACATCGGTCTCTTTGAGAGCTTCTTCGGTGAGCTCCTCAACGGTTTCAAGGGTGACACACTTGACGGTGATGTCATCTGCCTTCAGAAAGTCGGCGATAGTGCTGTGAATACCATTGGGGTAAATTGCTTTTACTTTTTCGTTGGTTTGTTCGTGGTGAAATTCATTATAGATGGTTACTCTGATCATAAACAAGACCCCTATTCTTATTTTGTTGGACACAATAGTGTACTTCAAGTGGAGTATATCATACAGTATTTGTTTTTGCAACACTTTTACTGAAAATACAGTCAATATTTGTCTAACGGTTATTTTAATTCAAGCTTAAGAATATAGCCGTTTAGAAGGTCGGGAGATTCGTTGTTGGTCGGCTCGGTAGCCGAATCGGTTATTTGTCCAATACCCACAAAGTAAGTATCGTCATATTTTTCAAGACTGATAGCCGACTGCTTGTAGGGAAATGAATACATTTCTTTCAAACCGTCGGTTTTATTATATTGCCAGATTGTATTCAAAAATTCACTGTTTTTCTCGGTCGAGGTCAGAATATAAAGGTTATCTCCGCTGACGGTTAAATCCTCAACATAGGGGTCGTTGGGTATGTCGATTTTTTGAAGTGTTTCGAAGTCATTGGTTGAATAAAGATAACCGGTTGAAAAATAGAATTTGTTGTTATAGGTTATGGATTTATTCAATGGCAACTGACGGCTGCTTCCGAGGTTTTGGGCACCAAGGTCGGTCAGCTTTGAAACAAAGTGAAAGGCACTGCCGTCATATTTGAAAATACCCATTATTTGGGGCTGATTGTTGCTGTCGCTAAACCAACAAAAGGCAAACAGTTTATTGTCGCTTTCGAAAAGATTATAGCAACGCGAAAAGCCGTAGTCGGGGTTTTGAATCACAGCAACACCGTCAATATAAAAGGGCGCGTTGATGTAGTTCACACCGTCTGATGTTATTTGAACGGGTGATTGAGTGTTGTTTTGATTGCCAATAGCATAAAAGGTTTGCCCGTGAAATTCGGCAATATCAAACATGTGTATCCCAAACGGCACACTTCGGTCGGTTTGCCAACCGTCGGCATTATAGGTGTAAAAACTGCCGTTTTCCCAAGTCGCTTTTGGGTCGGTGCCGGTTGTGATAAGTTGGTTGTCGATGATTTCAAAGTTTATAACCGCCTCGTCATCAACCCTGCCCGAAACCGACCATTCGCAGGTTTCAAGGTCATATTGCCAAACGCTGCAAGGACCTGTGTTTTTATCATAGTCACCGCAACCTACAAACAACTTGCCGTCAAAAACCGCCATATCCCAAGGAATGCGGGAGTTCAGTTGTTTCTCGGAGTATGTTTCTTTTGAAGGACAACCCAACTCGGTTACAACGAAGCTTTTAACGGTGCTGCTGTCGGGAGAACTGTCGGTGATGCTTTCCAGTGAGGTGTTATCGGTAAGTGCTTCTTTGGTTAAAGGTTTTGCGGGGCACTTGTGCCACAAAACCGTTGTGAGAACAAGCATAACCGCCAACAGCACTAAAGCCTTTGATCTTTTCAAAAAAATCACCTTCACATTTAATGTACAATTACTGATTATAATAATAACATCTATGTCAATAGTTTTCAAGCCGCAGAAAAAGAGTCACCTTGTTAAGACGACTCTTTTTCTGTTAAGATTTATTTATTTAATTTTGCATCAACAATACAAGCACACCCCATGTATCCGCTAGCAATTACTTGAGGTTTTTTGTATGCACCGGCTCTAATGGAAAGTGTGGTGGCGTTTTCAATATTGACTTCAAAGTCGATTTTAGCTGTCGTTTTTTCTTGTTGTGTAAAAGAATAAACTAAGCGGTCATCAGCGTATATGTAATAATCGGCATATGCACATGATTCTAATCTTGGTGAAGTAACAATAGAGCCGGTAAATGTTTTATATTGCTTGTTAAGATTATATACAACAGTTTCTATCCCACTGTGATGTGCGCCCCAAATATAAACGCCTATGTATGTGTTCCCATATGTATCTTGAAATGAGTTTTCATCATATTTGTAAAAATTGCTATTTGCATCAATTACATGTATTTTATTCAGTTCAACAGGTAAAGAATCAGGGTTGGTTTGACCACAAAGAGAACATTGGTTGTTGATATAATTGTGTGGCAAAAGATCCCCTTCTGTTGTCCCGCACCGTTCACAGGTTTTAGGAGTTATACAGGTCGCAGATGAAAATTGATGTTTCAAAGATGTACCGAGTGTTGCACCGCAACTACATGTTTTTGGCGAAATGCAGGTGGCGTCAGAATAACTGTGTGTATGGGCGGGCTGCTCAGAGATGCTAGAATGATGTGATGAATTAAACGTGTCTTTGTAAGGTGTTTTTTTGTTTGCACTTTGAGAAGTGTGTATGTCGTTTTTTTCGCACGACGATGCACAAAACAAAAAAACGACAAGGACAAATAGAGCGATGATTTTTTTTGACATTGTTTTTCCTCCAAAATAAAAAAGTGTGTGCAACTGAAGTTACACACACCGAAAAATGCATTGCTCCAATTGCTACCACACAAATTGAATTTGTAGTCTTACACTTGAACAAAGGCAAAGCATACAAAAACAGAGCATACATTTTTACCGAAAGAAAAATGTACACTTTACCCCTTAAACGTATAAGGCTACTGATATTCAATTTGTGTGGTATGTCAACAGTGTATCATATGTTTAAGTTATTTGCAACTGTTTTGTGGAGTGCGGCTATAATAATAGTATTTATTGTAAGTTTAGTTATGTGTTTTAAGGAAAATTTTTCAAAAAACTCTTGACAAATGATTTGATAGATGTTATTATAACCGGGTAGTTAGCAAGGGCTAACTGATTTATTTTGGAACCGAGTTAGCAAAGGCTAACTGTTTCGGGTGAGCTTTTGGAGGTACTTCTATGAAAACCTTGAAGGAAATTCGTGTGGGCGGCAGAGCAAAGGTCGTAAAGCTTCACGGTGAAGGTGCTATTAAACGCAGAATTATGGATATGGGGCTAACCAAGGGCGTTGAGATATATGTCAGAAAGGTTGCACCTTTGGGCGACCCCATTGAGATAAATGTTCGCGGTTACGAGTTGTCATTAAGAAAAGCCGATGCCGAAATGGTAGAGGTTGAATAAATCTTATTTAAAAGAAAAGGATCTGTTGTATGGAATTGAAGATAGCACTTGCCGGTAACCCCAATAGCGGCAAAACAACGCTTTTTAACGCTTTGACCGGTTCTAACCAATATGTCGGCAACTGGCCCGGCGTTACGGTTGAGAAAAAAGAGGGTAAGCTGAAAAAGCAAAAAGATGTAATCCTGACCGACCTTCCGGGCATCTACTCACTGTCACCCTACACTTTAGAGGAGGTTGTTGCTCGAAATTATCTTTTGAACGAGCAGCCCGACGGCATTTTGAACATTGTCGACGGTACGAATATCGAGCGTAACCTTTATCTTACCACCCAACTTATGGAGTTAGGCATTCCTGTAGTTATTGCTATCAACATGATGGATGTCGTTCGTAAAAGAGGCGATAAGATCGATATTGATTCACTAAGCCAAAAGCTCGGATGTAAAATTGTTGAAATTTCGGCACTCAAGGGAGACGGAATTGAGAAGGCTGCCGAGGTTGCTATCGAGGCGGCAAAAAAAGGAAAATCGATGCCGTCACACATATTCTCGGGTACCGTTGAGCATGCTTTGGCTCATATTGAAGAGGCTGCGATCCACAGTATGCCCGAGGAACAGCAACGCTGGTATGCAATCAAGATATTTGAACGCGACTCCAAGCTGCTTCAAGAGTTGAATATCAACTCTGCGGTGCTTTCGCATATCGAAAGGGATATTGCTTGGGTTGAGAAAAAGTTTGACGATGATGCCGAAAGCATTATTACTAATGAGCGTTATACATATGTTGAAAATGTGCTGAAAACCTGCTATAAGAAAAAGCACGCCGGTCGACTTTCCACCTCCGATAAAATAGACCAAATTGTCACCAACCGAATTTTGGCGTTGCCTATTTTCGTTGCGGCAATGCTTTTGGTGTATACATTATCGATAGGTACTATCGGTGATTGGACGGTTGGTTTCATGAACGACACACTGTTCGGTGAAACTGTTGTCCCTGCAGTAACATACGGTCTTGAGAGTCTTAATTGCTCTGCTTGGCTTGTAAGCCTTGTTGCTGATGGTATCGTCGGCGGTGTGGGTGCTGTTTTGGGTTTTGTTCCGCAGATGATCATTCTGTTCTTCCTTTTGTCGATACTTGAGGACTGTGGATATATGGCTCGAGTCGCCTTCATTATGGACCGACTTTTCCGTAAGTTCGGCCTTTCGGGTAAAAGCTTTATTCCTATGCTGGTTGCAACGGGATGCGGTGTTCCCGGTATCATGGCATCGCGTACCATTGAGCAGGACCGTGACCGTAAAATGACCATTATGACGACAGGTTTTATTCCCTGCGGTGCTAAAATGCCGATAGTAGGTCTTGTTGCAGGCGCAATGTTCGGCGGTAGTGCGATTGTGGGCACTTCGGCATACTTCATCGGTGTTGGTGCCGTTATTGTTTCAGGACTTATACTTAAAAAGACCAAGCCGTTTTTAGGAGATCCTGCTCCGTTTGTAATGGAGCTTCCGCAATACCACATGCCCGTGGCTTTAAATGTTTTGAGAGCAACATGGGAACGCGGTTGGTCGTTTGTCAAGCGTGCAGGTACCGTTATTCTTGCCGCAAGCGTAATAATCTGGATACTTAATTCTTTGTCCTTTGAAGGTGGGTTCCACTATATAGGCGATGGTGACGAGGATTCCATTCTTAATGTTATAGGCAGTTTTGTTGCTATAATCTTTAAACCGTTAGGCTTTGGTCAGTGGCAGTCGGCGGTTGCAACGGTGCTTGGACTTGTTGCTAAGGAAGAGGTTGTCGGTGTTTTCGGAACATTGGGCGAGTCGGCAGAGGTTGCCTTCAGCGAGATATTGGGTGGCAAATTGGCCGGTTTCTCGTTCCTTATATTCAATCTCTTGTGTGCACCTTGCTTTGCTGCTATGGGTGCTATCAAAAGAGAAATGAATAACTGGAAGTGGTCAGTGTTCACTATTTCCTATATGTGCGTGTTTGCTTATGCTATATCGCTTATGGTATATCAGTTCGGTATGCTTATTGCACACGGAGTATTTGGTATTGGAACGGTCTTCGCATTCATAGTTGCGGCAGTGCTTTTGTTTATGCTTGTACGTCCTGTAAAGAACAATAATAAACTTTCGGCAAAGGCGTGATATTTATGATAAATTTACCTACGCTCATCATAGCGGCTATCATAGCGGCTATTGTTATTGCGATAATCGCTGTGGGGATCCGCAATCGCAAAAAAGGCAAACATTCCTGCTCGTGCGGCGGAAACTGCGGAGCATGTAATATTTGTCAACCTAAAGACGGTAACAAAGGAATATAATTTTTAATCACAAGGGTCACCGACCGAATAGTCGGTGGCTCTTATGTTTTTAGATTATTCAAAATTATATACTTGTAAAAGACGGTGCGATGTGGTAGAATATACAAACTGACACATACTAAACGAGTTCAACCGAAAGGGAGATGAAAATGGCAAATAATAAATCTAAAAATTCGGTTGAGGAGCAAAGAGCGCGCCAGCAGGAGCTCATTGAACTTAAAAGGAAAAGAGAAGCCTTTAAAGAAGATCCCGACAATTTTGAACACGAAGAAAAAATAGAATATGTGCAATCCACGGCAAGCAAAATATCAAACTTTTGGTATTATAGCAAGTTTGCCATTGGTTTCATTCTTATTATCGTTATTATATTGACTATCGGCGTTACCCAATGTGCAACCCGAACTCAATATGATATGACAATCGTCCTGTATACCAAAACCTATGTCAACAGTGCCATGAGCGAAAATCTTGCTGCTATTGCCGAAAAGTATTGCGATGATATAAACGATGACGGTAAGGTAGAGGTGCTAGTGGTAAACTGTGCCATACCCGACGATCAGAGATTGGCTGATTCTGATGCTTCGACAAGATTGCTTGGTCAGTTCCAAAACGAGGAAGCTATTGTTTATATAGTAGACAAGGGCGCGTATGACGATCTTGCAAGTAAATTTGGTGACGATTTTCTTGATAGGTCGCTCGGTCTGCCCGATTTGAACGGAACTGCTTTCCAATTAAACGGAACTGTTTTTGACACGGCGTTTAATAAGGTTAGCATGAATTACAGTAACGGATTTGATTATTATTTGCTTCGCCGCCGTGTGGGAGAAAACGCAACGGCTAACAAAGGCGATGTTAAAGAGCATATCGAAAACGCCAATAAGTTTATTTCAAGAGTTGTGTCCGATCCAGGTCTTTGGAATGTTGAGACCGATAAAACAACTTCAAAAACCGAGTCGACGGCATCGAAGTAAGGGCGAATTGTCCCGAAACTCAGGGTCGATTTGTGAATCGACCGTGGGCGGATGTTGTCCGCCCTTTAAAAATTTTGATATTCATACATTGTAGCGGAAGGCCTCTGTACCTTCCTCAGCCAATTAACATTACCGCCTGTAGCGAAGCCGGGATTAGCAGTAGATTTCGATTTCGAAGTACGGGGTGGGAGAATATCTTAATATAATTTATTATCAATTTAATATCACCGCCTGTAGCGAAGCTGGATATCGCAGCAGATTCCGATTCTGAAGGACGGGGGTTCGAATCCCTTCAGGCGGGCCAGAAAAGGAGACACCGACCGTTAGGTTGGTGTTTTCTTTTTACGTTTGAAGGGATTCGAACCCTGAGAGGGTGAGAGGCGTCAAGAAAACAGTCCGGTGGACTGTTTTTAGCCTCGAAGTCCGCAGCGGCTGTGCCGCAAGGACGGATAACGCGAAGCGGAATCATCCCTTCAGGCGGGCCAAAAAAGAAGGTGCCAATCACATGGTTGGGGCCTTCTTTTGTTTTTGGGGAACACAATATATTGTGCCAAGTGCAAAATATATTACAAAATATGTGAAAATACCATTGACAACGGGCTTTTCATTTGGTACAATACTCGTACACAAAAGATACATGATAACTTAATGAGGACGAAAGTATGAAAATTATCAAGCGAAACGGTTCGGAAGCTATTTTTGAGCCTATAAAAATTGAAAACGCTATTGCAAAAGCAAATTTGGCAACCGAGGGAAGACCTGAACTTATTCCCGAGCAGATTCATGCCATTGCCGCAATAATTGAAAATTACTGTGCCGGTATAGGCAGAGCGTTGTCGGTTGAGGAGATTCAGGAGTTGGTTGAGACCCAACTTATGAAGCACGGTGCTTATGAAACGGCCAAGCGTTACATCCGTTACCGCTACACCCGTAACATTGTTCGTGCTTCCAACACCACCGACGATAAGATTCTGTCGCTTATCGAGTGCAATAATGAGGAAGCTAAGCAGGAAAACTCCAACAAAAACCCCACTGTCAACAGCGTTCAGCGCGACTATATGGCAGGCGAGGTCAGCCGTGATATTACCGAGCGTATTTTGTTGCCCGAAGAGATAGTCAAGGCTCATCGTGAAGGTATAATTCACTTTCATGACAGTGATTATTATGCCCAGCACATGCACAACTGCGACCTTGTCAATCTTGAGGATATGTTGCAGAACGGTACAGTTATCAGCGGCACCATGATCGAAAAGCCTCACAGTTTCTCTACCGCTTGTAACATTGCAACCCAGATCATCGCACAGGTTGCTTCCAATCAGTATGGCGGTCAGAGTATCAGCCTTACTCATCTTGCACCCTTTGTTCAGATCTCACGCGAAAAGATTCGCCGCGAGGTTTTGGCAGAGCTTGAGTCGGCAGAAGTTCAGATGCCCGACGACAAGATTAGTGCAATTGTTGAAAAGCGTTTGCGTTCCGAAATAAAAAAGGGTGTTCAGACCCTGCAGTATCAGGTTGTAACCTTGCTCACAACCAACGGTCAAGCTCCGTTTATCACCGTGTTTATGTACCTTGGTGAGGCTCGCAGTGAGCAAGAGAAAAAAGACCTTGCTCTCATTATTGAAGAGGTTCTCACCCAGCGTATCGAGGGTGTTAAGAACGAAGCAGGCGTTTATGTAACACCTGCATTCCCCAAGCTTATTTATGTTCTTGAGGATGACAACATAACCGAAGATGCACCTTATTGGTATCTCACCGAGTTGTCGGCAAGATGTACTGCCAAGCGCATGGTCCCCGATTATATTTCCGAAAAGATTATGCTTCAGCTTAAAATCGACCAGAACGGCAACGGTAATTGCTACACCTGTATGGGTTGCCGCAGTTTCCTGACTCCTTGGGTCGACGAAAACGGTCGCCCTAAGTATTACGGTCGATTCAATCAGGGTGTTGTAACTATAAATCTTGTCGATGTTGCCTGTTCTGCTTGTATGGAAGGTAAGGATGAGGATAAATTCTGGAAGGTGCTTGACGAGCGTCTTGAGCTTTGTCACCGTGCATTGCAGTGCCGCCATGAGCGTTTGGAAGGTACTTTGTCTGATGCCGCACCCATCCTTTGGCAGTATGGCGCGTTGGCAAGACTCCAAAAAGGCGAGCCTATTGATAAACTTCTCCACGGCGGTTACTCTACCATTTCGCTGGGCTACGCAGGTCTTTGGGAGTGCGTATACCATGTAACGGGCAGAAAATTGACCGAGCCGCAGGGCGAAGCCTTTGGTATCAAGGTGCTTGAAAAGCTCAACGATGCCTGCCTCAAATGGAGAAACGCCGAGAATATTCACTATTCGCTTTACGGCACTCCGCTTGAATCTACCACATATAAGTTTGCTAAAGCTTTGCAGAAGCGTTTCGGTATAATTCAGGGTGTAACCGATAAGAGCTATATTACCAACTCTTATCATGTTCATGTTACCGAAGAAATCGACGCATTTGCCAAGCTGACTCTTGAAGCCAAGTTCCAGGCTTTGTCGCCCGGCGGTGCTATATCTTACGTTGAGGTTCCCAATATGCAGGATAACATTGAAGCGGTGCTTGATGTTATGAAGTTTATCTACGACAATATTATGTATGCCGAGCTCAACACCAAGTCCGACTACTGTCAGGTTTGTGGTTTTGACGGTGAAATTCGCATTGTCAAGGAAGACGGCAAGTTGGTTTGGGAGTGTCCGAAATGCGGCAACCGCGACCAAGCAAAAATGAATGTTGCAAGACGCACCTGTGGATATATCGGTACTCAGTATTGGAATCAGGGAAGAACCCAAGAGATTCAGGAAAGAGTTCTTCACCTGTAAACAAAAAAGCCTCCTTTTAGACAAGGAGGCATTGGTGAGGTTCAAAAAAAGAAGAAAATTATGAACTACGCAAAGATAAACAAAAATGATATAGCCAACGGAAGCGGTGTTCGGGTGACGCTTTTTGTTTCGGGTTGCACACACCATTGCAAGGGTTGTTTTAACCAAGAGGCTTGGGATTTCGACTACGGTCAGCCCTTTACCGCCGATATTGAAAACGAACTTTTAGAGGCTTTGGCTCCAAGCTATATAAAAGGATTGACCCTGCTTGGCGGTGAACCGATGGAACCTCAAAATCAGCGGGTGTTGGTAAAATTTTTGAAAAAGGTTAAAGAAAAATATCCTCAAAAGACCGTTTGGTGCTATTCGGGATACACTTTTGAAGAACTTGTCGGTCAATCAAGGGCACGATGCGAGGTCACCGATGAAATGTTATCGCTTATTGATGTGCTTGTTGACGGTCGGTTTGTTGAAGAATTAAAGGATATATCATTGCGTTTCCGCGGTTCGTCCAATCAAAGAATTATCGACCTTAAAGCAACGCTTCAAAGTGGCGAGGTCATATTATGGGATGACAAAAAATAACACTTGACTATTTTGGATTTAGTGTTACAATATAGTCGGAAAATTTAATAGTTATATATCAGACTTTGTTTTCAGCAATCACCGTGTAATGCGGTTTGCAAATATTATGAACTGTATCCTAATATTAGGAACAGTATCGGAGGAATTTGTATGGTAAACAAAAATCAAACGCAAAAGTTGGTCCTTGGCGCTATTATGACAGCTCTTGTCATAGTGTTGCAGCTGCTTGGTCAGTTTATTAAACTTGGACCTTTCTCGGTGTCACTTGTACTTGTACCTATCGTTGTCGGCGCAGCAATTTGTGAATACAAAATCGGTGCATGGCTCGGTTTCGTGTTCGGTGTTGTTGTATTGATCAGTGGTGATGCAGCCGCTTTTTATGCAATCGATGTTCCCGGCACTATAATCACCGTTCTTTTGAAAGGTACAATGTGCGGTCTTTGTGCCGGACTTGTTTATAAGCTTTTGGCCAATAAAAACAAGTATTTGGCAGTCATAACCTCAGCTATCGTATGCCCTATTGTTAATACAGGTATATTCCTTTTGGGATGCAAAGTGTTCTTCATGAGCACCATTACCGAATGGGGTGTTGCTAACGGATTTGCAAGTGTCGCTGAATATATGTTTATCGGTCTTGCAGGTGGCAACTTTATTTTTGAACTTGTGGTTAATATAGTATTAGCACCTGTGATTTTAAGAGTTATCAACTTTAAAAAAGATTTATAATTTACATTTCACAAAATAAAAAAGCCGTAGCTTTTTGAAAGCTACGGCTTTTTTCGTATCCTGTGCGGATAACAGAAACAACCCACGGTTGATTTTATCAATATTATCGGCAAAAACATTGCCGTTTTAGTTGCTTGAAACTTGTGCGTTTTTGTGCTAGAATAAAACGCAAGGAGTTGAAAGTATGTTTCAGAGGCTTTTGAATTATATCAAAATCAACCGAATTAGGTTGATTTTATATTTTGTTACCGTCGCGGTGTCGTTTGTGCTTTTGGTGGTTGCTCACAAGGCAGTTTATAAAAAGGATACCATGTTTTTGGGCGGTCGTGATGACGGTGCACAGTTTGCCACCGTTACCGAAATCGTGTCCGAAAAGGTTGAAAAGCATTATATTGGTGAAGAATATATCGGTGACGATGTTGATATCGTTTTCAAATGCGAGATAACCGACGGTGAGCTTGAGGGTCAAACGGTTACGGCGGCTGAAAAGTTTTCGGCTTTTGAGGGTGTTAAATTTAAACCTGTTGAGTTGGGTGATCGAATAGTTATCATTGAATCGTATGATAATCAGTACGATTGGGTTTTATACGAGTTTGACCGTTCATTGCCTTTGTGGATTCTGGGTCTTTTATTTATTGTGTTGGTGCTGTTATTTGGTCGCAAGAAAGGTGTCAATACCCTTATATCTTTGGGCTTCACCTGTGCGGCGGTATTTATGGTGTTTGTGCCCGCAGTTCTGTCGGGACAGAATATCTATTTGTGGTCAATTCTAACCTGTGTGTATATTATTGCTATGACCTTATCGGTGACCGAAGGCTATTCTAAAAAGACCTTAGCAGCGGTTATCGGATGCACCGCTGGTGTTGTGGTGGCAGGCGTTCTGACTGTTATCACTTCGCATTATCTCAAGTTGTCGGGTGCTATCAGCGGTGATTCTGTTAATTTGATGATGAATTATGATATGGATTTCAACGCGTTGATTTTTGCCGGTGTTATCCTTGGTGCAGTCGGTGCGGTTATGGATGTTTCGGTATCAATTTCATCGTCGCTAAAGGAACTTTATGACCAGGTTGAAAGACCGACTTTTGGTGGTCTTGTTAAATCAGGTGTCAATATCGGACGCGACATAATGGGAACAATGGCAAACACGCTGGTGCTTGCATATATTGGTTGTGAACTATCGGCTACGCTTTTGTTGGTAAGTCTCTCGACATCGGTTACTACACTTTTCACCGTAGAGAAAATTGTTGCCGAGCTGTTGCAGGCTTTGGTTGGCAGCATAGGTATACTGTTGACCATACCCTTGACGGCGGTTGTCAGTGCGGCTTTGTATATCGGTGTCAGAAAAATAAAGCTCGAGAAAGACCCCGCAAAGGATAAATACTATGTCGAACCGCCCGAAGAACCAAGCCTCTACGAGCACACAAGTGAAGAATAACAGTGAGTATAATAAAACCCTGCTTGACCTTAACGGTCAGGCAGGGTTGAGTTGTTTCATTAAATATTTTTGTCGTGGATTATCTTCAATCCGTCAAGCAAAAGGTTGTCGTCCAAAATAATCTCACGGTCGCAGTTGGCTACAACCTCGGGTGCAAGACCGCCTGTGGCAATGACGGTGGTCTTTGAGCCCAACTCGCGCTCAATTCGGGCAATCATTCCGTCAAGCATGGCGGCCTGACCGATTATAAGACCTGATTTGATACAATCGTTGGTGTTGGTACCGATGACCTTTTTGGGAGCCTCAAGTCCAACCGACGGTAACTGTGCGGTGCGTGAGGACAAAGCATCCATGGTAAGCTTTACACCTGCGGCAATAACACCGCCCAAAAACTCACCGTTTTTACCGATTACGCTTATGGTGGTTGCCGTACCCATATCTATAACGATTGACGGTGTGGGGTATTTTGCCAAAGCACCAACCGCACCTGCGGCAAGGTCGGCACCCAACTGTGCGGGATTATCTATTTTGATATTCAGTCCTGTTTTAACTCCGGGACCTAATACGATAGGCTTGATGCCGAAAAGCTTTACAATAGCCTTTTCAACAGCACTGCCAACGGTGGGGACAACCGAAGCAATAGCGGCATGGGTTATCTCGCTTCGCTCGATCTCATAAATATGGATAATATCCCTTATTTCAATGGCATATTGGTCCGAGGTCCGGCGACTGTCGGTTGCAAGACGTGCAGTAAACTTCAAAGCGTCATTATCAAAAACACCGATAGTAATGTTGGAATTGCCTATGTCAACACAAATAAGCATTTTTAAACTCCTTTATTTTGCAAACAGAAAAAAGTATCCCAAAAGTGTGATTCCAAGTATAATGCGGTAATATCCAAACGGCTTGAAATTCTTTCTCTTAACATAGTCGGTCAAGAAACGGATGGCCAATAGCGATACAACGAATGCAACTACTAAACCAACCACCAAAACTGCACACTCGAGACCGCCGAACATTGCGGCTTCGCCTGAAGCAATGTCTTTGGCATAGGAAGCGCATTTGAGAAGACTTGCACCGAACATGACTGGAATTGCAAGGAAGAACGAGAACTCTGCGGCAACGGTTCTCGAACAGCCGAGCAACATAGCACCCAAAATGGTAGCACCCGAACGCGATGTGCCGGGAATAAGAGCCAACAGCTGAATAAGACCTATGAATAATGCCGTTTTGTATGACATTTCGGAAATATCGTTTATGCGAGGTTCGGAACGCTTGGTCGATTCAAGCACAATAAACGCAATACCATATATTATAAGGGTGGTTGCAACGGTCTGGAAGTTGTAGAAGTGACTGTCCAACCAATCATCAAACGGCAAACCGATAACAGCGGCAGGTAAACAGGCAATGATTACCTTGAACCACATTTCCCATGTCGACTTTTTAGCTATGGCATCCTTTTTGGGTGAAAAAGGATTAAGCTTTCTGAAGAACATGACAATAACTGCAAGAATGGCGCCCAACTGGATAACAACGCGGAACATTTCCAAAAACGCTTCCTTGTCGGGAGTATTCCAAAAGAACTCTTCGAACAAAATGAGGTGGCCTGTGCTGGAAACGGGAAGCCACTCGGTAATACCTTCAACAATACCGTAAAGTATTGATTTCAGTATTTCAATAAATTCTGTCATAAAAGCACCTGCTTTCGAATTTGTTTTTCTAAACAAATATTTTACACCAAAACCCATGATTTGTCAAACTATATTGGTTTGCGATTTTGTGTTCACAATAATGTATGCCCAAAAAAGCCGTAACACAACCCATAACTTTGAATAAAATGTAGAGAAGTCGAATTATTTGTTCGACAAAATTTCAGTATGGAGGATTATTATGGCAGATATAAAACAAAATTGCCCCACAGATTGCACGTCTTTCAAAGAAGCGGTCTGTATTGATGCGGGCAGGGTATACGATTCCTGCTGTGACCGTGACTGCGTGACCGATATGAGGGTGTATTTTTCGCCGTCCGACCAAAAGCTCGTTAATTCGGCCTGCAGTGTCAGACTCAAATCGGCAGAGGTTATTGATGTTAACATAGATGTGGAGCAGGTGACATTTAACCGCGGTTTCTATTCTTGCGACCTCACATTCTTCTTTGTGGTGGCTTTGGATGTGTTCACCGCACCGCACACCTGTCCCGTTTGCATCAAGGGTGTTTGCTTCTACAACAAAAAGGCAATTCTCTACGGTAGCGAGGGTAGTGTAAAAACCTTCTCTAACGACTATGTTGCCGATGACGGTTGCAATCGCCGAACCGTCTCAGGCGGAAATGCTCCCAAATGTGTTGTTCAGGCGGTTGATCCGATACCTCTATCGGCACGCATCGGTGACTGCCGTTGCATCTGTGACCTTCCCGGTTATATCCCCGCAGGCATTGCCTCGGTAGTGGGAGGTTGCATCGACCCTTGCTCCGACCCCGAAAATAAAGCGGTTATGGTAACACTCGGATTGTTCACCATAATCCAGCTTATCCGAAATGTTCAGATGCTTGTCCCTGTGTACGATTTCTGCGTGCCTGAAAAGCAGTGCGACGATTCTACCGACAGTCCATGTGATGTTTTCCGTAGGATAAAGTTCCCGACCGAGGACTTTTTCCCTCCGAGACCCTGTGTTATGGATGACGATTGCGGTTGCGGCAGTCGAGAGGACTAAATCTTTCATTTCAATAAAAACAGCCTCATCAAACGGTGAGGCTGTTTTTGTTGTCGAAAATCATTAAATTAAAGCAATAAAGTGTATTGCAATTTAAACGAAAGTATAGTAGAATTATAATGTAATTTGTAGTTAATGAATTTAGGAGGTATTATCATGTTTTGTAGTAATTGTGGAAATCAGGTTGCAGAGGGTCAGGCTTTTTGCGCCAACTGCGGTACTAAAATGCAGGCTCCCGTAGCACCCCAACAACCCATTCAGCAGCCCATTCAGCAGCCCATTCAGCAGCCTACATATGCTCAACCCGTTCAACAACCGGTTCAGCAGCCTGTACAGCAACCGATGCAACCGCCTGTCAATGCACAGCCGATGTTTATCGAATCCGTGAATCAACAAGCAAATACATCACAATCAAATAAACCGGAGAATGTTATTGCCGGTATTTTTGGTGCGATTTTGTTTGGTCTTATTGGCGGTGCAATTTTCTGTGCCGTATCAGCAACCGGTTGGATTGCCGGCGTTTGCGGACTTATTATAGTTTTGCTGGCCAATTTCGGCTACAAAAAGTTTTCGGGTTCCAAGGGTTCGGTTAAAGGTGTTGTTGCTGTAATATTAGTTGCGGTTATTATTATTGGTATTGCTTGTTTCCTTGGTTACGGACTTGCAATCTATTTTGAACTTCCTTCCGGTGTCGATATGTCTTATATTGATGTAATTGAGGAGCTTCCCAATGTATTAGAAAATGATGAGGTAATGGCGGAGTTTGCTGAATGGATTATTATTTCGTATGCTCTTGCCGCGGTGGCGTCGATAGCCCCTATTAAGGAAGCTGTAGCAACCGCAAAAGAACAAAAATCCGTCTAATAAGTGTAATATTTTTTAATCCCACACTTGTCTTTGAGGCAAGCGTGGGATTTTTTTGTTGCATTATAGGAAAGCGTGTGTTTGCAAAGTGATCAGCCGTTTCTACTTGGTTCGATAATCGGACGGTGTTTTGCTGTATTTTTTGCGGAACACCTTTGAAAAATAGTTTTGGTCGGAAAATCCGCATTCCGATGCAATGGATTTTATGCTTTTGGTACTGTTATCCAGCATCTTTTTGGCGTTCTTCAAGCGAAGCTCGTTTAAATATTCGCCAAGGGTTTCATTATAACGCGTTTTAAACGAGTTCATAAGCGTTGTTCGGCTGCAACCGAACATATCACACAGCATTTCCACCGTTATTCTTTTTGAAAAGTTCTTGTTTATGTATTCATACACACCCAAAGCAATGTCACGGTCTTTAAGTGTCAGTCGGTTGGTTTGGGTCATATATTCGGCAATTATCTCTAATATGTTTATATAACTGCCCATTATATCGGTGCCTATTTTAGGGATAAGTTGGCAATATTGCGAAAACTCCTCGTGTGTTTCAAAATACTTTTCGGACATCCTTGTGATTTTTCTAAAACTGTCGTCGGTACTGTTAGCAATCTGACCCATCATAAAATATCCCGTAAGCGTGCCGAAGTTGTAGATGGGTGCCACCGTTTCAACAAGTCCGCAATGACATTCGTATGTGTAAGGCTGACCTGTCTTTTTAACCGTGTTAAAGGCTACCGAGTCGGCCAAAAGGCATTTTTCTCTTACCGAACTGTTTAACTGAACCTTTTGGCAAAACGGCAAAAGGTTATCGGGGTAGGCGGCAATTTCGTTGAAATCAAGGTCATGCAACGAGATTCGGGCACCCGTGATTTTGTGAAAATCTTTTAGTATGTTTAAGGTCTGTAAACGCGTTCCCATATATAACTCCGTAAAATTTGTACTATTTTACTAATCATTATACATTTGTTCCATTGAAAAATCAAGTCTTGAGTTGTAATATAAATACGTAAAGGATTAACCGTTTTACGACTTGACAAGGAGTGAAAATATGAAGTATTATATTGGAGTAGACATTGGTGGAACAAACATTGCCGCAGGCATTGTGGATGAGGCTTTTGATATCAAGTGTAAGGCTTCCATAAAGACCAATGCGCCCCGCAGTGCCGAGTCTATCTGCGATGATATTGCCGCACTTTGCCGCAAGCTTTGTGATGATTCAGGCATAAGCTTTGACGATATCGAGGGTATCGGTGCCGCAAGTCCCGGCATTATTAAGGATGGCGTTGTTGTCATGGCATCCAATCTTAAATTCGATAACGTTCCGCTTGAACAGATGTTGATTGAGAGAACCGGAAAGAAGTGTGCCGTTTGTAACGATGCCAATGCGGCAGCTTTGGCCGAATATGCCGCGGGTGCAGGCAAGGGTTATCATTCCTTGGTCGCAGTTACTATCGGAACAGGTGTTGGCGGCGGAATAGTGCTCAACGGCAAGATTTGGGAAGGCTTTAACGGTGCAGGTGCCGAAATCGGTCATATCGTAACCGTTCCCGGTGGCAGAGTTTGTACCTGCGGTAACCGTGGATGCCTGGAAACCTATTGCTCGGCAACGGCACTTATTAACGACACCAAGGAAGCTATGCTTAATAATCCCGACAGTAAACTGTGGGAGATATGCAACCATAACACCGACAATGTCAACGGTAAATCGGCTTATGATGCCGCAGAAATGGGCGATGAGGTTGCTCAAAATGTCATCAAAAGGTTTGTAAAGTATTTGAGCATTGGTGTCGCTAATATCATTACTTTGCTTCAACCTGAGGTGGTTTGTATCGGCGGCGGTATGTCGGCCGAGGGTGAAACACTTATTGCACCTCTCGATAAGCTTGTTAAGGAAAACTGTGTTATAAAATCTTTGGCCAAACGACCCAAGATAAGGGCGGCAGGTCTTTTTAATGATGCAGGTATCGTTGGTGCGGCGGCTGACATAATGCTCGATGCCGCAGGTGACGAGGAATAATTTTTTAGGAGTGTTTTTATGAGAAAGCTTGATAAATCGGCAGCCGTTATTGAGGCTATCAATAACTTCAATTTTTGTGGTGATTTGGTTGATTTCCGTCCTTTTGGTAACGGTCATATAAATGATACATATCTGGTTCGTTTTCGCTTTGAACGTACAATAAGAAAGTATATTATTCAGCGTATCAATGGTAATGTTTTCAAACAGCCTGAGGCTGTTATGTCCAATATTCTTGGTGTCACCTCATTCCTTCGTGAAGAGGTTATCAAACGCGGTGGCGACCCCGAGCGTGAGACCATCAATATCATTAAAACCAACGACAAAAAGGGTTATCATATCGACGGTTATGGTGATGTTTGGCGCGCAATGGTCTATGTTGTCGACGCTATTTCGCTTGAGCTTCCCGAGGATAATAACGACTTTTATCAGTCGGCGGTTGCTTTCGGAAACTTCCAAAAGCAGTTGGCCGAATATCCTGCCGAAAGCCTCTATGAAACCATCCCCAATTTCCATAACACGCCCGTAAGATATGAGAATTTTGTTAAGTCACTTGAGAAAAATGCTTCGGGTCGTGCAGATAACGCTTTGCCCGAAATCGAGTTTGTTAAAGCACGCAAGGAGTTCACTTCGGTGTTGGAGGATGCTCATAACGAGGGTAAATTGCCCAAGCGAGTCACCCATAACGATACCAAGATGAACAATGTCATGCTTGACAAGGATACCCGTGAGCCGGTTTGTGTTGTTGACCTTGACACCATTATGCCGGGCTACTCGGTCAATGACTTTGGTGATTCTATCCGATTTGGTGCAAGCACTGCCGCTGAAGATGAACGTGATCTTAATAAGGTGCATTTTGATATTAGTCTTTTTGAAACCTATACAAGAGGTTTCTTAAAGGGTTGCGGCGGAATCCTCACCGAGGATGAAATAATGCTTCTGCCCGAGGGTGCCAAAATGATGACTCTCGAGTGCGGTATGCGTTTCTTGACCGACTATATCGACGGTGATACATATTTCAAGACATCTTCCGAGGATCACAACCTTGTCCGTTGCCGTACACAGTTTAAGCTGGTACAGGAAATGGAAGAGCAGTGGGATGCAATGAAGGCTATCGTTGCTAAATATAAGTAAGGAATCTACTATGCTTATTAAAAACGCTAAATTAAAAAACGGTGTTTTCGATATATCTGTAAAAGACGGTGTTATTGCCGAAATCGGCGAGAACCTTTGCGGCGATTATGTGTTGGATGCTAAAGGCAAACGCGTTATCCCCGGACTTATTGATGTTCATTTGCACGGGTTTGGAGGAAATGATGTTTCCGACGGAAAACTCAAAGAAATGAGCATTGCTTTGGCCAAGGCGGGAACTACCTGTTGGCTACCCACCACCATGACCGACAGTGCTGAAAATTTAGAGCGAATCACAAACGGCAAATTGCCGCGTGACGGTGCCGTGATTGCAGGTTTTCACCTTGAAGGTCCGTATATTTCACCCAAGAAAAAAGGTGCACAGAACGAGGCTTATATCCAAAAGGCCGATATTGAGAGCTTTAAGCGGTTTAAAAATGTCAAAAAAATAACCGTTGCACCCGAAATGGATGGATGTATCGAGTTTATAAATCAGGTTGCAGGAGAGTGCAGTGTGTCACTGGGTCACACCGATTGCACATACGATGATGCTATCAAGGCTATTGAAGCGGGTGCAAACAGCCTGACACATACCTTTAACGCAATGCCTCCCATGTTGCACCGTGCACCTGGACCTATCGGTGCCGCTTGCGAAAAGGGAATATATGCCGAGGTTATTTGCGATGGCAACCATGTGCATAAATCTGCCGTTTTGGCGCTTTATAAGATGTGCACAAGCGACCGAATGATTCTGATTTCGGATACGATTCGTCCTGCAGGCTGTCCTGACGGTAAGTACGACTCGGGTGGGCTCGATGTTTATATGCGAGACGGTGTTGCCACCTTGGAGGATGGCACATTGGCAGGCGGTTCGCAACCGCTTTTGTTTGGAGTGAAAAAAGCGGTCGAGTTTGGAATCGACTTTTATGAGGCTGTCAAAATGGCAACCGAAACCCCTGCAAATTCGTTGGGACTCAATAAGGGCAGGGTAGAGGAAGGCTTTGATGCCGACCTTGTAATCCTCAACGATGATATGTCAATCGACACCGTGGTTATCGGTGGGGAAATAGTATAATACGTGATTCGGGAGTGTGATAGCACTCCCGAATTTTATTTTCAAAAATAACTTGACAAACTGCGAAAATATCTATATAATAATACGGCACATTGATTTTCGATAAGAGTAAGCTGCGTAGCGTGCTCGAAACAATTCAAAATCAATTTGCCGCTAAGTTTAAAATTCAATATTTATCGAGGTGTGGCTCAGTTTGGTAGAGCGCCGCGTTCGGGACGCGGAGGCCGTGGGTTCAAGTCCCGTCACCTCGACCAAAAAAATAAAACAGACAAAAAGTCTGTTTTATTTTTTTGTTTTAAGGGACTTGAACCCTAAGAGGGCAGACAACGTCAAGAAAAACAGTCCGGTGGACTGTTTTTTAGTTGGATGTCGCGCAGACGGGTACCACGAGCAGCGCGGAGTGGTCGTCAAGCGGGGAAGATTTGCGAAGCAAAGCTTTGTCCCGTCACCTCGACCAAAAACAAAGACAGACTGTTTAGTCTGTCTTTGTTTTTATCCATCTATTATTTTTTATCATCGGTGGCGGGGTTGTCGATGAGTTGACCGTTTTCGGTAAATCGCGAGCCGTGGCAAGGGCAATCCCAAGTGTGTTCGGCACGGTTGTACTTTAAGGCACAACCAAGGTGAGGGCATCGCGGTGCGGTGGGGGTAAGCAGTCCCACTGTGGACTCAAAGGCGTTGACGGCAAGCTGTGGGTGTAAAATACTGCGCGATGGTGAAAAGACGTCGGTATAAGGGTTTGGTCTGCCGCAAACAAGGTCGCAAAGAAGTTCGGCTGCAACCATTGCATTGGTTATACCCCATTTGTTAAATCCTGTTGCAACAAACACATCAGGCGTTGACTTGGAATACTGACCGATATACGGAACACCGTCTAATGTTATGCAGTCCTGCGTTGCCCATTTTCCGACTATTTCGGCATTTTTGTAGTACTTGTTGGCAAAATCTTCAAGCTCTTGCCAACATCCACCCTTTTTACCTGTGCGGTGTCCTCCGCCGCCAAGCAGTAAAAGGTCACCGTAATTTCGGAATGACAATCCCTTGTCGCTCTCGTCCACATACATTCCATTGACATTTTGTGCACATTTTAAGGCAAGAACATAGGAACGGTGTTGATACAACTTCAAAAAATAACTGCCATGTTTGTTGAGTATAGGAAAATGGGTTGCAATTATCACCTTTTTAAAAGTTATCTCACCGCGGTCTGCAACCGCCTTGTATGGCTTTAATTCAAGCACTTTGGTGTGGGTATGGATATTAAGGCCTTTCGAGATGGTATATAAAAATTTCAAAGGATGAAACTGCGCTTGACCGCTGACTTTTACCGCACCTGTAACTTCGAAAGGCAGGTTGCCTGCATTCGAAAATTCGGCTTTAACTCCAAGGCTGTTTAATGCGGCGATTTCTTTTTCAATGTTCCTTCGATTAGTTATAGAATAAACATAGGAATCGGTCGTTTCATAGTCGCAGTCTATGTTTTGGCAAAGTTTTGTGTACCTTTGGGAGGCTTCGGTCTGTGACTTAAAATAAAGCTTTGCCGTGTCAAAGCCAAACTGTTTTATCAGTTTGTCGTAGATAAGTCCGTGCTGGATTGTTGTTTTTGCGGTGGTGTTTTGGGTTATGCCACTGAAAACGTCTTTGGCTTCGGTTAAAATATAATCCACACCTGCATTTTGAAGACGATAAGCGCATAAAATTCCTGCAATACCTCCACCGATAATCAGAACATCGGTGTTTTTGTTGCCGTCCAAAGTTTCAAACTGCGGCTGCGGTGTATTATTTGCCCAAATTGATTCCATGATCTTTCCTCCAAGCCTTTTATGTTTAATGTTTCTATCCTTATTGGAAATATGCGTGTTTTTTGATATATCTTTATAACACTAAATATAAGGTGGTTGGAATATGGAGTTTGCGTCGGCGGTTTTAAACCTAATCCGTGCGAATAAGCCCACCGACGAGTAAAACTTATCGGTGGGCTTTTCAGTGTTCGATTTTCACACAACACACAATAACCTTTTGGGGCATGACCGTCACACTTCTCATCTGAAACAGAAAGTGCATATAATATAATAATATATACATTATAATGTCACAACGTAAATTCCGGCATGATGTAACATTTAATTTAAGAGATTTTGCGATTTTTTGCTTATTTTGTGATGGCTTTAAAAAGCTTTTAGGACAAAACGGGCAATGCAACGAATACGCAAAAACCAAAACTTAATTTTATTAAGTGTCACGCTGAAAAAATTAAATATAACAACAAATTTCAGCCTTCGCTTAATTTTGTTACCTAAAAAACAAACTTTTCTTAAAAAACACTTGCAAAAGGGAAGCATATATATTAGAATAGGCGGTAATGTATATTAAGTGAATTGCCTTTTGATTAGTCTGTGATGGCAGAATGGAGACTTTTATGAAGAAATACAGTGAAATGACCGCGGCAGAACTTAATGCTGAATATTCGTCGGTCAGCTCCAAGTACGATGAATTGTGCGCCATGGGTTTACAGCTTGACATGGCTCGCGGCAAACCTGGTCCCGAGCAGTTATCGCTTACCGCAAAAATGCTTGATATGGTGACTTCTGAAACAGATATTAAAAATCGCGACGGGGTAGATTGCCGTAACTACGGTGGACTCGATGGTCTTTCCGAGCTTAAAGACCTTTTTGCCGATATTTTGGAGGTTCCCAGTAAGAATGTTATCGTCGGCGGTAATGCCTCGCTTAATTTGATGTTTGATATGATTGCACAGGCCATGACGCACGGCTTGGGTGATAAGCCTTGGATGATGCAGGCTCCTGTCAAGTTCCTTTGTCCGGTTCCCGGTTATGACCGTCACTTCGGTATCACCGAGTATTTCGGTATTGAAATGATAAACATTCCCATGAATGATGAAGGTCCTGATATGGACATGGTTGAAGAGCTTGTCAAGGATGAGTCGGTCAAGGGTATGTGGTGTGTTCCCAAGTACTCCAACCCCGACGGTATCGTTTACAGCGATGATACAATTCGCCGTCTTGCCTCTATGAAGACAGCAAAGGATTTCAGAATTTTCTGGGATAACGCTTACGGTATTCACCCTGTTTTTGGTGAACCTTGCAAGATTCTGAACATTTTTGATGAGTGCAACAAGGCAGGTAATCCCGACCGTGTGATAATGTTCACATCAACCTCGAAGATAACTTTCCCCGGAGCAGGTGTTTCGGCAATGGCTGCAAGTGATAACGATATTGCGCTTATCAAAAAGCGCATGAACTATCAGACCATTGGTCCCGATAAGCTCAACCATTTGCGTCATGCAAGGATGTTGCCTGACCTTAAGACCGTCCATGAGCATATGCAGCTTCATGCCAACCTGTTGCGTCCTAAGTTTGAGGCTGTTCTTGAGGTTTTGGAAAGCGAGCTTCAGGAATGCGGCGTTGCACGTTGGACTAAGCCGCATGGTGGATACTTTATCAGCTTGTTCGCTCCTAACGGTACCGCAAAGCGTATCGTTGAGCTTTGTAAGAAGGCAGGTCTTACCTTGACCGGTGCCGGTGCTACCTATCCTTACGGAATCGACCCCGACGACAGCAATATCCGTATTGCACCTTCGTTCCCCAGTGCTGATGAGCTTCGTGCCGCTACTGAGCTTCTTTGTACCGTAACCAAGCTTGTAAGTCTTGAAAAAATGCTCGAAATGTGAATTTTATAAAAAATGCCGCAATGTGATTTTTTAATTGACATTGCGGCATTTATATTATACACTTAAATTGAAGGGTAAAAAGACAAACTCAATAGGAGGTATTGCAATGAAATCCAAGAACAATTTTGTCGGAAAACTGCGGTCGGTTAGTGTGTTGGCGGTTAAATTAAGATTGATTGGTGAATTGAGAAAAATTATTGCTGTTGTGTTGGCTTTGCTCACCGTTGCAACCTTCGTTGCGCTGGCAGGCTGTGACGATGACGACGAAAAAACATCAATCTCAAAAAAGTCTGTGACCGATACAAGCTGGGATATTGAAGAAGACGGTGGTGTTGAAGTTATCTTTTCGCCCATAGTTGATGTGGACGGTGACTGTATGACTGACGATATTCCGAGGGATGATCTTGATTTTGTTAAACAGACTCTTGAGGCAAGACTCCAAGACCACAACATTGTTGGATATGAAGTCAGTGTGGATTATTCGTCTAAAAACTATAAAGTTCGGTTCCCTTGGCAGACTCAAATTGAGAACTTTGATCCTATGAAAATAATACTTGACATTAGAGAATCGGGAGCAATTACGTTCTATAAAGGCACCGAAAAGAATGAGAATCAACTCGTTCTACGGGGTGCTGCCGATATTGCAGGTGCAACCTATGGCGGTTACGATGATATGAGTCAAACATATCTTGTTAATATCGAAATGACCGAGCAGGGGACTGCCGAGTTCGCAAAGGCGACAAGGGAACAAATCGGTAAATATATTTCGATTTATTTAGGTGATGTTTTGCTTGCAGCTCCCATGGTTAATACTGAGATTACAAATGGTATGGCAGTTATCACCGGCATGTCAACAGCTGATGAGGCTATTGAGCTTGCAAATAAAATCAATTCCGGCGGTTTGCCGTTTGATTTAGGTATAAAACCTATGGATTCTAAAGTGATTTCTCCCGATAAAGAAGTGATATTACCGTGACAGGCAAGCTTCTCGTCGCGTTAGTTGCGCTGAAAATTGCTTGAAATGTAAATTTTTATAAAAATTTGCCGCTTTGTCAATTTTTAGATTGACTTAGCGGCTTTTCTATTATATAATTACTCTGTGATTTTCTGTAATTAAAATGCAGGAATAGTAAACATTTATTGGAGGTTTTGCGATGAAACGCAAGAACAAGTACGTCAGCAAACCGTGGTTCTTTATTGTTGCGGTTGTTGTCATTCTATTCACCGTTGCATCCTTCTTCGGATTGGATGACTATTACGGTGATATGAGATCGCTTTATGTAAAGGGCGCAGGTGATATCCGTTGGGGTATCGATATTAGTGGTGGTGTTGAGGCTATCTTTGCACCTGACCTTGATTCGAACAACGACGGCAAGGATGATATTGATCCCGGCAGTATTTCGGACAGTGACATGGATTCGGCAAAGCAGGTCATTGAGACCCGTATGCTGTACAACAACATCACTGACTATGAGGTATACACCGATTACGACAATAAACAAATTATTGTTCGTTTCCCCTGGCAGTCGGATGATGAGTCTTATGACCCCACAGCTGCAATAGATGAGCTTGGCGAGACCGCTATGCTCACCTTCTATAAGGGCAGTGACAACACAGGTGAGGTTGTGCTTCAGGGCGCAGCCGATATCAAGGGCGCATCTTATGGCGGATATGACACTGAAAACGGTTCATATGTCGTTTCGCTTGAGTTGACCGGTCAGGGCTCTACAAAGTTTGCTGCAGCAACCAAGGCACAGATCGGTAAGTCTATTGCCATTTATATGGATGATAACTTGCTTTCGGCACCTACCGTTAACACTCAGATTACCGATGGTAAGGCAATCATCACCGGTATGGCAACCGCAGAAGAGGCAACCGACCTCGCTCAGAAGATCAACGCCGGTGCATTGCCTTTTGCACTCTCGGTTGACGATTCCAAGCTTCAGGTAATTTCTCCCATTCTCGGTTCCGAAGCACTCAACGTAATGCTTATCGCAGGTATCATTGCATTTATCGTCATCTGTTTGATGATGGTTCTGCGTTACCGTTTGCCCGGTAGCATTGCTTGTATCGCTCTTGCCGGTCAGGCAGGTCTCATGATTGCAGCTATCTCGGGCTTCTTCCCCGGAACCGACAGCTTTACTATGACACTCCCCGGTATTGCGGGTATTATACTTGCTATCGGATTTGGTGTTGACGCTAACGTTATCACCGCAGAGCGTATTAAGGAAGAGTTCAAAAAGGGCAAGACCATTGACGGTGCTATCTCGCAGGGCTACAGCAATGCTTTCAGCTCGATTCTTGACGGTAACATCACCAATGTTATCGTAGCACTTGTGTTACTTGCCGCATTCGGTACTCCCGACAGTGCATTGGGTCAGCTCTTCGGATTCTTGTTCCCGTTCCTTTCTTCTTCCGTAACAGGAAACATCTACTCCTTCGGCTACACTCTTATCGTTGGTGTTATTGCCAACTTCATCATGGGTATCTTCGCATCCCGCATTATGCTCATGGGTATCTCTCGCTTCAAGTTCCTCCGCAAGCCCTGGTTGTATTGCGCACCTAAGGCCGAGGAAAAGAAGGATGCCGAGAAACCCAAGTTCTGGGAGAAGTTTGATTTTGCTGCAAATCTCAAGAAGTACTCTATTGTGATTGTAGCTATTATGCTTGTAGGTGTTATCCTTACCGCCGTCTTCGGCATCGGTTTTGATATCAACTTCGCAGGTGGTAGCCGTTTCACTTATTCTTACACCGGTGATGTTGATAAGGATACTGTTAAGCAGGTCATTTCCGATAAACTCGGAATTGAGCCTACTATCAGCGAAAGCACTGACTATTCGAGCGATGAAACCAAGCTTGTGATTTCATTCTCGGGTGATGTAACCGAGAAGGTTGATAAGGCTAAGCTTGAAGCTATACTTAAAGAGGCTAACAAGACCACCGAGTCGCAGGTGACCGATTCGAGCACCACCTCGAGCGCTACCTCGTCTACTGAGTCTTCAAAGGTAGAGTCGACCACATCTTCAAATGAAGCTACATCTTCCGAGGTTACTTCTTCTAACACCTCTTCAGAGGCAACCTCTTCGACTACCGAGTCGACCACATCGGAGGCTACTTCATCGGTAACCGAGTCGGCAATCGGATCGACCGTTACCTCAACAACTTCTTCTACAACTGAGTCTACTGCATCTACCACCACTTCATCTACAACATCTGCCGTTACTTCTTCCAAGGAGGAAGTTGTAACCGAGTCTATGGTTGGTATTCAGTCTGCAATGACTTATATCCTTCAGACCAATTTCAAGGACAATAACTTCAAGTCTCTTGACGGTAATACCGTTAACCCCACCTTGGCAGGAGCTTTCCTTGTAAAGAGTTTGTTTGCACTTGTTCTTGCAGGTGTATTGATCATAGTTTACATTGGTATCCGTTTCCGTAAGATCGGTGGTATCTCGGCAGGTGTTTGTGCATTTGCTGCATTGCTCCACGATGTTATTATTGCATTCTTTGCATGTGTAATATGCGGATTGGATATTGATACCAACTTCTTCGCTGTTGCATTGACCTTGTTCGGTTATTCGCTCAACGCAACCATCGTTATTTTCGACCGTGTACGTGAGAACAGAAAGTTCTATCCCTCATTGCCGGTTCGCGAACAGGTTAACAAGAGTATTAGAGAAACCTTGGCTCGTTCCATCGTCACCTCTCTTACCACCTTTGCTGCCATCATCAGCATCGTTATCGTTGCCGAGTTCTTCGGTGTAACTGCACTCCGAACCTTCGCTATTCCCATGGCAGTTGGTGTTGTAGCCGGATGTGTATCCTCTGTATTCCTCGCAGGTCCTCTTTGGGTTAAGTGGATGGAGTACAAGGCTTCCAAAGAAACCGCTAAAAAGGCAAAGTAATATTTGCTTAAATTAACTCAAACCTCTCACCTTATGGGTGAGAGGTTTTTTTATCATGGCATAAAAAATACCCACCGTTCAAATCAGAACGGTGGGTAAGCTTTTATAAGGTTTTAATTAAAGGTTTTCAGCTTCAAACTTCTTGATGAAGTCTACGAGCTTTTCAACACCCTCGTAAGGCATTGCGTTGTAGATAGAAGCACGCATACCGCCGACCGAACGGTGACCCTTAAGGTTCTGCATACCGTTTGCGGTAGCCTCCTTAACAAACTTGGCGTTGATCTCGTCATCCTCTGCACGGAAGGTTGCATTCATCATGGAACGGCAGTTGGGAACTACGGGGTTCTTGAAGAGCTTGCTGTTATCAAGGCAATCATAAAGAAGAGCAGCCTTCTTTTCGTACATTGCCTACATTGCAGACAAGCCGCCGATCTCCTTGATCCACTCAAGAACGAGCTTGCAGATGTAGATAGGCCAGCAGGGAGGAGTGTTGTACATTGATTCGTTTTCAGCCATAACCTTGTAGCTGCAAACGGTGGGTACATAAGCGGGAAGGTCGTCACGCATGAGGTCCTCACGAACGATTACGATGGTAAGACCTGCAGGAGCAACGTTCTTCTGTGCACCTGCATAGATGAGACCGAACTTGGAAACATCAACAGGCTCGGAAAGGATGCAGGAGCTCATATCGGCAACCAGCGGAACATCACCGGTTTCGGGAATGTAATCCCCCTTGGTACCGAAAATGGTGTTGTAGAAGCAG
>JAZUAC010000003.1:0-15695 GCA_045637775.1 Acutalibacteraceae bacterium | reverse complement strand
GTCCGTTTTTCTCTGAATTGATTTAGGTATCTTTGCCGTTTTGTACCTTTCTTGCTGTCAAAGAAGCGGTTTTACCGCAACAAGAAAGGAGAACTTTGAATGGAGAGAGAAGAATTGACGGAGTTGGTAAGAGAGTTGATTGACTCCCGTGCCTTTGTCCGTTTACGCAACCTTTTGGTTGAAGAAAATCCTGCCGATGTTGCCGAGATTATCGATACATTGAATGATAAGGAGATTCCTGTTGTTTTCAGAATCTTGCCCAAGGACTTGGCGGGTGAAGCATTTTCCTATATGGAATACGACAAGCAGGAGTTATTGCTCAACAGCTTTAACGATGCCGAGCTTCGTGCAGTTTTAGATGAGCTTTGGTTGGACGATACCGTCGATATTATCGAGGAAATGCCTGCCAATGTTGTAACCCGAATATTAAAGAATACCGACCCGAGTGTAAGAAGACAGATAAACGAGCTGTTGAAATACCCCGAGGACTCGGCTGGCGGTATGATGACGGTTGAGTATGTTTCCTTGCAGAAGGACTTAACCGTTGAACAGTGTTTTCAGAAAATCCGCCGTGAAAGTATCAATAAAGAAACGGTTTACACCTGCTATGTTACCGAAAAGCGTAAACTTGTGGGTACTGTTTCGGTAAAAGATTTGTTCATGGCCGATATGGATGCAGTTGTTTCCGATATTATGGAGACCAATGTCATCAGTGTTGATGTCAATGAGGATAAAGAGGTTGTTGCACAGACCTTCTTGAAATACGGTATGCTGGCATTGCCTGTTGTTGATAAAGATGGCAGAATAGTCGGAATCGTCACGGTTGACGATGCTATCGATGTTATGGAAGATGAGGCAACCGAGGATATTGAGCGTATGGCGGCTATTATTTCGACCGATAAGCCATATCTCAAAACGGGTGTGTTCCACATTTGGGGAACACGTATTCCGTGGCTTTTGTTGCTCATGCTTTCGGCAACCTTTACGGGAATTATCATAAGCTCGTTTGAATCGGCTTTGAGTGTTTTCCCAGTGCTTATTTCATTTATTCCCATGCTTATGGGTACAGGAGGTAACGCAGGCGGTCAGTCATCGGCAACCGTTATCCGTGGTATTGCCGTCGGTGAGATAGAACTTCGCGATATTTTCAAGGTTTTGTGGAAAGAGCTTCGTGTGGCATTGCTTTGCGGTGTGACTTTGGCAGTTGCGGGCTATCTCAAAATCATTTTAATAGATAATATGTTGTTGAAAATGGATGTATCGTATTCCGAAATGGCGGTTGTAAGCCTTACTTTGGTGGTGACGGTTTTTGCCGCAAAACTGGTGGGTTGTAGCTTGCCGATATTGGCAAAAGCAATTAAACTTGACCCTGCCGTTATGGCAAGCCCGTTCATTACCACTATTGTCGATGTTTTGTCGCTCATAGTCTACTTCTTTATTGCAATGAGGATATTGGATATATGATGTTTAGCGGATGGCGAAAGCCATCCGTTTTTTCATTAGCCTCCCTTGTCTAAAGGGAGGTGGATTTTTGCGAAGCAAAAAGACGGAGGGATTCAAAAAAGATTCTTCACTACTTTCAGAATGACAGGCGGGTAGAGGGTTACTGTCATTATGGGTGAAACGAAGAATCTTAAATTTCAAAAGGGCTGTCGAGGACGCCAGCACCTACTATTCATCCGTCACGAGTGAGGGCTATGAGTTTTTTTACAAAAGGTGTATTATTTTATTTGTTTGTGTTTATTTAACTTTGTTTTAAAACAACCGCTTGACAATAGTTTTTTTGTGTGTAATAATATAATTTAATTTATTGTATTTCTTTAGGAAAAAGGAGAGCCTTTATGATAAATCAGGCAATCAAAAATTTGGTGGAATACGGTGTAAAGTGCGACCTTATCACAACCGAGGACAGAGCTTTTACAACCAACCGCATTCTTGAAATATTGGGACTTGATGAATACACAGAACCCGAGACCGTGACTTCGGACGATTTGGAAACCATTCTTTGCAACATTTTGGATTTCGCCGTTGAAAACAAACTTATTGACGATAATATCACCGAAAAGGACTTGTTCGACACCAAGGTTATGTCGGCTTTGGTACCCCGTCCTTCTGAGGTTATCAAGACCTTTTGGGCAAATTACGAAACCTCACCCGAAGCGGCAACCGATTATTACTATAAATTGAGCTGTGATAGCGATTATATCCGTCGTTACCGCATCAAAAAGGATGTAAAATGGGTAACCTCGACCGAGTATGGCGACCTTGATATTACCATCAATCTTTCTAAGCCTGAAAAGGACCCCAAGGCCATTGCCGCCGCTAAAAACGCCAAACAAAGCGGCTATCCCAAGTGCTTACTCTGCAAGGAAAATGAGGGCTATGCAGGTAGAATGAACCATCCGGCAAGGCAAAACCACCGCATCATCCCTATGATAATAAACGATACCCCTTGGATGTTGCAGTACAGTCCTTATGTTTATTATAATGAGCATTGCATCGTGTTTAATTCCGAGCATTCGCCTATGGCAATCAATCGTGCCACTTTCAGAAAACTGCTCGATTTTGTTAAGCTTTTCCCGCATTATTTTGTCGGTTCCAATGCCGACCTGCCGATAGTCGGTGGCTCGATTTTGACCCACGACCATTTCCAGGGCGGTCATTACACCTTTGCAATGGCCAAAGCACCCGTTGAAACGAATGTTAAGTTTGACGGCTTTGACGACGTTGAAGCAGGTATTGTCAAGTGGCCTATGTCGGTTATTCGATTGAGAGCCGATGATACCGAGCGTTTGATTGAACTTGCCGACAAGATTCTCGTAAAGTGGAGAGGCTATTCGGACGAGGATGCCTTCATTTTTGCCGAAACCGATGGCACTCCTCACAACACAATTACCCCCATTGCCCGTGTTTCAGGCGGCAAGTTTGAGCTTGATTTGGTGCTTCGTAACAACATCACCACCGAGGAGCATCCGTTGGGTGTTTACCATCCCCACGCCGAACTCCACCACATTAAGAAAGAAAACATCGGTCTTATTGAGGTTATGGGTCTTGCAGTTTTGCCTGCACGTCTTAAGGAAGAAATGCGGATACTTGGTGAAAAATTGGTTTCGGGCGCTGACCTTTATGCCGATGAAACTACCGCTTTGCACGCCGATTGGGCAAACGAGTTTAAAAAGAACTATACCATCACTGCCGACAATGTTGACAGCATTATTCAAGACGAGGTCGGCAAGGTTTTTGCCAAGGTGCTTGAGCATGCAGGCGTTTATAAGCTTGACGAGCAGGGCAAGGCAGGATTCTTGCGTTTTATTGACGAAGTAAACAAATAAAAGGTACATATTTGTCCATAAAAACTGTCAATTTGTCTTTACATTTGAAGTTAAGTTTAGTACAATGAGCATAGAACTTTGCTGTTCTGTGCTCATTGTTTTTCATTTTTGGAAATGAGGTTGATGTTATGGATAAAAAGCGTTTGGGTGTTATGGTCGACTGTTCAAGAAACGCAGTTATGAAGGTTGATGCAGTCAAAAAGTTTATCGATTCTTTGAGCAAAATGGGTTATAATATGCTGATGCTCTACACCGAGGATACCTACGAGGTCGACAATCAGCCTTATTTCGGTTATCTTCGCGGTCGTTACTCAAAGGACGAGATGAAGGAAATTGTCAAATACGGTGAGGAAAAGGGCATTGAGCTTATTCCGTGTATTCAGACTTTGGCACACCTTAATCAGATGTTCCGTTGGAGTCAGTATGCCAATGTTCGTGACTGCGACGATATTTTGCTGATTGATGAAGAAAAGACCTATGAGCTTATTGAGGACATATTCCGTACCCTGCGTGAGTGCTACAACACCAAGAAGTTGCACATTGGTATGGATGAGGCTCACAATGTGGGTCTTGGAAAATTCCTTGACAAGCATGGTTTTAGTAACCGTTTTGAGATAATCGCACGTCACTTAAAGCGTGTTGCAGATTTGGCCGCGAAGTATGACTTTGAGCCGATGATGTGGAGCGATATGTTCTTCAGACTTGCCAACCACGGCGGATATTATGTCACCGACCCCGAAATCATTACCGAGGATATTGTAAAATGTGTTCCCGATAACGTTGAGCTTGTATATTGGGATTACTATAAAAAAGAGCGTGAGCCTTATGACATTATGATTGAAGCTCACAAGCGTTTTAACAAGCCGGTTTGGTTCGCAGGCGGCTCTTGGACGTGGACAGGATTCACTCCCCACAACAATATGTCAAACATAATTACAAAGTCGGCAATGTCGGCCTGCCGTGACGGTGGTGTTGAAAATGTATTTTTAACCTGCTGGGGTGATAACGGCGGCGAGTGCTCAACCTTTGCGGTTATGCCTGCTTTGTTCTATGCGGCTGAGGTTTACCGTGGCAACGATGATATGGATTCTATCAAGCAGAAGTTTGAGGCGCTGTTCAACTTTGCTTATGACGACTATATGAAGCTTGACCTTCCGTCGGTTTACGGTTATGCTGCCGAAGAATCAGCACTGCTGCCCGATAAGCAGATGCTTTATTCCGATCCGTTTATGGGCTTTAGCGATACAATCGTTGACTCAAGCCAGAAAATGAAGGAAACCTACCTTGGCTATGCCAAGGAATTGTGGCCATTTGCCGAACACGAAACCTACGGTCATTTGTTCAAGTCGGCCGCCGCATTGTGCGAAGCAGTTGCTTATAAGGGTGGATTGGGAAAACTGACCCGTGAAACCTATAAGTCGGGGGATAAAGAGGCTTTGAAGGAGGTAGTCAAGGAGTATCTTGTTGCTGAAGCCAAGGTCAATGCCTTCCACCGTGCACACGAGGCATGTTGGTTCAAGGAAAAGAAGCCTCACGGCTTTGATATTCAGGATGCACGCTTGGGCGGTGTTATGAAGCGTCTTGAAAGCTGCCGTGAGCGTCTTGAAGCCTACATAAAAGGCGATATTGACCGTATTGAAGAATTGGAAGAAGAATTGCTTGAGTATCCGACCTATGGATACAGACTTAACAATTACGCCCACTTGATTTCGGCTAATGCGTTTTAAAAGTTGCATGAACTTTATTCCAATCAATAAATGTTGAAAAACAAAACCTTTGATTATTAGGAATTCACTTAATAATCAAAGGTTTTGTTGTTTCAATGCGTTTTTTCACTCGAGAAAGTCACAAAATTGTTATTTTTTTAACGTTTTTTGGGCGGAAATTATAGACAAAAAAGTAATTGTATATTATAATTAACACAGTGAAAAAGTGTAATGTCCCATGATATATATTGTTGTATTTTTTTAATGACGTTGGTCAATGAAAATATGGCAGGGCTTAGCGTTATGCGGTTTTGCGGAAAACAACATCCGGACGGTGTTATACCCTTACTTGGAGGTATCAAAAATGACAAGATTCAAACAAAAAGGAAGAAAGATCATAAGCATTTTGCTGTGTGCTGCAATGCTTATGACATTTTTGCCCACCTATGTGGCAACGGCTATTTCTGAAAGCTCAATAGCTAATCGAAGTGTCGATGTTAATACATGGGATGAGTGGAAACTGCTTTTCGGTTCATCACATCCAACCACCGAGAATGCAGGTGCAGTTTGGACCGATAAATCGGTATTCACTCCCGATAACCTTCCGAAGGAATATACCAACGCGGGCGGTAAATTGACCGATACGGGGGACAACTTCCTTGTTGCTTTGTCGGCCATCGCTTCCAATAAAGAAATCGTTGGTTATTCTACCATCCCGACCGACACCATCCTTGTTCTGGACGTTTCGGGCTCGATGGATGCGGGTAATCCTTCAAGGGCAAGTCAGATGGTTAGTGCTGCTAATAATGCTATCAGAGAGTTGTTGAAGCTCAACTATCACAACCGTGTCGGCGTTGTGCTTTATTCGGGCAGTTCTTCTGTGGGCACAACAACTTATTCGCAGGGAACAACCCTTTGTATGCCGCTCGACCGTTATGAGATCAGAGTCAGCGGACAAAACAGAGATCAGGGTTATCTGTATCTTAACGGTGATACCGTAACTGTCAGAAATAACGTTTATAACTCAAAAAACAGAAACGATTTTGACAAGTCTAAGTCGGTCATCGGCGGTACTTATATTCAGGCCGGACTTGACCTGGCTATGGATCAGTTCAAGAATGTCCCCAAGGCCGACACCGTTATTAAGGACGGTGTTATCCAGGGTGGTAGTAAGCGTATGCCCATTACCGTTTTGATGTCTGACGGTGCTCCCACATTGGCAACCACCAATTATACTAACGTTGGTACAAGCAACGTTGGTAACGGTATTGATACATATTGTGCAACCGATGAGGTTGGATTCTTGACCCAGCTTACTGCCGCTTACGTTAAGTCGGAAATAGAGGCATGGTACGAGACCGACAGCCTTTTCTATACCTTGGGTGTTGGTGTTGGTGACAGCGCGGTTGCAAAAGCTGTGCTTGATCCCAAGAACGCTAACGACGGAAGCCAAAGATATTGGGAATCTTATCTTAACCTTGCCAATAACGAAATGCTTAATCTTACCGTACCGGGAACAAGTTCCTCAAACGATCCGGGTACTAAGTCCGTAAGCATTGCAAGAACTGCAGTTATTACCCGTGAAAACTATATTTACACCGATAAGCATTTTACTGCTGAGAGTGATGGACTTGCAGCAGGCTTCCAGGATATTGTTAACGAGATTTACATTCAGTCACGCTACTATCCCACAAGCCTTGAGGGCGGTAACCCCGATTTCAGCGGTTACATTGATTTCCATGATATCATCGGCGAGCATATGGATGTCAAGGACATCAAGGGTGTTCTTTTGAACGGCCACCTTTATACCGGCAAAATTTTGATGGAGCAGGTATTTGCTAACCTCAGAAACGGCAACCTCAATATGCAGGATGCAACCGTTAGTGAGTTTGTGCATTCGGTTATGAGCCGTCTTGGACTTGATCAGACCGAGGCTTTAAAGCTTATTAACGATGCTTTGGATGTGGGTCAGTTTGCTTACAATAGCCGCACCGGTGAATTCTCTAACTACATTGGTTGGTATGCCTATGCTGACAAGAGCTTTGCAGGCTTCTGGCAAGAGGGCGTTACCGATCCCGAAAGCTACGGTATTGATACCAATAACGACGGTAAAGCCGATAAATTCCCCGTTTATGCTGTAAAGTCTTACGGTATGCTTGGTGAAGCTACCGGTAGCATCAAGGACTCGGATATGATGTTTATGACCATCCGTGTTGTCAAAAACATCGAAACCGGTGAAGAAATCCTTGACTGGAAGATTCCTGCAGCACTTGTGCCTATGGTTACCTACCATGTTGAGGTAGAGGGTAACACTATCGACGACAACACCACCGTAGCTGATGTTACCATTTCCGAGTCAACGCCAGTCCGCCTTCTTTATGAAGTCGGTCTTGACCCCGAGATAAACGAGTACAATGTTGCCGAAATCACCGATGAAAAGCACATTGATGCTGATGGAAATCGTGTTTTCTGGACCAACTATTTCGATATTTCTGCACCCGAGCATGATGATCATGTTGTGACCTATGCGGACTTTACGCCTAACGAGGACAACGAGAGATATTACTATGTCGATGTTGCTCCGATTTATGATGCAAACGGTGCAGATAATCCCATAACCACCGCACCTCAGACCGGAAAAGATTACTTTACCAAACAGTTTATCTTCTCTAAGAATTCCAATAAGCCGGTTGTTTATTATGAGGGTATTGCTCCCGAGGATATTACTTATGCCGAGTATAATAATACTCTTGGTTGCTATATAATTCCAGGTCATGTTTATAACCACCCCAATGTGGATGAATATTTCAAAGAAAAAGCAGACAAGACCCTTACAAGCTCGGCACATATGTACTACTATCCCGAGGTTGTCAAGACCAATGCGTCTTATGTTGTTTCTACCCACCATGGTAACAACGGACGTTTGACCGTTAAGCCTGCTCAGGGTATTGCCATCTCCAAGACTATCGATATGGTTGAGGTTGGGGCATCGGATCAGTTCAAATTTAAGGTTACCATGATAGCACCTGAAGGCGCAACCTTGCTTTCTGAGTATGACTATATGTTAGCCGCACTCGGTGAGACCGAGGGAACAAAGGGTAAGGTTCAGGTCAACAACGGTGTCATTGAGGTTGACCTCAGGGCAGACCAGACGATTTATATCACCGGAATGCCGGAGGGAACTGTTTATACCGTTGAAGAAATCAGTGATAACGATGACTACATGGTAAAGAGCGTTCATGTAAATGCAGTTGCCATGACGGGTGATACCGCAACAGGTGTTGTCAGCAAATTTGTTATCGATGATGTAGACTTCCTTAACACTCCCACAAGTGAAGGCGAATTGGTTATCGTAAAGCAGGTCACCCATCCCTTTGCTAATAACCCCGAGGCTTTGGCTGACAAGGTGTTCACTGTTGAGGTTACATTGACCAACGGTGATGTTGATAACAAAACCTTTGAGTTGGTTCGTGCCAACGGCACCTCATCGGTTACAACCGATGCCAACGGTAAATTCTCTGTTACCCTTAAAAACGGCGAATCGGTTGCTGTAAGAGGTATTCCTGCTGATACAAAATATACCGTTACCGAGCCTGTGGCTACCATGCCCAACGGTTTTACACTTGATGCTGAAAACAGTGTAAATCTGAACGGTACTATTCCTGCTGATTCCAATATTCAGGCAACCGTTGTCAATGGTTACAAGTATTCTCCGGTTACCACCGATATTGATGTTTATGTAGAAAAGAACCTCACGGGTCGTGATTGGCTCGACGGTGATAAGTTCACTTTCGAGGTTTACAAGCTCGGTGTTGGCGGCAACACACTTCTTAAATCGTTTGTACTTACCAAGGATAATGCTTCCTACACATATCCGTTGGATGATACGCTTACCACATCGGGTAATTACTACTACGCAGTTCGTGAAATTGCGGGTAACGAAAGAAACGGAATCACCTATGATACTGTTGAGCGTTTATTCCGCATCACTGTTACCGATAACGATATGGATGGTAAGCTTGAAATATCCAAGGTGGAGAATATTTCCAAAACTGCCGTTTCTGGTGATTCTGCTAACGGCTACACAGTAACTGCTGACGATTTTGTTAACGTATATGCACCTACAGGTTCAAGCCAGGTTGATATTGATGTAAATAAGATGGTGCTGGGCGGCAGATTCCAGCTCAATGGCTTTAAGTTTGGCCTTTATACTGAGGTTTTGGACGAAAACGGTCAGCCTACCGGTGAAATTGAGCTTTATGCCGAGTCAAGCCTGACCGATGCTAACGGTAAAGCAAACTTCAAGTTGAACTATACCGCTGCAAGTGTTGGTAAGACATATAAATATTACCTTAAGGAAATCAATACCGGCATTAGCGGTATGGAATATGACAACGGTACTTATATCGTTAATGTTGAGATAAAAGATAACCTTGATGGCACAATATCGGCTATCAAGTCTTATCAGAAAATCATAACCGAAACCCATACCGAAGATGTTGACAGCATTGGCTTTACCAATACGTATTTCCCGATGAACGGTGAGCTGGTATTGAGTGGTAACAAGGTCCTTGAAAACCGTGTACAGTCGGCAGGTGAGTTTGAGTTTGAACTTTACGAGACTGATTCGACCTATAACACAGACGGACTCACTCCTATCGAGACCGTTTCCAACAACTTTGACGGTGGTTTTGCGTTCTCACTTTTGACCTACTCGGCAGAGGGAACACACTACTATGTTGTTAAAGAGGTTAACACAGGCGTTGCAGGTGTTACCTATGATAGTACCGTTTATAAGATAGAGGTTTCTATCGTGCAGGACGGCGGTGCATATGTTTCAAAGATAGTTTCGGTTAACGGCTCTGCTACCGACACCGATATAGTATTCACCAACACCTATACCGCAAAACCTGTTGAGGTTACTCTTTCGGGTAACAAGGTGCTTACCGGACGTGACCTTAACGATGGAGAATTTGTATTTGAGCTTTATGAAACCGATTCCACTTTCTCTATAACAGGTAAGACTACCGCACAGCAAAAGAAGAATGTTGCTAATACATTCAAGTTTGATAATATCAGATTTGAAGAGGAAGGCACCTACTACTTTGTTGTTAAGGAACAAATAGGAAACCTTGGCGGAGTTACCTATGATAACGGTGAGTATCATATCACTGTGGTCGTAACCGATAACGGACGTGGACAGTTGGTTCAGACAATATCCATGACCCGTGACGGTATGACTGCTACTTCAATGGTTTTCCGCAATAACTATGCACCTAAGCATACCTATATTGATATTGAGGGAGTTAAGCTTCTCGACGGACGTGAGATGAACGAAGGCGAGTTTGAGTTCAGACTCATCAATGCCCTGAACGGTGCGCTTGTTGCTACTGCAACCAATAAGGCTGACGGTTCGTTTAAATTTGAGAATGTTCACATCAAGTCGGCGGGAACGCATTACGGCAAGATTATTGAGGTTGCGAAGGATGCAGGCGGTGTCACCTATGACACCAGAGCTTACAGCTTTATCCTTGAGATTGAGGATGACCTTAACGGAAACCTCAAAGAGGTTGGCCGCCGAATCTCGCTTGAAGGTCGCGAGCTTGATCCCAATCTTCCTGTTGAGTTCCACAACTACTATGATGCAACCGATGAGGTTGTTTCGCTTGGCGGTACCAAGAACATAAACGGACGTCCGCTTAACGCCGGCGAGTTTACATTTAGCCTTTACGAGACCGGTTCGACATATAGCCTTGACGGTGCAACACTGTTTGATCAGGTTGTCAACACTGCCGATGGTAAGTTTGAATTTAACGACATTCTTGTCAATACCGAGGCTGACCGCTACTTTGTAATCGTTGAGGAAGCCACTAATCCTTTGGGTGGTGTGACTTATGATGAAAATGTTTACAAAGTGAAGGTTGAGGTTACCGATAATCTTGAAGGAAAGTATATTATCAATACTTCTGTAAGCCTTAACAATAATATGGTAAGTGCTGACGATATCGTGTTTAACAATACCTATAAGGCTGCCGATACTTCTGTTATCTTCGATGGCAATAAGACCCTTAACGGCAGAACCCTTAAAGACGGTGAGTTCAGTTTCAAGCTTTACGAGACCGACAGCTCTTATAACTATGACGAAAACAACCTTATCGAGACCGTTAAGAATGATGTTAACGGCAAGTTCAGCTTCAATGAGGTAGGTATCACCTCGGCAGGGGAGAGATACTTCGTTATTGTTGAGGAAAATGGCGATGCAGAGGGTGTTGAATACGATGCTACTGTTTATAAGGTGAAGGTTACCGTTACTGATGACGGTAAGGGTGAGTATGCTGTTGACACTGTTATTACCGCAGGCGATGAAGCCAAGCAGGATATGATTTTTGTCAATGTGTTCACGCCCAAGGATATCTCGGTTGCTCTTAATGTCCAGAAGCTTCTGATCAACAACTCCAAGCGTGAAATGGGTCTTGACGGATTTGATTTCAACCTTTCAGGTGAGGGACAGAACCTTTTCGCCAAGTCTGATAAGGACGGTAAGGCAGGCTTTAACCTTATCTTTACTGCTGATGACATCGGTAAGACCTTCAACTACAAGTTGAGCGAGGTCAAGGGTGATATTAAGGGTATGAACTACTCTAATATCGTATACGAGATTTCAATTGCTATTGAGGTTGATGAGAACGGCGTTCTTAAGGCAGTTTACAACAATAATCCTACTCCGGTTGATGTTATCGATTTCGAGTTCACCAACATTTACGACGGTGACCCGGATATCCCCGTAACGGGCGATGTTTCCAATCCGTTTGCTTGGTTTGCGATGTTTGTAGTTGCTTTGATTAGCCTCGGTGCAATTTTGACCATCTCTGCTCGTTCTAAAAAGAGTAAAGAATAAACCAAAAAACTAAAATTTTAACCCAAACAACCCGCAACAGGACAACCTGAAGCGGGTTGTTTTTTGATGCAGATTTAACTGCCAAAGCGAGGCATAAACCAATATTGACAAAATTATGCATTTGTAGTACAATACTACTTGTAAAAGTGTAATTATATGATGCGGTTTATTACACAAAGGAGAATAATTATGACAACACATAAATTTAAAGCATTTGTCAGCATTATCATCGCAGTTGTACTTATGATGTCGGTTTGCTCGATGTCATTCGTTTCGGCTGCTACCGATGCAGAATTGGCTGCATTGGGCATTTCGGGTGGCAACTCGGTTCATTATGTTGCTTCACCTGACGGTTCGGGACAGACCGTTATCCTTTACGATGGTACTGGTGTTCGTCCCAATGTTGAGCTTGCTAACGATTGGGTGAATGGCACTACCTATACCGTAAAGCTCGAATATTGGTTGGCCGAGGAGCATACAGGCGGTAGCTTCCAGTTCTACTACGGTGAGGCTCCTGCTAAAAGCGGTAAGACAGCCTCTACCTCATTCAGCATTGATAATAGTGTTATAGGTGACGGACAGTGGCATACAAGATATGTTAAGTTCACCTACAATGTTCCTTCCGACAAACCCAACAACAAAAATGTTTACCTGACCTTCTATTATGGCGGTCGTTTTAAGATTTACGTTAAGGGCATTGTTGTCAAGGCAGAGTCCTTTGCCAATATGCCCGGTAATTTTGATCACCTTAAGCAGGATGAAACCACTTTGAAGAATCAGAGTAGCTTTACATACGGCTCCAACGGTATGCTTAACAATTCTTCGGTTGCTGATGACGGAAGTGTTGTTTTCACACCTTCGGGTAACGGTAATTGGTCGCTTAGCACCCATAAGGCAGGAACCAAGCAGTTTGTTCAGTTTGTAAAGATTCATAACGGAAACAACGGTAAGATTACCCTTATGCCCGGTAACACCTATTCTGTTTCGGTTGAGTACAAGGCTGTTAAGTTGAGAAGTAATACCAACGATGGCGGATTTGCTCTTGGTTATTTGGCAAAAGACGGTGCAAATGAAGGATATACCGGCACCGGTTCAACTCTTGTTTATTATCTTGATGTTATTAAATGGACCGAGATCAACGAAGAATACAATACCTATAACTTCACCTTTACCTATAATGGCACCGGCAATGCCGACCTTGTTTTGGCTATTCCTTTCAGCGGTCAGAGTGTTGCTATTAAGAGCACCCAGGTTGCCCGCAAGACCGCAAATGCTGAGTTGATTTCAATGGTTACCTTTAACGATAACGGTTACATCACTCCGTCTGCAGGTTATATTGGTGATCCTATCACCACAAAAGGTAGCCACGGTTATCTTGGTGAAGAATGCAAGGGTTGGGCAGATAATGCCAACCTTAGCGGTGAGAATGTTACCACCTTCCCCGCAAGCGATACCACTCTTTATGCAAAGTATAATACCGTTGTTATTGATAACTTCAATATGAAGAACGCCTTCAGAGGTGGCTATGACAGCTATAATACAACCGACTTTGTACTCAAGAATTATTCAAGCATCAAGATGACTACTACTACAGTTGGTTTTATGCTTCCTGCGTATGATGCGGTTGGTGATAACGATAACAGCTTAGGTCACTATGATTGGTATAAGTTTGAGGCAGGAAGGAAGTACAGCGTTGCTTTTGAAATGACCGATGTTACTGTCGGTGCAAAGGGCAATACTTTTGCTTTGACTGCTGCTACCGCTGCAGGCTCTGGCGGTAAGCGTAATACAGGCAATCAGTCCTATATGTATGATTTTACTGCCAATAGCAAGATTGACAAGATAGAGATTGGTACAACCTTTACATGTAAATTTGCAAGTGGCTTTGATCATGCTATTCTTCGTGGTACCGCTGAAAATGCAACTGTATCCATGAGTATTGAGAAAATTATCATCACTAAAATTGATGATGAAACTCCTGCTGCGGGATTCAATGCAGTTTCCATCCGTGAGGAAAGCGAAAAATACACCGCAGGTGTTCGTATGCGTGCCCGTGTAAACGGTGATGTATTCAATACCGCAAATCAGGTTGGTTTCGTTGTTGTTCCTACTGTACTTTTGGGCGAGTCTACTGTTGAGGAATACATGAACAACGATGGTATCGGTGCGTTCAAGGCTATAGCTTTCGACAAAGCAAGCGGTGTTGATATTTTATACTCCGGTGCTTTAACTAATCATGATGGAGCAGTTTCTGCATATAAGGATTATCAGGTCAAGTTTACGGGACTTACCGGTGCTGTTGATATGCGTGGTTGGGATATCACCTTTGCATTGTATGTAACAACCGATAACGGAACCGTTTATCTTGATGAATACACCACAAGTTATAACTCAATAGCAGGTATAAACTGATTTAACTACAAAAACCAAGACTTTCGGGTCTTGGTTTTTTATTTTACACAAAATTTTATTGTTACAGTTTTTAATATTTGTGAGAATGGCGATTGAAGAAATTGTTGGTTTGTGATATATTGTAAAGCGGTTATTTTGTTAAAGAGTAGAGGGGATTTAGATGAAAGAATTTTATCTTAAACCGAAAATTGTTTCAACATTAAAGGATTATTCAAGTCAGCAGTTTGTCAAGGACCTTGTGGCGGGTCTTATCGTTGCCATAATTGCCTTGCCGTTGTCTATTGCTTTGGCATTGGCTTCGGGCGCATCACCCCAACAAGGTATCTATACCGCCATTTTTGCAGGCTTTGCGGTATCGTTGCTTGGTGGCAGTAATATTCAAATAGCGGGTCCCACAGCCGCATTTGCTACCATTGTTGCAGGTGTCATAGTAAATCAAGGTAAGGACGGACTCATCCTTGCAACACTTATGGCGGGTATTATGCTCATTATCATGGGTGTATGCAAGCTGGGTGGACTTATTAAATATGTTCCCACCACTATCACGGTTGGTTTTACCGCAGGTATTGCCGTTACTATTTTGGTCGGTCAGCTAAAGGATTTCTTGGGACTTACATACGAAAACGGTGTCCGTCCTGTTGAGACCTTTGAGAAGATAGAGGCCAATATTCATAATATCGGAAGCTTCAGTTGGCAGGCTTTGGTTGTGGGTGCGGTTTGCTTGGCAATACTTATTTTCTACCCCAAATTTGAAAAAAGAGTACCGCCTTCACTTATTGCGGTAATTGTCGGTGCTTTGATGGTTAAATTCATCCCCGCACTTGATAACGGTGTTTTCACCATTGGTGAGTTGTATAGCAATATTCCGTCGGGCTTCCCGAAATTCACTTTAGGCAATATCGATATTAACATGGATAAGATACTTGCAGTGTTGCCTGATGCGTTTACTATCGCAATTCTAGCAGGTATTGAGTCGCTGTTGTCCTGCGTTGTGGCCGATAAAATGGTCGATTCCAAGCATAATCCCAACGCAGAGCTTGTGGCTCAGGGTGCAGGTAATATGCTGTCGGTTATGTTTGGTGGTATCCCCGCAACGGGTGCCATTGCCCGTACCGCCGCAAATGCCAAAAACGGTGGTAGAACCCCTGTTGCAGGTATTGTCCATGCAGTTGTCCTTTTGTTGGTTATCCTGTTTTTGATGCCTTTGGCAAAGCTTATCCCCATGCCCGCCATTGCCGCAATTCTGTTTATGGTTGCTTATAATATGAGCGAATGGCGTCATTTTGTGAAGATTTGCAAAACCTCAAAATGGCATGAGATTTTGGTTTTGGTCGTCACATTTGCTTT
>JAZUAC010000002.1:0-23982 GCA_045637775.1 Acutalibacteraceae bacterium | reverse complement strand
TCGGCTTTTGTTGACAAGACTCAGGAAAATGTTACCGGTGATGTTAAGCTCAAGCTTTACAAGGGTAACATGATTAACGCAGGCGTGACCTCTCCCTATTCTCTCTATGATGATGTTATCGCATCGTTTGGCGATGATGAGGGTGCTTACGACCAGAAGGATTCCGCAGGATTTATCAACCTGTTTGGTTTGCCCGTTACTGTTCAGGCAAAGCTCAACAAGAAGCTTGGCAAGATCTAATTAAATAATATACCATTCGACGCGGTGGATATACTCCACCGCGCCTTGTGGCTTTTTAGAGTGTGCCGATTTTGACTTAAATTTAAGATTCTTCGGCTGTAAACAGCCCTAGGATATTTAATGGATGCAGGAGTAAGTAAAATGAAACTTTGGGCAGGAAGATTTAAAAAAGAATTAGACCCCAGAACTAACGATTTTAACCGTTCGTTGCCGTTTGACAGCCGCATGTACCGTCAGGACATTGAGGGTTCGAAGGCTCATGCAAAAATGCTTGGTAAGTGCGGTATAATTCCGATGGAGGATTGTGATAAAATTATAAACGGTCTTTCCGAGATACTTGCCGATATTGAAAGCGGTGCGCTTGTTTTTGATGACATTTCGGAGGATATTCACACCTTTATCGAGGCTGAACTCACTAAAAGAGTTGGCGATGCAGGTAAGCGTTTGCACACTGCCCGAAGCCGTAACGACCAGGTTGCTCTGGATATCAGGCTTTATCTCCGTGACGAGTGTGATACCCTTGTTGAAATGCTGAAAGAATACGCTTCGGTTATTGCCGAAAAGGCTTTAGAGTATTCCGAGACCGTCATGCCGGGTTATACCCATCTTCAGCGCGCTCAACCCATTGTTTTCGGTCATCAGTTGTTGGCTTATGCCGAAATGGCAATGCGTGACATCGGTCGTATTAAGGATTGCCGTGAGCGTATGAATGTGTCACCCTTGGGTTCATGTGCTTTGGCAGGTACTACTTATCCTTTAAACCGTGAATATGTTGCCGAACAGTTGGGCATGAACGGTGTAACGAGAAACAGCCTCGACGGTGTTTCCGACCGCGATTTTGCTTTGGAATTGGCTTCGGCTCTTTCTATCATCATGGTTCATCTGTCAAGATTCTCCGAGGAAATCATCCTTTGGTGCTCGGGTGAGTTCAAGTTTATTGAGCTTGACGATGCTTTCTCGACAGGTTCTTCTATCATGCCACAGAAAAAGAATCCCGATATTGCCGAGCTTGTTCGCGGAAAGTCGGGTCGAGTATTTGGTGACAGCATGACACTCCTCACCGCTATGAAGGGTATTCCGTTGGCCTATAACAAGGACATGCAGGAGGATAAAGAAGCTATTTTCGACGCGGTTGACACCGTCGAAAAGTGCCTCACCGCCTTTATTCCCATGCTTGATACCATGAAGGTCAACGCCGCTAACATGAGAAAAGCCGCTTCGTTTGGATTTATCAATGCAACCGATTGTGCCGACTGGTTGGTTGGTCAGGGTCTGCCTTTCCGTGATGCCTATAAAGCAACGGGTGAATTGGTCGCAAGATGTATAGAGCTCAACACTTCGTTGGAGGAGCTCCCCTTAGAGGAATATGTTAAGGTTTGTGACCTTTTCAATGATGATGTGTATAATGCTATCGACCTTGATAAGTGTGTACGTGACCGTACGGTTTTTGGTGGTCCTGCACCGAGTCAGGTTAAGTTCCAGGCTGAAGAACTTAAAAAGCGTATAGCTGAAATTTAATATATTTTAATTGTCAAACCGAGCAGGCTTTCTGCTCGGTTTTTTCTATATTCAATTTCAAAAGCGAAAGGTATGTATTTTTTTGTTAATAATAGCAAAAATATCTTGAAAAAAAGACCGCAGACATATATAATAACAATGATTATGTATCATGAACATTCATATTTTTGAAAGGCAGATGAAAAATGAAAAGATTTTTGACTAAAGGTTTGTGTGTTGCGTTGACCGTTATGATGCTTTTGGGTATTTGTGCAGTCGGTATCAGCGCTGCAACGGTTGTAGGTACCTCATTTATTTCGGAGTATGTTGCCGATTTTGAGGGCAATTATTATTCGGATCTTTCTTCGGATAATTGTACTTCGGGTGCTATTGTTGACAATGACGGTGGCAAAGCACTTGAGGTTAAGGTCAAGTCCAGTTCGCAGGATAACCGTTTTGAGATTTATAACAGTTCAAAGGGAACCCTCGCACTTAATGACGGCAAAATCTACGCTGTAACCATTAACTATAAGGTGACGCAGGTTGCCGGCGAAATGAGAGATACTAATTATCCTACAGTTATCAACCTTGTTCGTTATACCGGTTCGGGTGATGAACTTGTTAAGGTAAAGTCATTCCCCAACGCTACATATTATGCAGGCGATACTACCGAATGGATTACATCGACTATCGTGTTTAAAGCCGGTGTTGCATCGTCTCCTGAGTATAACCGTATCGCCGTAAATGTTGTCTCGGCATCGTGTTCCGATATCGATACCAACATCGAATCCGGCATGACCAAGATAGTTTTCGATAATATTTCGGTTAAAGAGTGTACCGAGTCTACCAAGTCGATAGAGTTTAATTCCAACGGCGGAAGCTATTGTGACGCACTGCTTGCACAGTCGGGTGAAGCTATCGAGCTTCCCACACCCACACGCGACCTTTATGTTTTTGCCGGCTGGTATTCCGATGCAAAACTCACCAAGAAATTCACCAAGACCTCAATGCCCGGTGACCTTACCACCAAGCTTTATGCTAAGTGGGATATTTCCCCCGAGGCTATTGCAGTAAATTTTGAAACATATAACGGGACAACGGTTGATATGGCTGTCGGTCGTGCGGGTGATTCGTTGGAGCTCCCTGAGTTGACCCGTGACAACTGCAATTTTGCCGGTTGGTATGATAAGGATTTTACCACAAGATATACTGCATCAACCTTCCCTGAGGCAAGCACAACACTTTATGCCAAATGGGAAATCATTCCGCAACTTATCACCTTTGAAAATGTTGCACAATTCCCCAAGCCCGATAACTCTGTGTTTACCCAGCGTTGCCTTATAGGCGATGATAAGTATAAGACCAAGAAGGATGCTTATAAGAGCGATAACGCTTTGCATTACTCCTTCCAGCGTGGTTTTGACCTTACCGGTTCGGCTGGTAAGGGAACTCCTGCCGCTGTTATGCTCATTAATGAAATGGGCGAAAAGGTGAAGCTTGTTTCGGGTAAGACATATGTATTTACCTTTAAGTATAGGGTTGTTGATTACATAAGCGATAGAGGTAGCATTTGCCTTATTGCAGCCGGCGCCGGTGGCGCTTGGTCGAGTGATCGTAATATGCAAAGCTACAAGACCGCTATGCTTTCCTACAACGCTGAAGATGAGAAAAAAGGTTGGCAGACAGGCACGTTTACTCACAAGTGGGAGTCCAAGACGAATGACGGAAGCTACTGCTATATCGCTATCGGCGGTGAGGCGGAGGTTTACGTTGACGAAATACTTGTTTATGAGTATGATGAGAAGTTCAAACCTCAAACCGATAAAGTGATGCTCTGTTTTGACAGCGGTATTGCTCCCTTGGTTGATACAATTTATGCTGACCGCGGAACCGAGGTCACTTTGCCCACATTGGAAATGGAAGGTTACCGTTTCTTGGGTTGGACATACGATGCTGATAACCTTCAGCCTGTTGACGGTGAAACCTTGAAGCTCAACTTCATGTATCAGAAGCTTTATGCTGACTGGTATAAGATTCCTCCCGTGGTTGAAGAACCTGAGTCCGAGCCCGAGCCTCAACCTGAGCCTGAGTCCCAGCCTCAATCCCAACAGAAAGAGCTTGTTGAAGAGGGAAAGGACAATACTGTGCTGTATATAATCATTGCAGTAGTGGCGGTTGTTGTTGTGATTGCGGCAGTAGTAGTTGTTGTTGTGATAGTTCTTGTAAAGCGTAAGAAAAAGAATTGATTTGAATAAGTTGACCCCGCAGGCTTTGTCTGCGGGGTCTTGTTTATAATGATTATTGTGGGTATTTTTCAACTTTGCAATCGGTGTAGTACCAGGTGAGTATCTCCTTATAGCCGCTGCCTTGCAGTGCCATAAACTGTGCACCGTACTGACTTAATCCAACCCCGTGACCGTAGCCTTTGACGGTGAGCTTGAATTGGTCTGATTCAAATGATATGTCAAGATTGGTACTGCGCAGCCCCAAAGCGGTACGAAAGGTTGAACCTTTTATTTCGTTTCCGCAGATTTTCATGGTTAGTATGTACCCCGAATCTGAACGGGTTATATCGGTTATCCAGCTTTTTGCGTCACCGTCCGGTGTGATGTTGTGTTTTGCAAGGGCCGTTTTCATTTGTTCTGCTGAAAATGTGACCTCGCTCAGATAATCGGGACTTAAAACATCGCCAACACTTTCAACAGGTTTTAGGTATGGATAACTGCCACCCCACAAAACCTCTGCCGACTCGGTTCGTCCTGCCGAAATACTGTGGCAAGAAGCTAAAATCGGCTTGCCTTCAAAAAGCACGGTATCGTCGGCAACAGCGTTAATCGCCTCGGCAATCTTGTCCATGTAAGTGTTGTACGAGTTACCAAAACGTTCTTTGGCTTGCGATTCACTCAAAAAAGCTTGGTCGGTTTTGTGGCTGTCGGTCACATCGTATTCTTTATCACTGTTAAGACTCTGCTTGTAAAGGGCGTAGGTTCTTGCCACCAGTGCCTGCGCCTTGAGTGCTTCGGGGTGGTATTCGGCAGGCATTTCGGCGGCAACAACACCCATGACATATTGGTTTATCGGCATTTGGACGACTCTTTTTTCGGCGGTCAAGTATACCCTTAAAACGGTTTTACTATCGGATGTTATTTGGTTATAGCTTGTTAACGGTGGCGCGATTTCAGAAGGCTTTTTTGTTGTTTTCATAGACAGCAACGGGAAAAGAACCATGCAAACAAAAATTACAGCCACCGAGGTTATGTGTATTCCTTTCATATATATTTCCCTTCATTTTCTAATATTGTTTTAAATTGATTGACAAAACGAGTATAATGGAATAAAATAGTTGTGTTGCATTAAAATATATGCTTGTACTAATAAAATGATTACTTTTAGGAGGATAACTCTTGAATTTGAAGTATACAACCAAACTGTTTATTGTGGTCAACCTTATTGCGGTTGCGTTCAGAACAGTGCAGATAATGTTTTTGACCGAAAGCGGTACTGCTTTTTTAAAGCCCGGTATGTTGGTCGTCAATATAATCGGAACGGTGCTTGTGGTTCTGTCGTTAGGTGCTTTGTGCTTTAATGCCAACGGTGCTGTCCGTCAACCCGAGGTCTTGAATTGCAAGGGTGTACCTTCGGCGGTCGCGGCCTGCCTTTCGGGTATTCTTTACCTTGCAGGTGGGTGCTTGGGTGCTTTTGCTTCGGGGAAAATCAACACAATATTGCTTGCTTCGTCGGTAGCTGTAGCGATTGCCTGCACACTGCTGACCGTTTCGGCATTGAGCAAAATGAGATTCCCTAAATTCGCAGCATTGCTGTTTTTGGTGTATTGGTTGGTTGAGTTTGTTTGTGCCTATCTTTTCTACACCGAAAGGGCGTTGCGTGTACGTACCGTGTATGAGACCTTTGCAATCTGCGCCGTATTGCTTTTCTCGGTGACCTTGGGCAAAGCAATCAGCGGTGTTAATCCTGAAAAGAATTTCAGACGAATTTATCCTTTGGGATTGTTGACATGTGCCTTGTGTAATGTGTCGCTGATACCCGAAATCATTGCATGGGTTTGCGGCTTTGGCGATAAGGTGACTGAGTCTGCGGTCATGCCGTTGAGTCTTGCCGCTGCCGCAATTTTCACGGGATTTTTCACCATTAACACCTTCAAAAAGTCACACACCATTCACCCAAAAATGAAAAGACGAATGGAAGAGAGAAGAATAGCCAAGGATTGGTCGAAGGAAGTAGACTATCTGCCCAAACCTACAACAGAACCTACTGCACAAGAAAACACCCCATCAACCGACGAATAATTAACTCAACCCCGCCTTGCCGATTGGCAAGGCGGTTTTTGTGTGTTGCTATGTTCATTTTATTAAAGTTTTTGATTGACTTGTATGGTTTTGTGGGTGTATAATATATAGTTAGAAAAGTTTTGTGTTTGTGAGGTGCAGTATGGGAAGAACGATTGCCGCGGTGGCAACGCCCGAAGGTTTGGGCGGAATAGGTGTTGTGCGTGTTTCGGGCGACAATGCTTTGGCGGTTGCCGATAAGGTTTTCAAAAGCGTTTCGGGTAAAAAACTTTCCGAGCAAAACGGTTACACCGCGCTTTTTGGTCATGTTATCGATGGCGGCAATACCGTTGATGAGGCGGTGGCTCTCGTCTTTCGCGCACCTAAAAGCTATACGGGTGAGGACACTGTTGAGCTGTCGGTTCACGGCGGTTCGTTTGTTGTGCGTCAGGTGTTGCGTGCCGTTTTGTCGGCAGGCGCAGTTATGGCTGAACGCGGTGAGTTTACCCGCAGAGCCTTTGAAAACGGCAAGATAAGTCTTACCGAGGCCGAGGCCGTTGCAGACATTATTTCGTCCGATGGTGAGCAGGCTTTGAGAGCCTCGATGGCGGCCAAAAATGGTGCTATTTTCAAAAAATGTGCCGAAATTAAAGAAAACATAACCTTTGCTTGCGCTACGGTGGCGGCTTTTTCGGATTTTCCCGATGAAGAACCCGAGTTTAGTGGAATCGACAAATTGGAACAGATGTTGGCGGATTCCGAAGGTGCTTTAAACAAGCTTTGTGACGATTATGACACGGGACGAATGATTCGCCACGGCATAAACACCGTTATTGTGGGGCCTCCCAATGCAGGCAAGTCGACCTTGATGAACCTGCTTGTGGGTTGTGAGCGCTCTATAGTCACTTCCATTGCAGGCACAACAAGAGATATTATTGAAGAAACCGTTTCGTTGGACGGTGTTGTGTTGCGATTGAGTGACACGGCAGGACTTCGCGAAACCGATGATGAGGTTGAACAGATTGGTGTCCGTTTAACTCGCGAGAGAATAGAGTGTGCCGACCTTATAATTGCCGTTGTTGACTCGACCGATGCCGAAAGCCAAGAAATTGCCCAACTGCTTGACGGTATAAAGGGTCGACCTGCCGTTGTAGTGTTCAATAAGTCCGATCTTGCCACCGCTAATACCGAGGTTGCCGTGTCGAGAGGTCTTTCGTTTGTTGAAATGTCGGCCAAAGAGGGCTTGGGTGTTCAAAGGTTTACCGAGCTTGTTAAATCGGTTACGGGTACTGCAAACCTTTCTGGCGAATCGGCGGTTTATCTCAATGAGCGTCAGCGTAACTGTGCTCAAAGGGCATTAGGCTCGGTTAAAGAGGCTTTGTCTGCATTGCAATGCGGTATGACGGTTGATGCCGTAGGTGTCTGCCTTGATGATGCTTTATCGTCTTTAATGGAGCTTTCGGGTGAACGCGTCACCGTTGAGGTTGCAAACAAGGTTTTTGAACATTTTTGTGTTGGAAAATAATGTGCTGAAACATAAGGGGAAAAGTATGAAATATTTTGCCGGAAATTATGATGTTCTGGTTATAGGTGCGGGTCACGCAGGCATTGAGGCGGCTTTAGCCTCGGCAAGAATGGGTTGCAAGACCGCGATTTTCACAATAAATATGGATGCCGTCGGCAATATGCCCTGCAATCCGTCCATAGGCGGTACTGCCAAGGGTCATCTTGTGCGCGAGATTGATGCTTTGGGTGGCGAAATGGGTAAAGTCGCCGACAAGACCACCATCCAAAACCGTATGCTGAACCGAGGCAAAGGCCCTGCGGTGCATAGCCTTCGTGCACAGATTGACCGCCGCGCTTATGCCGAATGTATGAAGCACACACTTGAAAAGTGCGAAAATCTGCATCTTCGTCAGGCCGAAATTGTCGACCTTTTTAAAGAGGATGACGGTTGGCATTGTGTTACCCAGCTTAATGCCGAATATGTTTCCAAAACGGTTATTATTGCAACGGGTACATATTTGAAGGGTAAAATTTATGTCGGTGAGGTCAACTATGAAAGTGGTCCCGACGGAACTTTTCCGTCTAACGCTTTGGAATCAGCTTTGCTTAAATTAGAGTTGCCGTTACGCCGTTTTAAAACCGGCACTCCGGCTCGTGTTTTGCGTTCAAGCATCGATTTTTCAGAGTTGGAGGTTCAACCGGGTGACGAAACGGTTACTCCGTTTAGCTTTTCGACCGACCCTAAAACCATAAATAACGAGTCAGTTTGCTATATTTCCTACACCAATGACGAAACTAAAGAGGTTATTTTGCGTAACCTTCACCGTTCACCGCTTTACGGCGGAGTTATAGAGGGTGTGGGACCGCGTTATTGTCCGAGCTTGGAGGATAAGATTGTCCGTTTTGCAGATAAAAAGCGACATCAGTTGTTTATCGAGCCTTGCGGATTGAACACCGAGGAAATGTATCTTCAGGGTATGTCGTCATCATTGCCCGAGGAGGTACAGATTGAGTTTTACCGAACCATTCCCGGACTTCAAAATGTTCAGGTTATGCGTAATGCCTATGCAATCGAATATTCCTGCATCGACCCGTTGGCTTTGAAACTGACACTTGAGATAAAATCTCACGAGGGTCTTTACGGTGCGGGACAGTTTAACGGTTCCTCCGGATATGAGGAGGCTGCCGCACAGGGTCTCGTTGCAGGTATCAATGCTGCGTTGAAGGTCAAAGGTGAGAAGGAATTAACCCTGTCGAGGTCGAGTTCTTATATCGGAACACTGATAGATGACCTTTGTACCAAGGGTTGTTCTGACCCTTACCGTATGATGACCTCTCGCTCGGAGTATCGCTTGCTTTTAAGGCAGGATAATGCCGACGAGCGTTTGAGTGAAATTGGTCATAACATCGGTCTTTTGAGCGATGCCGATTATGAGGCATATCTTGAACGGGTCAAACTCAAAAATGCCGAGATAGAGCGACTTGAAACTTCATTCTTTGGCCCGAGTGATGAGCTGAATGCGTTGCTTTTGGAAAAGGGCACCGTTCCGCTTAAAACGGGTGTCAGAATGAGTGACCTTATCCGCCGTCCGCAGATGGATTATCTGTCGCTTGCACCGTTTGATAAGGAACGCCCCGAGCTTCCGTTTGAGGTTGCCGAAAGGGTTGAGACCGAGATAAAATACTCAGGTTATATCGAACGCCAGGCGGCTCAAGTCAAAGAACTTGAACGTCTTGAAAGCCGTGTTTTGCCTGAAGTTCTTGATTATGACGGGATAAAAGGTCTGCGACTTGAGGCTGTTGAAAAACTTAAAAAGGTAAAGCCATCTAATATCGGTCAGGCTTCGCGTATATCTGGTGTCAGCCCTGCCGACATAACTGTATTATTGATATACCTTGAAAAGTTAAAGGGAGAAACATTATGAAAATAGCAGTTTTCACAGGAGCTTCAAGCGGAATGGGTCGTGAGTTTGTTAAGCAGATTTGCGAGAAAGAAACCTTTGACGAGGTTTGGGTTATCGCACGCCGTCTTGACCGCCTTAAAGAAATCGAGGTTGAGTTGAATCAACCCGTAAGATGTATTTCAATGGATCTTACCGACCCCAAAAGCTATGATGAATATAAGGCTCTGTTAGAGGAACACAAGCCCGAGGTAAAGGTGCTTGTTAATGCCAGCGGTTACGGAAAGTTTGGCGCATTCACCGATATTCCGTTAGAGGATCAGCTTGGTATGATAGACCTTAACGATAAGGCTTTGGTTGCGGTTACCTATATCACCATGCCGTATCTTACTAAAGGCTCAGAGGTCTATCAGGTTGATTCACTGTCGTCCTTCCAGCCTGTGCCTTATATCGGTGTCTACGGTGCTACCAAGGCGTTTGTTTTGTCCTTTACAAGGGCTGTAAACGCCGAGCTTCGCCACACGGGAATCAAGATGATGGCGGTGTGTCCAGGTTGGGTCAAGACCGAATTTTTCGATCGCGCAGTAACCGATGAAAGCGTTATCACCTATTATAATAAGTTTTTCACCTCTGAAGAGGTTGTAACAAGAGCACTTCGTGATATGCGAAAGGGCAAGGATGTTTCGGTTTGCGGATTCTCAATCCGTGCACAGGTGTTGTTGACCAAGCTGTTGCCTCACCGTCTTGTTATGAAGATTTGGTTAAAGCAACAAAAGAAAAAATAACACTCAAAATAAAAAGGGCGGTTAAAAACCGCCCAAACCAAAGCTTACCGATAAAGCTTTATCTATTTTGCTCATTGCGCCCGTGTCAAGACTGCCCATTTTTTCTTTAAGACGCTGCTTGTCAATGGTGCGAACCTGTTCGAGAAGGACTATTGAGTCTTTTGAAAGCCCACAACCGTCAGCATCTACCTTGATGTGGGTAGGCAGGTTGGTTTTGTCTCGTTGGCTGGTTATTGCCGCCGCGATAACGGTTGGGCTGAACTTGTTGCCAACATCGTTCTGAACGATAAGTACGGGTCGGATTCCGCCTTGCTCCGAACCTATAACAGGGCTTAAATCGGCATAATAGATATCGCCTCTTTTAACTGTCACTTGGACTTCACTCTCCTTGAATTGTAGGTGACGTTTTGTTCTTGTCAAAAATATTTTTACCCATTGACGGAGTGTTTAGTCAATTTCTTTTAATATATTTTATGCCGAAAAAGCATGTCTGTCACAGTGGATTTGCCCGCGGTGCGGATGTTTTTGACCACAAGTGGCAAAATTTTACAGTTAATTTAAAATTTTCGTTGCAATCATCAACAGTTTAGGCTACAATAAAGATGTATTAGTATGTAAAGGAAATGTGGGAACGTGAAGAAATTATTTTCCGATCAGATATATGATGTTTTGAATTTTGACGGTGGGTTTATAGTCGTTTACCGTCGCGGAGAAAGTGACGATAAGGTGGTTATATCCTATAAATCGGTCATGCTTGAAACAGGTGTTGTATCTCAGCGCACAAGAGACGATTATGAATACATCAAGTTTGGTGATATTCATTCGGGTCTTAAATTCGAAGGCGCTGATTTTATCACCTGCAACTGTGTAAAGCTTGAGAACGGTAACCTTTTCATTGTCACCAAAAACGGTGATGCTGCGATTATGGATAACGACGGCATAACACAGTGGCAGGGGACTATTCGCTACAAAGATTGCGGACCTTCGGGTGTGGCTTGTCACGGACATACACTTTGGGCATCTTTCTCTGAGCGAAACGCACTTGTCAGATTCAATCTCCGCACTATGCGTGAGGAGTTACGTATCGGCGGTTCGAACGATTCATCATTTTTAGGACCCGAAGGTCTCTCAATTGATGAACGCAGAGGTGTTTTGTCGGTGTGTAACTCACGGGGCAATAACATTCTTGAAGTTAATGTCAAGAGCTATACTGTACAAGAAAAAGCTGTTTTTGATGAACCCGTTCACCAATATATGCAAATTGAAGGCAGAGAATTTGTTTTGTTGGATTCAGGGTTGTATATTTTGTGATTTGAGTTTTGCACCGTGCTTTTTGCACGGTGCTTTTTCGTTGTATGACTTCCTTGACAAGCATAAAAGGGTGGTTTATAATGATTAAGTCAGACAGTTGATTTTGTATATGCGGTGAGGGTGTCGAACAATGAGAAGAATAGCGCTAGTGTGTTCGTCACTTTTTATTCTTGCCGCTACATTGATGTTTATAGGCGGTGTACAGATTGTACTGCTTTTGGGCACAGTTTTGTGCTTTTCGGCAGGCTTGGTGGCAATACTTGGCAGAAACAAAGGCGTTGGACTGAAACCGTCGATTGTGTTGTTGGTCGGCGCTTTGTTTTGTTTATTCCTTAACTGTTATTATATTGCTAAGATAAAACCTGTTGAAGATCTCAGCGGTAAGACGCTGACATTCTGTTGCCGTGTGACCGAAGAACCCGGGATGAACGATTCTTATGTGCGATTGAACTGTGCCACCGAAGGCAATAATGGGTTTGACGAAGAGATAATTGGTTCTGTTAATTTGATTTTGTACATAAGCAGCTCAGACGAAGAATACAACGCGCAGGAAGGCGATATTTTAAGAGTTACTGCTGAGTTTTCAAAGATTGCCGAAAGCGCTGAAAAGTATCGGTATTCTGAAGGTGTTTTCATTGACGCTAATGTCTTGTCGGCTGAAATAATCGGGCATGAGGAAACGGTTTACTCACGATGTGTTGATATAAGGCGTTCTGTGAGAGATTGCATCGGTGTTTACACTGAGGGCGACGACGCGGCGGTGCTTGAGGGCTTGTTGCTTGGCGGAACTTACAGTATGAGTGACGAATTGTACAGTCAATTTAAGGCTTGCGGTGCGAGCCATATAACTGCTGTTTCCGGAATGCATATCGGTGCAATGTGCATGATGGTGAGATATCTGCTTATGATGTTTATGAAACGTCGGAAAGCCTCGGTTTTCACCTTGATGCCGCTTTGGTTTGTTGTGATGTTGGCGGGAATGACACCATCAGCCGTGAGAGCAGGTATAATGTGTAGCATTATGCTTATTTCGGAATGTGTACTCAAAAAGACCGATGCGCTGAACTCGTTGGGCATTGCGATTGCGGCAATGCTTTTCTATAATCCGTTTTATGTGTGTAGTTTGAGTTTTCAACTGTCTTGCAGTGCAACGGCAGGCGTCATAATTATTTCGCCTTATTCCGGCAGGGTATCACAAAAGATCATACGTTTTGAAATCAGTGTGATTACAACAGTTTTGCGCCAAGCTATTACTATATTTATTCAGTCGATAGGTGCGGTGCTTTGCACGTTGCCGTTTCAGATTATCGAGTTGGGATATGTTTCGTTGGTTGCACCTATTGCCAGTGTTTTGATTTGTTCGGCGGCGGTTTACGCTATGCTGTCTGCGACACTCGGAGTGGCGCTTCACTTTTTACCGTTTGTTGATGTTCTTGCCTCGATCGTTTTTCTAATGCCTGAACTTTTGGCAAAGTATATCAGGGTGGTAGTTGGTCTTTTGTCCAAGGTGCCGTTTTCATATATCCCATTCGGCAGCAATGCTATGATTCTGTGGCTTGGTTGCTCAATGGCATTGGTGGCAATATGGTACATGGTGGGAAGGTTTGGCGGTAAGATTACAGTTTCGATTATGGTTACAGCGTTATTGCTCACAACACTTTGGACCAATAATATTTTTGGCAAGCAAACGGTTGAGGTTGCGGTGCTTGAGTGTGGCAACGGCTTGCTGGTTGCTGTGACATTTGAGGATGATTGTGTTATAATAGGTTGCGGAGACAGCAATTCCGACCGTTATGCTATAAGACGGTATATGGCAGAACGCGGCATAAAAGATGTTGAAATGCTGTTCCTGCCGTCAAATTCCAAGGTGTGTTATGGCGGCTTTTCGGGTGTTTATGATGAGTTAAAGCCTGAAAAGGTTGTTATCCCCGAAAACTTTGGTGAATCGTTGGTGCAAAGTGGCGGAACGACAGTGGCATATGACCGCGAGAGCTTTATGGTTGCCGAGGGTAGGCTGAAGATTGAGACTGTACTGCACGAAAACGGATGCGTTTATAATATAACTGCCGAGGGTAAAAGAATACTCGTTGGCAGTTCGGTTTATGATGCCACTGAGTTGGGTATTGAAGCACCTGATTTGGTCATAACAAGCAGAGCGTTACCCAAGAACACTGAATGTGACTTCACTGTGGTTGCGTCAAAAGATGATGTTTCAAAATACATAGAACACGGCAAGGCGGTCACCAACAATAAAGGTGCCGTTTGGATAAAATACAAACAAGACAAAGGATTGACAGTTTATGGCGGATAAGAATACGGCAGCATACTTGACCGAAAACGAATTGAAGCTTCAGTTGAAATCGGGGAACCTTGCGCCCTGCTATATGATTTTTGGTGAGGAGCATTACCTCATTAAAAATTATGTTGAAAAGGCCGTTTCGGTCAGCGTTGACAGTTTTCCCGAGTTTAATATCGCCCGATTTGACGGCAAAACACCTATTCAAGAGGTGTATGACGCGGTTCAAAGCTTTCCGATGATGAGTCCCCGTAAAATTGTGACCCTTTGCGACTATCCGTTTGACAAAGCGACATCGGCCGAGTCGTCCAAGGTTTTGGAGATGCTTTCTGATATGCCGGCGACCACCGTTTTGGTGCTATGGTTTGAAACGGTTGAAATCAACCAAAAGAAACCGGGCGAAAAGTTTTCAAAGCTTATAAAAGCGGTTCGTGATGCAGGCGGTGAGGTGTGCTATCTCGGTCGCAAGCAGGAATCCGAGATAATGAAGATGCTTCAATCGGGAGCAGCCCGAAGAAAATGCCGAATGGATGCCACCACTGCAAGATATATGATTGAGACCTGTTCAGACGACCTCGGAACACTTATAAACGAGCTTGAAAAACTGTGCCTTTATATTGGCGAGGACGGAAATATCACCCGTGAAACGGTGGACAAGGTGTGCTCACGCTCGGTCGAGGCCAGCGTTTACAATGTTTCAAAGGCGGTACTGCGTGGTGACCTTCAGGGTGCGTGCAAGCTGTTGGATGATTTGTTTTACATGAACACCGACCCGGCGTATATCCTAACGTTTTTGTCATCGGCATATATCGATATTTACCGTTGCTTTGCGGCAAGGTCAAAAGGCATGAAGCCCGAAACAATAGCCAAAGAGTTTGGCTACGGCAATCTTGCCTTCCGTTTGAACGATGCCGAGAGAAATATGCGAAAGCTCTCCGAAAAACAGATAACCGAATCCTTAAAATGCCTTGCGAGATGCGATAAAGCCGTAAAAGGCTCAAGAGTAGACGGCAGAACAGCACTCGAAAAGACATTGGTTGAGTTGGTTGTTATTGCACAGAGGAAAGACTGATGATACACTTACGCGAAGCGGTGATAGTAGAGGGTAAATACGATAAAATAAAGCTCAAAAATTTTATCGATGCCGAAATAATCACAACCGACGGATTTGCTATTTTTAAAAACAAACAAAAGACCGACATGATACGCCGTATTGCTGAAGCGAGAGGTATAATTATACTGACCGACAGCGATTCGGCAGGCTTTGTGATAAGGGGACACCTGACAGGTGTGATAAATCCCAAATATATCACAAATGTTTTTGTGCCCGAAATAAAGGGCAAGGAAAAACGCAAGACCGAGGCTTCGGCTCAAGGGTTATTGGGCGTTGAAGGTCTTTCCGAGCAGGTTATAACCGAGGCTTTGAGAAAAGCGGGAATAAACCTTGATGGCAATGCACTCGTTGAAAAGCAAGATAAGATAACCCACACCGATTTATTTAATTTAGGACTGTCGGGCGGTGCCGATTCAAAGCAAAAGAGAAAGCAGTTGACCGACCGTTTGCAATTGCCTTCAGGAATGTCGACCAACCAACTGCTCACGGCACTAAATTCACTTTATTCCAAAAAAGAATTATACAGTTTGTTTGAAGCGGAGAGTGAACATGAAGACCGATAATATCAGATTACGGTTGCTTAAGGTTCTTGAAATCTTGCAATCTAAAAGCGATAAAGAACACCCTGTATCTTCGGCAAATATTTTAGGGGAACTTGCAAATTACGGTATTGAGGCCGAACGGAAGTCGATATACAAGGATATTGAGGCTTTGTGTGAGGCAGGATTTGATGTTATAAAAACAGGCACGCCCAAAAGGGGATATTACATTGCTGACGCAGGGTTTGAAATGCCCGAAATAAGCCTGCTTATCGATGCGGTTCAATCGGCGGGTTTTGTGCCCAAGGTTAAAACCCGAGAACTTGTGACCAAGTTGCAAGGGTTGGTGAGTGAGCATCAGGCGTCAGAGCTTAAAAACCGAGTTTGTATCGAAAACCGTGCCAAAAGCGGAAACGAAGAGGTTTATAAAAATATCGAACTGCTTAACACCGCCATTACCAAGCAACTGAAGGTCAAAATAAAGTATGTTAAAAATCAGTTGAACGGCACGCAGTTGACCGTGAACTTGAAGGATATGGTTATAAACCCTTATGCACTTTTGTGGGAGGCCGACCACTATTATCTCATCGGCAACAACCAAAAGTATGATAATTTGACCAATTTGAGAGTCGACCGCATTGCCGAAGTGGTTGTGACCTCGACAAAATGCCGTCATTTTTCCGAGGTTTCGGAGTATAAACAAAGGTTTGATACCGCCGATTATTCACGCAAGGTGTTTAATATGTTCGGCGGAGAAAAGTGCAGGATAGACCTTGAATGCAATGTCAAACTGCTTCAGCAGATAACCGATAAATTTACCGACGGCATATTTATCCGTCATTTTGACGGTGAGGATACCTTCCGCTTTTCGACCGAGGCTTTGGTGAGTGACGGTCTTGTTGGCTGGCTTATGCAGTTTGGCGGAGATATTAGGGTGCTGTCACCCGAATCTTTAAAGCAAAGCGTACTTGAAAAGGCAAAAAAATTGACCGAAATATATAACAAATAAAGGTGAGATACTGTGATTTTTAAAGCCGATTGGATAACCTATAAAACAGGCGAATATAAGTCTGCCGATGAAAAATACGGCAATCCGTCACCCTATTTCCGCAAAAGCTTCAATATAACAAAGCCTGTCAACAAAGCCACCCTTTTTGTGGCGGCTCTGGGTGTTTTTAAAGCATACTTTAACGGTCAGGCGGTGGCAGAGGATTACCTTTCACCCGGCTGGGTGGACTACCGCAAGAAATTACCCTATGTTGAGTATGACATCACCGACCGTGTGAAAGAAACCAACGCCGTCGGTATCGTTCTGGGTGACGGCTGGGCGGTTGGTCACCTCGGCTCGACCTATGCCTTCAAGCGCAACGGTTACAGTGACCGTATCGAGCTTATGGCGGTTGTCCGTATTGAATATCAGGATGGCACAAGGGAGGACATCAACACCGACGATACCTGGAAAGCCTCTTCTGGTGCCATTCGTCGCAGTGATATTTATATGGGTGAATATATCGACTCACGGCTCCAATTGGGCGATTTTTCGTCACCCGATTATGACGATTCTGAGTGGGATTTTGCCGAAAAAACCGTGTTCAAGTTCAAGCGCAATATGTTCCTTATAAAAAGCGAAATTCCGTTGACGGTGGTCAAGCACAGACTTGCACCCGAACTCATTTCCAAAACAAAGAACACATATATTTACGATTTTCACCAGAATTTCGCAGGTGTTGTGAGTTGTGATATAAAAGGAACACCCGATACCGTTGTGACCTTCCGCTACGGTGAGATGATGGACGGTGACAAGGTCTACCGTGAAAACTTGCGCAAGGCCGAGGCCACCGATACCTTTGTAGTGGGTGAAAAGCAGAACTATCACTTCCGTCCGTTGTTCACCTATCACGGCTTCCGCTATATGGAAATCGCCGTTGAGGGTGAGGCTGAAATCACCAACGTTGTGGGCGAAAGTATGTATTCCGACCTTAAAGCGGTGGGCGATTTCACCTGCTCGGATGAGGTTGTCAACAAGGTTTTCCAAAACGCGCTCTGGAGTCAGCGTGACAACTTTATCAACCTGCCGACCGACTGCCCTCAGCGTGACGAGCGCTTGGGTTGGGTGGGTGATTCACAGATCTTCTGTCAGACCGCAATGTATAATATGGATTGCCGCCACTTTTACAAAAAGCACCTTGCCGACATCCGTGATGCACAGCTTGGCAACGGTGCCGTGCCTGCCGTGGCACCCGTGCCGCCCGTCGGCTACAATTATTACACGGGTTATGATGCTCCTGCAGGCTGGAGTGAGGCCATAATGGTCATTCCGTGGACACATTATAAGATGTACGGTGACAAGACCGTCATCAGGGATAATCTCCCCAATGCCAAACGGCTGTTGGAGTATTATCTTGCCGATTCCGAAAACTTCCTTCGTGACGGACTGCACGGCTACGGCGATTGGTTGAGCGTAAACGAGGTCACCGACAAGGGTGTTGTCACCAACCTTTATTTTGCTTACGGCGCCAGACTTACGGCCGAAATGTGCCGTATAATAGGCGATGCCGAGGCTGATAAATACGACGAGTTGTTCCAAAATGTCAGAAAGGCATTCAGAGCAAAATATCTCACGATAGACGGTAAGATATTCAGCGATACTCAAAGTGCTTACATTCTGGCATATAGCTTTGGAGTTATTTCCGAAGCTGAGGCCAAACCGCAGATGATTCGAAAATTCAAGGAGTCCGACGGCTTTCTGACCACAGGCTTCCTTGGTGTAAAATACCTTTTGCCCACGCTGTGTGAGTTAGGGCTTGTCGATTTGGCATACAAGCTCATCACCAACCGTGAGTACCCCGGTTGGGGCTACTCGGTTATGAACGGCGCTACAACTATATGGGAACGCTGGAACAGTTACACAAAAGAGGACGGCATTTCCAAAGAGGGTATGAACTCGTTTAACCATTATTCGCTCGGCTCGTGCGTTGAGTGGATGTATGAGTATGTTCTGGGAATCAGACCCGATGCACCCGGCTTTAAGCGTCTGGTGTTAAAGCCGTATTTCGACACAACCCACAGCATCACCCGTGCCAAAGGTCATTATGACACCGATTACGGCAGGGTAGAGGCCGAATGGGAGTACAGGAATGGCAAATACACATACACCGTCACCATTCCCAAGGAAATTGAAGCCGAGGTCACCTTCCCCAACGCCGAAACTGTTGACGAAATCCACGAAGGCACCGTACACACCTATATATTGAAATAAATCTTCAAACTCTCGCACCCGTCCATTACTGGAAAAATATTTTTCGGAACTTTTTAAAAAAACACTTGCAATTTGAAAAGTCTTGTGTTATAATACTTCGGCTCGGAGTATGCCAAGCTCCAAGCTAAAAAATTCACACGCGTTCGTAATGTGACGAAACGGTGTCTGCTAGGTGCAGAAAAGCCGTCAATTATACGCACGCGGCGGTATAACCGAAGGAGGAAAAATTATGGCAGTAGTATCAATGAAACAGCTGCTCGAGGCCGGTGTTCATTTCGGACATCAGACCCGTCGCTGGAACCCGAAAATGGCTGAGTACATTTTCACCGAGCGTAACGGTATCTACATTATCGACTTGCAGAAGACCGTTAAGAAGCTCAACGAGGCATATCTCTTCGCTCGTGACATCGCAGCAGAAGGCAAGGATATCCTTTTCGTAGGCACCAAGAAGCAGGCTCAGGATTCCGTTAAGGAAGAGGCTATCAACTGCTCTATGCCTTATGTCAACGCTCGTTGGCTCGGCGGTATGCTTACCAACTTCCGCACCATCCGTACCAGAATTGCTCGTTTGGAGCAGCTCAACAAGATGAAGGAAGACGGCACTTTTGATCTTCTCCCCAAGAAGGAAGTTATCGGTCTTGAGCTCGAGATCGAGAAGCTTGAGAAGTTCATCGGCGGTATCAAGGACATGCAGAAGGTTCCCGGTGCTTTGTTCATCGTTGACCCCCGCAAGGAAAGAATCGCTGTTCAGGAAGCTAAGAAGCTCGGTATTCCCATCATTGCTATCGTTGACACCAACTGCGATCCCGATGAGATCGACGCAGTTATCCCCGGTAACGATGACGCTATCCGCGCTGTAAAGCTCATTGCTTCTACCATCGCTGCCGCTGTTATCGAAGGCAGACAGGGCGAGCAGGTTGCCCCCGCTACCGAAGAGGCAGCAGAGGCTACCGAAGAAGCCGCTGAATAATTTTCAGTAAATTAAAGCCGGTGAGAGCAAGTCTTTTACCGGCATTTTTAAAAAATAATATTTTGGAGGAATGTAAAATGGCATTCACAGCTAAAGACGTACAGGCTCTTCGTGAGAAGACCGGTTGCGGAATGATGGATTGTAAGAAAGCTCTTACCGAGTGCGACGGCAATATGGACGCCGCTGTTGATTACCTCAGAGAGAAGGGACTTGCTTCTCAGGCTAAGAAGGCAAGCCGTATCGCTGCTGAGGGTACTGTTGCTGTTGCAACCGCTAACGGTGCAAGCGCAGTTGTTGAAGTAAACTCCGAGACCGACTTCGTTGCTTCGAACGATGAGTTCAAGGCTTTCGCAGTTAAGGTTGCAGAGGTTGTTGCAAAGACTAACCCCGCTGATGTTGATGCTCTTCTTGCTGCTAAGGATGATGAGTCCGGCAAGACTATCGACGAATTGAAGCAGGATATCTTCCTCAAGTTCCGTGAGAATATGCAGATTCGTCGCTTTGTCCGTTACGAGGGCGTTGTTGCTACCTATGTTCACATGGGTGGTAAGATCGGCGTTATGGTTAAGATGGATACCGATCTCGCAGTTTCTGACGAGCTCCTCACCATGGGTAAGAACGTTGCCATGCAGATCGCTGCTATGAACCCCGCTTACCTCGATCCCGCTTCTGTTCCCCAAGAGGTTATCGAGAAGGAAAAGGCTATCATGGTAGCACAGATGAAGGAAGACCCCAAGATGGCCGGCAAGCCCGATCAGGTTTTGGCTAAGATCGTTGAGGGTAAGATTGGTAAGTACTACAAGGAGAACACCCTTGTTGAGCAGACCTTCATCATGGATGATATTGCAGTTGGCAAGTATGTTGCTAACACCGCTAAGGAACTTGGCGGCAATGTTGCACTTGTTGACTTTGTCCGTTTCGAAAAGGGCGAAGGCATCGAGAAGCGTGTTGACGATTTCGCATCCGAAGTCGCAGCAATGGCTAAGTAATTTTGCTTAAAGCTTAACAGTTATCAAAACCTCACAGAGTCGCAAGGCTTTGTGAGGTTTTTTGTTGCCTCGTTTGTGTAATATACCGCCACAACATCGTAGGGGCGATTCATGAATCACCCCTACATTAAAATGTGTCGTTTTAAATATATTATGTTGGCTTACACCTCATCCGTCTGCTTCGCAGACACCTTCCCCTCAAGGGGAAGGCTAAAAAGCCTCCCTTGTCTAAAGGGAGGGGAACCAACCGTAGGTTGGTGGAGGGATTCTCAATTGAGAGGCTTGCCGTGAGACAAGACGGAGGGAGAGATTAAAGCTACCCCTCAGTCATTTTTGCAAAATAACAGCTCCCCATGTTAGGGGAGCTTCTTTCGTAGTATTTTGTTAAGTTTGTTATTTGTGAAAATCTTTTTTGTCGGTTCTGTTTAAAATATAATCAACCGAAACATTGTGAAAATCTGCTAATTTTATGAGGATTTCGGTCGGAATATCAAGGTCACCGCGTTCGTAGTTGCTGTACACACGTTGACTGCAATTAAGAATTTCACCCATCTGCTTTTGGGTCATATCGCTATCTTCACGCAATTCGCGAATTCTTGGATAATGCATACAGTCACCGCCTTCAATAATATTCTCTGCAATTATTATACTTTAGCGGAAAATACACTATTGACTTTTAGCGGAAATTCCGCTAAAATAGTTTTGCATTGATCGTTTTTATTGTTAGGGGGATATAAATGTTTAAAATCAAAAGTAAAAAAGCTTTTGCTCTTATGGTCGCGATTTTGACTATGCTGTTGGTGGTCAGTTGCACAGATGAACAAAGTTCTTCGAAGAAAAAAAGTTCTTCCGAAGTGACAAGTGTTTTGGACGCACCTATTTATGAGGTTGACTTTTTAAATTATTATAAGTCGAATAAACACTTTTACAAGGTAGAGCCATTATTGAAACAGTATTTCAATAGTGTACAAAAGGCTTATAATGATTCTGACAAAAATGATTTGGTGACATTTGAACTTGAGGTTGCAGGTCAGGCTGCGGCAGAAAGCTTGATAAGTTACTACAATACTGTTGAAGCAAGTGAAGACACGACTGAGGAAAGATTGAAGCTTTTGAATACATATGAGCCTTTTTTAGAGGTTAATACCGTCGTTGCAGAAATAAACCTTATAGTAGTAGCATCAGGCGGTGAAAGTGTAAATCAGCCTGACACGTTTGCAAAACTAAAGCAAGCAATCGATAATGCTATAAAGGAGTATAGCGGTTATGATTCGCTTGAGAATAAAACCTTCAATTTTATTACCGATGAAGGCGAAGCAAGGTACAGGATAATTCGTTCTGAAGAGTGTTTGGAGTCAGCGCGTATAGCTGCGGTACTATGGAAAGCATTAAAAGAGAAGGGCGTGAGTTGTAGGAATCAAACAGACTATGAGGATGATACGGATTTTGAAATTCTTATAGGAAATACTAACAGACCTGAATCTCAAACAGCTTTGGACAAATTACAAAATGAGAGCGGTAGCTGGATCGTATGTTCCATCGGAAGGAAAATCGTAATAAATGCGGTAGATCCTGCCGACCTTGAAACGGCGGTGGAATACTATATTGATAATTACTTTAGTTTAGTAACACCGACATATTTTGAAGAGTATATAAGTAAATAGAAACAGCATAAATCTATATGGCGTATAATGTAAAACGTAGACCGTCCAAAACATTTGGGTTTTGGATGGTCTATGTTTTAAAAATCGTCAAAAATCCAATTAAGATTGTATAGTTATAATTGACTTTATCGGCGTTATATTGTAAAATAAAAAAGTAAATATAAACTGCCGAAAAAGGCTTTGATTGGATGTGCTAATTATGGAACCTGCATTTAAAAGAATTCTTCTCAAACTCTCGGGCGAGGTGCTCGCAGGTGAGCAAAAAACAGGCATTGATTTTTCAATGGTAGAAACCGTTTGCCAGCGTATTAAGAAGTGCGTTGAGCTTGGCGTTGAGGTTGGTATCGTCATTGGCGGCGGCAACTTCTGGCGTGGTCGTTCCTCGGGCAATATGGACCGTAACACTGCCGATAGCATGGGCATGCTGGCCACCGTTATCAACTGTTTAGGTGTTTCGGATACCTTGCAGCAGATGGGCGTTAAGGCTTCGGTCATGTCGGCCGTTGAAATGAACAAAATTGCCGATTTCTTCACTGCACGCGAGGCTAAAAGAAGGCTTGATGCAGGTGAGGTTGTGCTTTTTGCCGCAGGAACGGGAAGTCCCTTCTTCTCGACCGATACGGGTGCCGCTTTGCGTGCTGCCGAGATCGATGCCGATGTTATTTTTAAGGCAACCAATGTTGACGGCGTTTATGACAAAGACCCCAACAAGTACCCCGATGCCGTCAAGTACGACACCTTGAGTCATTCCGAGGTTTTGGCTAAAGACCTTCATGTTATGGATGCTGCTGCTGCATCGCTTTGCCGCGACCGTGACATCAACATTCTTGTTTTCAATCTTAACGACCCTGACAATATTGTCCGTGCCGTTATGGGTGAGAAAATCGGAACGCTTGTTAAATAATTTATTGAACAAACTAACCTTAAAGGAGAAAATTACATGAAAACAGTTATCAGCAATACCGAAAGCAAAATGGGAAAGACTATGGACGCTATGATGCGTGAGTTTGGCGCTATCCGTGCCGGCCGTGCCAATCCTTCAGTTCTTGATAAACTTTCGGTCGACTACTATGGTTGCCCCACTCCCGTAAATCAGCTTGCCGCCGTTTCGGTTGTCGAGGCAAGAGTTTTGCAGATTCAGCCCTATGATGCAAGCGTTTTGAAGCTTATTGAAAAGGCTATTCAGGTTTCCGACATCGGAATCAACCCCCAGAATGACGGACGCGTTATCCGCCTTATGTTCCCGCCTCTTACCGAGGAGCGTCGTAAGGAAATCGTTAAGGATGCTCGCAAGATTTCCGAGGATTCCAAGGTTGCAATCCGTTCCATTCGTCGTGATGCTTTAGAAAAAGCAAAAGCTATGAAGAAAAATAACGAAATCACCGAAGATGATCTTTCAAATGCAGAAAAGAAAATTCAAAACCTTACCGATAAATTCTGTAAGGAAATTGATAATTTAGCGTCTTTAAAAGAAAAAGAAATTTTAGAAATCTAATTTTATATGGGGTTGTCGCGTAGGCAACCCCTTAAAACACCTAAAAGGCGGAAAAATTATGTCTTTATTTAAAAAAAAGCAGGTTGATAGAGTATTACCCGAGCATATTGCCATTATCATGGACGGTAAT
>JAZUAC010000001.1:0-47569 GCA_045637775.1 Acutalibacteraceae bacterium | reverse complement strand
GCTATCGCTACCCATAACAACTGCGATTTTTTTCATGTTAAAATCCTCCAAAATCTTTTATAGAAAACAAAAAGGGCAGACTCCCACTTTTTTTAAATGCGGAGATCTGCCCAGACGGTCGGCAATATACAATTTCACGTTCCCATTGTGTTAAACCACATACCGTCAGTAGCGTGAAACCTCACAGAGATAAGTATATCAAAACTGTCGGTTTTTGTCAATGAATAAAAGCCTTATTTTAGTATATTTTATTATAATAATATTGGATGTTTGTGTGCAATTTAACCTATTTAGAACTTTATGTAAACGCACACGGTCAATCAACCATAACAAGACACGAATCACTAAGTCCGCTGCTTGAACGGACGGTCACCAAAACAAGTCCGCGTTTTACGCCTGTAACCCTTCCTGTTGACCGGTCTACCGAAAGAACACTTGAATCGTTACACGACCAACTAAGTCCACTGTCATTGGTATCGGCAGCGATGGCAAACGACTCACCTACACCAATATGCTTGATACTGGGGATATCGATATAATTCTGCGATGAATAACCCACCAAGGTGCGGTCAGCATACTTGATCTGTATCTTAACCCAAACCGGGTTCTTCTCATCCCCTGTGTTGACAGTATCAATTACCGTTACAGCCGAGCCTTTTGCCTGCTTTACAAAGCTCTTGGAGTCGGCGGAATCTAACAAAATCTTATTATATTTGGTAGAGGGTCCCTCGCGGAAATTGAGCCACGATTCAATATCCTGAATATGAACAAATCCCGATTTAGTACGGTTGCAATTGGAGATAACAAGATACTTGCTCTGCTCATCGCCCGAAACATTTATATCACTTTCCTGCATATACTTATAGCCTGTCAACTCGTAGTTATCAAGACAGACCTTGGCAGTGGCAAGCAAAGCATTAAAGCCGTTAAAGAAAGCGTTATGATTTTCAGTAGGCGGTGTATTATCATAAATCGTTATACTTTGATAATCGTGGTATATCGGTCGGCAGTTTTGGTTGAATCTTATAGTTTTATAGCAATAGTTTGTACCAACGCCAAAATCATCAAACCTCTCCTGACTGTAATACATAATATGCTCTTTACCACCGATATTGGTCAAAAAGACAGAACCTTCATTTTCATACAACCGATAAAGTACAACAACCCTTCCGCAATAGAAGGTGCAGACCTCAACATAACTTCCCGAACAATCATTAACGACTAAGACACACTCTTTGCCCGGAATGTCACACAAATCGGAGTATTTTATTTTTATTACCGGTTTTGTTTCGACTGCCACCCCTTGAAAACGGTTATAAATATAATCAATATAACGTTTGGCTATATCACCGTACTCATTATCATTTCTTTCAAGTTGTACTCTTGTATCTTTAGCGCTTTCGCAAAAATATTCGCAAATTATAGGCTCTGAATAAGGAACCAAAAACTCAATTTTCAATGTGCTGTTATTCCATGATATGTTTGTTTCATAACCGTGGTCTACATATGTCGAGGTGACACAATGGAAAACCACACCTTTTTCATCGACATCTGCATAAACATAACCTTCACGTCGGTAATCATAGTTTTCATCCGGCACATACGGTTCATAGTCTTCCCAATCTTTTGTTTGCTCTCTGTTTTGCGCCTCAAGTAGCACATCCAACCATGAATCAGTGCTATATCTTACGATAAATAAATACTCGTCTTCGCCATCGTTATCGTAATCCTGTGAAATATATCTTGAACCGTTATTTAAGCCGGTAATCCTGTTTTTGTACGCACCGATAACATCTTCGGGTTTCGATGTATAAAAATAATTAGATAAATACCGACTGTTAGAACCGCTTATTCTCTTCAAGCCCAACTTGCTCTTTTCGGCATTAAACTCATCGAAACTGGAAAGGGTTTTACCGTTGAAATTAGCTTCTCGGAAAACATTTTCATTTATTTCTCTTTCCCAACTTTCTAAATAATAGCCAATTTCAACAAATCCATTGCTTGTCCACTTGGAAATAGTCTCACTATACCCTTTGAGGGAATTTAAACCAATATAATAAACATTACCATCATCATCAGTATAAAACTCATATGTATCAGCTTTGGCAGTGTAATCATATGACGAGTTATTAGGATTTGCTATATCAAACCAAAAAGCACCTGTTTTAGAAAAACTATTTCTATCATTCGAGTTATCAGTCATAGGTATATCCACAAACATTTCCAAGCGGCCATTGTCATCGGCATCGGTTACAAGTGTTTGCATAGCACCTTTATAACTTGACGGTACATAGGAGTCAAACGCGTCGGCAATAACTGAATAATCAATAAGATCACAGGCGTTGATTATCTCCTGCTCGGTCAGCTTTACATCTTGGGTTGGAGCATTAACTGTAGCACTGGTATCCTTTTTCGCTACACCTGTTTTGTTAAACAAAGCAATCATCGCAAAAGCAATACCGCCCAGTGCCACAAGACAAGCCAACACAATGGACACAATGATTATGACAAGCTTGCCCGAGCTCATCTTTTTCTTGCCTTGTTCCGCGTTAACCTTTACGGGCATGCCACATCTCGGGCAAGCACCGAATCTCACATCAAACACCGCTTGGCAATTAGGACAAATATAGCCTTCTCCACCCATATTGTCATTAAGATTATCACCGGGATTGTTGCTCATATTGTTGTTAACATCCATAACTTTTCCCTCGCTCATTAAAATGTTAAGCCTTTTTAAATTTTTGTTTTGGTCAGTGAATAGCTTAATTCTATAAGTCCCTTGACCTCATCAAACGAAACATCGCTGTCCAGCACCACCGATATCCAATGATACTTGTTCATATGGTATGCGGGCACGATTCCCTTATAGCTTGCAAACAAGCCCTTTGACAAAACAGGGTCGCATTTAAGGTTCAAAACATCAACCTCTCCCTCACCACTGACCCCTACTTTGTCACACGGTGCTTTGAGCAATATACCAAACCACTTTTTGCTTGATTTATGACGCAAAACAGTGGTGACAAAATCCTCGCTGAACGGATGGTCACAAACCGCATCCAAAAGCGATTCGGCATAACCGATTATATCTTCTCTTGTCATTTTCCTTCACCGTGCATAGCCGCAGAGATTCCGTTGTAAATTTTCTCAGCTTCCTCCCTTGTATCAACTGTGATATGAAATTCGCCGTCTTCAATCGCGAGATTAACCTTCGGTTCAAAAATCAGCTCACCGTCAAGATAAAACGGAAGTTTTTTACCAATACTTTGGGATGTTACATATTTTAAAAGTTCGGTTCCTGTGCGGTCAAGCTTCAAATGTACATAATACTTACCGTTCACAGTACCATCGCCGACATTAGCCTCATAGATATGGTTTTCGGTGATAACGGTATTGCCCTTTGTGTCCAGAATCTTAAAACGTGCATTATGAGTTTCAACAGAGGAAACACTTGTTGTATTCTGTTCACCTGACGAAGGCTTTTTATTCTTAACCTCTGCCGCACAACCGACAAAACAGCCTACAATAAGTACTAATGCAACGCATAATGCAAACATTCTTTTCATATCCGAACCCCCTTCACTTTTTACATCTAAATTTTACCATATTCCCCATAAAAAGTCAACGGCACGTATAAAAGAGACACACCTAAAGGGAGGCGTTTCGCCTCCCGTGAAACCATAGTCAATTTCACGGGAGGGGCAACCCCTCCCCTTATAACAGCGGTCGCTCAATCGGCAACGCGGAATTCAATATTATTATCCTCGGCATATTGCTCGACCGCCGAGCCCTTTTCTCCGACAAAGGTAAGCTCTTTATTACCGTACCACAGAGAATTACGACTAATCACAACCACGGTGGACGGAAAGTGTATCTCCTTGAGCTTTGTACCGTAGGATCCAAATCCGAAAAACGCACCGCTATCAATGTATTTCACTCCCTCGGGAATGACCAAAACCTCCATTTCGGACAGTAACTGCATCGGATAATACAGCAACGTTTCCTCGGACTTGTCATACAAAACGCCGTCAACCGAGCAAAAAAGCGGGTTATCGGGGTGAACGGAGTATTCTGCAAGATATGAGACCACACCCTCATAAACCTCTTTAAGGCTTGCGGGAATAATCAGCTTTCTCAAATTACGGACGCTGTATCCGAAATCGGTGTACTCCACACCCTCGGGAATGGAATACTCGGTACGCGGTGACCCCTCGGGATACGCGATAAGGTTACGCATCTCTTTGTCTAACAGCACACCGTCAACCGATACGAAATGTTCATTCCCCTCCTCCACGTAAATGTTTTCAAGAGACGATGCACGGAAGAACGGATTGTTGTTTATGACCTCGACCGATTTAGGTATGGTTATTTCCTCCAAGGAATAACAGCGATAAAATGCCGCGCCGTCGATCGTTTTCAGCGTGTCAGGCAGAGTGACGGACTTCAATAAAGTATGCTGATAAAACACGTCACCGTCGAGCGTTGTCACAGGGCACCCCGAAAGCTCGCTCGGCACGTCGATATGCTCGGCTTCGGTGTTGTAGGAACGGTCGATTATCGCACAATCGTCATCAATATACCAACGGTAGTTTTCATCCTCTATATAATCGTAGAATTTAAGAAAATCGTCGGACGAGGTTTCCGTCACCTCAAGCCTAAACGATGCCGAAGTGACGCTGTGAACCGACGACGAGCCGTTGGACGTTGCACCCGACCAACCGCCGTCATATTTAATTCCCCAAAACACAACAACTGAGCACAAAACCACCAGTAATACTACCGCTATCCGCCTTTTCATTGCTCACAACCGCCTTTAGTCTATACTTTGTAATCTACCGTCATTATAGTTTACACAAATCACAAAGTCAACGGTTGTAACAAATTTGAAATCAAACTGTAATATTTTGTAATTTTTACGGTTTCAACCCTCAAACTCAACGTTATATTTTTCTACCCAGTAGTCAAACTGTATAAGCCATGCGATGAGCTGAGGTGTTGACATCAACTGGCCGAACCAGGTTTTATCCTCACCTGACAACACCGATTCAAGCACATTTTTATCAATAACCTCTGACAAAATTCCGTGTCGGTCAAGTCGACTTTTTAGCATTGCAGTAACCTTTTCGCGGTACTGCGGTGAGTGGGTTTTGGGGTACGGACTCTTTTTACGCCACAGTATTTTCTCGGGCAGATATTTGGTCATGGAATTGCGCAAAAGTGCCTTTTCCACACCGTTTTGGAACTTTATCTCCCACGGCACATTATACACATATTCCAAAATTCGATGGTCGGCAAACGGCACTCTGACCTCTAATCCCGAATACATACTCATTCGGTCTTTTCTTTCGAGCAGCGATGTCATAAAATACCCTACCGACAGGCAGGTTGCAACGCGTGACTGACGCATACTGTCTGAATCCCAAGGCAGTGTCGGGCAGTCGTTGATAATTTTCTTATACTCCGCCGACAAATATCCAAAACCCTCATCGGCATGGGTAAAATCGGAACGGAAAATGCTTGCCCTTGCCATAGGCTCATGTATCCACGGGAAGAAATCGCGATAGAGCATTTCGGGTCGGTAGAACCACGGATAACCGCCGAAAATCTCGTCCGAGCACTCACCCGAAATGGCAACGGTATGATGTTTTTTCACCTGCTTACAGAACAGCAAAAGCGATGAATCGATATCAGCCTGACCGGGGAAATCTCGGGCATCGGTCGCAGGCAATAGGCAGTCGGCAACCTCTAAATTTGGTGCCACCAAAACGGTATGGTCGGTCATCAGCCAACGTGCAAGGTAGCGTGCAAATTCATCGTCGCCCTGCGGTTGAAACAGCGATTGCTTAAAGTTTTCGCGGTTACCTTCATATTCAAAGGAATAGGTTGATAAGGTTTTTCCTTTCTTACGGTAGATTTCAGCCGCCAAAGCCGTCAGAACCGAGGAATCGAGTCCACCCGACAAAAACGTGCACAACGGCACATCGCTGACGGTCTGACGACGGACGGCATCGGTTATCAGTTCGCCGACATCGTTGGCCGCCAGCTTTGCGTCACCCGACCAAGGCCTTGCCTCTAAAAACCAGTATTTCCAGACCCTTAATCCGCTTTCGGACATTTCTGCACATTCGGCAGGCTTCAGCTCCTTTATATCGCTGAAAACGCCACTTCCTGCAAGCGTCACAGGACTTAAAAATATCAACTGCCAAAGACCTTCTCTGTCAACCTTACGCGATATTTTGGGGTTTTGTAGCAACGCTTTTATCTCGGATGCGAACATGAATCCACCGTCATTTTCAGCAAAGAAAAACGGCTTAACACCAAGTCGGTCACGCGCAAAAAACACCTTTCGGTCATGTATATCATACACCGCAAAGCTGAAGATTCCATTGAGCTTTTTAGGGCATTCATTACCGAAAATAATGTAACTCCAAAGCACCGTTTCGGTGTCGCAGTTGGTTTTAAAAGTAGCACCGTAAGGCTCTAACTCTTTGCGAAGCTCAGGCGAATTATATATCTCACCGTTATAAACAATCACATATTCCCTACCCTCAAAAACCGCCGTCATCGGTTGCCGTCCGTTTTTGGGATCCATTACACTCAATCGGTTGTGGTGCAATGCAACAATTTGGTCGCAAAACCGTTCGGTTGCATCAGGTCCACGCGACTTCATAACGGCACCCATTTTATCGAGCAATTCCTCCGACGGCTTTTGTTTAAAATCAATCATTCCGCATATCGAACACATAAAATCTCCCTTTAAGACACAAAAATTTTATCATTAGTATTCTATGCAGAATATGGCAGTTTTTTGCTCAAATTTTAAGTTTTTGCGATATAGTTTTTCTCAAATGATAATTTTATAAAAAAAGATTCTTCGCCTAATGCTCAGAATAACAAAAAGTTATAGTCTATGACATTCTGAACGCAAGTGAAAAATCTTCTATAATTTATTTCTATATAATCAAAGCCACCGCAAAAGCGGTGGCTTTATGTATTGAATTACTCTTTAATACCATTGTTTCCCGAAGCCTGAGGAATCTGCTGACGCAAAGCGGCTCTGGTCTTCTTAATTTCAGTCAGATTGGCAGAAAGCATTTCGTCGGCACGAAGCATAAGATCGTCAACGAAATCCTGTGCAGCCTTTCTCATCTCACGACTCTTCTTCTGTGCGGCGGCAAGGACCTCACCTGCTTTAGCCTGTGCAAGCTTGGTGATCTCCTCCTGTGCTACCATCGCCTTGGCTCTTTCCTCGGCAACGCGAACAATACTGTCAGCCTCGCGCTTGGCGTTGTTGATAATATCGGCACGGTCGGCAACGATGCCCTTTGCCTGCTTAATCTCAGTAGGCATAGTCATACGCATATCATCAATGATAGCTCTTACCTTTTCAACATCAATAACAACACGCTTACCGGGCATTTTAAAGCCACTGTCCAGCACCTCGTCCAACTGTTCCATCAAATCATCCATATTCATAACTTCTACTTCCTTTCGGTTTGAATTCTTTTTAAAATAGTATCATGGATAACCTCAGGGACAAAATCCCTGATATCCCCTCCCATGCGACCGATTTCCTTAACCATACTTGAACTCAAGTACATATTCTGTGCCTGCGTAGTTAAAAAGACCGTTTCAACATCGGGATTAAGTTTTTTATTAGTCAGCGCCATCTGAAATTCATATTCGAAATCCGACATAGCGCGAAGACCCTTAACAATAGCACCTGCATTGACCTCTTTAGCATAGTCAGCAAGCAGACCGTCATAACAATCGACGGTGACATTAGGTATATCAGCGGTGGCAATTCTTATCATTTCCATGCGTTCCTCGGCCGTGAATGAAGGCTTTTTAGAGGAATTAGTGGCAACGACAACAATGACCTTGGCGAACATACCGGCGGCACGCCGAATAATATCAAGGTGACCGACCGTTACGGGATCAAAGCTACCCGGACAAACCGCAGTTATCTGATCCATTTTATCAACCTTCCATAATCTTTTTATAAATAGTGACGTTCACTAGCTTGCCGTACTTATAAGTGCGGTAAACAGTAAAGCCATTGGTTTCTTCAGGCAATGAAACATCCGACGGATGCTCAACGATAATAATACCGAAGTCACTCATAATCTTTGCAGCCAGCTCTAATGCATTGACCGTCATACCCTCGGCATAAGGTGGGTCAATAAAAGCAATATCAAAGGTTTCTTTGGTTCCTCTCAAAAACGAGGCATAATCGGTGCGGCAAATAACCGACAGTTTTTCAAAGCCCGTTTTCTTGACATTGCGCTTAATGACCTCAATCGAGTTTTGCGAGGCATCGGTAAAAACACATTTTTCGGCGCCGCGACTCAAAGCCTCGATACCAAGCTGACCTGAGCCTGCAAACAGATCGAGTATACGTCTGCCCTCAATATCAAAATTTATAACGCTGAAGATAGCCTCTTTAACCTTTTCCGAGGTTGGTCTGACATCCATACCCTCCAAGGTCTCAAGTCGCATACCTCTTGCAATTCCGGTAATAACTCTCATAAAACATCCTTTTAGAAATGTGCATAGTTTTGCTTATTTATATTATCACACCAAACCATAGGTTTTGTCAACAAAAATTTATAAAATCAATATAAAACGGCACAAAAATCGTTGAGATACACAGTTTTTCGCACTGTATTATGTAAACCTTACACAAATAAGACAATAAAATTACAAAAAAGGAATTTATAAAGACTGGGGCGCTTTTGAATGGAGATGGCGGGAATTTTCCGGCACTACCGTGCCTATCGCCTCGCTTTCGCTCGTTGCCACGTCGGCGAAAACAGTCCACCGGACTGTTTTCTTCCGAAAGCCATTGGCTTTCTCCCTCCTTGTTCGATTCCCACCATTTCTTTATAAAAAAAAGACAGAAATCACAGCCGTTGGCCGTGCTTTCTGTCTTTTTGGTGGAGATGGCGGGAATCGAACCCGCGTCCAAAAACCTATTCCTGCAACTTTCTACATGCTTATTTTGTCGATTGAGATTCCCTCACACTAACGCCGACAAACAGGCTTTAATGCTTGGTATCCTCTCTCCGTGACAGTGCCGAGGAACACAACTGTTCACGTTCACCGCTAATCGACGCTCTTACCCAAACCGCGGTACTTTTGGGCAGAACGGCAGCTTAATTAAGCTGCAAAAGCAACTGTATTTTTGTCAGTTATTTTTAAAAATTCGGTTTTCAAAGCGTTCCCGTAACGCTGCATGCTTATCGCAGTTCAAGATCCCTGTCGAAACCTTTACATCCCCAAATATCAAGGTTGCGGAGCGACGAGGCCGTCGCTCCCTACCTTATTGGCTAAATTAAAAATCAAACACCATTTTGAGCCAGTTTACCGCTAAACCGCACCAAGCATTGTTATGCTTCATGATGATACTGTCCGAATTGGGAACCAAACCCAATCGGCAACTACTTATACCGTGTCCGCCTTTTGGGAAAATATGCAACTCATAGGGTATTTTCTTCTCGCCCAAAGCCGCCGCATATTTGAGACTGTTCACGGGATTGACCGAACCGTCATCAGAGGCCGCCCACAAAAATGTCTGCGGAGTAATTTCGGGGTCAACATGCTTTTCCAAAGAAAAATGCTCAATATCCTCGGCAGAAATTTCTTCTTTACCCGTGAGATTTTGGAATGAGCCTTTGTGTGTAGGCATTTCGGCCGAAATAACAGGGTAACACAGTATAGCCGCATTTACGCCTTTGGGTTCGGGTATGATTTTCAGCACCTCGGGGTCGCGACGCAAGGTACAATAGCTTGCCGCTGCGTGACCGCCTGCCGAAAATCCCATAATTGCGATTTTTTCGGGATCAGCACGGTATTCTTCCGATTTTGAAATAATATAATCAACTGCACAGGCAATTTCGATTATAGCTTGCGGAAAAACATGAGGCTTGACCGAATAATGCAGAACAAAGCAGTTACACCCTGCCGCCAGATAGTCAAATGCCACAGGCTGACCCTCGCCCGGCCAGGTTATACCGTATCCGCCACCGGGACAGATAAGCACCGACGGTGCTTTCTTACCGTTTGCATTTGCTCGGTGAGTCTCCTGCACCATTATTTCAAGTGTTGGGTCGGCACCGTTGCGGTCGATTTCGGGATAAAGCTCTTTCAAATGTATTGTTTCAAAAATCATACCTATTCCCTATTCCTTTCCTTCATCTCACGTTCAATAGTGCGTTCGGCCGATTTTTTAGCCATATCGGCACGCTTATCGTAAAGCTTTTTACCACGGCAAACGCCAAGCTGAACCTTAACGAGTGAGCCTTTAAAATAAAGTGACAACGGAATCAATGTAAGACCCGTTTGCTTGATGACACCAAAAAGACGGTTAATATCCTTTTTGTGTAAAAGCAGTTTTCTGACCCTTGTAGGCTCACGATTGAAGATATTGCCCTTCTCATAGGGACTAATGTGCATACCTTTTACAAAGACCTCGCCCGCATCAATATCGCACCACGAGTCTTTGAGGTTTACACCGCCACGACGGATAGACTTAACCTCGGTGCCGCACAGCTCGATACCGCATTCCATACTTTCCTCAACAAAATAATCATGAAATGCTTTTTTGTTGGTTGCAATTGTTTTAAGATTATCTGCCAATGCTGACACCTGCCTTTCCTATCTTGATGGGACTATGATTATACCACAACAAACACTTACGGTCAAGTGGTATTGTTCGACAAAATAGTCCAAAATCAATAAGTCACAGTGTTCACAGTTTGTTATAGAAATTTGTGTTATAATAATAAAATGGCCTGGTTTTCAATATATCAGTATGTTTTTCATGTATAACTTGAAAAAGAGTGTAAAAAATGTTATATTAACCCTATGAAACTTTTTGTTGTTATGTTAGACTTGAAATATATGTAATTTTTCCACAAGTCGAAATAAACTCTACACGAACTTAACACAAAGACACAACACTTAAAGGAGTTGATTGATTTGGTAATATTATTAGCCGCCGTTATTATTGCCTATGGCTTTGGCGTTTATTGGTTGAGCGGTAAATACTTTTCGGCTTTTAAGGTTGACATCAAGACCTTAAAACTAAAAATCATCCGTGGCGCTATCGCAACCGTTGTTACGGTTTTAAGCCTTTTTTACCACTTAATTCTGTTAGTTTTACTACACCTTTTATTCTTGTGCGGTTTGGGTGAGCTTTGCAAGGTTGTCTTCCGTCTGTGTTTCAAAAAGCACAATGGTTCAAAGCCTTACGGATTTATGCGCAAGGTTTATAAAAGCGGTATTGTACCGATTTTGATAGTCGCAATACTATTCACCTACGGATATTTCAACATGAACACTATTCATCAAACATCATATACCGTAACCTCTGATAAGTTATCGACCGATTACCGTGTAGTTTTTATTTCGGACACTCATTTCGGCACAATCCATGATGCCGAAACATTGAAAGAAACGGTCAATGAGATAAACAAGCTTAATCCCGACCTTGTTATTTTGGGCGGTGACATTATTGAAGAAGGCACCGACAAGGCTCAAATGTATAAAGCGTTTGAGATACTCGGCAACCTGAACAGTGCTTACGGTACATATTATGTTTACGGTAACCATGACCGTCAGCGTTACACAAATGAACCTGAATATTCGGAATGGGAACTGACCGATACCCTTGGCAAAAACGGAATAAAGCTACTTTGTGAAGATACCGTTACCATAGGCAATGACCTTTTACTGGTTGGTCGTGAGGATCTTGGCTCGAAGGATGACCGATTATCTGCCGACAAGCTGTCGGAGGGTATTGACGACAGCAGATTCATATTGGTTGCCGACCACCAACCTAACAATGTTGAAAGCAATAAAAAAATAGGTGCTGACCTGCAACTCTCGGGGCACACCCATGGCGGACAAATTTTACCGCTCGGCTTTTTGACATTCCTATATCACGGATATGTTTACGGTGAATATAAAACCGATGATACCACCGTTATTGTGTCCTCGGGCTTTGCAGGTTGGGGCTTCCCTATCCGCACCCAAGGTGTCAGCGAATATGTTGTAGTCGAGCTTAAAGCAAAATAATATCTGCAAATCACAGTGGGAATAGGTCAGGCCTATTCCCGCTTACTTATATATCACAAAACCATTGACAAACAGTTTGAAATAATGTATATTATTAGGCGTATCATTTGTCTTCGTAGCTCAGCTGGATAGAGCGTTCGCCTCCTAAGCGAAAGGCCGTGGGTTCGAATCCCGCCGAGGACGCCAAAAACAGACCTCAATCTTTCGATTGAGGTCTGTTTTCGCTTTAGCGGGTGAGAATCCACCGTTCGTCGAAATCGTATGAAATACGCGATAGTATTTCATGCGATGTAGTCGGCAGCACGAATGCTTTGTCGTTAAGGCTCGGAGCCTTCGACTAAGCAGAGAGCGCACCGTATCCCGCCGAGGACGCCAAAGAAGCCACCATCCATTTTGGATGGTGGCTTCTTTTATCCTTCGGGATATTTATCTTTTCTGTATCTTGTTTCCTTGACAACCTTTTCGGGGTCGGGTTTTTGTTCAAGCAACTCAGGGTTGGCAAGGTACTTTGAGAATTTTCTGAAAGCTAAAGCAAAATAGCTTCCCGAACAAATTCGTTCATCCATAACAATGCCAAGCGGAATACACTTTTCAAACGACACCTCTCCATCTATATTGCGTTTAGGCACCTCACGGGTATTGCCCATAGCGATGAATACACCCGTTGTACCAAAGTTGTAAATATGATGGAACACATGTTTAGTTCTGATACTTGCAAGATTAGTGATAGACATAGTTGCGTGGAAAGGGCTTGCATCAATAATTGCCCTTGGCAACCAACCGCGTCTATCCAGCCATTTTAAAGTGTTAACGCCGAATCTCAACAAGCCGGGAATTTTAAGCAAGGTTTTAGCCAGCTTATCGGTGCTGTTGTCACCCTCACCACGGTTGGCTTCTATGTATTCAGTCATTTTGCGGTTAACATCATCGATCGTGTCAGCCGGATCGAAGTTAACCTTGGACATTGTTCCGTTATCCATTTGTCCTGCTTTAAGGACAACCATGCCGACATTAAGCTCGTTTCGGGCATAAACCTTTTTGTTAACGATAAAACGGTTCATTTGAGGAAACTCACCGATTACTCGGACATAGGCCGCAACTATAACCGAAAGATGACTGTATCGCTTACCCTCTTTACGTCTTGCATTAAGATAATCCTGAATGGGTCGATAAGGAATATCAACCTCAATAAAATTGAGCGAATCGTTACGCTCAGGCATAATATGCGGGGTCAGTGCATATTCAACACTTTCCACCTTTACTTTTTTACCATCTCTTCTCATTCAAAACACCCCATTATGTGAATTTTACTACATTTCCGGCAATATGTCAAATGTTAATATTTGTAACGTCTGAACAAATAAAAAACTGCCCTGTGAATACAGAGCAGTTAAAAGTCAATAATCAAGCTTTAAATCGAAATTGTATTTGCGGTTTCGTATTTCTCAACATTGAAGGGCTTGGTCATGCTGAGTGCCTCGAAAATATCGTAATCGACAATTTCGCCCTTACGGTAAGCAACAACACGGTTGCCGATACCCTTGCTCAAAAGATTTGTGGCATAGTGACCCATAATACTTGCCATCTCACGGTCACGCACTGTGGGGCTACCGCCACGCTGAACATGTCCGAGAATGGTTGCACGGGACTCGATACCGGTCTTTTCCTCGATCTCTTTAGCAATCTTGGAAACCTCACCAACACCCTCGGCAACAACAATGATGAAATGCTTTTTGCCGGTCTGCTGGGTCTTGTTAATCTTGGCAATAATATCCTTCTCGATATCAAAGGGAATTTCGGGCACAAGAATTGCAGTTGCACCAACAGCAATACCGGTCTCCAAAGCAAGCCAGCCTGCATGACGACCCATAACCTCAACAACCGAGCAACGCTCGTGAGATTGAGTGGTATCACGAAGGCGGTCAACCATTTCCACAGCAGTATTCATAGCGGTATCAAAGCCGATGGTATACTCGGTCGAGCTGATGTCGTTATCAATAGTTCCGGGAATGCCAACGCAAGGAACACCTCTCAAAGAAAGGTCACGAGCGCCGCGGAAAGAACCGTCACCGCCGATAACAACGATACCGTTAATACCGTACTTCTTGCAGGTGTCCATTGCAGCCTGCATACCCTCTTCGGTCTTAAACATGGGGCTACGAGCCGAGAAAAGATAGGTACCACCACGGTGAATGATATCCGAAACATCGCGAACGGACATCTCGAAAACATCACCCTCGATAAGACCATTATATCCACGGCGGATACCGTAGCACTTAATACCCATTGACAAAGCGGTTCTGACAACTGCACGGATTGCAGCGTTCATACCGGGAGCATCGCCACCGCTTGTCAAAACACCGATAGTTGTAACTTTAGACATAATATATAACACCCATTTCTAAAATGATTGTTTACTTAAAAAGTATTCAAAGTGTATATTACCTCAAATAGCAGGCCATGTCAAGTATAATTGACAAAAATTTCACATTTACTCAACGAATTTGACATTTTCGTCACCAAGAAGCTCACAAAGGCAGCGCATCATGGTATCATTCATCATTACCCATGTGTGTTTTGGCGAAACGAATGCCTTGCCTGTTTCGGTTTCTTTTATTATAACCGGAGTATTTCCGTCAAAAACATCCATTATAAGGCGTGCTTTGATATACGCCTCATCCTGCATTGAGTTGACCCTCAAATACAGACCGCTTTTAACCTTGGAATCCTTTTGCGGTTGGTTAACCTGAGGTTGGACTTCCCTGCTCGGAGTTGTTTGTTTCGGTATTGCAATTCCCTTTTGCATGGGCTCTATTCGGTCGCAAATAATGTCAACATCTCCCGATTCCTTAACCGAAACACGACCTATAAATTTGAACACCGAGCCTATCTTCACCATTTCGGAATACTGCTCATAAAGCTTTGGAAACAGCAGGACATTAACTGTACCAAACATATCCTCAATATCAAGAAAAGCCATGGTTTGGTCGTTTTTAGTTGCTTTACGGCGCATTTTTGATACCATCGCACCGATAGACACCAGCTTGCCGTCAAGCCTTGCCGATTTTTCCGAATCGGTAAGGTCAAAGGTTTTCAGCAAGCCCTTTTCACTCAACGCACCCGAGTACTGCTCCAAAGGATGACCCGAGATATACATTCCCGTAACCTCTTTTTCGCCCTGCAACAGTTCAAATTGAGGCATTTCTTCGAGTTCTGTCATCTCATAGGTTTTGGGAGCATCTCCCATAGCGTTTCCAAAAAGGTCAAGCTGTCCGTGCATGGTGTACTTTTTGTCGGCTTCAACGGCACGCATAAGACCTTCCATCCCCTGAAGAAGCGTTCTTCTTGTATGACCGAAGCAATCCATTGCACCGCTTTTTATAAGGCTTTCCACCGCACGGCGGTTCAATTCGTTACCGTAAAGTCGGTCGCACATTTCATAGACCGTTTTATAGCGACCGTTTTGCCGTTCGCTTATCATTTTTTCAACAAGGTTAGTACCGATATTTCGAACCGCCAAAAGTCCGAAACGAATACCCTCTTCGGTCGGCGTAAAGTCGCGCTCACTCAAATTAACATCGGGCGGCAGAATTTTTATTCCGTTTTTTATGCACTCCTGCATATAACGGCCCAGCTTGGATTGATTATCCAAAACACTGGTCAGCAACGCCGACATATATTCCTTTTCGTGATGGCATTTTAAATATGCCGTTTGATATGCCACAAATGCATAGGCTGCGGCATGAGATTTATTAAAAGCATAAGAGCTGAAAGCCGACATTTCATCGAAAATCTTTTCGGCAGCTTTTGGGTCCACTCCCCTATTCACACAACCGTCGCATATAACGGTACCGTCCTCTGCCTTTTCGCCATAGATAAAAGCCGAACGTTCCTTTTCCATAACATCGTGCTTTTTCTTTGCCATAGCACGACGGACAATATCCGCCCTACCCAAAGAATATCCCGCAAGACTACGGAACACCTGCATAACCTGCTCTTGATAAACGATACAGCCGTATGTCACCTCTAATATCGGTTTCAAAAGCTCGGTCGCATACTTTATTTTATGCGGATTATGGCGATTTTCTATATATTTCGGAATAGAATCCATAGGGCCGGGTCGATATAGCGAAATAATAGCTATAAGATCCTCAATTTTTTCAGGACGAAATGCCTGCAAAACACTTCGCATACCACCCGATTCAAACTGAAAAACTCCCTCGGTCTGACCGCGGCTCATCATTTGCAAGGTAGCCTTATCATCAAGAAGAATTTTGTTTATATCAAAATTCGGATTGGTTTTCCGTATCATTTTAACGGTATCGTCAATAACCGTGAGGTTTCTGAGTCCCAAAAAGTCCATTTTAAGGAGACCCAATTCCTCCAATGTTGTCATGGTATATTGGGTGACAACTGCATCATCACTAAGGCTTAACGGCACATACTCTGCAACGGGAATGTCGGTTATAACAACGCCTGCGGCATGGGTCGAGGCATGACGAGGCATACCCTCAACCTTGCGTGCCATATCGATGTGCGCTTTGACAGTTTCGTCCGAATCATATTCTTTTTTCAGCTCTATGACCTTCGAAATACTTTCGTCAATGGTTATCTTTAATTCCTGCGGAATAAGTTTGGCTATACGGTCACAAGCGGCATAGGGTATATCCATTGCCCTGCCGACATCTCGGACAGCCGCCCTTGCCGCCATAGTACCAAAGGTTACTATCTGCGCAACATGGTCACTTCCGTATTTTGAAACAACATAATCAATAACCTCTTGACGGCGGACATAACAAAAGTCTATATCAAAGTCGGGCATGGAAACACGCTCGGGGTTCAAAAAGCGCTCGAACAGAAGGTTATATTTCAAAGGGTCAATACCCGTGATTCCAATGCAGTATGCCACAAGGCTTGCCGCACCCGAACCACGCCCTGGTCCCACGGGTATATCCTGCGATTTTGCATATCTTACGAAATCGGACACGATAAGGAAGTAATCAACATATCCCATGCGGTTGATAACACCCAGCTCATAGTCCAAGCGTTCCTTAACCTCATCGGAAATACCGCCGAAAAGACGCAAAGCACCGTCAAACGACAGTTCCTTTAAATATTCAAAATGGTCTTTGTCGCCAATATCATAAAACGGGAGCTTGGTATTGCCAAACTCAAACTCGAGATTGCACATATCGGCAATAGCTGTAGTGTTTTGAATGGCACTTTCGGGGAACAATGCCGCCATTTCGTCACCCGTTTTGAGGTAAAATTCCTTGGTAGGAAATTCAAGCGTATTTTCCTCATTAACGGTATGGTTAGTACCAATGCAGATAAGTATTTTCTGCACCTCATGGTCAGACTTTTCGATGTAGTGCACATCGTTGGTGGCAACAAGAGGTATTCCCGTTTCTTTAGAAATTCTTATCAACTGCGGATTAACACGCTGTTCTTCATCCAAACCGTGATCCTGCAATTCAAGATAATAGTTACCCTGACCGAACATCGAATTATATCTCAACGCGGTCTGCTTGGCTTTTTCGTAATCGTTGGCCAAAAGGCATTTGGGTATCTCACCCGAAAGGCAGGCCGAAAGAGCTATAAGACCTTCGGTGTGCTCTGCCAACAAATCCTCGTCAATACGAGGCTTGGAGTAAAAGCCTTCGGTAAAGCCTTTGGATACAAGAGCAATAAGATTGCGGTATCCCGTCATATCCTTACAAAGCAATACAAGATGACGGTATTCGGCATCGTACTCCTTTATTTTATCAAATCGGGTTCTCGGTGCAACATAGACTTCACAGCCAATAATAGGTTTTATACCCTGCGACTTGGCAGCTTTATAAAAATCTACCGCACCGAACATAACACCGTGGTCGGTAATGGAAAGTGCCGTTTGACCTTTTTCTTTGGCCGCTTTTACAAGGTCTTTTATACGGCACGCACCGTCAAGCAAGCTATATTCAGTATGAACATGAAGATGAACAAAATCAGTCATGGCACTTTACCTCCCTTTTTATAGTTTTCTTTTTTGCCGTTCTTCCTCGGCTATATCTATTATTTTTTTCAATCGGTGATTCATTCCCGAACGGGAAATTACGCCGTCACAAAGCTTACAGAGTTCATTTAACGATGCATCGGGGTTAGCTTTACGAAGCATGGCAACATCACGCAACTCATCAGGCAAAAGCCCTAACAGATTTTCTTGCTCTAAAAATTTTATAGCATCATTTTGAGCAACTGCGGCATTGACCGTTTTGGTAATATTAGAGGTTTCAAAATTTGTCTGTCGGTTGAGCTTGTTTCTCATATCCTTAACAATTTTAGTCTCCATTAGTTCCAATGTCACACCCATAGCACCCATAGTGCCTAACAGATCCTCAATAATGGTACTGTTGTTGTAATACAAAGCTGCAACACTTTTTCTTGCACAAGTTTTTGGTTTATATCCGCAAAGCTCCAAAAACGCCGCAAAAGCAAAACTCAAGGTTGGATCCTTTACAGCAAATTCAAGATGGTAACTCTTTTCAGGGTCGTTCATACTGCCCGATGACAAAAAAGCACCTCTAATAAAGCTTTGTCTGCAGCAGGTTCTTTTCATATGTTTAGGATTAAATATCCAATCAGCCTCTCCGTCGGTATAATAGTTTATTATCTTTTCACGGTCAGCTCTTCCGGGCACCGATACAATAAACCATCCATTGCTTTGTTCAGTCACGGTGTAAGTTGAAAAGCAAACCCTTAAAAGCAATGAATACATTTCAGCTGTATCGGCATTTGCGGTTCTGATACTTATATCCTCTTTGCAAAAAGACCGCCCGAATAGAAGCAGACCGTACATTTCGGCTAATCTGCAACAACCGGTCGGTTTTATTTTGCAAAGTTCGGTTTTCAATTTACTCGAAAAGGAGATTCTGGGCATAATTACTCCCTTCCTATATCACGGTGGTTGATAACAGCACGGTAGTTTTGCTTTAAAAGATGCTTATGTATCATCTCAGCAAAAACAACCGAACGGTGTTTTCCACCCGTACATCCAATAGCAATAACCAACTGGCTCTTACCCTCTTTACAATAAAGCGGAACCGAGTAATCTATAAGCGAAAGCAATCGGTCGGCAAGCTCTTTCGTTTCAGGTAAATCCATAACAAAATTCCTGACATTATCCTCAAGCCCTGTATGAACACGTAAACCCTCAACATAAAACGGATTTTTAAGGCATCGGACATCAAAAACAATATCGGCCTCAGAAACACAACCGTATTTGAAACCGAACGACATACACTGAACGGTTAATCCCTTATTGATATCCCCTAGGAATATCCCCGTGATACGCTCTTTAAATGAGCTTGTGGAAGTCATGGTGGTGTCGATGATATAGTCGGCCATTTCCTTTAAAGGTGCCAACATCTCACGTTCTTTTCCCACCGCCTCGGACACACTTATCTTACTTTCAAGAGACATGGGATGTCTGCGGCGGGTCTCCTTATAACGGGTTATAAGCTTTTCGTCGCTCGCATCCAAAAACAACAATTTAAAATTGATATTGGCGTTTTTCAACTGTTCAAGAGTGGGAATAAGCTCTTCAAACATCTTACCGCCACGAATATCGGTAACAATGGCAACCTTTCCAAGGTCGGCTTGTCCGCGCATGGAAAGTTGAGCCACCGGATTTATCAGAGCCGGCGGCATGTTATCTATGCAGTAAAAGCCAATGTCCTCCAAGGCATTGGCCGCTACCGATTTTCCTGCACCGGACATTCCGGTAACTATAACAAGTTCCATAATTACTCCAAATAAATGACTTCGGTCTCTAAATCAACACCAAAGTTTGATTTAACAGTAGTTTGAATGTGCTTAATGAGATTCAAAACATCCTCACAGGTTGCGTTACCCTTATTGATAACAAAGCCTGCGTGCTTAACGCTTACTTCGGCACCGCCGACCGAAAAGCCCTTCAAATCGCTCTGCTCTATCAATGCACCTGCAAAATACCCTTCGGGACGCTTGAAGGTACTACCCGCACTTGGGTATTCAAGCGGTTGCTTATCCTTCCTGCGACCCAAAAAATCATCCATCTTGGCTTGAATTTCCGATTTTTCTGCGTTTTGCAATCTAAACTCGGCCGAAAGAATTATCTCGTTGTTCTTTTTGAACACGCTTGTTCTATAACCAAGCTCTAATTCATCTGCTTTGCGGTGTTTTATTTCACCGTCAAGTGTAATCGAGGTGCAGGACACAATGCACTGCTTTATCTCGCCGCCGTAGGCACCTGCGTTCATATAGACCGCACCGCCAACCGACCCCGGGATTCCAAAAGCAAACTCCAACCCCGAAAGTGAATCATCTTTTGCAGCGTTACAGACCGCGGAAAGCTTTGCACCTGCATTTGCCGTAACAAAATCGCCGTCAACAGTGATTTTGTCATCACAAATGTAGAGAACAACACCGTTAAGACCATTATCCGACACAAGCAGGTTTGAGCCCTTGCCAACAACCCAAAAAGGCAGATTTTCAGCCTTTATAACAGCAAGCAGTTCGCCCAAAGTTTCAACATTATTACACTCAATAAACAGTTTGGCGTGACCGCCGATGCGGAATGTTGTATGCGCCGACATGGGCTCGTTTTCCGTATATTTAAATCCGAGTTCACAAGCCTTTTCTTTAATTTTATCCAATTTCACCGACAGTCACCTACCCTTTATTTCGTAGAGGCGAACTGTGTTCGCCCCCGGACCGCTAAGAATATCGGTCCCTACATATTCTTATCTGTAAATGTTACCCAAGAATGCGGCACCGATGATACCTGCATCGTTACCCAACTCAGCAGGCTTAATAACAGTCTGCTTCTCAACATTTCTTGAATATCTCTCACGCTCAACATACTCGCGGATGGGTGCTACCAAGGTCTCACCCTCTTTGGAAATACCACCGCCGATGCAAAGAACATCGGGCTGGAAGATGTTGATAATATTGGTCAAACCGCAAGCAACATAATCGCAGTACTGTTTAACAACCTTTTTAGCTGTCTCGTCACCTGCACGCATACCGTCAAAAGCGGTACGTCCGTTTACATCGTCAAGGCTTCCTGCCAACTCCCACATTTTAGAGGACTTATCAGCCTCCATAGCGGCTTTGGTCTGGCGGATAAGACCGGTAGCCGAAGCATAAGCCTCCCAACATCCGTTTCTTCCGCAAGAGCAAGGTTCACCGTCTTTAACAATAACGGTATGTCCAAGCTCACCGCCTGCCGAGTTCATACCCGACAAAATAAGGTCGTTAATGATAACGCCGCCACCAACACCTGTTCCCAAGGTGATAGCGATAAACTGATCGGCACCCTTGCCTGCACCTGCCAATTTTTCACCGAAAGCGGCTGCATTAGCATCATTCTCAAGGAAAACCTTGCGACCGAAACGGTCTTCAAGCATCTGACCAATGGGAGCATTTACAAATCCAAGGTTGTTGGAATAGCAAATAATACCGGTCTTGGGGTTTACGCTACCGGGGCAGCCAACACCAACCTCTGCAATATCGTCAAGGGTGAGTCCTGCAGCCTTAATAGCCATCATACCCGACTCATAAATACTGTCGGCAATTTCCTCGGTAGGTCTGGGGCAGTTGGTCTTAACCTTGCCTTCACCGATAATTTTATAGTTTTCGTCAACGACTGCCGCTGCGATATTTGTTCCTCCAAGATCTATACCAAGATAATACATAGTTTTTTACTCCTTTATGTTTAATATGATTTGTTTATGTTTTAGAAAAATACATCGCCGTCTTTATTGGCATCCTCAGGCACATCGTCGGCCATACCAAGACGCTTAAGCAACTCATAAGCCGCATTATAACCCATCTTCTTCTGACGGTTGTTCATAGCCGCAACCTCAATAATAACTGCAAGATTTCGACCGGGTTTTACAGGGATAGTAACCGACGGAACATCAATATCAAGAATAGATGCCGTTTGCTCATCAAGACCCATACGGTCATAAACCTTGTCGGGTTGCCACTGTTCAAGATTGATAACAAGGTCAATCTTTGAAGTCAAATTAACCGCACCGACACCGAAGATTCGACGTGCGTTTATAATACCTATTCCTCGAAGCTCGATAAAATGACGGATGTTTTCGGGTGCCGAACCGACAAGCGACCTTGACGACACCTTGCGAACCTCAACAGCATCATCGGCAATAAGACGGTGACCGCGCTTTACAAGCTCGATAGCCGTTTCACTTTTACCAACACCGCTTTCACCCAAAATGAGCAAGCCTTCGCCATAAACCTCGACCAAAACGCCGTGGCGTGTGACTCTCGGTGCCAATTCGACATTAAGGAACGAAATAAGCGAAGCCATAAAGCCCGAGGTAGTATCAGAAGTACGAAGCAATGGTACCTTATGTTCCTCGGCAGCAGCTTTCATAATATCGGTAACAGGTAGGTTTCTTGAAATAATAACCATTGAAGGCTTATGTGCAAAAAAATCATTAACCCTTAATTTATATTCCTCTTCGGAAAACTCGTTAAGGTAGCCTTCCTCACTTTTGCCGATAACCTGAATACGTCCACTGTCAAAATACTCATAAAATCCGCAAAGCTGAAGTCCCGGTCGGTTAACCTCAACGTTGGATATGTAGATATCCTCTGCAGGAAAAGGCAACGACACGACCTCAAGCGGAAAATTCTTAATTATTTTCGCCAATGAAACCGAATACGGTGAACTCATATGACTCCTCCTTTGTGATTAAAGTCCATATACATCATATTATATAATAAAACTTTTAGATTTAAAAGAGTAAATTTCAATTTTTCGGCATTTTTTTCAACTTTCTCAAACAATGACCTTGAAATTACACCTAAAAGAATATATAATCTATAAGAGTTAAAATATATTTTAAATTTTGGAGTGTAATTCACATGAAATTAGGTATTGTAGGATTGCCGAATGTCGGCAAATCAACTCTTTTTAACGCCATCACCAACGCGGGCGCACAAAGTGCAAACTATCCTTTCTGCACCATTGAGCCGAATGTTGGTATGGTATCGGTTCCCGACGAGCGTTTGGACAAGCTTGCCGAGATGTATCACCCTGTTAAGTTCACACCCGCTGTTATCGAATTTGTTGATATTGCAGGTCTTGTAAAGGGTGCTTCAAAGGGTGAAGGCTTGGGTAACAAGTTCTTGTCCCACATCCGTGAGGTTGACGCTATTGTTCATGTTGTTCGTTGCTTTGAAAACGATGACATCATCCATGTTGAAGGCTCGGTTGACCCTTCGCGTGATATTGAAACCATTAACCTTGAGCTTATCCTCTCCGACCTTGAGATTTTGGAGCGTCGTTTGGACAAGGCCAACAAAGCTTTGAAAGGCGACAAGTCTTACCAGGCTGAGGTTGATTTTATCAAACGTCTTATTTCCGAGCTTGAAGGCGGCAAGACCGCCCGTGCCGTTGAGGTTGACGACAACGAGGCTGCTATTCTCAACACCATTGAATTGCTTTCCTCAAAGCCTGTTATCTATGCCTGCAATATGAGCGAGGATGATTTCCAAGGCGGTATCGACTCTAACGAGCGTTACAATGCTGTTAAGGCTATTGCCGCAGCCGAAGGTGCCGAGACTCTGCCGATATGCGCTTCTCTTGAGGCTGACATGGCCGAAATGAGCGACGATGAGAAAAAGATGTTCCTTGAGGAATTGGGACTTGACAAATCGGGTCTTGACCGCCTTATTCAGACCTGCTATTCCCTTTTGGGACTTATTTCCTACCTCACCGCAGGTCAGCCCGAGGTCAGAGCATGGACTATTAAGAAAGGTACCAAGGCTCCCGGTGCCGCAGGCAAAATCCACTCCGACTTTGAAAAAGGCTTCATCCGTGCCGAGGTTGTTGCATACAAAGACCTTATCGCTTGCGGAAATGACGACAAGGCTCTTATTGCCGCCAAGGAAAAAGGCTTGGTACGAAGCGAAGGTAAGGAATACGTCATGCAGGATGGCGACGTTGTACATTTCTTGTTCAATGTATAACGAATCACATAAAATATATAAAAGCTTGCAAAAAACCACAGTCCGAAAGACTGTGGTTTTTTATGCAACAAAGTTATTCAACTGTTATGTAATCCTTTATCTGTTCATAGGTCTTGTCACCTATTCCGCTAACTTTTTTGATGTCATCAGGTTTTGTGAAAATGCTCTCCTTCTCTCGGTAATCGACTATCGCCTGCGCCTTCGAAGGACCTATTCCCGGCAAAGCATCAAGCTCCTCAACCGTGGCAGTGTTGATATTTATTTTCTCAACACTTTGACTATTGCCAACGCTCGATGCCATCAAATCTTTTTTCGAGGTTGAATATTGAAAAGAAACCGTGTCATCAGCACCCAAATCATTATCATCTATGTAATTCCAATTATATGCAAAAGCAACGACAATTGCGGCAAATATCAAGAAAACCGCAAACAAAATTATCTTTTCGGCAAGCGACTGCTTACCCTGCTTACTGCGTTTACGTTCTTTTTCTTGTTCTTCAAATTCAAATTCGTAAAAATCTTGATTATCAGACATTTTATCACCAAACTAACACTAAGGACAGATACTATCAGCATCTGTCCTTACATGAATTACTCTAAGATATAAACGTTGACATTCTTTATGCCCCAAACGCTTCCGCATTTACATTTAGAACCGGTAGGCATTCTAAGGTCAACAATACGACCGCTTCCGTTATAAGCAAATCCACCTGTGTCGGCCGCAATAGCATAACCGTATACAGTCTTTCCGTCTTTAGAAACGATGTACAACTTGGTTCCGTAAGGAATCTGCTTGGGATTTACTGCAACATAACCGGGACGAGCAGTGTTTTTTCCAAAATAAGCTGTCGAATTGCTGTCACAGCATCCGCAATAAGCCGAAGACTTGCCGTTAATAACCTTCTTGTAGCTTACGGGCTGACCCTTTGCATCCAACTCGATGGGCTTGTTGGGTTTAAGAGTTGAGATAGCTTTTACATCATCACTGGTCATTACAGCGGTAGCTGCATGAAGCTTGGTACCAACAGTTTCAATTTGAGCAACTGCTTCCTTAATAACCTTCTCGCTGTCAACCTCACGGTTCATAACGATACCGTTTACAACAGTAACCTTATAAACAACCTCTTTTTCACCGTTCTTACCCTTAGTAACCTCGGACTCGCCCTTATAAAGCTTATCACTCTTAACAGTCTTATAGCCGAACTTTATAGTTTCGTTAACTGTTTCATAGGTGGTTGTTACATTGATAGGCTGGTGAACATACTCACTATCAGAGTTAAACGCCGATTTGAAAGAATCCTCCTGGGTTTCCTCAACTACAACCTGCTCTGCACTTTCTTCTTCAACAATCTCATCGGAAATTGCAACATCGGTAGAATTAAACTGCTGTGTGGCAACGCCGTTAGCGGTATTGACACGAAGCACACTATCGCTGTACACAACTCCTGAATCGGTAAAGGATACTCCGGTAACAATGGCAGCTGTTGCAACAATTATTAACATTGTTCTAAGTACAAGCTTTTTGTTTAGACCGTTGAAAAAGTCTACTACTTTACCTAACATCAAATTCTCCATTCGCCGTCTAATTTTAACAGGCTTGTTCTGACGGCCGGAACTAAGCCAATATGATTTCCGCCTCATTGAAAGTATCAATTGTAGCGAATATTCACATGTAATAATTTTGTAACCTTTCGGTTAAATTATACGCCCGTTTTTGGGCAGCAAAGACTATTATAAGCAAAAAAGCCGATAAGTCAACCCCTCCCTGTGCATATCGTTTGTGCAATATGACGAAAAAGCACCCAAAAGCACCCGTTAAAAGTTATTACAAAATTGTAATTTTTTAGTTATTTGACACTTTACTTATACCTCTTCGAATAAAATCATTGTGCAAACAGACAATTTTTTGTGAACAAAAATCACTTTTTGGCAGTTTTAGACTTAATTTTCATAAAAAATAGCCTTAAAAGCGTATTTTTAAAGGTCAATTCCCATAAACAACGCATTTTTAAGGCTAAAATTTAATAAAAAATTATATTTTTTTGATAAAAATTAACTGATTTATTACAAAAAAATCGATACTGCCAAGAGATTTACTTCATCAAAAATGGCATTCATAAACAAATTATCGGCAAAACGAGGCGGTTTTCCCTTTTCAAGACAAAATTCGGCAACACTATCACGCCAAAGAGCCATTTGTGACACATCAAGAGTTCCTATTTCGGTTGGGGCAGCTTTTTTTAAGGCAGGTAAAACCGTATCAAGAAGCCACGGTGATGAAAGCTCGGTTTGTTCATAGCCGTAAATCTCATTCCAACGTTCAGCTTTAAGATTCTCAGGTTGAATACCGATGCCTAAAAGCAGATTATACAGCGTTCGATCGAACGACCTGTCCCACACAATATCGGTTAGAATATGAAGAATATATCCCCTTAAAAGCGATTCGTCTACCCTACCCTTATTTACATTATAGAATCCTTTTGTGTTTTCCAACCATTCATTGAGATTAGCCGACCTTAAATGTGCCGGCCAACGCAAAGATTTCGGTGCATGACCGTTGATATTCACACAGTCGGGACTGATACTGCCGAGGTACAGCTCGTCACCAAACTCAAAATTATGCTTTTGGTTATAGCAATAGGCCGCTTTCAAATGTGTTATAGGTCCCGGCATGATGTCACTCCCTTACATATATGTTGCGGTTACATTGTAATATATATTTGTGCAATAATCAATAGGCTATATTGATTTTCAAACATTCAACAAACTTTTCGGGTTGTAACGGTTCTTTTTCATCCAACCAATACTCCAACGCATTGCGGAATGACTCGGTGGCCAGACGGCACTTAAAATCATTTAAATCCGCATCCTCCGAAGGGTTTAAGAGTTGTTTTTCAACGCAAGGGTAAATATATGCGCAAAAATGCTCGGAGAATGAGTTCTGTCCCTTTATCTTAAACACCTGACGGTAAAACGCCTTGTTTTCATAGAGATATCTGCACAAAGCCTCTATTAGTTCCTGCTCATTTTTATGCATTGAAGCACTGTGAGGTAAAACGAACTCATTATCAAATATCCAATTGACTAAATCATATTTATCACGGAAATGATAATAAAAGCTTTTTCGGTTCATTCCGCATTTTTCGCAAATATCGTGGATATTTATTTTCTGAAAGCTTCTTTCATTTAATAAGTGCTTTAAGGATGCCGCCAAAATACGCTTTGTGATATTAGAGTCTGCCATTTTCAACTTCCTTTCAAAATTTAAAAGACAGGTCAAAATAAAAAGATGACGAGACCTATCCTACTCGATAAGTCTCGTCATTTAAGATACTACCAGGAAAACTCCTTGCTGTTGACAGTATCGCACAAGTGCTGACTACTCCCCTATTAAATTTATTTTATCAAATTTAAGTAGTTGTTGTCAATATATTTACTTCATCTTTGGACACAAATCCAAAAACGTCCAAAATTATCGCTTTTTTTAGTTTTGCCTATATACTGTGTATTCGTTTTGTGTTATAATATTAAAATATAAATGTATAAATATATTTCAAATGTGAACTTAATGTAAATATGATATGGAGGTATCAATGTTGGATTATCACAGTAAACCAAAGACTGAAGTTTTGAGCACACTTTCAACCGACAGTGAAAGAGGCTTATCGGCAGAAAAAGTACAAGAGCTTCAGGCAAAGTACGGTGAAAACCGTTTAAAAGAAAAGAAAAAGAAGACTACACTTCAAAGATTCTTTGACCAGTTCAAAGATGCAATGATTATTATTCTTATCATTGCTGCCATTGTTTCGTTCTCTATTGTTTGTATTGAGCGTAATTGGGGCGAACTTTTTGAGCCTTTGCTTATTCTTCTGATAGTTGTCTTAAATGCTATTATGGGTGTTTATCAGGAAGGCAAGGCAGAGCGTGCACTTGATGCCTTGAAAAATATGTCGGCACCGCACGCTAGGGTTATCCGCGACGGTGTTGAAAAAATCGTAGATGCCTCACAGCTTGTTCCCGGTGACATCATAAAGCTTGAAGCAGGTGACTTTGTCCCTGCCGATGCAAGGCTCTTGCACAGTGTGAGTTTAAAATCCGAAGAATCGGCTTTAACGGGCGAATCGGTTCCCAGTGAAAAGGACGCAGAAGCCGAGGTTTCGGAGAAAGCACCTTTGGGTGACCGCAGTAACATGGTGTTCTCGGGTTGCAGTATAACTTATGGAACTGCGTTAGCTGTTGTTACCGCCATCGGTATGGATACCGAAATGGGTAAAATTGCCGGATTGCTTGAGGGTGAAGGCGACAGCCAGACCCCCTTGCAGAAAAAGCTTGCCCAGCTTGGCAAGTATCTGGGATTTATGGCACTTGCCGCTTGTGCAGTTGTGTTTGTTGTCGGTCTTCTTAACGGACTTGACCCGTTGCATTTGTTCATGACGGCAGTATCTTTAGCGGTTTCAGCTATCCCTGAGGGTCTGCCTGCAATCGTCACGGTTGTTTTGTCGATCGGCGTTCAGCGCATGGTCAAGAAAAATGCACTTATCCGCCGTTTGCCTGCCGTTGAGACCTTGGGCAGTGCATCGGTTATATGCTCCGACAAAACAGGCACGCTAACTCAAAACCGCATGACCTTGGTCAAGGCTTATATTGACGGTGGCGAGATCGTTGAGATTAACGATAACCCTGACGATAAGATAAAAGAACTTTTGTGCTACGGTACACTTTGTTGCGACGGTTCGATAAATGTTGACGGCGATAAGGTTGAGCATATCGGTGACCCTACCGAGACCGCTATTGTATATGCTGCATTGAAAGCAGGCTTTGCAAAGGATTCTCTTAACGAAAAGTTCCCAAGACTCGGCGGTCTTCCCTTTGACTCTGACCGCAAGCTGATGAGCGTTATAAATAAAGTCGGTGATAAAAGCATTGTTATTGTAAAGGGTGCCTTTGACATGATGGCAACCCGTTGCATTAAGGGCAATCTTGAAAAAGCCAAAGCCGTAACCGAGCAAATGAGTGAGGATGCTTTGCGTGTTCTTGCCATTGGATATAAAGTGATTGACTCCATTCCCGAGGAACCGACCTCTGAAACACTTGAAAACGGATTAACCTTCATGGGTCTTGTTGGAATGATAGACCCGCCGAGACCCGAAGCTAAGGCGGCCGTTGCCACCTGCCGCAGAGCCGGAATCAAGCCTGTTATGATTACAGGTGATCATGTTGTCACAGCAAGAGCCATTGCCAAGGAAATTGGCATTTACGAAGACGGCGACCGTGCCATTACAGGTGCCGAACTTGATGCCATGACCGAGGAAGAGCTTGACAACAACGTTGAAAGCATTTCGGTTTATGCACGAGTTTCACCCGAAAACAAGATTCGCATTGTCAAGGCATGGCAACGTAAAGGTAAGGTTGTTTCCATGACGGGTGACGGTGTAAACGATGCTCCTGCCTTAAAAGCCGCCGACATTGGTTGTGCCATGGGTATTACGGGTACCGATGTTGCCAAGAGTGCCTCGGATATGACTTTGACCGACGACAACTTTGCAACCATAGTCGACGCTGTTAAGGAAGGTCGAGGAATCTATGCCAACATTAAAAAGGTTGTTGGATTCCTGCTCGGAACCAATATCGGTGAGGTCATCACCGTGTTTGTTGCCATGCTTTTGTGGCATCAGTCTCCATTCCTTTCTATGCAGCTTTTGTGGATAAACCTCGTAACCGACAGTTTGCCTGCAATTGCACTTGGTATGGAAGCAGTTGAAAGCGATATCATGGACCGCGCACCCAAGCCCAAGGATGAAGGCATTTTCGCAGGCGGTTTGGGAGTAAGAGTTGTCTTGCAGGGTCTTATGTTCGCAGTTCTGGCACTTGTCGGCTTCAAGCTTGGTTGGAGTCAGGTAGGCTCGGTCAAAGCAGGTCAGACTCTCGCATTCATGGTACTTGCTTTGTCACAGGTTATGCAGTCGTTCAACATGCGCTCCGACCGTTCGCTCTTTAAGATTGGACCCTTTAAGAACAAAACACTCAACCTTGCGGCGTTAGCCTCTATCGTAATGGTTGCGTTTGTAATGTTCACGCCCGGTGTTCGCACCGCTTTCGGACTTGTTATTCTTCCCACGGAATTCTATCTCTACGGCTTGGGACTCATTTTTATACCCACCGTCGTTATGGAGCTTTCCAAATTATTTGGTCTCATTAAGCACAAATAAGCAACTAAAAACCGTTCGGTTGATTTAGGATCAATCGAACGGTTTTATTTTAATTATCAGAACGTAACCTTAACCTTTTGGGTTTCTTTAATTGACGTGAAGCTTTCAATATCCATAATCGTGAAGTTTAACTCAATTTCACTGATTTTGGTTATACCGTTTTCTGTGAGCTTTGATTTCAAGAACGACATTTCATCTATTGCCACCTTACCCGGGATTATTTCGGATGAAAACAGCGGGTTTATCATAAGCCCGTTTACAGAAACGTTATCGGCTGTGATTACAAGCGTTTTATCACTGTTGTTTTCGATATAAACATCCACATTGGTCGCACCTAAAACTTCATCATCCGAAAGCTTTTGAATAACTATTTTAACACCGTCGCCGTCGTAAGCAGTAACCCCTTCGGTGTTGATTTTCTGGTTATATGACTTATCAAGGTCGGTGGTAAGCTTTACAAGTCCCGAACCACCGATTCTTTCATAAGAGTCGGGATCAATTATATTGAATATAACATCGATTTCCTTAAAAAGCTCTATTCCTGTCTTTTTAAGTTCTGAGCCCATAACCTCAATAGAATCATTGGCCTTTTTGCCTGCTGCAACCTCACAAGAGAAAACAGGAGTCACCATAATATTATTGATAGCCATTGCGTCGGCCTGAACAAGAATATCCTTTTCACCTTTATTCTCAACAGTAACGTTTATTTTTGCTCCGAAAATATTGTCATTTGAAAGACCTGTAACGGTAATTTTTACATTGTCCTCATCGTAAACAATCTGCTCAGGCAGTTTAACATCCGAAATCGCAACCGTTGAATCAGGATTGCTCGAACCGTTTGGGTTTTTACCGCTTTCCTCTTTTGAACCGCAAGCCGCAAAAGACAACGTAAAAATCAAAGCTAATAATAAACAAAAAATCTTTTTCATAAAGACACTCCTTTAAAATTTGTTGTATAAATTATATTATTCCCCAAGATTTGTGTCAAGACACAAACGCATATTTACATAATATACATAAAATGGACCGCTTCACCATTTTGCGAAGCGGTCTTTTGTTTAACATTTTTAATTGTTTAGGCTCTGCCACAATCCAAAGCAAATTTCTGCTTGTATTCTTCAAAGGCCTTGGTGTACGAGCTGTTAGGGTCGTTCTTGATGTGATTCAAGTACTCGTGAGCCTCAAATGTACCATGGTTAGCCTCGATAATAGCAACCGCAACATTGGAGCAATGGTCGGAAACACGCTCGTAGTTGGTGAGCAGATCGGTCAGAACAAAGCCCAACTCAATGGTACAGTTACCGTGCTGCAAACGCTTGACATGGCGACTCTTAATATCGGCAATAATACCGTCAATAACCTGTTCAAGCGGTTCAACCGTTGCAGCAAGTGCAAGGTCGTTCTTCTCAAAGGCTTTAGTAGTTATATCGAGTATTTCCAAGGTAGCCTCGCGAAGCTTGGCAATTTCATGATTTGCCTCATGCGAAAATTCAATCTTCTTCTCGTGAATTTCATGGGCAACGCCGACAAGGTTCTCGGCATGGTCACCGATACGTTCAAAGTCATTTATAGTGTGCAAAATCTTAGCAATCTTTTTCGAGTCGGAATCCGAAACACCCTTACTCGAAAGCTTTACCATGTAGGTGCCCAACTGGTCTTCATAGTTATCAAGCAGGGTTTCCATTTCTGAAACCTCAGCGGCACCTTCTTCGTTATAATCTCCAACCATGGCAACAGCCTTCTTGAAAGCGTCCTTGGAAACATGCGCCATCTCAACAACAACGTCCAAAGAGTTGGTAACTGCGAAGGAAGGAACAGTAAGCAGACGCTCGTCGAGAAGCTTGCCTTTCTTTTCGCCTTCCTTTTCAGGAACAACCTTATTGGCAAACTTTTCAAGTTGCTTGGTAAAGGGATAAAGGATAAGTGTGGTGGCAACATTGAATATGCTGTGGACAATAGCTATTTCAAATGGTGAAATACTACGGTCAAGCACTGCAATGTCTACAACATAACTCAAGATACAGAACGGTATAAGGAAAATGAGTGTACCTATAATATTGAAAGCCATGTGCACAACTGCAACCTTTTTGGCGTTGCGGCTGACACCGAAGCTGGAAATAACCGCAGTGACACAGGTTCCTATGTTCTGACCCATGATAATGGGGATTGCCATACGGTAGGTAACACCGCCTGCAGCCATAGCCGCAGTCTGCAAAATACCGACCGAAGCTGCAGAGCTTTGAATAATACCGGTAAAAACCGCACCAAAGGCAACCGCCAGGAACGGATTTTCAAATGCGGTAAGCAAGCTTGTAAAGCCTTCCTTTTGGGTCAGAGGCTTCATAGCGTCGGACATGAGATTCATACCGAACATCAAAACAGCAAATCCAATAAGAATTGCACCGACATCCTTGCGCTTTTGCTTTTTGCTTGCCATTATCATTAAAATACCGATAAGCGCAAAAACCAAGGAGAAATTCTTGGGCTTCAAAAGCTCTAACAAAAGATTATCGCCCTCAATACCCGCCAAGCTCAAAATCCAAGCGGTAAGAGTTGTACCGATGTTAGAACCCATCAAAACACCGATGGTCTGACCAAATTCAAGCAATCCTGAGTTTACAAGACCGACCAACATAACGGTCAAAGCCGAGGATGACTGAATTGCTATTGTGATACCTGCACCAAACATGAGTGCCAAAGGTTTTTTATCGGTAACCTTGATAAGGGTCTTTTCAAGCTTACCCTTTGCCATTTTTTCCAAACCGCCCGACATGACATTCATTCCGTAAAGAAAGAAAGCCAAACCGCCAAGCAATGTGATAACCGCAAAGATTATTTCATTCATTTACTTCACCTATCCTTAACTTTTTACATTTTTCAACTTTTACAGTATATATTAGGCTATGTAAAATATAAAGCACAGCAATGTTAAATCTGTGTTAAATTAAATTTTTAACAGTTCAACGCTCAATGCAGGTACGGTCAGTTCAATGCCGTTTTCGAGTTGTATTTTAATGTCGTTATCGGTGTGATTGATAAAAAACTGTGCCTTTTCACCGTCAACCGATTGATAAGCAGTTGACAAAACAGTCTTTGCAAAAAAGTCTCCGCCCGTGTAACGCTTTTTGAATACGACCTCTTCTTCACCCTCAACGACCTCAAATTTAAGAGGTTTTATCATCTTACCGTTATAAAGCCACTTTTTGGACTTTTCCTTATAGAACTTCAAAAGGGTTGCAACAAAGTTGATAGTCTTTTCCTGATCCTCAACCTCATCGTGACCCCATCTTCCCCAGTGGGAAACAATCTTACCGTCACCGCGGATAACAAGCGAAATATCATCACCGCAAAGGAAAGCATGAGATATTCTGTACAGAATACTGTCAAGCAGGAAGCAACAGCACTGATTACCCATGAAATTGTGAACATAGCGGTGGTATATGTAAGAATACGCGGGAACCGATGTGCCGAACTGGAAGTTTATCTCAAAACGGTTGTCACTGTATCTTAAATTGCCAAGGTACGGCTCGGCGGCAGCCGATTCACAACCAATCTGACGAAGACCACCCAGCTCGTTCCAATGCGACAAGAGTTTTTGCATTGTTTTGGTCATCCAAAGACCGGGTACAGGCGGATGGTTGTGGTCCTTACTGTAACAGAAATACTGACTTCCGGCGTGATTCTGGTCCATTATCTGTGCATAATCGATTTTGGCCTTCATCAAAGGCTCATAAGCCGTATTAAGTATCTTTTCACCCGTTTCATTGGCGGCACAAATATCATAGCCTGCTCTTTGCGCGGTGCAAATCTTACTCAAAGGCAAGGTTTGGTCGGGTGCAACACACATTGCTTTGTCATAGCCTTCAAATCTGAACTCGTTTATACGGTTATACATTGGGTCAATACGACTATAAATGGTGTAGCCCAAGCCACTGCAATAAACGCCCAAAAGGTCACCGTTTTTATGCAGTTCATCGGCAAACTCATTAAAAGGCTCTTCACCACCGTAAGGTGGCCACACATAAGGCGGCGCCCATATTGCAGTACCCTCCCAATGCATCATAAGTGCCATAACCTTTGTATCAATCTTTTTCTTGAGTTCATTGATATAAGGCATTGCATTCATATAAGGGAAAATTCCACCCGTATTATTGGTATCAACATCGTGACGGCCCTTCGCAGGGAACAACACGGTCAAGGGTCGCTCACTGTACCACTCAGGCAATTTGTCATTCTGCTCAACCGGAACAACACCCTCGGGAAGATTTTGTTCAAACCAATCGCGGTAAATTTCACAGGCATCCTGCCACTCACCTTTAAATACATCGGTAACAAGCGGATAGTCCATCTTGAAACTTTCACCAAACTCACAACCGGTGTAAAGTCTTACCTGGGTTGTTGCGCCGTCGTATTTGGGTCTTACATCAAGACCTTTGGGCGCTCTTTCACAGTCGTGTGCACCGATATAAATACCGTCATCACCTATCATATAGGACATAAACTGCGAAGAAAGCATATAAGGGAACATGGTGTAGCTACCCTCGGACGGGTATTCGGGATCGCGATAAGAGAACCAGCTTTTTTGCTTTTCATCGAGGCTATCGAACAAAACACCCTCGTTATAGGGCAACAAAAATCTTCCTTCGCCGTCTTTTCCCGTGAGGAAATTTTTGAAGTTGTAGTCAGCAAGGTCAATCCACTCAATAGCCATGTCGGTGCGGTTAGTAACATCGACCGACCACTCAACAAAGTGCTTTGTATCGGCGTTGCACTTAACCTTAACCTCAAAATCCTCCGAGAAACCTTTGTAAACACCCTCATTGCCATTTTCGGTTTTACTCTCGGCATCAAAGGCTGAAAAATAGTGGAATTTGGCATCCTTGTCCAAAAATCTGATAATAAACAACGGTGCGTGAGTATCGGTCAGCAATTCGCGACCGTTTATATTGAAAGAATCAATATAACCCTTTTCAAAATCAACCTTGATTTCGGCATTTCTTTTGCTGTGAATAAACATTGCTATCACTCCTTATTTTATTTGGGTTGTTCTTTGCTTCCCAACGGAATAATCTTTTCAAAAAGGCAGGTGTAATCGGCAGTCACAAGCCTGTCCTCATGCAGTGAGCCAAAATACCAATGATTGAACTTGACCGATTTTGCGAGCTCCTGAAAATAGCCGTTTAGTTTATTAAGTCGGTCAGGCTGACCCTTTCTCAGAAGCATTGAGCTTTTAACCGAAAGCGGTGGCTCATGTGTAATGATATAGTCAACCTTGAGTCCTGCTTCGTCAAGATTTTCTGCACCGGTTGCAAGTTGTTGCGGAGTTGGTAGCTCATCACGGTACCATATTCCCTTTTCCTCCTCGTGACGAAGGTCGCGGTCGTCGCTTTCGCCACCACCAAAGGTGAATATTTTAATACCGTCGATATTAAAAATCTGTCCACGCATTAAATGAAACAAATTTCCGCTGATTCGGTGAACATGGCCGCCCTTCCAAACCGTCTCACGGCAGGAATAAATCTTTCGGAAATTTTCGTGAGTACCGTCAACAAAGCAAACCGTAAACTTTCGGCTTCCAAGATATTCAATAACACTTCTTTCGCGTTTGCCGCCATTCCACAGGTAACCGAAATCGCCACACACAATAAGAATATCATCAGGTTTTAGTTTTCGCCATTGGGAATCATATAACCTCGATTCATCACCATGCATATCACCTGTAACGTAGATCACGAAAAAATCACCCCTAAAACAAAAATAACTCTTTAAATATTTGTGTTTTGTTGCTATAATATAACTATATGTTTGATTATACTATCCCCAATTAGTTATTTCAAGGAGAATCGCCTGTGATTAAGAAAATTTTTTGCGTAATTTTTGTTGTTATACTTACCATTCCGTTAGTCATCACACCAACCTCCGCCTACACACCGACTAATTTTGAGGTTGATGCTGAAGGTGCAATGCTGGTGAATATAAAAACCGGCGAAATTATTTATCAAAAGAATGCCGATCAAAAGCTATATCCCGCATCGCTCACAAAGCTTATGACGGCTTTGGTGCTTTACGAAAACACAAAAGATCTCGATTCGGAAACCATAACCGTCTCCGAGTATGCTATCAAATCCTTGGAAGGCACTGATTCGTCAACAGGCGGCTTAAAGGTTGGCGAAGTTTTGACGGTAAGACAGATGCTTTATGTTTTGCTGATGTCGTCCGCCAATGAAGGCGCCAATGCCATTGCGGAACATGTAGCAGGCAGTATCGAAGCTTTTTGTGAAAAAATGAACCAAAAAGCGGCTGCACTTGGTATGAGTGCAACACATTATGCAAATGCTCACGGTCTGCACGACCCCGAGCATTATACTACCGTTTCGGATATGTATAAGCTAACCACTGCCGTTTTAGCAATAGACACACTCCGCGAGGTCGTCTACACAACAAAATACAAGCTTGAAGCCACCAATAAAAACAAGGCTCGCACCATAACAACCACCAACTTTTTGTTATTAAACAATAGCGAAAAATGCACCGCTGAAAAATACAAAGGCGAATTGTACTACTACGAACCCGCCCGCGGAGTAAAGACCGGTTACACCGATGCGGCCGGACGTTGTTTAATATCAACCGCACAAAAGGACGGCGGATTAGAGTACATGTGCATTCTGATGAACAGTCCGGTATATAATGAAAGCGGCAAAAAAATCCGTATTGAGTTTGGCGATTCAAAAGCTCTTTATGAATGGGCATTTAACAATTTTGAATACCGAACTATTTTAAATACTGATGAGTTTTTAGGAGAAGCTCCCGTCGAACTTGCATGGGATACCGATTACATTGCGGCTGTTCCGGGAGGTTCTGTATCGGCAACCGTCCCCAAGGTTGCCGACCGTTCCACCATTACTTATGAGCTGAGTTGGTATAAAGAATCCTACACTGCACCCATAAACAAAGGCGAAGTGCTGGGAGAATGCAAAGTGGTTTATGCAGGCGAGGTTTTGGGAACTGTTCCAATGATAGCAAGTCAAAGCATTGAAAGAAGCACTTTAATGTATATTGGTGATCAGGCACAAAAAATCACCTCAGCAGTTTTCGGTTCGCCAATATTTTGGGTTGTTGTAATCATCATTCTTTTAGGAATTGTTGCTTTCGTGATTTCTTTGTTTGTGCTCAACTCACCCAAACACAAACGCAAAAAGAAAAACAGAAGATATTGATTTTCGTGATTTAAATAAACAGATTTTACCTATAATATATTTTTCACTCCGACTCACAATATTATTGCAAGCGAAAAGTTTATGAAAAGGAGTGAAAGAAATGAAGGCAGTAGTTCCTGAGGCAAAGGAAGCACTCAACCGTTTTAAGATGGAGGCAGCTTCTGAGGTTGGTGTTAACCTCAAGCAGGGTTACAACGGTGACCTTACCGCTAAGCAGGCCGGTTCTATCGGTGGACAGATGGTCAAGAAGATGATCGAGTCTTACGAGAGCAACATGAAATAAGATTATTAAACCTTAATTTCAATATAGCCATTTTAAGCACTGCATTACCGACTTTTTCGGTGATGCGGTGTTGTTTTTTATAGTAAAATATAGATATAATATATCAAAACCGAAAATCGGTGTTTACTTTCATTTTAAAATGAAATATAATATACATGTATGAAAATTGTTGATGTCTTAAAGGCGGTAAAACCATGCAGGATTTGAAAAAAGAAAGAGTACTTTATCTTGTTGAATACTTAAACAAATGTGCCGATGAGTACTACAACCAAAACACTCCTTCGTTATCCGACGCGCAGTATGACAAGTTGTTTGACGAGCTTACAGCATTAGAAAATGAAACCGGTCTGATTTTGCCCAACTCTCCCACCCAAAGGGCAGGCTTTGAGGCCGTTAGTGAGCTGCAAAAGGTTCAGCACCCTATTCCCCTTTTGAGCCTTGCAAAAACCAAGGATGTTGCCGACGTTATGGAAATGCTATCATCGTCGGACGGTTTTTTGAGCCTTAAATTAGACGGACTTACCGTAAAGCTTGAGTATGAAAACGGCGTGCTTTCTGCGGCATCCACCCGTGGTGACGGCAATATCGGTGAAGTTATCACTCACAACGCACGCGTGTTTGCCAATATTCCGCTTACTATCCCCTACTCTGACCGTTTGGTTGTTACAGGTGAGGCTTTGATCGACATTCCGACCTTCCAGAGCATCAACGAAAACATCGACAACGACGAAGACAAATACTCTACCCCGAGAAATCTTGCCTCGGGCTCGGTGCGTCAGCTTGATTCGAGAATTTGCAAAGACCGAGGTGTTAAGTTCTATCCTTTCAATGTTTTAGAGGGTTTGGACGATGTTCTGTTGAAGTCGCTCCGCCTTAAAAGGCTGGTTGAGTTTGGATTCGACACCAATATGCACGAGGCACTCGATTCGCGTGATACTGCCGATACAGTCACCGAAAAAATATTAAAATTAAAGTCGCTTGCCGAGTCACACGGCTTGCCCATTGACGGTATTGTGTTCTCTTATGACAATGTTGCATTTGCCAAAGCGCAGGGCAAAACTTCGCACCATTTTAAGGATGGCATTGCTTATAAATTCGGTGACCCGCATTTTGAAACGGTTCTGCGAGATGTTGTTTGGAACATTTCGCGTACAGGTCAGTTGACCCCCATTGCCGAGTTTGATACGGTTGAAATTGACAACACCAATGTAAACCGCGCTTCGCTGCACAACATGACATTCATTGAAAATTTAAAGCTTTGCTTGGACGACAGAATATTGGTCTCCAAACGGAACATGATCATCCCACATGTTGAGCGCAATTTGAGCGCTGAAGAATCCGACCGACCCGATTATGTGTTGAGTTTCCCTGCTGTTTGTCCCGTTTGCGGTGGTAACACCGAGATAAAAACAACCGATTCCGACGGCAGAGAGATTAAGGTTTTGTTCTGCGGTAATTCAAACTGTGCAGGTCGACAGATAAAGAAGTTTACTCACTTTGTTTCCAAGCAGGCTATGAATATCGACGGTCTTTCGGAAGCAACCTTGGAAAAGTTTATTCAAAAAGGTTGGATAACATCTATTGAGGATATTTTCAAACTTTCGCGTTTTGAAAACGAGATTACCGCGCTTGAAGGCTTTGGTGAAAAATCTTATAAAAATCTGATTGACGCCATTGAAAATGCACGCAATACCAAACTTTCAAGCTTTTTGGTTGCCATGAACATTCCGCTTGTCGGCAAAAGTGCTGCTAAAGATATGTCGGAACTGTTTTTGGGCAGTGTCAACGACTTTTTGACCGCCGTAAAATCGGACTACGATTTCTCGGGGTTGGACGGCTTTGGCAGTATTATGAACGACGAAATAACCAAATGGTTCAGTAATTCCGATAATCTCAACGAGTTTGAACGGGTTTCAGGTCTTTTGAGTTTTTCACCTGAAGGTGCGGTATCCGCCGATTCCGACGGTATATTCTTCCAAAAGACGGTTGTTATCACAGGAACATTTCAAAAGTACACCCGCGATGAACTAACCGAAAAACTGCAGTCAATGGGTGCCAAGGTAACGGGCTCGGTTTCTAAAAAGACCGATTACGTGCTTTGCGGTGAAAACGCCGGCAGTAAATTAGCCAAGGCAAAAACACTCGGTGTAACCGTGATTTTGGAAGAAGAATTAGAGATATAACATAAGACCCATCTAATAGACTGCCCCAATTTGAGCGTACAGCATAAATTGGAGCAGTCTATCCAGATTTGGGGTCTGTTTTTATTTATATCGGTATAAAACCTTTTACTGTTGCAAAACGCAGTTAATTTAGATATAATATTATATGGTTTAAAACTTTAATACAACAACGATAGGGCTGATTATTTTGAAAAAGCTTTTAAGTATATTTTTAACGGTTGCTTGTCTTTTAGGGTTGTTTTGCGGTTGCGGAGAAAAAGAAGTTCAAGATGCTTTTTCAAGCCAGCGGCTAACGATTTATTTCCTTGATGTAGGTCAGGCAGATTGCTCGCTTTTACTGTTTCCCGACAATACAGTAGCACTGATTGATGCAGGTAACAAACAAGACGGTAATAAAGTTGCAGAATATATCAAAGGTCTTGGTGTCAAAACTATCAACTATTTCGTTTTGACCCACCCTCATGAGGACCACATAGGCGGCGCGGTTGATATTTTCAAGGAATTTAAGGTTGAAATGGTCTGTATGCCCGCTATCGGTAAAGATTACCTTCCCGACACCGCAGTATATAAAAACACCATGGATGCTGTTGCCAAGGAAAAATGCCGTGAGTTGTATCTAAATTCGAGTACGGCAATAGTTGAAAAAGAAGATTATAGTATTACTGCTTTAAGCCCTGCCAAAAATTCGATTTTCAGCGACATGAACGACTATTCTCTCACACTTTTGGTCAACTGTTTTTCCAACACCATTCTTTTCACGGGTGATGCAGAAAAACCGGCCGAGTTGGACATGATGAATAGTGGTCTGAATCTTGATGCCGATATTTTAAAGGTCGGTCACCACGGAAGCGGAAATTCTTCAACAACCGACTTTTTGAAAAAGGTCACTCCGCAGGTGTCTATTATTTCATGCGGTAAGGGCAACTCTTATGGCCATCCGCATAGCGATGCCATTGACCGCTTGATTAAAAGCGGATCTAAAGTCTACCGCACTGACACAGTTGGCACGATTATAGCCAAATGCTATGACGGTGGATTTAATATTGAAACCCACACTGATATTAAGCTTGACGGTAACAAATGAGGTAATATATGAACAGTAAAAATCTTAAAATTGTTGACCACAACGACCTTGTGTTTGTTCAATTCCCTTCCCTTTTGTGTGACGGTGTGACACACGGTTTCACCACCCGTCACGGCGGTGTATCGAAAGGCATTTTCAGTACCATGAATATGTCTTTCACTCGCGGTGATGACCCCGACGCCGTAACCGAGAATTACAAAAGAATGTGTGATGCATTGGGTACCGATTACAAAAAGTGTGTTTTGTCACATCAGACACACACCACCAACATCCGCATTGTGACCGAGGATGATGCAGGCAAAGGTATTGTTTGCGAACGCGATTACGATGACATTGACGGACTTATCACCAATGTCAAAGGTCTTACCCTTGTAACACAGTATGCCGATTGCGTTGGATTGATGTTTTACGACCCTGTAAAGCGCGTTGTTGCAACATCTCATGCCGGTTGGCGTGGCACAGCACAAATGATTGGTAAAAAGACGGTTGAAAAAATGCAGGAGCATTTTGGTTGTGACCCCAAGGACATCAAGGCAGGCATTGCTCCTTCTATCGGTCCTTGTTGCTTTGAGGTTGATAAGCCCGTTTATGATGAATTTATCAAAATGAAGGGGATTGACCTTGACCGTATAATACACCATGACGGCAACGGAAAATATCACATTGACCTTTGGGAAACCAACCATCAGACGCTTATTTTGGCAGGCTTGAATCCCGAAAACATTTCGGTAACCGACCTTTGTACAAAATGCTTGCATGACGACTTTTTCTCTCACCGATACACCAATGGTGAAAGAGGAAATCTTGCGGCACTTATTGCACTGATTTAAAAAAATTATAAAAGGAAATAACACAATGAAAAGAACAAGCGGTGTTTTGATGCACATATCCTCCCTGCCTGGAGATTATTCGATTGGTACATTTGGCAAGCACGCCAAAGAGTTTATAGACTTTTTGTCCGATTGCGGATTTTCTTATTGGCAGGTGCTACCCTTCAGTATGATAGACGAATGCAACTCGCCTTACAAATCCTACTCTGCATTTGGCGGCAATCCGTTTTTTATCGACCCCGAAATTTTGTTTGAGCAAAAACTCATTACGGCCGATGAACTGTTTGAGGCCCGCCAAAAGACACCTTATGCCTGTGAATTTGACCGTTTAAGACTTGAACGATTGGATCTTTTATTTAAGGCTTCAAAAAGAGTAACCGACCACGGTGAGGTTTTGAAATTTATTGAGAAAAGACCATACATAAAGCAATGCTGCGAATTTATGGCACTAAAAACAGCAAACAATGATGCAGAATGGCTTGATTGGACGGTTGAAACTCCCGACCAAGACATACTTTTCATGTGGTACTTTGTGCAGTATGAGTTTTTCCGTCAGTGGAAAGAAATCCTGAATTACGCACACGAAAAAGACATTAAGGTTATCGGTGATATTCCTATTTATGTGTCATTAGATTCAAGCGATGTTTGGGGCAACCGTGATATGTTCCTGCTTGACAGTGAGTATCATCCCACCGACGTTGCAGGTGTACCTCCCGATTATTTTGCCGAGGAAGGTCAGCTTTGGGGCAATCCTTTATATGATTGGGATAAAATGAAGGCTGATGGTTTTTCGTGGTGGAAAGCACGCTTGCAAAATATGTTTGAGCTTTTTGATGGTGTGAGAATTGACCATTTCAGAGGAATTGAAAGCTATTGGAGTGTGCCCGCCACCGCCAAAACCGCCAAGGAAGGTCGTTGGGTCAAGGGTCCGGGTAAGGATTTTGTCGACATGGTAAACTCCATCCGCGGTGAGAATTTTGTTATTGCCGAGGACTTGGGCGACATTACCCAAGAGGTTATCGACCTTGTGAAATACAGTGGATTCCCCGGTATGAGGGTGTTCCAATTCGGATTTATTGATGACTGTGACAGTGCACATCAGCCTCACAACTATCCCAACAACTGCATTGCCTACACCGGCACGCACGATAACAATACATTATTGGGATATGTTTGGGAACTAGACGAAGCCACGCGTAAGGGAATGCTGGAATACTGCGGTTATTTCGATGAAAATTGGGATGCTTGCTATGACCGAATCATTGCAACGATGATGGTAAGTCACGCAGGTACTGTCATCTTCCCTATTCAGGACCTTTTGAAATACGGCTCGGACACCCGTCTTAATATTCCCGGTCAGGCCGAAGGAAATTGGTCTTACCGACTGACCACAGAGCAGTTGAAATCGCTTGATTGTCAAAAATACAAGCGCCTCAACTATGTTTACAGAAGATAATTATAAAAAAGCGTCTTATCCTTTTATTGGATAGGACGCTTTTATCAATATTCCACGAATTGTAGATATTTTATGTGAAAATGTTTGTTTTGTAGGTTTACAAGTAGACTTTTGTGGTATATAATGAGCATAAAGGAGGCGATTTTGTTGGATAACAAACAACTTTTTGCCCAAAATTTAAAAGCTGCGCGAAAGAAAGCAGGGCTTAGTCAGGTTAAATTGGCCGAAATGCTTTCTTACACGGGCAAAGCCGTCAGCAAGTGGGAATCGGGACTTGCGTTTCCACCCTCGGAAATTCTGCCCGAGCTTGCTAAAATTCTTGACACCGACCTTAATTCACTTTTTGATTTTCGCGAAGAAGCCTCATACTTTTTAGGTGTTGACGGTGGCGGTACCAAAACAAAGTTTATTTTAACCGATAAAAGTGGCAAGGTTTTAAAGCAGCTGACACTTGGTGCTTGCAACCCCACAAGCGTTGGAATTGAAACAACCATTACGGTTATGAACGACGGAATTAAGCAAATTTTGAACGACATTCCGTTTGGCAAGGTTTCGGTACATATTGGCAGTGCAGGTTGCGGAATAGCATCCAACCGTGAAGCGGTTGAATCGTCACTTTCAAAGTATTGTTTTTCAAAGCTTTGCATTTCTAATGATGCCGAAAATATAATTTCGGCAGGACTTAACCGTTCGGACGGTATTATTGCCATTATGGGAACAGGCTCGATAATCTACTCGAGTGTCAACGGTCAGCGGCATCGCATTGGCGGTTATGGTCACTTTATCGGTGATATTTTCTCGGGTTCGGAGCTCGGACGATGCTGTCTGGAGGCCGTTTTTGCCGATCTAGATTCAAGCGGTTCAAAAACTGTTTTGACCGAAATTGTCACAAAAAAAGTTGGAAACGATGTTAACAAAATCATAACCGATATGTATGCACAAGGCAAAACCTATATGGCACAGTTTGCCTTTGATGTGTTTGATGCGGCAGAACAAGGCGACAAGGTAGCATTGGATATTATAAAAAGCAATGCAAACGAGTTTGCAACCAAACTTTTAGCGGCAATACGTCGTTTTCCCAACCAAGCCAAAACCGTACCTGTCATTTTGGCGGGCGGTGTCACAAAAAAGGCAGACCGATTTATTCCGATGTTGTTGGGACAAATCAATGACATTCGTTTAAAATCCATCGAAATTCTTGACAAAGAGCCTGTAATTGGTGCCGTTTTACTTGCAGGCGCAAATGACGTAAAGGAGAATTAAAATGCTTAACACCGAAAAAAGAAATCCAAATTCAACCCATATTGATAAAATGACATCGTTGGAAATGGCAAAGGTTATCCAGGCCGAAAACCTAAATGCCGCTTTGGCCGTGGAAAAGGTTTTACCCCAAATTGCCGAGGTTATCGACCGTGTTTCGGAGCGCATCAATAAAGGCGGTCGATTGTTTTACATCGGTTGCGGAACATCTGGTCGACTGGGTATTCTCGATGCTTCGGAATGCCCTCCCACCTACGGTGTTTCACCCGATATGGTTGTAGGCCTTATTTCGGGCGGTGACAAGGCCATCCGCAACGCCGTTGAAGGTGCCGAGGACAACTATGAAGCAGGTCGTAACGACCTTGCGAAATACAATATCACCGAGCTTGATTCGGTTGTTGGAATCTCGGTTGCGGGCGGTGCACAGTATGTTATCGGCGCATTGGATTTAGCCAAAGAAAACGGTGCTTTGACGGTGGGTCTTACCTGCAACGAGGGTTGCAAAATCAATGAAATTGCCGACCTTTATATCACCACCGACACAGGTGCCGAGGTTGTTACGGGTTCTACTCGAATGAAGGCAGGCACCGCACACAAAATGGTACTTAATATGCTTTCAACCGCCGTTATGATTAAATACGGCCGCGTTTATGAGAATTATATGATTTACATTAAACCCGTTAATGTTAAACTGCGTGACCGAATGATACGCATTGTCAAAGAAATTGCCAACGTTTCATACGAAGAAGCCGAAAAGCGTCTTGAGGCCAATAATTGGGAAATTAAAGATGCTGTTGAAAAGGGAGTTTAATTATGGTTGAAAGTAAAATTGAACTTGTAAACGGAAAACCCATTTTATTTGTTGACGGCAAAAAAACACCTGCAGCTGCCTACATAACCTATTTTGACGAGCGTTCACATTGTAAAGACTTTGCCGATGCTGGTTACAAGCTTTACTCGCTTTGCGCCTCGTTTTCGAGTTTGCCGCTTAATGCAAACACGGGCTTCTCCCCTCTTTTTGGTATTTTTGACACACAAGGCAAGCCCGATTTCAGCGAGTTTGATAAAAATGTAAGGCAAATTGTTGCAGCTTGTCCCGATGCCAAGATTTTCCCACGTGTCCGCATCACAATGCCTCAATGGTGGGTTGATGAACACATGGAAGAATGTTGCCAAAGTGATGACGGACGATTCCGTGAGGCAATTTATTCTGAGGAGTTTAAAATCACGGGTGCAAAACTGCTCCGTGAGTATATTGCACACGTTCAAGCTTCGGATTATGCCGACAATATCGTAGGTTATCAGATTGCGGGCGGTTTTACCGAGGAATGGTTCCACTTTGACTCAAAAGGCAGTATTTGCCCCAACACAAAGAAGTATTTTAACCTTTACCTCAAAAACCATTACCCCGAAAAGTACTTGGAAGATGTTGAAATCCCCGTAGAAAAGACATATTCAGGCAACGGCATTATAGAGGACGAAACGGTACGGCATTATCTTGAGTTTTTGAACGTCAGCATCGCCGAAACGATTGCTCATTTTGCTAAGGTTACCAAAGAATGTGTGGATTACAAGCAGATAGTCGGTGCATTTTTTGGCTATGTTGTAGACATTGGCGGACCCGTGAGAGGCTCAAGCGGACTTTGGGAAATGCTGAAATGCCCCAACGTTGACTTTTTCTGCTCGCCAAACAGTTATGCCTTTATGCGTGCTTTGGGCAAGGACTGGCACGAGCCTATCCCCGGTCAATCCTTGAAAATACACGGTAAGCTGTATTTTGCCGAGAACGATATTCGCACCCATCTTTCCGATTATCCCGGAAACTGCCGTCCCGGTGTTGACCCCGAGAAAAAGTATGAAAGTCCTATCTGGAAGGGTCCCGAAACGGTCGAGGGCTCGGTTGCGGCTGTACGCAAAGCCTTTGCCCGTCAGCTGACCCATTCAAACGCCTTTTGGTGGTTTGATATGTGGGGTGGCTGGTATGACTGTCCCGAGCTGATGAGCGAAATGAAGCAGTTTAAAGAAATAATGACCGATTACACCGAGTCGAGTATTCCTGCATCAAATTCCGAGGTTGTGCTGATAATCGACGAAACCTATCACCGTCGCGTCGGCACTACCGACCCCATGTACTACATTGCAGGTAAATACCGCATAGCACTCGGTAACACGGGAATGCCTTATGACATTATGATGGTCGAGGACTATGAGCATTGCAAGAACTACAAAGCGGTCATTCTGCCCTATCCCGAAGAATATTTCGGCGACACCGCAAAGACACTCAAAACCTTTTGCGAGGACAACGGCATACCCGTTTTAACGGCCGAGCTAAAGGATTTGACCGAGCTTGACACCGATGCCTTGCGTCAGCGTCTTATCGGTGCAGGTGTGCATTGCTACTGCGATTCGGGTGACGTGATTTACCACGGCAACGGTTATTTGTGCATACATTCTGCAACGGCAGGCAAAAAGACAATAACCCTGCCCCACATTGCCGAAATAACACCCATAACCCCAACCTCGACCTCTTTCACCTCTGACAAAATCGAGGTTGAAATGAAAGAGTTTGAAACGTTGATATTTAAGGTTAAATAAACATAAAAAAGCCCATCCGACTTAAAAGACGGATGGGCTTTTGGTTTATACCATATTATTTCTCGCAGGAATCGTCATACTTTAAGTTCGGGAAGTACTTGCAGAACTCCTTGAACTCTTTTCTGTAATCGCCTTCGATTTCTACGAAATGGTGGATGTAAGGACCATCGAGCAAACGATCCTCAATCTTGTCAAGATTCTCGAACTCACCCCAGAGGTAAGTACCGTGGGTCTCGGGGCCTTCGGTAGTGTGGCAAACCAAGGGCAATACCATGTAGTTGCCGGTTTCCTGATCGATACGAGCTACGGTGTAGGTGCCGTCCTTTGCACGGAACCACTCACGCTGATTAACGAGC